>NZ_JBHLUN010000009.1:0-215864 GCF_042433915.1 Roseomonas elaeocarpi | reverse complement strand
CAACCCGCCTCAGCAAGTCAGGCCAGAAACCCTCACCAGCGCTCCGTCCCGGTGTGAGCGGCGATATAGGCCCCACAGACACACCTGTAAACACCCTTGTCGCACTTTCCTCAGACGAAATGAAACGCGCTCAGGACGGTGAAGTTGCGCCCTGCACCCCTGCGCTGAAGTTTTCCGTGATGTGCTGGCCCAGCCTTCGCGCCAGCGGCAGGTCGTCGCGCACGCGCATCGCCACTCCGAACTCCGGCAAAGGCGGAAGCCCATCCTCTCCATCCAGGAACCGCAGCCCGGACGGCAGGGTACCGGAGAGGCCGAAGCTGACCGCGAGACCCGCCAGGGCGATGGCCTGCGTCCCCGTCTGGGAGGCCGAATGATAGGCCACCCGCCAGGCCAGGCCGGACTGATCCAGCCTCTCGATCACGGACCTGCCCCACGGGCAGCTGTTCGGGCACAGCGCCACCGGCAAGGGGCGGCGGAGATGCACTGGTCGGTCCGTGGCCCCGATCCAACGGAGCGGCCCCCGCCAGAGCAGCTCGGACTGCACGCCTGGCGCCTCGTTGCCGGCGGAAAACAGCGTCAGGTCCAGACTGCCCGCATCGTAGCATGTCAGGAGGTCCGTGCTCGGCAGGCAGATCACCTCGATCTCCACCGCCGGGTGGCTTTCCGCGAAGCGCGCGAGGATCTCCGGCAGCCAGACCAGGGCGTAGTCGTCCGGCGAGCCCAGGCGAACGTGGCCGGTCAGCTCCGGCGTCCTGAAGCCCGCGACGATCTCGTCGTTCATCTCCAGCAGCCGCCGTGCCCGGTCCAGGAGCCAGAGACCGGCGGCGCTGGGTGTGAGGCCGCGCGGCGAGCGTTGCAGGAGGCTCTGCCCCAGCGTGTCCTCGAGCCGCCGCATCTGCATGGACACCGCGGACTGGGTTCGCCCCACGGCCTGGGCGGCTCGCGTGATGCTGCCGCCCTCCGCCACGAGCACGAAGGAGCGCAGGAGGTCGGGGTCGATCCCGGGTGGCAAGGCGAGCATGGGTATCAACATCGCTGATGGAGAACGTCAAAACAACTCGTTTCCATCATCGCCACGGCAGGCCGATATCGTCGTCACGCTTCAACAAGGAATCGGTGCCATGTCGGCTCATCTTTTCCCCTCCTCCGGTCTTTCAAGGACGAGCCGGGCGGTTGCCAGCCCGGTCCGGCCGCATCCGCTCGCCCGCTCCACCAGTCTGATCGACGCCATTCGCGACATGACGCGTGTCATTACGAGCCGCCGCCTCCTGGGCCAGCTGGATGACCGGATGCTGTCGGATATCGGCATCAGCCGTAGCGAGGCCCTGGAGGAAGCGGCCCGCATGCCCTGGGACACGGCACCCCGCCACCCGCTGTGAGTCGCCCGCAGCCTCCCGGCACCGGCCCCTGCCCCGGCTGCGTCGGTTCCGAAATCGCTTGACCTCGCGGCAGGCCGCACCGAGAACACCATGGCAACATGGTTCGGGACCTGGGAGGCTTTCCGCGCGATGAAGCAGGTTCTGGACAAGGAGGCTCTGCGGGCAGCACTTCGTCGCAGGCAACTCCGGCGCGCCGCTGCGGGGCACGCTGACGGGAGGAGTGACCTCTCCTTCGGTGAAGCTCTCGACGCCACCCTGCCGTTCGGCCGCGGTCTCGTCGGCGCGGCAGTCCACGGCATTCTGGCGGCAGACCGGGACCGCGTGCTGAGCTTCGCCATGACGCTCGCGGCCCGCACCGAGGGCGACATCGCCTGGATCGCGGCCTCCCATCCCGTACAGACCCTGACGCACGGCAGGTTCGGGCTGGCGACCGCGCGGCTGCTTCTCGCGCGCAGCGAGGATGAGGACGAACTCCTCTGGGCCGCCGAGGAAACCCTGCGCTCGCCCGCCGTCTCCGTGACGCTGCTGGAGCTGGAGGGCTGGGACGACGCGGCGCTGCGCCGCCTGCAACTCGCGGCCGAGACGGGTGGCGGGATGTGCCTGTGCCTCCTGCCGGAAGACGGCGGGCGGCACCGCCAGGCGTCGCTTGCCACCCAGTGGCGGGTCACCGACGGCAGCGGCGGCCGGCGCTCCGCCAACCGCTTCGCCGACCCGTGGTGGGAGGTGGAGCTGCTGGGCGCGCGCGGTCCGGCGCGGAGGTGGAACATCACCTGGCGCGCGGCGGCGGAGGTCCTGGTGGCCGAGGACCTCGCCCATGCAGATCGTGAGGAAGCCTTCGCCGACTGAGCGGGCGGCCTATCGCAGAACCAGCGCCCTGGGATTGCCGCCGAGATCGCGCCGGCAGCCCAGAACCTCATAACCGTGTCCGCGGAACAGCCCGCTGACCGACACTTCCTGGTCGGACCCGATCTCCAGTACGGCGTGGCCGCCGGGAGCCAGCCGGTCGCGCAGCCGTTCCGCCAGCAGGCGATAGGCCACCAGCCCGTCCGCGCCGCCGTCCAGAGCGGTGCGCGGCTCGTGGCGCGACACTTCCGGCATCAGCCCGTCGATCGCATCGGTCTCGATGTAGGGCGGGTTCGACACGATGAGGTCGAACTGCCCCGACAGCGCATCGTCCCAGGAACCCGTCACGAAGGCTGCCCGTTCCGCCAGACCGTTGCGGGCGGCGTTGCGGCCCGCGAGCCTCGCCGCCCCTTCCACCAGATCCACCCCGATCCCGAAGGCGCGCGGCAGTTCCGACAGCAGCGCCAGCAGCAGCGCCCCGGTTCCGGTGCCGAGGTCGAGGATGCGCAGCGGCGCCTCACGGTCGAGCGGCAGCTCCAGCGCTGCCTCCACCAGTGTTTCCGTGTCGGCCCGTGGGATCAGCGTGTCGGGCGAGGTTTCGAGGTCCAGCGTCCAGAAGCCGGCGCTTCCCAGAAGGTAGGCCATCGGCGTGCCTTGCAGCCGGCGCTCCAGCATCGCGGCGAAGTCCCGCGCTGCCTCGGGCGCCACCGGCTGGCGCGGTTCCCGCAACAGCGCCGCCTCGTCGGTGTTGAGCGCGTGCGCCAGCAGCATCCGCGCTTCCATGCGCGGCTGCGGGATGGCGGCGGCGCGCAGGTGCTGCCCGGCCCGGCAAAGGAAGGCCCCCACCGTTCCGGCAGGATCGGCGCACTCCACCCCGCTACTCCCCTTCGGCCGCCAGGCGCGCCGCCTGATCCTCCGCGGTGAGGGCCGAGACGATCTCCTCGAACTCGCCCAGCATCACGCGGTCGATCTTGTGCAGCGTCAGCCCGATCCGGTGGTCGGTGACCCGCCCCTGCGGGAAGTTGTAGGTGCGGATGCGCTCCGAGCGATCGCCCGTGCCGACCTGGGCACGGCGCGCGTCGCCGCGGCTGGCATCGGCGGCGGAGCGCTGCGCCTCGAAGATCCGGGCGCGCAGCACCTTCATCGCCTTGGCGCGGTTCTTGTGCTGGGACCGTTCCTCCTGCATCGCCACCACGGTGCCGGTCGGCAGGTGGGTGATGCGCACGGCGCTGTCGGTCTTGTTGACGTGCTGGCCGCCGGCGCCCGAGGCGCGATAGGTGTCGATCCGCAGGTCCTTCTCGTCGATCTGCACGTCCACCTCCTCGGCCTCGGGAAGAACCGCGACCGTCACGGTGGAGGTGTGGATGCGCCCCTGCGTCTCGGTGGCCGGCACGCGCTGGACCCTGTGCACGCCGGACTCGAACTTCAGCCGCGCGAAGACGCCCTTGCCGGCGACCTCGGCACTGGCGCCCTTCACGCCGCCCAGCTCGCTCTCGTCGTATTCCAGCACCTCGAAGCGCCAGCCCTGCGCCTCGGCGAAGCGCTGGTAGGCGCGGAACAGCTCCGCCGCGAAGAGCGCCGCCTCGTCGCCGCCGGCGGCCGGGCGAACCTCCAGGATGGCGCTGCGCTCATCCGCCGCGTCGCGCGGCAGCAGCATGAGGCGGACCTCCCGCTCCAGCACCGGAACGGCTTCCCGCTGCGACTGGTATTCCGCCTCGGCGAGCTCGCGCATCTCCGGGTCGGATAGCAGCTGCTCCGCCTCGTCGCGCGCCCGCTCTGCCGCGCGCAGCTGCTCGACCTTCTCCACCAGCGGCTCGAGTTCGCTCAACTCCTTGCTGAGCGTGCCGACGCGCGAGCCTTCCGCCGTGTTGATGGCGGCGCGCAGCTCATCCGCGCGAAGGAGAAGCCGGTCGAGCTTCTGCGGCAGGGCCATGCGTCAGCCCCCAGCCAGCGCCGTGGCCAGCTCCGCCAGCGCGACCTCGCGCTGTGTGCCGGCGTCGAGGTCCTTGAGCTGCGCCACGCCGCGCGCCGCCTCATCCTCACCGATCAGCACCGCGGCGCGCGCGTTCAGCTTGTTGGCGCGCTCCATGCGGCGCTTGGTGTTGCCCTTGTAGGCGACCTCCGCCGCCACGCCCGCCCGGCGCAACAGCTGGACGGCCGAGATCGCGGCGGCCTCCGCCCCCTCGCCCACCGGGATCACCGCCACGGGACGCGGGGCCGCGGGCGCGGCCTCGCACAGCATGGACAGGCGCTCGATCCCCGCGGCCCAGCCGACGGAAGGCGTGTGCGGCCCGCCCATTTCCTCCACCAGCCCGTCGTAGCGGCCACCCGCCATCACGGTGCCCTGGGCGCCGAGGCGGTCGGTGACGAACTCGAAGGCGGTGTGGCTGTAGTAGTCGAGGCCGCGCACGATGTTGGGGTTGACGCGGAACGGCACGCCGAACCCGTCCAGGAAGCGGCGTACCGCGTCGTAGTGCGCCCGCGCCGCCTCGGTGAGGTGATCGTGGATCGACGGTGCGTCGGCCACCAGCGCCTTGTCGCCCGGGTCCTTGCTGTCGAGGATGCGCAGCGGGTTCTTCTCGAGCCGCGTCTGGCTGTCGGCCGACAGCGCCTCGCGGTGGCCGGAGAAGTAGCTTACCAGCGCCGCGCGGTGGGCGTCGCGGGAGGCTGCGTCGCCCAGCGTGTTGATCTCCAGCACGGTGCCGGCGCTGATGCCCAGCTCCTCTTGGATGTGCCAGCCGCAAGCGATCGCCTCGGCATCCGACAGCGGCTCGGATGCGCCGAGGATCTCGCAGCCGATCTGGTGGAACTGGCGGTAGCGGCCCTTCTGCGGCCGCTCGTAGCGGAACATCGGCCCAGCGTAGAAGACCTTACGCGGCAGGTTGCCCTGCGTCAGCCCGTTGCTCACCAGCGCGCGGCAGATGCCGGCGGTGCCTTCCGGGCGCAGCGTCAGGCTGTCGCCGCCGCGGTCAGGGAAGGTGTACATCTCCTTGGACACGACGTCCGAGGTTTCGCCGAGCGAGCGCGAGAACACCCGTGTGTCCTCGAAGATGGGCGTGGCCCATTCCTCGAAGCCGTAGAGCGAGGCGATGCGCCGCGCCGTGGTGATGACGTGGTGGTGTCGGGCGAAATCCTCGCCGACGAGGTCTCGGGTGCCGCGGGCGGGCTGAAGCTGGCTGGCCATGATCGGGCGATCAGTTACCACCGCCCGCGCCGTGGCGCGAGGCGGGGCAGGTTCCGGACCGACCATTCCGCGCACGTTATGCGCGCGGCTGGCACCCGTCGCCCGCCGTGCCGCCCCGCCGAGGGGCGCCGCCCGCCAGCATCAGCGCGGCGGACGGGGCCGGATCGGCCCGTCGTTTCCGCCTGGCCCCGGGGGGGCTTACTCCGCCGCCTGGGGCGCTTCGAGGGCGGCGGCGTTGCTCAGCGCCTCCAGCCGCGCGGCCTCGGCCTTCTCGGCCTGCAGCGCGGCCGCCTTGGCTTCCACCAGGCCCACGATGTGCTCGATCATGTCGCCGCCATCGACCGTGTGGTCGGTCTTGCCGGCGGCGTAGACCATGTGACGGCCGCCGCCGCCGCCGGTGACGCCGAGGTCGGTCATCAGCGCCTCGCCCGGGCCGTTCACCACGCAGCCGATGATGCTCAGGCTCATCGGCACCTCGATGTGCGCCAGCCGCTCCTCGAGGGTGGCCACCGTCTCGATCACGTTGAAGCCCTGACGGGCACAGGACGGGCAGGAGATGATCTTCACGCCGCGGTGGCGCAGGCCCAGCGTCTTGAGCATCTCCCAGCCGACATGGACCTCTTCTTCCGGCTCGGCCGAGAGCGACACGCGGATGGTGTCGCCAATGCCGGCCCAGAGGAGGTTGCCCATGCCGATGGCGCTCTTCACCGTGCCGGCACGCTTGCCGCCCGCCTCGGTGATGCCGACGTGCAGCGGGTGGTCGCAGGCATCCGCCAGCGCCGTATAGGCCGCCACCGCCAGGAAGACGTCGGAGGCCTTCACGCTGATCTTGAACTCGTCGAAGCCGTTCTGCAGCAGGTGGTCGGCGTGCCACAGGGCGGACTCGACCAGCGCCTCGGGGTTCGGCTCGCCGTACTTCTCCAGCAGGTGGCGCTCCAGCGAGCCGGCATTCACGCCGATGCGGATCGAGCAGCCGTAGTCGCGGGCGGCCTTGATGACCTCCTTCACCCGTTCCGGCGATCCGATGTTGCCCGGGTTGATGCGCAGGCAGGCGGCGCCGTTCTGCGCGGCCTCGATGGCGCGCTTGTAGTGGAAGTGGATGTCCGCCACGACCGGGACGTTCACCTCGTGGGTGATCTCCTTCAGCGCCGCGGTGGCTTCCGGCGTCGGGCAGGACACGCGCACGATGTCCACGCCCGCGACCTCGGCCCGCCGGATTTGCGCCACCGTGGCCTCGACGTCCTCGGTGGGCGTGTTGGTCATGGTCTGCACCGAGATCGGGGCGTCGCCGCCGACAAGCACCTTGCCCACCCGGATCTGACGGGAAGGACGGCGCTGGATCTGCTGGTAGGGGCGATAGGACATGCGTGTTCCCGTGCGGCCGGCGAAATCAGGGCCCGGTGTTTGCTGGCGCCGCGGAATATGGCGCCCACGGGCCTTCCGGCCAAGCCTTAGCCCGGAAACCGGGCCTGAGGAACCGCGCAGAGTGGCTGGCCAGCCCTGCGCGGCCGGGCTTCAGCCGGGGGCGGAGGCGCGGAGACGCTCCGGATCGAGCGAGAGGTCACGCACCACGCCGGTCCGGCCGGAGAGTGCCGAGCTCGCCTGGCCGTCCACCGTGATTTCCAGGGCTT
Source organism: Roseomonas elaeocarpi (assembly GCF_042433915.1). Taxonomy (NCBI): domain Bacteria; kingdom Pseudomonadati; phylum Pseudomonadota; class Alphaproteobacteria; order Acetobacterales; family Roseomonadaceae; genus Roseomonas; species Roseomonas elaeocarpi. Next base: position 208,827 of record NZ_JBHLUN010000009.1, on the reverse strand, counting down.
CCGCCTTGCCGGTGGTCAGGGTCATGCCCTCCCCCATCGGCACGCTGTAGCTCTCGCCCGGGCGCAGCACGCGGCTGAAGAGCGGCCGGCTGGACCCCTTGGCCCGCACCTGGACCCAGGAGCCTTCCTCGGCGCCGGGACCCTGCCCCTGGGCGGCGCGCAGGACGATCCTGCCCTGGCCTTCCACCTGCACCGGCGCCGCGGGCGTCGTGGGCGCGGCCGGCGCCGCCGTCTGCGCCGGCGCGGCGGGGCCGGCCGGCGTGCCGGCGGTGGGTGCCGGACCGACTGGCGCGGGTGCGCCGCCCTGGGCGGGCTGCGTCGGCGCTCCCGGAGTTGGCCGGCCCTGCGGTGCGTTCGCGGCCACCGTGGATTGCGGCAGGTTAGCGCCCGCCGGCGTTTGCGGCGGGTTCGTGCCCGCGGGGGGCTGCGCAACGGTTGCGCTGGGGGAAGGCTGCGGCGTGACGGCCCCGCGTCCGGCGCCGGTCGCCGGCACGCCGGCTGGCCCCGGCGCCGGGGACCCAGCGGGCGGAACCGCGGCCGCCGGGGTGCCGGCAGCGCCCGGGGCGGGCGTCGTCTGGCCGAGGCTGGGCGGCACAACCGGCGCCGCGTCGCGCTGCGCGGTTTCCAGCCGTGCGGGCGGCTCCTGCACCTCGTCCACCGTTCGATTGTTCGAGCCGGTCCATTCCCACCAGGCGATATAGCTGCCGATCGCCAGCACGCCGCCGATCAGGATCACCGCACCCGCGGGCACCCCGCGCTTGGGGACGGGTTCCGGAAACACCAGGTCGGTGCGGGCGGCCGCCCCCGGCGCCACGCCGTCGCGGAAGCGGCGGGTGAGCTCCGCCGCGTCGAGCCCCATCGCCTGCGCATAGGAACGCACGAAACCCAGCGCGTAGGCCGGGGCCGGAAGGTTGTCCCCGCGCCCTTCCTCGATGGCCGCGAGGTAGCGGCGGTTGATGCGGAGATGGTCGGCCATCTCCTCGATGCTGACGCCGAGCGCCAGGCGCGAGGCACGCAGTTCCTCTCCGACCCGGGCGGCTTCGGCGGAGATCATGGCGGTATTCCTGGGCATGCGCGTCACGTCATCGGGCAAGAGCCGAGACCTATCGTGCCGCACCGGCGGCGGCAAACCCCCCGCCCGCCGAAACTCCGCGGGCCGAAATGGCGGCCGCGGCCTGGGCCACCAGCTCCGCCACGATGGCCGCGGCCGGCTCCTCGCGCGACACCATGCCGACGGACTGGCCGGCCATCACCGAGCCGTTCTCGACGTCGCCCTCCATCACGGCGCGACGCAGGGCACCGGCCCAGAAATGCTCGATGTCGAGCTGCGCGGCCTCCTTGGTCAGCTCCCCGGCCCGGAAGCGGCGGATGACCTCGGCCTGGTGCTGGAGAAAGAGCTTGGTGCCGGTGTTCTGCAGGGCGCGCACCGGGATCACGGGAAAGTTCTCGTCGAGCTGAACCGTGGGCAGGGCGTCGCGCGCCGCGCCGCGCAGGAAGGCCTGCTTGAAGCGTGGGTGGGCGATGCTCTCGCTGGCACACACGAAGCGGGTGCCGAGCTGCGCGCCGGCAGCCCCCATTTCGAGATAGGAGAGGATCGCCTCGCCACGTCCGATGCCGCCGGCAACGTACACCGGCACGTCGCGGATATGCGGCAGGATTTCCTGCGCCAGCACGTTCAGCGACACCGGGCCGATATGGCCGCCCGCCTCGCTGCCCTCGATCACCAGCGCGTCGGCGCCCGAGCGCACGAGCTTCTTGGCCAGCGCCAGCGCCGGGGCGAAGCAGACCACCTTCACGCCGCCATCCTTGGCCTTGCGGATCGCGGGGCCGGGCGGGATGCCGCCGGCGAAGACGATGTGGCTGATGCCGGCGTCGAGGCAGACCTGCACCAGCTCATCGAGGCGCGGGTGCATGGTGATCAGGTTCACGCCGAAGGGCTTCTTCGTCAGCGCCTGGGTGGCCGCGATCTCCTCCGCCAGGCGCGGCGGCTCCATCGCGCCGCAGGCCAGCACGCCGAAGGCACCGGCCTCGCTCAGTGCCGCCACCAGGTTGCGCTCGCTCACCCAGCTCATCGCCCCGCCCAGGATCGCCCAGCGCGAGCCGAAGAAGCGCGCGCCGCGCTCCATCAGCCGGTCGAGCTCGGCCACCGCCATGGCATCGGGGGCTGCGGGATCAGCGGCAGGAGTCTGGGTGGGCGTCAGCGCGTCCATAGAAGTGGCTTTCAGTTTGCCGGCGCGTCGAGGCCGTAGGCGGTGTGCAGGGCGCGCACCGCAAGTTCGGTGTATTCCACGCCGATCAGCACGCTGGTCTTGATCTCGCTGGTGGAGATGACCTGGATGTTGATGCCCTTCTCGGCCAGCGTGTTGAACATCGTGGCGGCGACGCCCGCGTGCGAGCGCATGCCGATGCCCACGATGGAGATCTTGGCGACCTCGGGATCGGCCAGGATCTTCTCGAAGCCGATCTTATCACGCGCGGCGTTGAGTGTTTCCTGGGCGCGCGGCAGGTCGGCCTTGCCCACCGTGAAGGTCATGTCCGTGGTGCCGTCGGCGCCCAGGTTCTGGACGATCATGTCCACGTTCACGTTGTTGGCCGAGAGCGGCCCGAAGACGTGCGCCGCGATGCCCGGCGTGTCCGGCAGGCGGCGAAGGGTGATCTTGGCCTCGTCGCGCGAATAGGCGACGCCGGTCACAACGGGCTGTTCCACGATTTCGTCCTCATCGACCACGAGGGAGCCAGGCTTGTCCTCGAAGGAGGACAGCACCTGCACCCGAACCTTCTGCTTCATCGCGAGCTCGACCGAGCGCGTTTGCAGCACTTTCGCACCCACCGAGGCGAGTTCCAGCATTTCCTCGAAGCTCACGCGCTCCAGCTTGCGGGCGCGCGGCACGATGCGGGGGTCGGTGGTGTAGATGCCGTCCACGTCGGTGTAGATGTCGCAGCGATCCGCCTTCACCGCGGCCGCGATCGCCACCGCCGACAGGTCGGAACCGCCACGGCCCAGCGTGGTAATGCGCTCGCGCGGGCCGATGCCCTGGAAGCCCGCGATCACCGGCACCTGGCCTGCCTGCATGCGCTCGATCAGCGCGGCGCCGTCGATTTCCTCGACGCGGGCCTTGCCGTGCGAGCCGTCGGTGCGGATGGGGATCTGCCAGCCCTGCCAGGAACGGGCGTCCACGCCCTCGGTCTGCAGCGCGATGGCAGTGAGGCCGGTGGTCACCTGCTCCCCGGTCGCGACCACGGTGTCGTATTCCCGCGCGTCGTGCAGCGGCGAGAGCTGCGTGCACCAGGCCACCAGCTGGTTGGTAGCGCCCGACATGGCGGACACCACCACGGCGACCTCGTGGCCGGCCTCGACCTCGCGCTTCACGCGGCGGGCGACGTTGCGGATACGGTCCAGGTCGGCGACGGAGGTGCCGCCGAACTTCATCACGATGCGGGCCATGGTGCCGGGCGTGTTCCGGTTTCTGGGCGGCCGCCGGTTGCGTGCCGCGAAGGGTCGGGACAGATACCGGTGAGGCGGGGAGGCTGCAACCTCCACCTCGCGTAAACTGGAGCACAGCATGTCCGGCACGGCGCGGCCCGATGAGATCCGCAAGTTCGATGCCCTGGCGGCGCGCTGGTGGGACCCGAGGGGTCCCATGGCGCCGCTGCACGCGATGAACCCGCTGCGCTGCGGCTGGATCGCCGAGCGGCTGGCGCCCGGGGGTGACCTCAGCGGATTGCGGATCTTGGACGTGGGCTGCGGCGCCGGCCTCGCCGCCGAGGCCCTGGCGCGCCGCGGGGCCGAGGTCACCGCGATCGACGCGTCCGTGGAAGCCCTCGCGGTGGCCCGGCAGCACGCGGAGGGCTCGGGCCTGCCCATCGACTACCGTTGCGCGCCGCCGGAAGCGCTGGAAGGCGAGTGGGACGCGGTGGTGTCGCTGGAGGTCGTGGAGCACGTCGACCACCGTCCGGACTTCCTGCGCGCCCTGGCGGCTCGGACCCGGCCCGGCGGCGCGGTGTTCCTGTCCACGCTGAACCGGACCCCGCGCTCCTTCGTGATGGCCAAGCTCGGCGCGGAATACGTGTTCCGCCTGCTGGCGCGCGGCACCCATGACTGGCGCAAGTTCGTGTCCCCGGCCGAACTCGGCGCGGAACTGCGGCAGGTCGGGCTGCGCGTGACCGACATCGCGGGCATGAGCTTCAGCCCGATCGAGCGCCGCTGGAAGGCGACGCGCGACGTCGGGATCAACTACATCCTGATGGCCCGCAGGGACTGACGGCGCCGGGCGGCGGCCTCAGCCGTCCGAGCGGGGTACCCAGGGGATACGGGCGATCTCGATGCCGTCGTCCAGCAGCGCCTCCGCCTCGGCCTCGGTCGCCTCACCGTAGATCCCGCGCCGTTCGCTCTCGCCCGCATGCATGCGCCGGGCCTCCTCGGCGAAGTCGGCGCCGACGTGGTCGCAGTTCTGCTCGACCTCGGCCCGCAGCCGCTGCAGCAGCGCCAGCATCTGCGCCGGCATCGGCCCGGCGGCGATCTGCTGCCGCGACTCGCTTTCCGGAGCCGGCTCCGGCGTTGCGGCGGGCTCGGCCCTGCCCTTCGCCAGGGCCGGCGCCATCAGGGCACGGGACACCTCCGTCGTACCGCAGACCGGGCATTCAACCAGGGCGGCGGCGGCCATCTTCTCGAAGCCGGTGCTGCTGTGGAACCAGCCGTCGAACTCGTGTCCGGCATCGCAACGCAGCTGGTAGTGAATCATCCTTGTTCCATCTTTCGTTGCCGGCGCCGCCCATCGGGGCGGCCACACGGCGTCCGGCCGGAGGGCCGTCGTCCGGCAGGTCAGGCGGCCAGCAAAGCGTCCAACTTGCCGGCGCGGTCCAGCGCGAACAGGTCGTCACAGCCGCCGATCGCGGCACCATCGATGAAAATCTGCGGCACGGTGGTCCTGCCGCCCGAGCGCGACACCGCGGCCTGACGGGCTTCGGACCCGTTCGGCGCGTCGATCTCCTCGAAGGAGGCGCCCTTACGGCTCAGCAGCATCTTGGCGCGCGAGCAGTAGGGGCAGAATGGGGTGGTATAGATCTCGACCTTGGCCATGTTGCTCAATTCGGGTCGCTCCGTGATCCGGTCAAGCGCTCTGCGCGTGGCGGAGGCATGTTGCCACGTTCAGCCTCCCGCAGTTGCGGATCGGGCACACGCGCCGCGGCCAGCACGTCCACCCCGGCGGCACCCGCGAGGAGCAGGACCTCCGCGCAGGCGCCGGCGGTCGCCCCGGTGGTGAGGACGTCGTCCACCAGCAGGATTCGCCTGCCATGGACCGCTCCCGCGGCCCGGCGATGCAGGGCGAAGACACCGGAAACCGCGCTGGCCCGCTGCGACGGGTTCAGGCCGCCCAGCGAAGTGGTGGGCCTGCATCGCCGCAACCCGTTGGGCAGCCAGGGCTTGCCGCTGAGCCGGGAAAGCTCGGCCGCCAGGAGCGCCGCCTGGTTGTAGCGGCGCCGCAGCAGCCGCCGCCAGTGCAGCGGCACCGGCACCAGCAGGTCCGCCGCGTCGAGGAGTTCCTGACCGGCCCGGGCCATGTGGCGCGCGATCGGGCGGGCGAGTTCCGGCCGGTCACCATGCTTGAAGGGCAGCAGGAGGCGCTTCGAGCCCCCGTCGTACAGGAAGGCCGAGCGACCGCGCCCAAAGGGCAGCGCGGCGTCGGCACAGCGCGGGCATAGGCAGAACAGGTCTTCCTTCACCCCCTGCCCTTCGTGCTGCAGCGGCACGCCGCAGGCGTCGCAGAAGGGTGGCACGATGACGTGCAGGCCGCGAAAGCAGTCGGCGCAAAGGCTCCCGTGATCCGAAACGATCTGCCGGCAGGCAAGGCACGTCGGCGGGAGAACGGCGTCGATGACCCGCGCGCCGGCCCTGCCAACCAGACGCCCGCCCCGGCGCAGCGCTTCGAGCGGCACCGCGCTGCCCCCGCTGCCCGAAAGCGAGGCGATGACGGACCGGAAGCGTAAGCTCATCGCGCCGCTCCCGCGCGAGGGAACCGGGCTTCCGGCGGTGCCCGCCGCAGCGCTGGCCTTACCAGCAGCTTCGGGCGGTCCGGAACCGGATTTCCCGACCGGTGACGCCCGCCCCCCTGGCGCCGCCCCGCCCGCTGCGCCATCTCGGCACCATGGCTTCCGCGCACATGATCTTTGACCGCCACCTTCTCGCGCTGCGCCGCGCGCGGGCGGCGCAGCGCGTCGAGCGGGTCCTGCCGGTTCTGGAGGACGCGGCGGACCGGCTGCTCGACCGGCTGGACGACATCACCCTGCGCTTCCGGCACGCGCTGGACCTGGGCGGGCGCGGGGTCGTGGCGCCGCGGCTGCGGCAGCGCGGCGTGGAACACGTGGTCTCGCTCGACCTCGCCCCGGCGATGGCCCGGATCGCCGGCGGCCATCCCGTGGCGGGCGACGAGGAATGGCTTCCCTTCGCGCCCGGCAGCTTCGACCTGATCGTGGCGAACCTGTCGCTGCACTGGGTCAACGACCTGCCCGGCGCCCTGATCCAGCTGCGCCAGGCGCTGCGTCCCGACGGACTGCTGCTGGCCAGCCTGCCGGCGCTGGGAACGCTGCAGAACCTGCGCGAAGCCCTGGCGACCGCCGAGCACGAGCAGCGGGGCGGCGTGTCCCCCCGCGTCTCGCCCTTTCCGGAGATTTCGGACGGCGCCGCGCTGCTGCAGCGCGCCGGCTTCGCGTTGCCAGTGGCGGATGCGGAAACCATGACTCTGGCCTATCGCTCGCCGATAGGGCTGCTGCGCGACCTCCAGGCCGCGGGCGAAAGCAACGCCGTGCTGGCGCGCGCACCTGGCGTGCCGCCCCGCGCCCTGCTGCCCGCCACCCTCGCGCAGATGCAGGATGAGCAGGGGCAGATCAGCGTCACGCTGCGGCTGCTGACCCTGACGGGCTGGGCGCCCGCGCCGACCCAGCAGCAACCCGCGCGGCCGGGAAGCGCCACGGTCCGCCTGGCCGACGCGCTGGGGGCCGAGGAGCACAAGCTGGGCGAAACGCCGCCCGGCCGCCTCCCCCACTAAAGGAACGGCCGCCAGCGGCATCGCCCGTCGTTCCGCGCCAGGTCGGGCGCCCCGCAAGGGCGCGCCGCAGCCGGCAACGTTGCCAGCGGCAGCAGCCCGTGCGGCCGCGTCATTCGAAGCGGTAGCGGGCGAACAGCATGCCCCGCGTCTCGTTCCAGTCGGCCGAGCGGTCATACCGCAGCAGACCGCCCAACCTGAGCTGCGGCGTCAGGCTGTATTCCAGGTCGAGGCGGACGCCGCCCACCACGGTGGTCTTGGTCTGCCCCGGGTAGTAGGCGAGCTTGGTCGAATCGGTCGCCGCCTGCGCCACCGCGGCCGCCTGCAGCCCGGGATCGTCCGGGAAGACCTCGGAGCGATCCTCCTTGAAGTGCGCCACGCCGATCTGGCCGCCCAGGCGATAAGCCAGGTTGCCGATCCGCTGCCGGTAATCGACCGGGATGTTCGCCGCCACGAAGTTCTGCGGGCTGAAGTAGCCGCCCTGGCCCGCGGTGAAGAAGCGCAGGTTCTTGTCGTAGCCGAAGTAAACGAGATCGAGCCCGGCCGTGAGCTCACTGTCGGGCCGGCGGAAGATGGTCTGGCTCAGGCCGGCACCGGCTTCCACGCGGGTGTTGTCGGCCACTCCCTTGCCCTCGAAGCTCGAGTAGCCGCCGCCGGCGTAGAAACTCGTATCGCCGACGGTGTATTCCAGCTGTCCGCGGCCGGTGTTGCGCACCACGCCACCCCAGCTGCGCCCGGTCAGCGGATCCTTCTGCCCGGCCCATGACAGCAGGCTGTCCGTCACGGCGCGACGTTCGCCGGTCACCCGCAGGCGGAGGTTGTCGGTCAGCCCGGGCGCGAGTTCCACGCCGCCCACCAGGTTCTGCTGGCGGAAGCCGAGCGGGGTGGAGCCGACATCCAGGCTGACGTTGTCGCGCGTGTAGCCGATGCCCAGCGCCACGCCCGAGGCGGTGCTGTCGGTGGGCTGGTAGCGCTGCGCCGCATCCGCGGTGATGGCCGTCGTGGTGCCGCCGAGCGACAACCCGTTGGTACCGAAGCGGCGCAGGCTGGCGGTGTCGGAGCCCAGGTTTCCGGCGTCCAAGGTATAGGCCTGGGCCCGCGCCGTGATGCGGCCGCCGATGCCGGGCATGGCGGCGGAGCTTTCCACGCCGCCCGAGAACTCCCGCAGCTTGTCGAGGCCGCTGCTACCCGAACGGAAGCGGGCCGCGAAGTTCGGTGTCAAGCGGGATGCTGCCTCCTCACGCACCTGCGCCAACTGACGGTCGATATCGGTCAGCAGCGGGTCGCTGACGCCGGGACCGGTGGTGCTGCTGGCCAGCTGCAGCGAGGCGGTGCCGCTGCCGGCCAGCGCCGCGGTGCGGAACGGGTTGCCGCCGCTGCTCGCCACGGCGGTTGTGGTCGCCGCCGGTGAGCCGGGGACGGTGGGCAGGTCGGGCGACACGCCGAGCTGTGCCCGGCGCTGTTCCGCAGCGCGCTCCAGCGCGGCCCTGGCGCGCAGGCTGTCGCCCTGAGCACGCGCGATCTGGGCTTCCAAGATCGAAATGCGGGGGTCGTTCGGCGTCAGGGCGCGCCCTTCCGCCAGGAGCTGCTCGGCACGCGATGAGTCCCGCGCGGCCACGGCGGCATTGGCGGCCGCGAGGCGGGCATCGGCGTTGCGCGGGTCGCGCTGCAGCACGGCTTCCGCGATCTGCTGCGCCTGCTCGGGCTGCCTGGCCCCCTGGTAAAGGCGTGCCAGCGCGAGGTTGGCCGCCGGGTCCTGCGGGTTGGCCCGCAGCGCCGGTGCCAGCCGGTCATAGGCCGCTGCCTGATCGCCGGCCTCGTTCAGCTGGTCGCTGCTGCGGATGGCGAAGCCGGTCTGCAGGCCGGCCAGCTGCCGACGGTCATCGGCGCTCAGGCGCGGGTCGGCGCTGGCCGCGCTCAGGATCGGCGCGGCATCCGCCGCCAAGCCTGCCTCCAGCATCGCGCCGGCCAGGGCAATCCTGGCGCCCGGCCCCGCGGCGCGGTTCGTGGCGAGGGCGACGCGCGCCACCTCGGCCGCGCCCTGCCGGTCACCGGCATTGCCGAGAACGCGCACGGCCTGGGCCGCCGCGTCGCCGGTCGGATCGGGCCGCGTCGCGATCTGCAGCAGCCGCTGCCGCGCGAGGTCGGGCCGGCCGTAGCGCAGCGGCTCGGCCGCCGCGGCGATCTCGCGCTCGGTCTGGGCGGTACGCAGGAGGCGCGACGCGTCGGCGGTGCGCAGCCGCACGGGGATGCGCTCCACGTAGCTCGCCGCGTCGGTGCTGCGCCCTTCTTCCTGCGCCAACAGCGCCGAGGCGTAGAGCGCGTCGGCGGATGCGTTGCGCCCGACCAGCTCGTCCATCACCGCGCGTCCCTCGGCACCGCGGCCCTGCCGCACCAGGGCGCGGGCAAGGTCGAGGCGCGTCCAGGGATCGTCCGGGTTGGAGGCTACGGCCACGCGCAGCAGCGCCGCGGCCGCTTCCGGGTCGGCGGTCCGCTGCGCTTCGGCCCGCAGCTGCTCGGCCCGCGTGGCCGCGGCGGCATTGGCGAAGCTGGCGCCGCGCTGCGCCGCAAGCTGCTCGGCCTCGGCGAAGCGACCCTGCGCCTGCAGCGCGTCGTAGAGGCCGGACAGAGCGCCCGGTAGGTTGGGGCGGCGGGCCAGCGCCGCGCGGTAGCGCTGCTCCGCCCCCGTGGCGTCACCCTGGCGCAGCGCGATGTCGCCCAGCAGCGTGTCCGCGTCGGGCTGCTCGCCGCCACCCTGGCGCGACGCGCGTTCCAGCGCCGCGATGGCCTGATCCGTCTGGCCGCGCGCCAGCTGCGAGCGTGCCGCGTTTACCACGCCGACATCGCTGGCGCCGGCCAGCGCCCTGCCCCACTTGCGCCGGCCGTCCTGCGGGTCGCCGGCGATGGCGCGGCTGAGCAGCTGCCGGGCTTCGGCATTGCGGCCCTGGCGCAGCCGCACCAACCCCAGACCGCCGAGCGCGTCGGGATCCTGCGGCGACTGGTTCAGCACGTTCTGGAAAGCGTCCTGCGCCGCCGCGACGCGGTTGCCGTTCAACGCGTCGAAACCGGTCTGGCGAAGCGTGGCCAGCTCGTCCTGCGGCGTGCGCGGCGGGTTCCGGGCTTGGTCGAGCCTTTGGCGCGCCTGCTGGTCGTCGGGGAAGCGCTGGAGATAGGACTCCAACCCCTGCGCGGCGGCCGGGCTCGCCCCTTCCCAGCCCAGGGCGTCGCGCCAGGCTGCCCTGGCCTGTGCGCCCACGGTCGGATCCTGTGAAAGCTGCTCCAGCCGCCGGATGCCTTCGGCGCGCGAAGCCTCGCGCCAGGTGAGCGTCTGGGCATAGGCGAGCTGGTTGCGGGCGTTCGACGGGTTGCTGCGGGCCACGCTTTCCAGCCCGTTGCGCCCTTCGGCGTAGTTCTCCGGAACACCAGCCAGCGTCTGGTAGTATTCGACCGCGTAGTTGTCGGGCGGCGTGCCGCCGGCGAACAGCTGCCGGTAGATCGCGACGGCCTCGGCCTGGTGGCCGGATTGCGCCAGGCGACGCGCTTCCGCGATCCGGGCGGGATCGGCGCTGGCGCCGCGCACCTGGGTCTCGGTGCGCGACACGCGCGGGTCGTTGGGTGCCAGGCGACGCAGCCGGGCCGTGTAGTTGTCCGCCTGCTGCCGGTCCCCCTGCTGCGCTGCGGCCTCGGCGGCGGCGGCCAGCGCGTCGGGGTTCTGCGGTGCGGAGACCAGGGCGCGCTGGAGCACGCGCAAGGCCTGATCCGGCCGGTTCTGGGCCTGCCAGTACTTGGCCTGATCGAGCAGGACTTGGACGCCGCGATCGACCTCCTGCGCGTTGCCGGTGGCGACCCAGGCCGGGATGATCGCACAGCCGGACAGCAGGGCCAGCGCGAAGCGCGACGGTGCTGGGTGCAAAGCCTTCGTCCTCATGAAGTGCGCGTGCGCAGGCGCAGCGCCGCACGACGGCGGATGAGCCAGTAGGAGGGGATCGCCAGGAACACGGCGGCCACCACCAGGATCAGCAGGATCAGGTCAGGCCGGTTGCCGAGGTAGAGCTGCGGCCACATCCAGACCGGCAGCTCGCCCACCGAGTAGGACGGGCTGATCCGGAAGGATTCCACCTTGCCGCCGGAGAGCCATGCGACGTCGCCCTGGATCCTCGGCTGCTGCGCCGGGTCGCGCAGGGCTGCCAGCATCGCCTCGACCCCCTGCGGGCTCGTGCCCGTCAGCGCCACCACCGAGCGGCCGCTGCGCAGCGGGCTCTGCACCGCCAGCAGCATGCCCTGCCCGTCGGAGGGCGCCGCGACCGTGGTGGACAGGCGCTCACGGTCCTGCAGACGGTCGTCCGACAGGAACAGGTTGCGGAAGTTTTCCAGCGCATCGGGCAACGCGACGTTGAGCCGGTTGCCCTCAAGGGTGATCGGCCCGTCGTGCAGGAGGCGGCTGAACGCCGGAACCCGGTTCAGCGCGCCCACGATCAGCAGGTTGCGGTCCGCGGCGGCCTCGACCCCGCTGGAGCGCACCACCTGTATCTTAGTGGCCGGGAAGCCGACATTGGCGGACAGGCGGCCCACCAGCCCCATGGTGGTCGACAGCTCCAGGCTGTTCGCCTGGTCGGGCAGTACCAGCGCCGTGTCGGACAGGTCGGCCAGCCGCGTGTAGGGGTAGCCGGAGCCCGCGAAGAAGGCGAGGTTCGGCAGGGTCGTGTAACGATAGGCGCGCGACAGATCGATGGTGCTGTCCGGATCCACCGCGGCCCGGATGTCGCCCGGGATCGCGGTGCAGTCGCCACGGTTGAGCGGGCGCATGTCGAAGCGCATCTGCAGCTCGTTCAGGCCGAAGATCAGGTAGGGCGGCAGGCCCGCCAGACCTTCCGCGCGGTCGCTCGACGCGGACTGGCCGAGCTGACGCTGCAGGAGGTTCCAGGGCCAGCCCGGATCACCTTCGCGCAGCGGCAGCGACTTCAGGTAGTTGTCGTTGAGCGACACGTCGAGGCGCGAAACCTGAAGGTCGAGCACCGGGCCGGGCGGGGCGCGGAAGCGCAGGTCCACCGGCAGGGGCCGCTGCCGCCAGGTATAAACGTCGGGCGCCGTGCGGAACGGGATGGCGATGTTGCCGGGCGCGAAGCCGTAGGACTGCAGTTCCGACGGATCCACGAGCTCGCCGAGCTTCACCGGCCGATCGCTGCGGATCCAGCGCGGGGCGTCGTAGGGCTGGCGCGCGGGCGCGTCCTGGAGCGTGACCTGCGCCACCTCACCCGACAGCGTGGCGCGCGAGGTGGCCAGCGCCTGCGCGGCGGTGGCGGCCTCGGGCGCGGTCCGCCCGCCGATGATCAGCAGCTGCCCGTCCGGGTCGTTGGGATTGGCCACTACGGCCAAGGTCGGGCCGGAGATCTGCGGCAGGGTGAGGCCCGGGACACTGTCGTTGCCGACCGCGATCACCACCGCGTTGCCGCGCGCCGGAAGGCTGGCGGACACGGGGAAGCTGGCGCCGCGATAATCCGCCTGCACGGCGAACCAGGAGGAGGCGATGATCGCCGCCCGCGCCGCGTCGGTGCCGCCGCGGTCCACCACCACGAAGGGCAGAACCAGCTCGGAGCGAAGCAGGCGCGCGTCGAAGAAGGGTGCCGGAAGCCGCGCCAGGTCGCGCGGCAGCGGCAGGCGCTCGGTGGTCAGCTGCAGGTAGGACTGGTCGGAGATCGTCGACCAGAGCAGGCCCGAGAGCGGATCGTTGCATTCCACGGCGTAGCGACCGGTGAAGCGGAAGTTCAGCCGGTTGGTGTCCGCGAAGAAGGCGGGATTGATCGGGAATTCCAGCGGTCCGAAGCTCGGCTTGGCGCGGTCGGGCGTGATGGTGCCGACGAACTGCTCGTTCAGCGTCACCGCCAGCTGCGACAGTTCGGGGATCAGCGAGGGGCTGGTGGCACCCTGGAGAACCAGTTTCGCGTCGGTGACCACCTCGTCCGCGCGTAGGCCGAACAGCACGCCCTGCAGGTCCGTCAGGCCGCGCAGCTGCATCGGCGAGCGCAGGCCGAGCTGCGTCAGCGTCAGCTTGCGCTGCCGACCGTTATCCGCGGCCGCTACGGCAGGAGTGGCCGTCGGTGCGGGGTCGGGCGCGAAGGCCGTAGGCGGGGGCGACACCGCGGGGGCCGACGCGGTCGGCGTCGGCAGCACGCCGGGAATGGCCGCCGGTGCGGGTGCGGCGCCGGGCCGCCCGGGCGGCACCTGCGCCGCCGCGTGCTGCGCCGCAAGGCCCAGGCCGATCGCGAGGAGCCACGACGCCGCGCGGCGCGATCCGCTTGCCGGCGGCGTCTTGGTGCGCGCCACGGCGCGCTGCCGAGCCTTGCGGTTGCGGCGGAGCGACAGCTGGCTGTCACCCCGTAGCAGGCCGCGGATACTGACGGCGACCTCGTAGAGCGCCCGCAGAGGGCGGTCGTGCCGGACGTCATCCCAGTGCAACCAGCTGTCGGCACGACCAAGAACAACTCGCGTCACGTTACCCTCATCGCGCACGTCTTTCGGTGCGAATCGCAGTTGGAGACGATTGTTCTGCCACCGAAGGATGCGGGCTGGCAGGGAAACTCGCTCGGAACCCAGGTCGACATCCATCGTCACCAGCTCGTCGTCGCCGATGTTCTCCGGCGCCGCCGCCTCGAGCGCGGCGCCACCGAGCGACAGGTCCAGCGTGCGCCCGCTCACGACCCGACCATCGGCCAGGATCATGTCGGCCGGCAGCACGGCGGCGACGCGCGCGCGCTCACGCACCTGCCGGCGTTCGCGGCCAACCGCGATGCCGGCCAGCACGATAAACAGCGACAGCGACACCCACAGTGTGTTCAGGGCATAGGCCTGGAAGGGCAAGGTGCCGAAGGAGGTGGTGAAGAGGCCCCAGAGCCCCGAGGCGAGGCCTACCGCCAGCACGGCAGCCAGGCAGGCATTCGGCCCCACGGCGCGACGGTCGAAGAAGCCTTCCTCGAGCACGCCGCCCTTGTCGGTGACGTTGAACTTGCCCTTTCGCGGGTCCCACAGCGTCGCCAGCATCACCGGCAGCAGCCAGAGCGTCAGCACGGTCTCGTAGATTTCGGACCAGAAGGAATGGCGCACCGAGCCCTGCAGGCGGCTGTTGGTGGCCACCGCGTGCACCACGTGCGGCCCGGCATAGGCGGCGATGGCCAGCGGCGAGGCCGCGATCAGGTTCTGACCGAACAGCAGGAAGGCCAGCGGCGAGGTCAGGAAGACGAAGCGTGGCAGCGGAAACATGAAGTGCCACATCGAGGACACGTAGCAGAAGCGCTGCGCCAGCTTCAGCCCGGGCCCCAGCAGCGGGTTCTCGACGCGGAAGATCTGGATCATGCCGCGCGCCCAGCGCATGCGCTGACCGATATGCAGCGCCAGGCGCTCCGTCGCGAGGCCGGCGGCCAGCGGCAGGCGGATATAGGCGGTGTTCCAGCCGCGGCGCTGCATCTTCAGCGAGCAGTGGCAGTCTTCCGTCACCGTCTGGTGCGGCACGCCGCCCACTTCTTCGAGCGCCGTCCGGCGCAGCACGGCGCAGGAGCCGCAGAAGAAGGTCGCGTTCCACAGGTCATTGCCGGCCTGGATCAGGCCGTAGAACAACAGGCCTTCGTTGGGCACGCGCTGGCCGGAGGCGAGGTTCCGCTCGAAGGGATCGGGGCTGTAGAAGTGGTGCGGCGTTTGCAGCATGCCGATGCGCTTGTCGCGCAGCATCCAACCCAACGTCATCTGCGGGAAGGCGCGAACCGGGACGTGATCGCAGTCGAAGATCACGATGAACTCGCCTGACGTCTTGGTCAGGGCGTGGTTGATGTTGCCGGCCTTGGCGCCCTTGTTGTCGGGGCGGATCATGTAGCCGCAGCCGATATCCTCGGCGAACTTGCGGAACTCCTCACGCCGGCCGTCGTCCAGGATGTAGACGTTCATCCGGTCCTTGGGCCAGTCCATGGCGAGCGCCCCGAAAACGGACGGCTTCACCACCGACATCGGCTCGTTGTAGGTCGGGATGAAGACGTCGATCACCGGCCACTGCTCCGGATCGTCGGGCAGCGGCACGGGCTTGCGCTCCAGCGGCCACAAGGACTGCAGGTAGGCCAGGAGCAGGGCCACCACGGCGTACATTTCCGCCATCAGCAGGCCTGTACCGAGGAAGGTCGCCCAGAAGCCCGAGTAGTCCAGCGTGTCGGTCAGGCGCCAGTAAAGGTAGCGTGCCGAGATCAGCACGGAGCTCATCACCAGGAAGAAGTTGGCGCCCCGACCGCGCAGCCGGCTGGCGATCAGGAACAGCAGGAAGCCGCCGATGGCCAGCCAGCTTTGCTGCTCGGCATCCAGCGGCGCCACGACGAAGGGAAGGCCCAGCACCAAGCCGAGCACGGTCAACAGGACGCTGACGGGTTTCTTCCGGGTGAGCGAACGCAAGGACCTCATCGGCTAACCCCAGGCCTGGAAGGACGCGGGCCGCGTTTGCGGCAGGAGTTCGGACAGGGCCTGTGTCACCTCGCGGATGTCATCAGCCGCCTGGGAACGTGTCGTCGTCTCGAGCAGGAGCTTCTGGCAGGCGAGCGCTTCCATCAGCGCCTCGTCGCGCGTGACCGCCCCCAGCAGGCGCCACCCGGCATGTCGCGCCACGGCTTCCGCGGCGGCGCGAGAGGGGCGCGAGGCCATGTCCACCTCGTTGATCACGACGCGCAGCCGCCGGGTGATCTCGGAGCCCACGGCCTGCCCCAGGAAGCGGCCGCTCTCGATCTCGGGCAGCAAGGCCGCGCTGATGACCTCCGCCTTGAGAACGCAGAGCAGCACCGTGGCCATCGGCGCCAGCAGCGCCAGCGTCGCGGAGGGGCCGGGCGGCAGGTCGGCCACGATCGTCAGGTCCGGGTCGGACAGCAGCGCCTGCATCGGCCCGCGGATCAGGTCCGGCTGGCGCGCCACGGCGGCGTCCAGCGTCAGGGCCGCATGGAGGTCCAGGCTGCCGTAAGGAAGCAGGGTGACGCCGCTGCTGGTGGAGCGAAGCGCGCTCTGCCAGTCCACCTGCGCCGGCATGCCGTTGGACCAGCCGGCGCCATCGCGCATCGACATGCCGAAATGCAGTCGCAGCGCGTTCTGGGGATCGAAGTCGATCGCGAGCACGCGGCGACCGTTGCGCTGGAGTTCGTGCGCGATGTTGGCCGACAGGGTGGTTTTGCCGACGCCACCCTTGGGCGAGGCGAAGCAGATCAGAGGCATTTTTTGCCCTACCTACGTTGCGCGAAAGGCGCGCTGAAATTCGGCTGGGTGGAAGGGGCCGCCCGCGCGACGCCACGCAGCAGCTCGGACAGGCTCGGCTTGGCGGCGGCCGCAGCCCCGCGGCCGTCCCCGGCATGGAGGTGCTCCATGGTGCGGTCGAGTTCTTCCAGGAGCTCGTAGCGCGGCTCGGCGGAAGGAATCGGCGGCCGGCCATGAGTGGCTGGCGCTTCCCGCTGTTCCGGCACTTCCCAGAACAGCTTCGCCTGCGCGTCCTGCCAGGCGGGAACCGGCGGCGGCGGCGCGGGCGGCATGCGCCCGCCCGGGAAGCCCACGGGCATGCCGTGTCCACCCTGGAACGCTGCCGCGGGCGCTTCCCCATGCGAAGAGCTCTGATTGGCGGGCGCCAACGGAGCCCTTCCGGGGAAAGCATCGTGGCGCTGGTGCTGCGCCACCGGGGCACCCTCCGCCATGGCGCCGGGCATGGCGCGGAGCATGGAACCCGGCGTGGCGCCCGGCATAACGGCCGGCATGGCACCGGGCACTGTCCCCCCCGCCGGCGACGGCGGCGTGGCCGGAGCAGGCGACCAGGCGGGAAAGGACGGCGCAGGCTGAACTGCGGCAGGATCGGTCGCCCGGAGGGGCTGAGGCATCCCGGCTTGGAGAATCCCGGGTTGGGGCATCGCAGCCTGAGGCATCGCAGCCTGGGGCATCCCGACCTGCGGCCCGACCGCGGCGGCGTGGACGGGCGGGGCCGCGGTCGGGATGGCCGGCGGGGCCGGGGGCGCCGGGTGGCTCAGTTGCTGCAGGAGCGAGGGAGCAGGCGCGCTCGCCTCCATGGCCGAGGGCTCGGACGGTTCCTCGGGCGGCGCGGGCTCGGCAGGGGGCGGCGGCACGCGGCGCACGGCCTCGTTGCCGAAGCTGCGATAGCGAAGCCCCGGGGCATTCAGCGCCACGGTGACGCGCGAAACGTCCGGATCAGACATTCGGCTGGGTTCCTTCGACGCTCATCGGGAGGATCGGATTTGCGGCGCCTGGGACGCCGGCGGAGGGAGGGTGCGGGGGCATGGAGACTCGCCGATCAGCGCTCATCGGCCGCCATCTGGGTGAGAAGGATGAGGGCCGAGGAGTAGTAGTCCATGGTGTCCGTCAGCAGCGGCGCGACCGCGTTCCCGCCCCTGCCTGGCGCGTCGCCCGACACGAGCCGGGCGACGGCCTCGATGCCGGGCGGGGCCGCGTAGGGGCTCACCTGCGCCGTCCGCAGGTTGACCCAGGCCGGAAGATGCCGCGCCGAGGCACGCCACAGCGCCTCCGGTCCGAGCAGCCCCGGTTCCTCGGACATGCCGCTCCAGTAGAGCCAGAGCGGAACGCGCACGGCATCGTAGGAGAAGCGCTCCGGCCAGTCGGCCGCGGCGTCGACGCTGCCGTCGCGGCGCGACACCGTCACCCAGTCGGCCGGCAGGGCGGCGGGGCCGAGGCAGGCGGCGCGGATCAGGTGGAGCCCGTCGCTCACCACGTCGATCCAGAGAGGGTCCGGCAGTGCAGCGGCCAGCGTCCGGATCATCGGAAAGGCGTAGTAGGACGGGTTGGCGACGATGCCGGCCTCCCGCTCGAAGCCCTTCTCGCCGGGCAGCAGGATGATCCTGCCGCCCACGCGCCGCAGCAGCAGGCGCAGGATATCCTGCGCGATCAGCCGGCCGCTGTCGCGCCATTCGGCACGGTTCCAGCGGCTGCCGGCCTCGCACAGCGCGGCGGCGATGAAGATGTCGCCATCGGTGGCGTTGTTGAAGTCGTCCGGCACTCCTTGCGCGGACGGGGTCCAGCGCCAGGCATGCAGGCGGTCCGTCGGCCGGCGCAGGTAGCGGCGGGTCCAGGCGTAGATGCGCTCGAAACTGTCCTGGTCACCCGCGCGCAGCGCGAAGAGCATGCCCCAGCCCTGCCCTTCCGAATGCGAGACCCCGTCATTGCCGGTGTCCACGATCCGTCCGTCCTGGGCGAGGAAGCGGGCGGCGAAGCGCTGCCAATTGTTCTGGAAACCCACGGTCGCCGCGCCAGCCGTCTCGAGGCACAGGGGAGCGGCTGCCAGGCACCGCAGTGCCTGCCGCCTCGACCATGCTGCTGCGTGAACGGACGCGATAACCAGAGCTCCCGAGCCGAATCCCATTTGCATCATAGACGCACGTTCTGGTTGTGCGAATCTGAATGGTGCGGCCTGCCACCCGAAAGACTGATCTTTCTTCGCACGCAGCAAGATAGGATTTGATTGTGGCTTTCGCGTCCCACCTCCTGCTTTGACAGGCAGAGGTGCTTGGTTCATGCGAACGGTGCATCCGGGCGGGCACCGGACGCGCATCGGCCACGGGAAGGATTGCGGAATGTCGACGGAACAAGGGTCGGGCGTGACCGTGGTGGATCACCCCCTGGTGCAGCACAAGCTCACGTTGCTGCGGCGCCGGCACACCGCGACCGGCGAGTTCCGCAACCTCGCGCGCGAGATCAGCCTGCTGATGGCCTACGAGGTGACGCGCAATCTTCCGCTGGAGCGCGTGACGATCGAGACGCCGCTGGAAACCATGGAAGCGCCGCTGCTGTCGGGAAAGAAGCTCTGCTTCGTGTCGATCCTGCGCGCGGGCGACGGCTTGCTGCAGGGAATGCTCGACCTCGTACCGTCGGCCCGCGTGGGCCATGTCGGCCTGTACCGTGACCCTGTGACGCGCGAGCCGGTGCAGTACTACCTGAAGTTGCCGGAAGACATCGCCTCGCGGCAGGTCATCGCGGTGGATCCCATGCTGGCCACGGGCCACTCCGCCGCGGCGGCCGTGACCTGCATCAAGCAGGCCGGCGCGAGCCAGGTCAGCTTCGTGTGCCTGCTCGCCGCCCCGGAAGGACTTGCGGTTTTCTCCGCGGCCCATCCCGACGTTCCGGTGTTCACGGCCTCGGTGGATCGGGAGCTCGACAGCCACGCCTATATCCGGCCCGGTCTTGGCGACGCGGGGGACCGCCTGTTCGGCACCAAGTAGCTTTCCTGCCATGCGCAGGACCCAGTTGATGATGCAAGCGATTATCATTAACTGGGCGCCTCGGCAGCAGGAGGCTCGTGGCCTTGTCCACTCCGCAGGCAGATCACGGCAGGCTGGCGTCGGCGCTCCCGGCCCTGGCGGAGTTGCTGCAGGGGCCCCTGGAGTTCGCGCGTGAAAGCCTGGTGCTCGGGGAGACGGTGCCCGGCGCCCTTCCCTGCCGCGAGCTGCTGCGGCCGGAGGTCCTGCGGGAGGTCCTGAACCGCTACGCCACCCGCTATCCCGGCCGGAACCGGCGGGCGGTGGTGTCGCTCTGGACCCAGGCCTACGCGCTGCGGCTGATCTACCCGGTGGTGGCGGCCAACCTCGCGCTGCACCGGCAGCTTCCGGTCTCGATCGAGGAAGCCTGCATCCTGCTGGACCCGCAGGGAACGCCGCTCGGCTTCGAGCTGCCGCATGCCGGCGAGGAACTCGCCGAGACCTCCTGCTTCGGCTGCTGCGCGGCGCTGTTGGACCACCACCTGACGCCCCTCGCCCGCGCTCTGGCGGAGGCCGGCGAATTGGGAGAGCGCCTGTTCTGGAGCAACGTCAGCGTCCGGGTCGCCGGCACGATCAGGCTGTTGCGGAACGTCCGGGCTGATATGGGCGGCGAGGAGCTTCTGAGTTCCCGCTGCCGTCCGGACGGCACGGAGAACCCCCTGTACCGCACCTTGCAGCCCCGCTCCTGCGAGCTCGGCTGCACGCTGCGCCGGCGCGTCTGCTGCCTGCGCTACATGCTTCCTGGGCTGGAAACTGGCTGCGGCGAAAGCTGCCCAATGTCCGCCTGCGACCGGGTGCCGGAAAAGGCCGCGCTGAACTAGGCTTCGCGCAGGCCAGGAAACGCCAGGGACGCGACACACCGTCCCCAAGGTTTTCCACAGATTTTGTGGGTAACTTCCCTCCCACACGCCGGCCTCTTCCGCTCGTCTCCCTTCGGAAACATTCCGGCATCCCTCTTGCTAGACGCCGCGGCGCGGGCATTACGGCCGGGCCGAGGCCGCGACGCGGCCGGCATGTCGCGCAAGGGGAGGTTCCATGGAAACGTCGCAGCCCTCGGCTGATCTGCTGATCGACGCCGACAACGAGGTCGCGATCCGTCAGGAATTGACCCTGGTGGCGATGGGCAAGCGCCCGGCCGACCGCTGCCTGCGCGTCGGACGGCTGCTGGACGTCCATACCCGCACCTGGATCGAGGATGCGGAGATTGTCATCCACGGCCGGCGCATCGCCTATGTCGGACCGGCCGGAAGCTTTCCGGGCACGGTGAAGGAGCGCGTCCACGAGCCTGATCTCGCGGCTGTTCCGGGCTTCGGCGAGGTGCACAAGCACATCGAAAGCTCACACCTGACGCCGGAATGGGAAGCGGCGCTGGTGCTGCCGCGCGGCAATACCTGGACCTGCGAGGCGAGCCACGAATTCTCCAACGTCGACGGCCCGAACAACCTGCCCTTCTGGCTGGAAGCGCGTCGTCGCGGCTCGCCGCTCAAGATCTTCCCCCTGCCCGGCTCCGCCGTGCCGCCCACGGCCTACGAGTCCGGCGGCGGCTGGTTCGGCGAGGCGGAGCAGTCCGGCTTCCTGCGCGACAGCCTGATGGTGGCGGGGCTGGATGAGGTCATGGACTGGCCCGCGGTCTGGAACCCGGAGAACCCGTCCTACGATCGCCTCTGGGGCATGATCCGCGCCACCTTCGCCGGCCGCGGCGTGGTCGAGGGCCACGGCGCCGGTCTGCGGGAGCTGCCGGAGATCAACGCCTTCGCCGCGGCGGGCCTCGCCTCCGACCACGAGGCCTGGAGCCCGGAGGAGGTGTGGGAAAAGCTGCGGCACGGCATCTTCACCGAGCTGCGCCCCTACTCGATGGACCAGGTGATTCCCTGGCTGCTGCAGAAGGGGCTGGCGGACTGGTCGCAGATCGCCTTCACCACCGACGACCGCAGCGCGTCCGACACGATCCGCCTGGGCGCCAGCGACCACAACGCCCGCACCGCGATCAAGCTGGGCCTGGCACCCGAGATCGCCATCCAGTGCGTCACGCTGAACCCCGCGCGCCACATGCGGCTGACGCCCTGGGTCGGCAGCCTGGCGCCCGGCCGCTTCGCCGACATCGTGCTGCTGCGTGACGTGGCGTCGCTGGAGATCGCCAAGGTCTGGGCCGACGGCCGCCCGGTCGGCGAAGGCACACGCTTCCTGGGTGAGGTCCCGCGGATCGAATGGCCGGCCTGGGCCACCCGCACCGTCAACATCCCGCAGCCTGTCACGGCGGAACAGTTCCGCATTCCCGCCCCGGGGCCGGGGGAGACGGCGCAGGCCGCGCTGCTGCGCCCGTTCCACTGGAACGACGGCTTCATCACCATGGCGCTGCCGGTGCGCGACGGCGCGGTGCAGCGCGACGAGGGGCGCAACGTCACCAAATTCGCCATCGTGGACCGCTTCCACGGGCAGGGCGCCGTGGCGCGCATGTTCTGGCTCGGCTGCGGACCGCGAACGCCGGGCACCGCCCTCGCCTGCTCCGTCGCGCACGACAAGCACAACATCTGGGCTGTCGGCTCCTGCGACCAGGCGATGGCCGATGCGGTGAACGCGCTGCGCGAGATCGGCGGCGGCTGGGCGCTGGTGCGCGAAGGCAGGCTCGTGGCCACCGTGCGCTACGAGGTCGGCGGGCTGATGACCTGCCGCCCGGCGGAGGAGCTGAACGCTGAGATGCAGCACCTCTACGACGAGGGCGAGAAGGTGGAGTGGATGTACGAACCCACCTTCCACCCACGCTGGTTCCCCGGTTTCCCCGAGCGGCTGATCTTCGCGACGCTGACCTGCGCACCCTGGCAATGGGTGCTGGTGGCGCCGTCGGAGCAGGTGCCGGAAGGCTTCGTGAATGTGCAGACCGGGCAGACGCACCCGGTCGTCTGGTGAAAGGCCAAACTCGATGAGCACCACGCTGAACCGCCCGGCCAGCGCGGCCCCGCCAGGCACGGCGGGCGGGCCGCTGGACCGTTTCTTCCGCCTGCGCGAGCGCGGGACCTCGGTGCCGCAGGAGATGATCGCCGGCCTCACCACCTTCTTCGCCATGGCCTACATTATCGCCGTGAACCCGGCGATCATGTCGCAGGCCGGGATGGACCGGGGTGACCTGGTGATCGCCACCGCGCTCGCCGCGATCTTCGGCTGCGTGATGATGGGGCTGACCGCCAACCTGCCGCTCGCGGTCGCGCCGGCCATGGGCTCCAACGTCATCTTCACCTTCACGCTGGTGAAGGGCATGGGCGTTCCCTGGCAGGGCGCGCTGGCGATGGTGGCCTTCACCGGCGCGATCTTCCTCGTGCTCAGCCTGACCAAGCTGCGCGAGAAGGTCGCCAAGGACGTGCCGGAGGTGCTGAAGGTCGGTATTTCGGCCGCGGTCGGCGCCTATATCGTGTTCATCGCGCTGCGCGGCGCGGGCTTCGTGGTGAGCAATTCCAGCACCTTCGTGGCGCTTGGCTCGCTGCGGGAACCCTCGGTGCTGCTGACGCTGGCCGCCATCCTGGTGACGCCGATGCTGGTGGCGCGGCGCATCCCCGGCGCGCTGGTGATCTCGATCGCCGTGCTGACCCTGATCGGCGCCTTCGTGCCCCTGCCCAACGGCACGATGATGACCAAGGCGCCGGGCGCCTTCTTCGCCCTGCCGCACTGGCCGAGCTCGACCTTCATGGCGCTCGACTTCTCCTACATGTTCGCGAACTTCTTCGTGATCCTGCCGATCCTGTTCTACTTCGTTTGCGCCGAGTTCTTCTCGACGCTGGCCACCGTGATCGGCGTGACCGGTGCCGCGAACCTCCGCCGCCCGGACGGCTCCATCCCCAACGCCACTGCGGCCTTCGCCACGGACGCCACCGCCACCGTCGTCGGCCCGATCCTAGGGACCTCGGTGGTGACAGCCTATATCGAGTCTGTCACCGGCGTTCAGGCGGGCGGCAAGACCGGCCTGACCTCGATCACCGTGGCGCTGGCTTTCGTGCTGGCGCTGTTCGTGTGGCCGGTCTTCACGGTGATCCCGGCGCAGGCGACCGCACCGGCGCTGGTGGTGGTGGGCGTGCTGATGCTGCAGGGCCTGGCGCGGATCGACATGACCGAGCTGATGAACGCCGTGCCCGTGGCGCTGACGATCCTGATCACGGTTCTCACCAACAACCTGATCAACGGCATGGCCATGGGCACACTGAGCTACATCCTGCTCCACCTCGCCACCGGCCGCGTGCGGGAGGTGACCGGCGTGGTCTGGGGTCTGGGCGTCGTGTTCATCGCCTATATCGCGGTGATGACGCGCCTGACCTGATTTCCCGGCATCCGTGCTGACCGTTTCCACGGAGGGATCGCCACAACGCGGGGCGATCCATCCCGTCGTCGAGGAACCAGGCTGACATGTCAGGAGAGACCGATTGGGCCGGGCAAACGCTCGGCGTGATCCTGGCTGGTGGACTGGCCCGGCGCATGGGCGGCGGCGACAAGCCGCTCCGCCCTCTCGGCCAGGGCACAATGCTGGATCAGGTGGTCGCGCGGCTGCGGCCGCAGGTGGCGGAGCTGGTGTTGAACGCCAACGGCGATCCTCAGCGCTTCGCCTCTTCGAAACTGCCCGTGGTGGCGGACCGGATGGCGGATCACCCCGGTCCCCTCGCGGGTGTTGCGGCGGCGCTGCACTGGGCCGCCGAGAACCGGCCCGCATTGCGCTGGGTCGCCACGGTGCCGGGTGACACGCCCTTCCTGCCGATGGATTTCGTCGCGCGGCTCCACGCGGCCCGGCTCCGGGCCGGCACCGTGCTGGCCTGCGCGGCGACGGCGGGCCGGACGCATCCGCCGGCCGCGCTCTGGCCCGTAGCCCTGCGCGATGATCTGGAATTCGCGCTTCGGGCAGGCGAACGGAAGATCGACCGCTGGACGGCGCGTCACGGCTGCGCCTCGGCGTCCTGGGACGATGGCGGGGCGGACCCGTTCTTCAATGCCAACACGCCCGAGGAACTGCACGAGGCGGAGCAACGCCTCCTGGCGAATACCGAGCGGCGCTGAGCCTTCGCGGCGTCGCCCGGGATGACCCGCTGTTGCGGACCGCCGGACGTTCCGCGGCTGTGTTCCCCGTGCTGGCGGCGAGGCGATCGGTGGCCGCGGAACACGCCGCCCAGTCGGAGGCTGCGTCAGCGGCTCCAGGGCAAGGCGGAGGCGAGCACCAGGTCCGCGATGCGCCCGATATCGTCCAGCGCCGCCCAGGGAAGATCAGCAGCCGGCGCTACGTCGGAGGCCACGGCGCGAATGGCGGGGTCTTCCGGGTGCAGCCACGGCTTGCCGTTGGCGGCACGGTGGACCTCAAGCTTCGGATGGCTGCCGCGCTTGAAGCCCTCGATCACGACGAGATCGACCGGCGAAAGCCGTGACAGCAGGAAGTCCAGTTCGGGCTCGGGCGCGCCGCGCAGCTCGGTCATCATGGCCCAGCGCCGCGACGAGGAAATCAGGACCTGCTCCGCACCGGCCAGGCGATGGCTGTGGCTGTCCTTGCCCGGCTGATCCAGGTCGAACTCGTGATGCGCGTGCTTGAGGGTGGAAACACTCAACCCCCGTTCCTTCAACACGGGAATGAGCCGGGTCACCAGCGTCGTCTTGCCGGCACCGCTCCATCCCGCAAGGCCGATGATGCGCATGGTTCCGCCCGGTCCAACCTCAGTCATGCCAACCGGATGAACCATGCCGCACGGGCTCGCAACCTCGCTTCGACGCGGCGAAGCGGAAAGCGCGATCAGAGATTCGGGAAGGGAGAGGAATTCGTTGCAAGCCGGCTCGGCTTGCAGCGACGCGGCCCGGTGATCCGGGCCGCGGCACTGAAGTCAGGGGCGAGGTAAACCCTCGCCCCTGTTTCGCTCAGGCCGCCAGGGCGGGCACGGCGCCGTTCAGGCGGGCGCGGATGGCCTGGACCACCTCGCCACCGTCGGCGGGCAGGCGGGGCACCAGGCGATCGGCGCTGTCGCTGCCCTCGAAGTCGGCGTGCAGCATCTCGGCCGCGCCGCCGTTGGTGAAGGCGTGGCGGTTGCCGGTGTCGAGGTAGCTTTCCGACGCGGCACCCTCGGCCACCAGCACGTCGTGCTGCTCGAGCTCCACGTGCCAGTAGGTCACGGTGGCGCGGGCGGTTTCCTGGACAATGCTGTCACCGTTGATCAGGAGGTGCGCCGGCACCAGCGCGCCGTCGATCCACATGCAGTGGTCGGGCGACACGACGAGGTCACGCACCGGCAGTCCCTCACCCAGCGAGCCGGCCAGGAAGCGCACCGGCTGAACCTTCGCCGGCTGCGGATGGCGCAGCAGGTCGACCTGGCGGAAGCCGATCCACTTCACCGGCGCCCAGTCGCCATGGCGACCCGACACCGTGCGCACCACGTCGCCGGCACGGAGGTCTTCCACCGTCACCAGGCCGCGGGTCGTCTCGATGCGCGTGCCCGTCACGTAGCAGGGAAGGTTCGCGAACGTGACGGTCCGGTCGGAGAAGACATAGTTGGTGAAGCCCTGGGTGGTCGTGGTGGCACCGTTGCCGGCCACGGTCGCCGAGTTGGTCGCGTCGTTCACCGTGAAGGAGTAGGTGGCGAAGGCGTTGGCGAACTGAACGGTGTCGGTGCCGCCGCCGCCGATCAGCGAGTCGCTGCCGCCGCCGCCGCTGATCGTATCGTTGCCGAGCCCACCGTTGATGGTGTCGTTGCCGCTGCCGCCGGTGATGACGTTGTCCAGGGCATTGCCGTTACCGATGAAGTTGCCGGTGCCGGTGAAGGTCAGGTTCTCGAGGTAGTTGCCGAGCGTGTAGGTGTTGAGCGTCGTGTTGACGAGGTCGGTGCCGGAATTGTCCTGCTCCACCACCACGTCGCCGACGTTGTCGACGACGTAGACGTCGCCGGAGCTGCCACCCACCATGGAGTCGGCGCCCGCACCACCATCGAGCGTGTCGCTGCCGCCCGAGCCGATCAGCGTATCGTTGCCGGCACCACCGTCGAGGCGGTCATTGCCGCTGCCGCCGGTGATGGTGTTGTCCTGGTCGTTGCCGGTGCCGATGAAGTTGCCCGAGCCCGCGAAGGTCAGGTTCTCGACGTTGGCCGTCAGCGTGGTCAGGTTGGCCGTGGTGACGACGGTATCGGTGCCCTCACCGGCTGCCTCGGTGACGAGGTCGAAGGCGCTGTCCGTGTAATAGGTGTCGTTGCCGGAACCGCCGGCCATGGAGTCGTCACCCGTGCCGCCGTCCAGCGTGTCGTTGCCGGCACCACCCACCAGCGTATCCGCGCCGGCCAGGCCGCTCAGGTAGTTGCTGGTGCCGTTGCCGGTGATGACGTTGTTCAGCTCGTTGCCGTTGCCGGTGATGGTGCCGGTGCCGACGAAGGTCAGGTTCTCGACATTGGCACCGAGCGTGTAGTTCGAGGCCGTCGTGTTGACGGTGTCGATGCCCTCGTTCGCCGCCTCGACGACGACGTCGCTGGGGTTGTCGGTCAGGTACAGGTCGTTGCCCGCGCCACCCACCATGCTGTCGATGCCCGCGCCGCCATCCAGCACGTCGTCGCCGGCGCCACCGAGCAGCGTGTCGTTGCCGGCGTCACCGAACATGGTGTCGTTGCCGGCGCCGCCGATCAGGCTGTCGTTGCTGTCGCCCGAGGCGCTCAGCAGGCTGAGGTCGAGGCCGACATTGACCTGGGCGATACCCAGCAGGCTGGCGTCGGCAGCGAGCGTGCTGCCGCTGCCGCCGATGATCAGGTCGTTGCCGTCGCCACCGTTGAGGGTGTCGCTGCCGTTGCCGCCGATCAGGGTGTCGTTGCCAGCGAGGGCGTCGCCGGAACTATCGTTTCCGTCAGCGATGTTGAGGAGGCCCAACAGCGACGCCGGAGCGTAGGTGTCGTTCCCGGTGGTTGGCGTACCGTTCGGGTTGCCGAGGGTCGGATTTGAGTACGGCAAATTTATCTCCTGTCAGAAATTTACCGACCCAACGGCCTGACCGTTCTGACAGGCGAACTGGATCGTCAGGAGCACTGGTAAATAAAGTATGAATGTTCCGCTAGCGAGAATCTTTTGCTCTGCACAACTTTTTGGCGAGTTGGGCAGAATCTCTGACGTTTTGGTTGCACCCTGCAGTGAAAAATCACGGCACTAAGCCAGGTTAGGCGCCGGGCCATGTCGAGTAGCTCTCAACCCCAGGTGACTGCCGGCTCGCGAAAAGGCTACGAATCGCTTTGTTTCGGACGTCGCAGACCACCAGGACCCGGATGAGAAACGATCAGATTTCCCTTTCCCGCCTCTCGGACGAGGTCGAGGCGCTGAGTCCCGCCTTCACCGCCGTCGCGGATCGCATCTGGGGCCATGCCGAACTGCGCTTTGCCGAGCACGCCTCTGTGGAGGAGCAGATCGCGGCGCTGGAAGCGCATGGTTTCCGGGTCACCCGTGCGGTGGCTGGTCTCCCCACCGCCTTCGTGGCGGAGGCGGGCTCCGGCGGACCGGTTGTCGGCTTCCTGGGTGAATTCGACGCCTTGGCCGGGTTGAGCCAGGAGGCCGGCCGCGCCGAGCAGCACGCCCTGGTTGCAGGCGGCAGCGGCCACGGCTGCGGCCATAACCTGCTGGGCGCCGGCGCCATGCTGGCCGCAGTCGCGGCGCGCGATTCGCTGGCGGCCAACGGGCTGGAAGGCACGATCCGCTACTACGGCTGTCCGGGTGAGGAAGGCGGCTCCGGCAAGACCTTCATGGCGCGCGAGGGTGTCTTCGACGATCTCGACCTCGCGGTGTCGTGGCACCCCGGGGTGGTGAGCAGCGTCATGTCGTCGCGCTCGCTCGCCAATTTTCAGGTGTATTTCCGCTTCCATGGCCGCGCCTCGCATGCCGCGGGCTCACCCTGGCTCGGCCGGTCCGCGCTCGACGCGGTGGAGCTGATGAATGTCGGCGTGAACTACCTGCGCGAGCACATGCCGCTGGACTGCCGCGTTCACTACGCCATCACCAACAGCGGCGGCGTGTCGCCCAACGTGGTGCAGGCCGAGGCCGAGGTGCTCTACCTGATCCGCGGCCCCCGGGTGCGCGAGGCGCAGGCACTGTTCGAGCGAGTGAAGGCCTGCGCCGAAGGGGCGGCCATCATGACCGGCACGCGCATGGAGATGGAGATCGACAAGGCCTGTTCCGACACGGTGCCGAACACGGTGCTGGAGATGCGGATGCACGAGAACCTGCAACAGCTGGGCGCCCCCGCCTTCAATGCCGAGGACCTGCGCCTCGCCGAGGCCATCCGCGCCTCGCTGAGCGAGGAGGACCTCGCCGACAGCGTCGCCTCTATGGGCGGCGAGCCGTCGCTGGCGGCCGAGCCGCTGCACCGGAGGGTGCTCCCCTTCGACGGAACCTCCCGCCCCGGCAACGGCTCCACCGACGTGGGCGATGTCAGCCAGATCGTGCCGACCGTGCAGTGCTGGGGCGCCACCTGGGCGATCGGCACGCCCTTTCACACCTGGCAGGCCGTGGCGCAGGGCAAGAGCCCCGGCGCACACAAGGGCATGGTGCAGGCCGCCAAGGCAATGGCGGCAACGGCGCTGGACGCGCTGCGCGATCCCGAGCTGCTGCGGCGCGCGAAGGAGGAGCTGCGGGAGCGGACCGGGGGCCGTCCCTACGAGTGCCCCATCCCAGCCGACGTCCTGGCGCCGCCGCTGCGCGCCGCAGCCCGGGCGGCCAAGCGAGCCGACTGATCGCCGCGGGCACGTCCTGACGCGCCCGCCCGTCGTGTCGGCGCGTTCAGCCGCGCCCCGGCAGGCGAGGCCAGCCCGCCGGCTGGCCTCACGTCTCTCTCAGCGACACATGAGTACTGGGATGGCGGCGTGCTCCAGCACATGCCGCGTGACGCCGCCCAGGATCAGCTGCCGCAGCCGCGAGTGACTGTAGGCGCCCATGCAGAGCAGGTCCGCGTCGAAATCGGTCGCCGCCGCGAGCAGGCCCGCGCCGACGTCCTTGCTGATCGGCTGGAACTCGCGCGTCTCGGCCTTGATGCCGTGCCAGCGCAGGTAGGACAGCATGCCCTGAACATTGGGGCCGCGGCGGTGATAGGCCGTGGAATGCAGCAGTTGCACCGCCTCGGCATGGTGCAGCCAGGGCAGCGAGGCCGCGATGGCGGCGGCGCTCTCGGCGGTGCCGTTCCAGGCGCAGCAGACCCGGGTGCCGATCGTCTGGGGCGGCTGCTGGGGGGCGATCAGCACCGGCCGGCCGCTGTCGAACAGGATGGCGTGCAGCGCGTCGGAAGAGGACACGTCCTCGCCCGCCTCGGTATGCGGCACCACCGCCAGGTCATAGAGGCGCGACTGCTGCGCCACGAGGTCTTCCTCGCGCCCGGCCACGCTCTCGAAGCTCAGCGTGGCGGCATCGGCCTTGTTGGCGCTCTCGGCGGTGGTGGCGATCACCACGTCCTTGCCGTCCACGAAGCGGTCGAACAGTTCCCGCACGCGGGAGGCGCGGTCGCCGCTTTCGCGCTCGGTGGCCGCCATCATCTCCTCGATCATGGCGCCCGACAGGCCCTCGCCCGCCAGCGGCGCGACGTCGCGGGCATCCACCCGGACGTGCATGCAATGAACGTGGCTGTGCCAGATGCGCGCCACCATCAGGGCGGTCTGGAGCGCTGCCTCACCGGAGGCGGTGCCGGTCAGCGGCAGGAGAAGTCGGCGGTAAGCCATGGTGCTGGTTCCTTATGGGCCCGGCGTTCCTGTGCGGGCGGCGCGGCAGGGACTCCGTCCCGCCGCGTCACCGCGCAGCCGCAGATGTGGCACAATCCCGGGGCGTCCCGCCAGCGGAGCGCCGCGCGGGACGTGAGCCCAGCTTCAGGGATACAGCCGCTGCGTGGCCCAGCCCTCGCCGGTCCGCGTGAAGACGCGACGGTCATGGAGGCGATACGGCGCGTCCTGCCAGAACTCGACCACCGTCGGCACCACCCGGAAGCCGCCCCAGTGCTCCGGCCGCGGCACGTCCTCGCCCGGGAAACGGGCCTCCACCTCGCGCAGCGCGGCCTCGAGCTCGGCCCGGTCGCGCAGCGGCTGCGACTGACGCGAGGCCCAGGCACCCAGCCGGGACGTCCGCGCCCGCGAAGCGTAGTAGCTGTCGGACTCCTCGGCCGAGGCACGTTCCACCCGCCCCTCCACCCGCACCTGCCGGTGCAGGGTCTTCCAGTGGAAGCAGAGCGCGACCTGCGGGTTGGCCGCCATCTCCTCACCCTTGCGGCCGGTGTAGTGGGAATGAAACACGAAGCCGCGCGGATCGACGCTCTTGAGTAGCACGATGCGCGCAGCCGGCCTGCCGTCGGGCGTCGCGGTGGCCAGGCACACGGCGTTCGGATCGTTCGGCTCGCTCTGCTCCGCGTCCGCCATCCAGCGGTCGAACAGTGGGAACGGATCGGTGGCACGCTCGAAGTCAGTGCTGGCGTCCAGGGTGGCGTTCATGGTCCCTTCCCTCTTGCCGGGTCAGGAGGCATGTGCCACCCCTCCCCGCCTGCCGCAACATACGCCAGCCGGTTTCCCCAGCCGGTTGCTGGGACTGTGATCCGCTATGAACGAAGCCGCCGCCAACGAACAACCTGCCACCGGAACCCTGATGGCGGGCAAGCGCGGCCTGGTCATGGGCGTGGCCAACGACCGCTCCATCGCCTGGGCCATCGCCCGCGCCGTTGCCGCCCAGGGCGGGGAGCTCGCCTTCACCTATCAGGGCGAGGCGCTGGAGAAGCGGGTGCGGCCGCTGGCGGCCAGCATCGGCAGCGACCTGGTGATGCCCTGCGACGTGACCGACGATGCCTCCGTGGAGGCGACCTTCGCCGCGCTGGCACAGCGCTGGGGCAAGATCGACTTCCTGGTGCACGCCATCGGCTTCGCCAACAAGGACTACCTGCGCGGCCGCTACCTCGACACGCCGCGCGACGCCTTTCTGCAGGCGATGGACATCTCCTGCTTCTCCTTCGTGTCGGTGTCGCGCCACGCGGCGGCGATGATGAACCCCGGCGGCTCGCTGCTGACGCTGACCTACCTGGGTGCCGAGCGGGTGATGCCGCACTACAACGTCATGGGCGTGGCCAAGGCGGCGCTGGAGGCCTCGGTGCGCTACATGGCCACCGACCTCGGCGTCGACGACATCCGGGTCAACGCCATCTCCGCCGGGCCGATCAAGACGCTGGCGGCCTCGGGCATCGGCGACTTCCGCTACATCCTGCGCTGGAACCAGTACAACGCGCCGCTGCGCCGCAACGTCGGCCTGGAGGAGGTCGGCAAGTCCGGCCTCTATTTCCTGAGCGACCTGAGCTCGGGCGTGACGGGCGAGGTCCATCACGTCGACTGCGGCTACCACGTCGTCGGCATGAAGAACCCCGACGCCCCCGACATTACCGTCGAGAAGGGCTGATCCGGCACCGGCCGGGCGCGCAGGACCCCGCATGTCGCACAACAGCTTCGGCCACCTGTTCCGGGTCACCACCTGGGGCGAGAGCCACGGGCCGGCGATCGGCTGCGTGGTGGATGGCTGCCCGCCGGGCCTGCGGCTCAGCGAGGCCGACATCCAGCCTTATCTCGACCGCCGCCGCCCCGGACAGTCGAAGCTGGTGACGCAGCGGCAGGAGCCTGACGAGGTCCGCATCCTGTCCGGCGTCTTCGAGGGATTGACCACCGGCACGCCGATCGCGCTGGAGATCACCAACCAGGACCAGCGCTCCCGCGACTATGGCGAGATCGCGCAGCGCTTCCGCCCCGGTCACGCCGACCTCGCCTATCACCTGAAGTATGGCGTTCGGGACTACCGCGGCGGCGGGCGCTCCTCGGCGCGGGAAACCGCGATGCGGGTGGCGGCAGGCGCCATCGCCCGCCTGGTGCTGGGCCCCGAGGTGGTGATCCGCGGCGCCATGGCCCAGCTCGGTGCCGACCCGGTGGATCGTGCGGCCTGGGACTGGGACGAGGTCGCGCGCAACGAGTTGTTCTGCCCGGACCCGACGGCGGTGCCCCGCTGGACCGAAACGCTGACCGCGGTGCGCAAGAACGGCAGCAGCCTCGGCGCGGTGATCGAGGTTGTGGCGGAAGGGACCCCGCCGGGACTCGGTGCGCCGATCTACGGCAAGCTCGACGCCGACCTCGCCGGCGCGCTGATGAGCATCAACGCGGTCAAGGGCGTGGAGATCGGCGAAGGCTTTTCCGCCGCCGCCCTGACCGGCGAGGCGAATGCCGACGAGATGCGCATGGGCCCCGACGGTACGGTGGAGTTCCTGAGCAACCACGCCGGCGGCGTGCTCGGCGGCATCTCCACGGGTCAGCCGGTGGTCGCCCGCTTCGCGGTGAAGCCCACCTCCTCGATCCTGCAGCCCCGCCGCTCGGTGGATCAGCAGGGTCGCGAGGTGGAGCTGGTGACCAAGGGGCGGCACGACCCCTGCGTGGGCCTGCGCGCCGTGCCGGTGGGCGAGGCGATGGTGGCCTGCGTCCTGGCCGATCACCTGCTGCGGCACCGGGCGCAGAACCCCGCCGCGCCGACGCAGGCACGCCTCCCACGAAACTGACCGTTCCTTCACGCAGACGTTCGTTGACGCTCCGCCACCGTTCTGGCTTTGAGAGGGTCCCGGCTGTGTGAGGATGGTTAAACGTGTCCGCCACCGAAACGCAGGCTGATCCTGGGTTCATGGAAAACTTCCTGGATCTGGCAGGCAAACCGGCCTGGCTGCAGCGCGTCGCCGAGATCAGCGAAACGATCCGCAACCGAACGCTGGGCGCCCGCGCCGCGCAGCAGCGGCACGCCATGGAACTGGCGCTCGCCCGCCTTTGCGCCCCGAGCAAGGAGGCGCGGAGCGGCGATCGGGCGGAGCGTTGCGTCACCACCTTCGCGCGGGAAGCCGTGCAGCTCGCGGCCAACCTTCCCCCTGGCCCGCGGGAGCGCTTCCGCGAGCTCCTGGCCGCGGGGCTGACGGGACAGGCGAACCTCATTCCCCTGTTTCACATGCTGCGCGTCGCCGCGCTGCAGCGCTCCCGGGGCTTCGAGGTCCATCATGCCGGCCTGCTCGACGGTGCCGCCTTCGACCTGCTGATCCGCCGCGACGGGGCCGAGGCCGAGATCGTCTGCGACACCATGTCGGCCGAGGAAGGCCGCCCGCTGCATCGCACGGGCTGGTGCGCCCTGGTGGACCGGGTGAACCCGGACCTGCACACCTGGCTGTCCGCCCATCCGGGCCGCTACGTGCTGAAGATGACCCTGCCCGAGGGGCTGAAGGCGCCGGACCACGTTGCGGAGCTGCACCGGCGCATCACCGCCATGCTGTCGGCCCGCTCGCGCCAGGACACGGATGCCGATGCCGTGCTGAAGCTCGACCCGCTGCTGCTGGCCGGAGCGCAGGCGGAACTGCCGAGCAGCCTGCGCGCCCAGTTCGGACCCGATGCCCACCTGGCGGTGGCCGGTAATCCCGCGGGCGGCAGCGTCTTCGTCCTGGCCGCGCGCTCGGGCCGGGAGAACGACATCGCCGCCGCCGTGTGCCGCCGCCTCGTCGCCGCCACCGAACGGCTGAGCGGCACCCGTCCTGGCATCCTGTCGATCTTCCTCGACGATCTCGAGCCGGGCGAGTGGCGCGGCCTGCGCGACCGGCTGGAGCTCGAGGGCGCCGTGCGCCGCTTCCTGACCACCGCCGAAGCCCGCAAGGTGGTGGCCGTGACCTGCGCGTCCCGGATGGAACTTCTGGAGGTGCAGCCCCCTGCCGGCGTCGCCGAGGGGGAGATGCGGTACCGCAACCCGTCGCATCCCCAGGCCAAGCTCGGTCCCTTGCAGCCGGCGATCGCCTCCTCGCTCTGATTCGGCAGCATCTTAAAACCTTGGTGAAGGCTGCACGTTTTTGTTGCTGCCCGTCGGGCGGCTGCGGCACACTCCTGACCTTGCTGCAGCGCAACATCAGTGTTGAGGGACAACCTTCATGACTGAGCCTTCCCTAGCGGGGCCTCGCATGACCGAGTCGGAATTCGAGGCACGGCTGAAGGAACTCGACCGGCTGATCAACGATCCGGAAGTTCGTATGGACCCGGAACGGGTCTGGAGCCTGCTGGCCGAGGTTTCTGCCGGTCCCAGCGCCACGCCCGTGCTGCCGGCCGTTACCGTGCCTTCTGCCGGGCTCCGCCTCGGCCACTGACCGCGGAGGCTCAGCGCCTCCGCGCGGCGATCAGGAACTCCCGATTGCCTTCCGGTCCCGTGATGGGACTGGCCTCGATCCCGAGAACTTCCCAGCCTTCCAGCCCGCCCCACCACTGGCGGATGGTGTCGCAGACATCCCGATGGACCTGCGGGTCGCGCACGACCCCACCCTTTCCCACCAGCCCCGGCCCTGCCTCGAACTGCGGCTTGATCAGCGCGACGGCCCAGCCGCCGCTGCCGACGCGCGACAGGGCTGCCGGCAGCACGGTGCGCAGCCCGATAAAGGAAGCGTCGCAGACCACGGCCTGCACCGGCTCGGGCACCTGTTCCTCGGTGAGGTGGCGAGCATTGGTGCGCTCCAGCACCACCACGCGGTCGTCTTGCCGCAGCTTCCAGGCAAGCTGCCCATGGCCCACATCCACCGCGTAGACCCTGGCGGCGCCCTTCTGCAGCAGGACGTCGGTGAAGCCGCCGGTGGAGGCCCCGACATCGATGGCCACCAGCCCGGCCGGGTCCAGCGCGAAGTGGTCGATCGCGTGGGCGAGTTTGATGCCGCCACGCGACACCCAGGAATGCTCCTGGCCGCGGACCTCCAGCGGCGTGTCGAGCCGCAGCATCTGCCCGGCCTTGTCGACCCGCGCCTCGCCCGAGAACACCTTGCCCGCGAGGATCAGCGCCTGTGCCCGCGTCCGGCTTTCCACGAGCCCGCGGTCGACCAGGATCTGGTCGACCCGCAGCTTGCCGGCCGGCTTGGTCCCGGCCTCCGTCACGCCCTGGCGGGTGCCGAGGTCGCGGACGCCGCGCCGCCCAGTGCCGAGAGCGCCGCCGCGATGATGTGCGGCGCGTTCAACTCGGCCTCGTCATACTGCTTGCGCGGCGCGTTATGGTCGATGTAGCGATCGGGAAGCGTCATCGGACGGAAGCGCAGCCCGCCGTCCAGCAACCCCTTCCAGGCGAGGTGCTGCGCCACCAGGCTGCCGAAGCCGCCCACCGAGCCTTCCTCGACCGTGATCAGCACGCTGTGCTCGCGGGCCAGTCGCTCCACCAGCTCGGTGTCCAGGGGCTTGGCGAAGCGGGCATCGGCCACGGTGCAGGACAGCCCGCGCGAGGCCAGCTCCTCGGCCGCCTTCATGCATTCCGCGAGGCGGGTGCCGTAGCTCAGCAGCGCCACGGCGCTGCCCTGGCGCAGGACGCGGCCCTTGCCGATCGGCAGGATCTCGCCCCGTTCCGGCAGCGCGAGGCCGGTGCCCTCGCCGCGCGGGTAGCGGAAGGCGATCGGCCCGTCGTCGTAGGCCGCCGCGGTGGCCGTCATGTGCACCAGCTCGACCTCGTCGGCTGGCGCCATCAGCACCATGTTCGGCAGGCAGCCGAGATAGGCGATGTCGAAGGAACCCGCATGGGTGGCGCCGTCGGCCCCCACCAGCCCGGCGCGGTCCATCGCGAAGCGGACTGGCAGGTTCTGCAGCGCCACGTCGTGCATCACCTGGTCGTAGGCGCGCTGGAGAAAGGTCGAGTAGATCACCACGAAGGGCTTCATCCCCTCCGTCGCCATGCCGGCGGCGAAGGTGACGGCGTGCTGCTCCGCGATGCCCACGTCGAAGGTGCGGTCCGGATAGGCCTTGCCGAACAGGTCCAGCCCGGTGCCCGAGGGCATGGCGGCGGTGATCGCCACGATGCGGTCGTCGGCCTTGGCCTCGGCCATCAGCGACTGCGCGAAGACCTTGGTATAGGCCGGCGGGCCGGGCGGGGCCTTCTGCTGCTCGCCGGTGATGACGTTGAACTTCTGCACGCCGTGGTACTTGTCGGCGGCGGCCTCGGCCGGGGCGTAGCCCTTGCCCTTCTTGGTCACGACGTGGAGCAGCACGGGCTGCCCCTTCTCGGCGTCGCGCAGGTTGCGCAGCACCGGCATCAGCGCGTCGAGGTCGTGCCCGTCAATGGGGCCCACGTAGTAGAAGCCCAGTTCCTCGAACAGCGTGCCGCCCGTGAGCAACCCGCGGGCGTACTCGTCGGCCCGCTCCGCCGCGCGGGCCAGCGGCGCCGGGAAGCGCTTGGCCAGCCGCGCCATCACGTCGCGGATCGACAGGAAGGGGCGCGACGAGATCAGCCGCGACAGGTAGGAACTCAGCGCCCCCACCGGCGGCGCGATCGACATATCGTTGTCGTTCAGCACCACGATCAGGCGCGACTTCATGGCGCCGGCGTTGTTCATGGCCTCGTAGGCCATGCCCGCCGACATCGCGCCGTCACCGATCACCGCCACCACGTTGCGCGCATCGCCCTGGAGGTCGCGCGCCACGGCCATGCCGAGGCCGGCCGAGATCGAGGTCGAGGAATGCGCCGCGCCGAAGGGGTCGTACTCGCTCTCGCTCCGTCGCGTGAAGCCGGACAGCCCGCCCGGCTGGCGCA
The DNA here is from genome assembly GCF_042433915.1 of Roseomonas elaeocarpi. Lineage (NCBI taxonomy): Bacteria > Pseudomonadati > Pseudomonadota > Alphaproteobacteria > Acetobacterales > Roseomonadaceae > Roseomonas > Roseomonas elaeocarpi. The sequence continues at coordinate 171,956 of NZ_JBHLUN010000009.1, read as the reverse complement.
GGGTGCGGATGCGGTCGCGGCGCCCGGTCAGGATCTTGTGCGGGTAGGCCTGGTGGCCGACGTCCCACAGCAGCCGGTCGCTGGGCGTGTCGAACACGGCATGGATCGCCAGCGTCAGCTCCACCACGCCGAGCGAGGCGCCGAGGTGACCGCCGGTGGTGGAGACCGCGTCGATGGTCTCGGCGCGAAGCTCGGCCGCGATCTGCTTCAGCTGCTCGGTCGAGAAGTTCCGCAGGTCGGCCGGCGTGCGAACGCGGTCGAGCAGCGGCGTGCTGGGTCGTGACATCGTTTCCTCCGGCCGCGACTTGAGATCAGTTCCGCCGGGCAATGGCGTAGTCGGCGAGTAGCCGCAACAATTCTGCCTTCTCGCCGAAGCTGTCGAGATGCGATCGGGCCTGGGAGACCAGTCGTTCCGCCTGCGCACGAGCACGCTCGAGGCCCAGCAGGCTCACCAGCGTCGCCTTGCCGGCGCCGGCGTCCTTGCCGGTCGCCTTGCCGGTTTCCTCCGCCGTGGCGGTGGCGTCCAGCAGATCATCGGCGATCTGGAAGGCGGTGCCGAGATCGTGACCGTAGTTGCAAAGTGCCGAGCGCTGCGACTGGTTCGCCTTACCCAAGATCGCGCCGGCCTCGGCCGAAAATTCAATGAGGCGCCCGGTCTTGAGCAGCTGGAGTCGACCGACCTCCGCCTGGGTCAGCGGCTCAACGGCGCTCTCGGCCAAGATGTCGAGCATCTGCCCGCCCACCATGCCGCGCGCGCCCGAGGCCAGTGCCAGCTCCAGGCACAGCTCGGCCCGCACGGCGGGTTCGGGATGGGTGTCGGGCGCGGCCAGCACGGCGAAGGCCTGTGTTTGCAGCGCGTCGCCCACCAGGATTGCGGTGGCCTCGTCCCACTTCTTGTGAACGGTCGGCTTGCCGCGGCGCAGGTCGTCGTCGTCCATCGCCGGCAGGTCGTCATGCACCAGCGAGTAGGCGTGGAGCATCTCCACCGCGGCCGCGACGCGCAGCGCCGAGTTGCGCGCCACGTTGAACTGCCGCCCGCCTTCCAGCACCAGGAAGCCGCGCATCCGCTTGCCGCCGCCCATGGCGGCGTAGCGCATCGCAGCAAACAGGGAGGCCTCGGGCCCTTCCTCGCGCGGCAGCAGAACGTCCAGCGCCTGCTCGATCTCGGCCTGCGCCTGGGCGAGGCCGTGCTTCAACTCGATCGCGCTCATTCCTCGATCTCCCGCAGGGCGGGCCCGTTGGGTCCGGGAACAATGGCCTGAACACGCTGCTCGGCCTCGGCCAGCTTGCGCTCGCAATGGGTGCGCAGCTCGGTCCCGCGGGTGTAGCTCGTGATCGCGGCTTCCAACGAGGCATCCCCCCGCTCCAGCCGGCGGACGATGTCCTCGAGCTCGCGCAACGCGTCCTCGAAGGACAGCGTCTCCACGGGAGGCGGCGTATCGGTCATAGATCTCGTTTTCCAGCAGGCATCGTGTCAGGCGTCCATCAGGGCCTGAACATGCGTGGCCACGGAACGGGCCAGCGCGGCGAGGTCGTAGCCTCCTTCGAGCAAGGATACCACCCTTCCCCCGCAAACCTCACGCGCCACCTCGCAGATGGCAGCCGTGACGCGGCGGAAATCCTCCTCCTCCAGCCGCAGCTGCGCCAGCGGGTCGCGCGCATGGGCGTCGAAGCCGGCCGAGATCACGATCAGCTCCGGCGCGAAGCGGCGAAGCTCGGGCAGGATGGTGCCCTCCCAGGCCTGGTGGAAGGCTTCGGAGCGGCTGCCCGGCGCCAGGGGCAGGTTCCAGATGTTGCCGCAGCCACGCTCCTCCGCCGCGCCGGTGCCGGGATAGAGCGGCATCTGGTGGGTGGAGGCGAAGAACACGCCGGGATCGTTTCCGAAAGCGGCCTGGCTGCCGTTGCCGTGATGCACGTCGAAGTCCAGCAGCGCCACGCGGCGCAGCCCGTGCACCTGCTGGGCGTGGCGCACCGCCACCGCGGCGTTGCCGAACAGGCAGAAACCCATGGCCTGAGCGGGCTCAGCATGGTGGCCGGGCGGCCGAACGGCGCAGAAGGCCCGGCGCACCCCGCCGGCCAGGACGGCGTCCACCGCCGCCACCCCGGCACCGGCCGCCCGCAACGCCGCCTCGGTGCTGTGCTCGCCCACCGCCGTATCCGGATCGAGCCGGATGGTCTCGCCCGGGCCCGGATGCAGGCTCAGGAGGGTTTCGACGTGGTCGGGCGTGTGGACGCGGAGCAGCTGTTCCCGCGTTGCCAGCGGCGCTTCCTCGCGCAGCAGGGTAGAGAATTTCTGCGCTTCCAGCGCCTCGACGACCCGGCGCAGCCGTTCCGGGCACTCCGGCGCCTCCGGCCCCATGTCGTGGCCGAGGCAGGCGCGGTGCGTCAGCAGAAGCACGCTCACCCCGCGTCCTTCGCCACCTCGTCGCGCTTTCGCAGGGTGAAGCGGTACAGGCCCGAGCCCTCGCTGAAGCCCACCAGCGCGTGACCGGTTTCCCGCGCGTAGGCCTGGAAGTCCTTCACGCTGGCCGGATCAGTGGCGAGGACCGTCAGCCGCGCGCCGGCCGGAAGTGACCGCAAGGCCTTGTTCGCCTTGAGCACTGGCAAGGGACAGGTCAGCCCTTTCACGTCGAGCACGGTTTCGCTCATGGAGAATATACCAACACCCCGCACCCATCGCTGTCCAGCCGCTTCCCGTGCCCCGTGGGTGCGCTAGGTTGCGACGCAGATCGGAGGAGCACGGACAAGGCATGTGGATCAAGCTGGGCCTGGACCTCGGCGGCACGAAGACCGAGATCGTGGCCATGGACGAGGCCGGGCGCGTGCTGCTGCGCCGCCGCCGGCCGACGCCGCAGGCCTACGGGGAGATCCTGGGCAACATCGTGGGCCTGGTGACCGAGGCGGAGGCCGAGCTGCGCTCCCCGCCCGGGACGCGCCACACGATCGGCCTGGGCATCCCGGGCAGCATCAGCCCGGCGACGGGGCTGGTGCGCAACGCCAACACCCAGGAGCTGAACGGCAACCCCCTCGACCGCGACCTTCAGGCGGCGCTGGGCCGCGAGGTGCGGATCATGAACGACGCCAACTGCCTGGCGGTGAGCGAGGCCGCCGACGGCGCTGGCAAAGGCTACGGCGTGGTCTTCGCGATCATCCTGGGCACCGGCGTCGGGGCCGGCATCGTGGTGCACGGCCGCGCGCTCGACGGGCCGAACCGCATCGCCGGGGAATGGGGGCATTCGCCCCTGCCCTGGATGAAGCCGGAAGAACTGCCGGGCACCCGCTGCTGGTGCGGCCACAGCAACTGCCTCGAAACCTACCTGTCCGGGCCGGGCCTCGCGGTGGATACCTTCGGCCCCGGGCAGCGGGACGCCTCCTCCATCGAGCAGAAGGCCGCGGCCGGCGACCCGCTCGCCCGGGCCGGCCTCGCCCGCCACGCCGACCGGCTGGCGCGCGCGCTGGCGAACCTCGTGAACACGCTGGACCCGGACGTCATCGTGCTGGGCGGCGGGGTGTCCAACATGCAGCACCCGTACCGGGAGGTGCCGCGGCTGATGGAGCCGCTGATCTTCGGAGACTCGCACAGCATCAACATCGTTCAGGCCAAGCACGGCGACAGTTCGGGCGTATTCGGCGCGGCCCGGCTCTGGGATCACGGCTGAGGCGGCCGGGGCGGCGAGCAGCACGCCGTCCGCCGGGGCGCCCGTCAGGAAGGCGGGATCGGCACCGGTACGGTCTCGCCCTGCCGGGCGGCGCGCAGCTCGTCGCGGATCTCGGTCAGCAGCTTCTCTTCCGCGGTGGGTCCCGCCTCCTTCTTCTCGCCCGGGATGCTCCCGGTCAGGTGCAGGCGCGCCAGGATCTTCAGGAGCCAGAAGATCGCTAGCGCCACGATCACGAACTTGATCAGCGTGTTGATGAAGTTGCCGATCGCCAGAACCGCGGCGCCACCCTGGCGCGTTGCTTCGAGCGACGTAGCGCGATCACCGGCCAACACGATGAAGATGTTCGAAAAGTCGATCCGGCCGACCAGCAGTCCGAGAACCGGGTTGATCAAGTCTTCCACCAGGCTGTTGACGATGCCGGTGAAGGCGGCACCGATCACCACGCCGACCGCGAGATCGATGACGCTGCCGCGGGCAATGAAGCCCTTGAACTGACGTAGCCAGGCCGGTTCGCGCGAAATTCTCTCCAACAACATCCGCTGTCCTTTCCCTTCAGGTTCTGGGGCGACCCGCGATCGCGCGTTCCCGAGGTGCGAACGGGTCAGAGGCTGTCGGGCTGCGCGTGCTGCGGTTTCGACGGGACCGCGGCCCAGCGCTGCATCTTTGTCATAATGGACCACAAACTCCCGCTTCGCACCGTCGTTACGCGATCAGACATGCTTTCGCCCCGCGAAGCCTTGTAGCTTCCGCCGCGCGGCATGATCCGGCCGATTCGTGGAGAATGAGAATGAACAGGAACTACCTCACGGCGCTTGCCGTGGTGCTCGCTATCGGCGGCGGGAGCGTTGCGGCCCAGGCGCAGGTCCCGACCACCCAGAACACCCCGGGCGCCACGCCGCGCGACAACAGCGGCGCCGGGTCGTCGGCGATCGACACCTCGCCCCGCCTGAGCGCGCCGCCGACCTCACGCAGCCAGTACGGCGCCTCGCCGCGCGACAACAGCGCGGCCGGCTCTTCCGCCGTCGACACCCGCCCGATGAGCCGCCAGCGGACGACCTACTCGACCGCAGGCTCTACTCCCCGCGACAACAGCGACGCCGGCTCCTCCGCGGTGGAGGGTGGCCCCGGCACCGGCCCGGCTCGCCTGCGCCGCCTGAACCCGCGGACGTCGCGCGCCGCGGCGCCTGCCGCGAGCAGCGCCTACATGGGCGGCGGCGGCGTGTTCGAGCGTGGTGCCGACGGCACCCTGCGCCCGATGCGCTGAGTTCGGATGGATGGCCCCACGGGCCGTCCCCCCTGCTTCGGAACGCCGCCGCGGACCCCCGCGGCGGCGTTTCTCGTTGTACCGCCCGGCCGTCAGGCCGCGACGGGAGGCTTCGCGGCTAAAGTGGTTCCCGCGAGCTGCGTCCGCACCAGTTCCGCGAAGCGGCCGTTGAGGGCGACGAGCTCGTCAAAGGTCCCGCGCTCCGCCACCAGCCCCGCCTCGAAGACCAGGATCTCGTCGGCGTCGCGCACGGTCGACAGCCGGTGGGCGATGATGAAGGTGGTGCGGCCGGTCATCAGCGCCTTGAGCGCCCGCTGCACGCGGGCCTCGGTTGCGGTGTCGAGGGCGGAGGTCGCCTCGTCCAGGATCAGCACCGGCGGGTCCTTCAACAGCGCCCTCGCGATCGACAGGCGCTGCTTCTGCCCACCCGACAGCGTACTGCCGCGCTCGCCGATCAGCGTGTCGTAGCCCAGCGGCTGGCGCACGATGAAGTCGTGCGCCTCCGCCATCCGGCAGGCGTGCTCGATCTGCTCCTGCGTCGCGTCGGGCCGGCCGACCAGCAGGTTTTCCCGGATCGTCCGGTTGAACAGCATGGAGTCCTGGAAGACCACGCCGATGTTGCTGCGCAGGCTGTTGAGCGACAGGTCACGCAGGTCGTGACCGTCCAGGGTGATGCTGCCTTCCACTGGGTCCCAGATGCGCTGCAGCAGCGACATCGCGGTGGACTTGCCCGCACCTGTCTGACCGACCAGCGCCACGGTCCGGCCGGGCGGCGCGTCGAAGCTCACGTCGCGCAGGATGCGCGGCCCGCCGGGATAGCCGAAGGCGACCTTCTCGAAATGAACCGCGCCCTGGGCCCGCGGCAGGTTCACGGCTCCCATCTTCTCCGGCACCGAGGACCGGGCGTCGAGCACCGCGAACATTTCGCGCAGTGCCGGCGCCTGGAGCAGCAGGCGCGACGCGAAGCCGACCGCTCCCTCCATGCGGGCGATCAGCATGTTCGCGAAGCCCATGAAGGTGACGATCTCACCCACCGAGGCTTGGCCGCGCATGTGCAGCCAGGTTCCCAGCACGAAGATCGAGATGATGCAGATGGTGGAACAGGCGCGGGTCAGCACCGTCACCACCGCCCACCAGTTCAGCACCGGGAACTGGTGCGCCAGAACCTGGCGGACGATGTCGCCGAACATCTGGCTCTCGGCATGGACGCGCGTGAAGGCCTGCACCACGGTCACGTTGGACAGGGCATCCTGGACGTTGCCGGCGAGGTTCGACTGCAGCCCCTCGACCTTCTCCTGCGCCGACTGCGTCCGCCGGATCACGAACACCGACACGCCCGCGAAGACGATCACCAGCGCGATCAGCAGCAGCGACAGGCGCCAGTTCAGGAACACCGTCAGCGGCAGCAGCACCAGCGCCGAGATGAAGGTCATCAGGTGTTCGCGGAAGAAGCCGAGCCAGATGGAGAACAGATTGTCGGTTCCCGCCAGCATCACCTTCATGATGCGGCCCGACTGCGTGTCACCGTGGAAGGACAACGGCAGGTTCAACACATGCTGGAAGAACCGGTGCATGGAGCTCAGCCGGTTGCGGTGAGACATGCGGTCGGCCAGCAGCGAGGTCGCGACGTTGGCGGCGATTCCCGTCACGCCCACGGCGGACCAGACGACCAACAGGGCCGTCGCTTGGCGCCAGATTTCGTTGGAAGGCAAGCGTCCGGTGGCGGACAGAACATCAATGACCCGTCCGAACAGCACGGGCTCCAGGAACTGCAGGCCGGCCAGGGCGAGTGCCGCGAGGGCAAGCCCGATCGCCACCCAGCGATCCGGGGCGAGAAGGCCGAGAACCCGGCCGTAAAGACGCAGAAATCCCATGAACCTGTTCCGTGCCCCTACGCCCTGCTCCGCCCCGGCTGATTGCCGGTGCGGCGCTGCCCACAGTGGTCAACCGCATGCCCGATTGCTGGCGGGAGGTCGAGACCAAGGCGGATGAGCGGGTAGCGCGCCGATTACGGATCAGTTGCAGCGCGACAGGACGCCTCACGCGGCCCCGGCCGCCGGCGGGGGCCGGAAAGGGAGAGCCGGTTCGCTCCCCCTTCGATCGCGTAGCCTTACTTCGGCGCGAGAACCATGATCATCTGGCGATTCTCAAGGCGCGGCATGGACTCCACCTTCACGGTCTCGCCCAGTTCGGTGCGGATGCGCTCCAGCACCTTGGCGCCGAGATCCTGGTGCGCCATCTCGCGACCACGGAACCGCAGCGTCACCTTGACCTTGTCGCCTTCCTCGATGAAGGAGCGGGCCGCGCGCATCTTCACCTCGTAATCATGGTCATCAATGTTCGGGCGAACCTTGATTTCCTTGATCTCGACGATCTTCTGCTTCTTGCGGGCCTCGTTGGCCTTCTTCTGCTGCTCGTACTTGTACTTGCCGTAGTCCGTGATCTTGCAGACGGGCGGCACGGCGTTCGGGCTGATCTCGAGCAGGTCCATGCCGACGTCGTAGGCGCGCAGAAGGGCATCACGCGCGCTCATCACGCCGAGCATCTCGCCATCCTGGTCGATCAGTCGGACCTGCGGAACGCGGATATCTTCGTTCACGCGCGGACCGTCGCGGGTGGGCAGCTGGTTCGGAATTGGGCCTCTGGCCAGGGGTATCTCCTGTTGTAATTTCGGGAATGGGATGAGTTATGGTGCGCGGCCTAGGCCGCTGCAACCACGATCTCGGTCTTGCTGTCAGGCGGTGCAACCTCGGCCGCCAGCCGGGCCACCGCCTCGGCCAGGGTCAGGGTTTCCTGCTCCCGCCCCGGCAGGCGGCGCAGCACGAGCTTGCCTTCCTCCGCCTCGCGCCGGCCCAGCACCGCCAGGACGGGCACGCGGGCGGCGATGTGGTCGGCCACCTTGCGGTTGATCTTCTCGTTGCGCACGTCGAGCTCGGCCCGGACGCCCGCAGCCCGCAGCGCCTGCACGACCTCACGCGCATAGGTGTCGGCGTCGCTGACGATGGTCGCCACCACCACCTGCACCGGCGCCAGCCACAGCGGGAAGCGCCCGGCGTGCTCCTCGATCAGGATGCCGAGGAAGCGCTCGAAGGAGCCCAGGATGGCGCGGTGCAGCATCACCGGCCGCTTGCGGGAGCCGTCCTCGGCCACGTACTCGGCACCCAGGCGCTCGGGCAGCACGAAGTCGACCTGCAGCGTGCCGCACTGCCAGTCGCGGCCGATCGCGTCGCGCAGCACGAACTCCAGCTTGGGGCCGTAGAAGGCGCCCTCGCCCGGGTTCATCTCGTACTCGACGCCGGCGATGCGGCAGGCCTCGTGCAGCGCGCCCTCGGCCTGGTCCCACACCGCGTCGGTGCCGGAGCGGCTTTCGGGGCGGTCGGAGAACTTCACCCGGAAGTTCTCGAAGCCGAGATCCCGGTAGATCGAGCTCAGCAGCGCCACGAAGCGCGCCGTTTCCGCCGCCACCTGCTCCTCGGTGCAAAAGATATGGGCGTCGTCCTGCGTGAAACCGCGGACCCGCATGATGCCGTGCAGCGCGCCCGAGGGCTCGTAGCGGTGGCAGGCGCCGAACTCGGCCATGCGCATCGGCAGCTCGCGGTAGGAGCGCAGGCCGTGGTTGAAGATCTGCACGTGGCAGGGGCAGTTCATCGGCTTGAGCGCCAGGACGCGGTCCTTCTCGGACTCATCCTCCACCGTCGCGATGAACATGTTCTGCCGGTAGTTGTCCCAGTGGCCGGATTCGACCCAGAGGCGCCGGTCCACCAGCTGCGGCGTGCGGACCTCCTGGTAGTCGGCCTCGTCGAGCCGGCGGCGCATGTAGTCCTGAAGCACCGAGTAGAGCTTCCAGCCCTTGGGGTGCCAGAAGATGCTGCCCACCGCCTCTTCCTGGAGGTGGAACAGGTCCATCTCCCGGCCGATCTTGCGGTGGTCGCGGCGCTCCGCCTCCTCAAGCTGGAGGAGGTGGGCGTCGAGTTCCTTCTGGTCGCGCCAGGCCGTGCCGTAGATGCGGCTGAGCATGGCGTTGCGGTGGTCACCCCGCCAATAGGCGCCGGCGACCTTCATCAGCTTGAAAGCCCCGCCCACGTCGCCGGTGCCGCGCATGTGCGGGCCGCGGCACAGGTCGAGCCACTCGCCCTGGCGGTAGATGCTGATCGGCACGTCCACCGGCAGGTCGCGGATCAACTCGGCCTTGTAGCGCTCGCCACGCTCCTCGAAGAAGCGGATCGCTTCCTCGCGCGGCCATTCCTCGCGCTCGAAGGGGCTGTTGCGCGCCACGATCTCGCGCATCTTGGCCTCGATCGCGGCGAAGTCCTCCGGCGTGAAGGGCTCGTTGCGGGCGAAGTCGTAGTAGAAGCCGTTCTCGATCGACGGGCCGATCGTCACCTGCGTGCCGGGAAACAGCGCCTGCACCGCTTCCGCCAGCACGTGCGCCGCGTCGTGCCGGATCATCTCCAGCGCTTCCGGGTCCTTGCGGGTGATGAAGCGGACCTTGGCATCCCGCTCGATCGGGGTCGCGAGGTCCACCAGCTTGCCGTCCAGCTCCATCGCCAGCGCGGCCTTGGCCAGCCCCGGGCCGATCGAGGCCGCGACCGTGGTGCCCGTGACCGTCCCGTCGAACGACCGGGAAGATCCGTCGGGCAGCGTGATCGCGAGCATCTGTATCAACCGTTCCTCATGGGTGGGAAAACCGGCGCGACCTTTGCGGTGCGCCGCCTCCAGCGTCAAGGAGATGGAGATGGTGATCCAGCCCTACCCGCGTCGAGATCGCGCAGGGCTGTCATGACCTCCCCGGCCGGGAGCGCCGACAACGGCTCCCGCCGCAGCAGCCGCACCGCCCGGCCGCGCGGGGCGGCGAGGCGCGGGTCGCTGTCCTCGCCGAACAGGGCGAGAGTCGGGCAGCCCACCGCCGCGGCCAGGTGCGTCGGCCCCGTGTCGTTGCCCACCGTGGCCCGGGCACGCCGCGCCACGGCGCCGAGCTCGAACAGGGTGGTCCGGCCGGTCAGGTCAACGGCGTCGGGCCGCGCACTCAGGATCGCGGCGGCGAGGTCGCGCTCGGAGGGGCCGCCCGCCACGGCGACTGGGCCGGGCAGCAGGGCCGCCAGCGCCGGGAAATGCGGCCAGCGCTTGAGCGGGCGCTGCGGGCTGGCGCCGGGCACCAGCAGCGTGAAGCCGTCCGGCAGCGCCAGCTGCGCGAGCCCGGCATCCAGCCAGCCGAGATCGGGCGCGGGGAAGCGGGTGATCCCCGCCTGCTCCAGCTGTTCCCGCTGCCGCTCCAGCGTGTGCATCGCGTCCCGGTCCGGGTTGCGGTGCGGGTGGCTGGCGCCCGCGGCGATGCCGGACCACTCGGCACCCCCGCCCACCAGCCAGCGGTAGCGCGACGAGCGGGACGAGGTCTGGAGGTCATAGACCCGGTCGAATCGCGCCCCGCGCAGCTGCCGCGCCAGTTGCCACGATGCCGCCAAGCCGCGCGGGCGCCCGTTCTCCCACACCGCATCGAACCAGGGCGAGCGCCGGGCGAGTTCCGCGAAGGGCGGCGTGGTCAGCAGGGTGATTTCGGCACGGGGATGATGCGCCCGGATCGCGGCGAAGGGGCCGAAGCCCAGCACCACGTCGCCCAGCGCCGAAAGCTTGATAACCAGGATCCTCACAGCAGCTCGCGGTACACGGCCAGCGTCGCCTCCTGCATGGCGGCGGTGGTGTAGCGCGCCTCCACCGCCATCCTGGCGCGGCGGCCCATGGCCTGCCGCTCGGCTTCCGGCAGCGCCAGCGCCTGGCCGATCGCCGCCGCCAGCGCCGCCGGATCGTCCGGTGCGACGCGCCAGCCGGTGACGCCCTGCTCCACGGTTTCGCGCGGCGCGCCGAGGTCGGAGGCGATCACCGGGCGCTCCATCGCCTGCGCCTCGATCACGGTGCGGCCGAAGGGCTCCGGCTTGGTGCTGGCATGGATCACGAGGTCGGCCAGCGTCAGCGCCGCCGGCATGTCGCGCTCCACCCCCGGCATCACCACCCGACCGGTGAGACCCAGCGCCGCGATGTCGCGCTCCAGCTCCGCGCGATAGGCGCCCTCGCCCACCAGCACCCCGAAGGCGCCTGCGGCCTCGGGCCGGGCGAGCGCGCGCAGCAGCACGCCCTGCCCTTTCCAGCGCGTCAGCCGGCCCGGCAGCATCACCACCGGCCGTTCCGCCGGGATGCCCCAGCGCCGGCGCAGCGCCTCAGCCCGTGCCGGCGACACGCGGGCGGGGTCGAAGCTGTCCACCTCCACCCCGCGCGGGATCAGCCGCAGCCGGTCCGGCCCGACCCCGTACCGGCCGCGGATCACGCCCGCGACGTGCTCGCTGATGGCGATCACCCGCTCGCCCCGCGCCATGACGGAGTTGTAGAATCGCTTGCCCGGAAAGTCCTCGCTGTAGACGCCGTGATAGGTCGTCACGAAATGCGCCCCGCTTCGCCGCGCGGCGATCAGCGCCGACCAGGCCGGGAAGCGGGAACGGGCGTGAACGATCCCGATCCCCTCCTCACGGATCAGGCCACTCAGGGCCGCGGCATTGCGCCACAGTGCCAGCGGCGACTTGCGGTGGAGCGGCAGGGTGACGTGCTGCGCCCCGGCGGCCTCCACCTCCTCGGCCAGGGCACCGCCGGCCGAGGCCACGAAGGCGCGGAAGCCGCCCGCCACCAGGGCGCGGGCGATCTCCACGGTGCCGCGCTCCACGCCGCCGGAACGGAGCGCGGGGAGGACCTGCAGGACGGCGGCGCTGGCTGGCATCACGGCGCGCTGTAGAGCAGTTTCGCCCTACGTGAAATCAGGGGGCGAAATCAGGGCGCGAAATCGGCCGGCCCCGGAACCTTCCGGCGCCGCCCCGCGTGCCGTGACCCCGATGCCCCCTGGACGGCGCGGCGGCGCGGGTCCAGCACTTGCGCCGGGAACACCAAGGAGGATCGCATGACCATGCAGGCGGAACTGCCGCAGGACTGGCAGCAGGGCAGCTTCGCGGCGCGGCTGGCCACGCCGGAGGGGCCGGTGGTGCTCGGTGTCACGGGCGGCCGGGCCTATGACCTGACCCCCGCCTTCGGCACGGTCAGCGCCTGGTTCGAGAGCGACGACCCCGTGGCCGCGATCACCGCCCGCGGCGTGCCGCTGGAGCTCGACCTCGCCGCGGCGCTGGCGGAAGGCCGGTTGCTGGCGCCGGTGGACCTGCAGGCGATCAAGGCCTGCGGCGTCACCTATGTCCGCTCGATGCTGGAGCGCGTGATCGAGGAACGCTGCCGCGGCGATGCCTCCCGCGCCGAATCGATCCGTGCCGAGGTGCGCGAGATCATCGGCGACGACTTGGCCGAGCTGCGCCCCGGCAGCGAGGAAGCGATGCGGGTCAAGGAAGCGCTGATGGAAAAGGGCTGGTGGAGCCAGTACCTCGAGGTCGGCATCGGCGCCGATGCGGAGGTCTTCACCAAGGGCCAGCCCATGAGCGCGGTGGGCCCCGCGGCCGCCATCGGCGTGAACCCCGCTTCCGCTTGGTCCAATCCGGAGCCCGAGGCGGTGCTGGCGGTGGATTCGCAGGGCCGCATCCTCGGCGCCACGCTGGGCAACGACGTGAACCTGCGCGACATCGAGGGCCGCTCGGCGCTGCTGCTCGGCCGCGCCAAGGACAACAACGCCGCCTGCGCCCTGGGCCCAGCGATCCGCTTCTTTGATGGTGACTTCACCCTCGACGACGTGCGCGGGGCCAAGGTGCAGCTCACCATCGAGGGCCGCGACGGCTTCCACCTCGACGACCAGGGCGAGATCGGCAGCATCAGCCGCGACCCGGAAGACTTGGTGAGGCAGTCCATCAACGCCCACCACCAGTATCCGGACGGCTTCGTGCTGTTTCTCGGCACGCCCTTCTCGCCCACCAAGGACCGCGGCGCGCCGGGAATGGGCTTCACCCATCAGACGGGCGACCGGGTCCGCATCGCTTCCCCGCGCCTGGGCGCGCTGTGCAACACCGTGCTGCCCACCGATCAGTGCCCGCCCTGGCGCTTCGGCACGGGCGCGCTGCTGCGCTCGCTCGCCGCGCGCGGCCTGCCCCGGGCGGCGCCCTGATGCGGGAGGAAACCGGCACCCTCGATCGCGACGGCACCGCGCTCGCCTGGGCGAGCCTGCCCGGGGCGGGGCCGACGGTGGTGTTCCTGGGCGGCTTCCGCTCCGACATGACCGGCAGCAAGGCGATCTTCCTGCGCGACCACTGCGCCGCGCGCGGACAGGCCTTCCTGCGCCTCGACTATTCCGGCCACGGCGCCAGCGGCGGCCGCTTCGAGGACGGCACGATCACCCGCTGGACGGAGGACGCGGCCGCGGTGATCGCGGCCCGCGCGCCCGGGCCGCTGGTGCTGGTGGGCTCCTCCATGGGGGGCTGGATCGCCCTGCTCCTGGCCCGACGCTGGGGTCCGGAGCGTGTCCGCGCCCTGGTCGGCATCGCCGCCGCGCCGGACTTCACCGAGGAGCTGATCCCGGCCGAGCTGACGGTGGCCGACCACGAGGCGCTGGCGCGCGACGGCGTCACCTATCGTCCGTCGGAATACGGCGACCCGGTTCCCTTTACCGCCGCGCTGCTGCGCGACGGCGCCCGCAACCTCGTTCTGCGCGACCGGCGCCGGCTAGGGTGCCCCGTTCACCTGCTGCAGGGCATGGCCGACCCGGACGTGCCCTGGCGCCACGCGCTGCGGATCGTGGAGGCGCTGGACGACCCGGGCGTGCTGCTGACGCTGATCAAGGACGGCGACCACCGCCTGTCCCGTCCGTCAGACCTCGTTCTGCTCGCCCGCGCCCTCGACCCGCTCCTGCGCAAGGATGCCGCGTAGCCCCTCACGATAGGTCGGATACCGCCACTCAAGACCCAGCGCGACCTTGGTGAGGCGGTTCTCCACCCGCCGGTTCTCGCTCCAGAAGGAGCGGGCCATGGGCGACATCGTCGCCACCGCCTCCTCGAAGGGGATCGCCGGCGGCACCGGAAGCCCGAGCAGCCGCGCGGCCTCGGCCACCATGGCGGCGGTTTCCACCGGCTCGTCATCCACGAGGTGCAGGACCCGGCGCCCCTCTGCCGGTTTGTCCGCCGCGGCCACCACGGCCCGCGCGATGTCGTCGCGGTGGATGCGGGAAAACACGTGGCCTGGTCTCGCCACCCGCCTGGCCTGTCCCGCGCGGAGGTCATCGAACGGGCTGCGCCCCGGACCGTAGATGCCGCCGACCCGGAACAGGTCGAGCGACAGGCCCGGACGCAGGAGCGCCGCCCATTCCTCCTCCGCCCGGAGCCTCCGCCGGGACCGGTCCTGCTGCGGCCGCGGCTCCGTCCGCTCGTCCACCGCCGCACCGCCACGATCCCCGTAAACGCCGGTGGTGGACAGGTAGCCGAGCCAGCGCAGCGCCGGAGCCGCCCCGATCGCACTGGCCCAGGCCAAGAGAACGGGATCACCCTCCTCGCGGCCCGGGGGAACCGTGGAGATGACGTGCGTCGCCGCAAGGATGGCCGGACCGGCCGCGCCGAACGGCACCACGGCGAAGCCGTCGCGCTGCTCCACCGATTCCGCGCCGCGCGAGGTGACCTGCACCGCGAAGCCCGCCGCCGCGGCCGCGCGCGAGATCGTGTAACCGGTGTAGCCCAGGCCGAAGACCAGCATCCGCCCGCGCGACGTCGCACCGAGTGGCGCCGCCGCGGAGGGAGCGTTAGATTGCGGCACGATGCGTCGTCCTTTCCGAACACTGCTGCTGGGTGCATTCGCGGCAGCCGTGCTGGCCGCGGCAGCCGGTGGTGGGGTCTACCTTCAGCGCCGCGGCGCCGCGCCCGTTCCGGCCGCGACCGAGGAAAGCCTGCCGATCCCGCCGGAGCCGCCCCTGGTCGAGGATAGTCCGGAATATGTCCGCTGCCTCGCCCTGGTCCGCAGCGACCCGCAGGAAGCGCTCAGCACCGCGGAAGCCTGGATCGCCAATGGCGGCACCGACGGGGCGCGCCATTGCCAGGCGCTGTCGCTGCTCGCCACCGGGGAGCCGGAGCGCGCCGCGCCGCGCCTCGAGGAACTCGGCACCCATGCCGGCATCAGCAACACCGCCCGGGCCGCCATCTACGGTCAGGCCGGGCAGGCCTGGATGGCGGCGGGCGACGTGAACCGCGCCTACGGCGCCGTCACCCTGGCGCTGTCGCTGACGCCCAACGATCCGGACCTGCTGGTGGACCGGGCCGCCGCCGCCGGCGCGCTGGGCCGCTTCAACGAGGCGCTGGACGATGCCACGCACGCCACGACGCTCGACGCCGACCGGCCCGATGCCTGGGTGTACCGGGCGGCGGCGCTGCGTCACCTGAACCGCACCCAGGAAGCGCTGCGCGACGTGGAGCGGGCGTTGAACATCGAGCCGGACAACGCCGAGGCCCTGCTGGAACGGGGCATCCTGCGGCAGCTCAACAGCGACATGGAGGGTGCACGCCAGGACTGGGAGCGGGCGATCACGGCCGCGCCCGACAGCGCCGCGGCCGAGCTCGCCCAGCAGAACCTCGAGCTGAGCGAGGCCGGGCCGGCGGCACGCTGAGGCTCTAGCCGGCGACCGTGGCGACCGAACCGCCGTCGATCCGCAGGTTCGCGCCGTTGATGAAGCTGGCCTGTTCCGAGCACAGGAAGGCCACCGCCGCCGCCACTTCCTCGGACCGGCCGCGCCGCCGAAGCTCCAGGTGCGGCCGTTCCTCCCGCAGGAAGCTGCTGACCGCCTCGTCGAAGGAGGTGCCGTTCTTCTCGGCCCGCTTCTCCATCATCGCGTCCGTCATCGGTGTCGCCACGAAGGCCGGCGCCACGGAATTCACCAGCACGCCGTGCCGGGAATAGGCCTTGGACAAGCCCTTGGTGAGGTTCTGCAACGCCGCCTTGGCCGCGCAGTAGGGAAGCTCGTCCGGATAGGGCTGCATCGCGTCCTCGGAGGAGAACAGCACGATCCGCCCCCAGCCGCGGTCGCGCATCCCGGTCACGACGCCGCGGACGATGCGCACCGCCGTCATGAGGTCGGCGTTCAGTGCCTCCATCCAGTCCTCGTCGGTCAGGGTATGGAAGTCGCCGGTCGGACCGGTGATGCCTGCGGCGTTGACCAGGATGTCGACGGGACCGAAGCCCGCCTCGGCGGCCCGGATCAGCGCCTCGACCTCCGCGGGCTTCGTGAGGTCGGCCGCGACGGGGAGGACCTCGCCCGACAGCGTGGCGGCCGCCTTTTCCAGGCCGGCCTGCTCCTTGTCGGACAGGACGACCCTGACCCCTTCGGCCAGCAGCAGGCGCGCGGTGTCGAGGCCCATGCCCGAACCGCCGCCGGTGACGATCGCCACCCGCCCCTTGATGCCCAGATCCATCGCCTCGTCCCTCCTCCGGTTCAGGCGGATGACGTGGGGCTGCCCGGTAGTTTGCAAAGGCGCCTCGGCACGAAAGGGCCCCATGGAGGACCCGGCGGGGACCCGGCGGCGGACTGCGCCCGGGCCCGGCCTTTCCCGAAGCGGAGTGCCTTAGAAGTCGAGGTCCGCGTAGTGCGGCGGCGGGGTGACGCCGCTCACCCGCTCGCTCAGCAGCGGGCGGAAGGACGGGCGCGACTTGACGCGGGCGTACCACTCCTTGGCCCCATCGGACTGCGTCCAATCCACGTCGTTGATGTAGTCCAGCGACGACAGGTGGGCCGCCGCCGTGAGGTCTGCCAGCGACAGCGAGTTCCCCGCGAGCCAGGTGCGGGTTTCCGCCAGCCAGCCGAGGTATTCGAGGTGGCCCTTGATGTTGCTGTAGCCCGCCCGCAGCGCCGTTCCGTCCGGGTTGCCCCGGTTGAGAACGCGCTTGAACTGCTTCTCGTGCAGGAGGTTGCGCGTCACCTCGTCGTTGAACTTGCCGTCGAACCAGGCCACCAGCCGGCGGACCTCGGCCCGTTCCGCATGGGTGCGGCCCAGCAGCGGCGTGTCCGGGTAGGCCTCGTCCAGGTACTCGCAGATCACGTAGGAGTCCGCGAGGACCAGCCCGTTCTCCTCCACCAGCACGGGAACCATGCCGGCGGGGTTGAGCTGCAGGAACTCCTCGCGCCGCTCCCAGACCCGCTCATTGCGCAGGTCAAAGGGAATGCGCTTCTCCTGGAGAGCGAGGCGCACTTTGCGGCAATGGGGCGAAAGGGGGAGATGATACAGGACGCGCACAGGGCTGAATTACGGCAGCAGGCGCGGGGCGCCAACTCCCGATCCGCCGTGTTGCGCGCTGTTAACGCCGGAATTGCGAGATTACCGTGCCCATAGCGTGAACGATCCGGAATTGGCGTAAAAACATCCGACGTGCCGGGCGGTGTGACACCTTCAGCCTGCCCGGGCGGCGTGACCGTGCGGGTGCCGGGGCAGCATGACACGTTCGGCGTGCCAGGGCGGCACGACAGGTTCGGCGTGCCAGGGCGGCACGACGCGATCGCCGTGCCGCCCCACCGGTGCCTCACTCCGCCGCGACGGCGATCTCCTGCCGCGGGTGGCTGAGCAGCTTGGCGTAATCCTTCGGCACGATGTGCCAGAAGTTCTCGCGCTCCACCGCCCAGTCGTTCAGCAGGCGCGCCGCGAGCGGCGAGCCGGTTTCCTTGGCGTGGCGCCCGATCAGCCCCAGCAGGTGCTTTTCCCAGTGCAGCGAGGCCAGCCGGCCCCACAGCAGGGTGTCGGCGTTCAGCCGCCGCTCGAAGGTGCGGTCGGCATCCCAGGCGAAGGCCATGCCGCCGGTGAAGCCGGCGCCGAAGTTGTCGCCGACCGGGCCCAGGATCACCACCGTACCGCCGGTCATGTACTCGCAGCCGTTGGCACCCACGCCCTCGATCACCGCGTCGGCGCCGGAGTTGCGCACGGCGAAGCGCTCGCCCGCCTGCCCCGCCGCGAACAGCTCACCCGCCGTGGCACCGTAGAGGCAGGTGTTGCCGACGATGCTGTTCTCGTTCCACACGATATTGGCGTTGTTGCCCGGCCGGATCACGATCGTGCCGCCCGACAGCCCCTTGCCGACGTAGTCGTTGGCATCGCCCCGCACCTCGAGCTTGAGGCCCTGCACCGCGAAGGCGCCCAGCGACTGCCCGGCATTGCCGCGCAGGCGCACCGTCAGGTGCCCGGGCTGCAGCCCCTTCATCCCGAACTGCCGCACGAGTCGCGACGAGGTCTTGGTACCGATCGCGCGGTGGGTGTTCCGGATGTTGTACTGGAGCTGCATCTTCTCGCCCCGCTCGAACAACGGCGCGGCGTCGCGCAGCATGTCGGCGTCCAGCGTCTCGGGCACCTCGTTGCGGCCCTCGATCGTGCAGTAGGGCTTCTGCCCGCCCGAATCCGCCTGCACCAGCAGCGGGTTGAGGTCGAGGTCGTCCAGGTCCTCGGCGCCGCGGCTCACCTGCTTGAGCAGGTCGGTGCGGCCGATCACGTCCTCCAGCTTGCGGAAGCCGAGCTCGGCCAGGATCT
The DNA here is from genome assembly GCF_042433915.1 of Roseomonas elaeocarpi. NCBI lineage: Bacteria > Pseudomonadati > Pseudomonadota > Alphaproteobacteria > Acetobacterales > Roseomonadaceae > Roseomonas > Roseomonas elaeocarpi. Next base: position 153,576 of record NZ_JBHLUN010000009.1, on the reverse strand, counting down.
CGCGCACTTCCTCGGCAATGAAGGAGAAGAGGTTGATGACCTTTTCCGGCGTGCCGGTGAACTTGGCGCGCAGCTTCTCGTCCTGGGTGCAGACGCCCACCGGGCAGGTGTTGCTGTGGCACTGGCGCACCATGATGCAGCCCATCGCCACCAGCGAAGCGGTGCCGATGCCGAACTCCTCGGCGCCCAGCATCGCCGCCACCACCACGTCGCGCCCGGTCTTGAGGCCGCCGTCGGTGCGCAGCTTCACCCGGTGGCGCAGCCGGTTCAGCTGCAGCACCTGGTGCGTCTCGGTCAGCCCCATCTCCCAGGGCAGGCCGGCATACTTGATCGAAGTCACCGGGCTCGCACCCGTGCCGCCGGAATGGCCCGACACCAGGATCGCGTCGGCCTTGGCCTTGGCCACGCCCGCCGCGATGGTGCCGATACCCGAGCGCGCCACCAGCTTCACGCAGACCGTGGCATCCGGGTTGATCTGCTTGAGGTCGTAGATGAGCTGCGCCAGGTCCTCGATCGAGTAGATGTCGTGGTGCGGCGGCGGCGAGATCAGCGTCACGCCCGGCGTGGCGTGGCGCAGCTTGCCGATCAGCTCCGTCACCTTGAAGCCGGGCAGCTGCCCGCCCTCGCCCGGCTTGGCGCCCTGCGCCACCTTGATCTCGATCTCGCGGCAATCGTTCAGGTACTGCGCCGTGACGCCGAAGCGCCCCGAGGCCACCTGCTTGATGGCGCTCGACGCGTTGTCGCCGTTGGCGCGCGGCTTGGCGCGCTCCGGGTCCTCGCCGCCCTCGCCGCTGTCGGAGCGCGCCCCGATTCGGTTCATGGCGATGCTCAGCGTCTCGTGCGCCTCGACGCCCAGCGCGCCCAGCGAGATACCCGGCGCCAGCAGGCGCTTGCGGATCTCGGTGACGCTCTCGACCTCCTCCAGCGCGATCGGCCTGGCGACCTCGGAGCGGAAATCGAGCAGGTCGCGCAGCGCCACCGCCGGCTGTCGGCGCACCGCCTCGCTGTAGCGCTTGAACAGCTGGTAGCTTTCGGAGTCGACGGCCTTCTGCAGCGCGTGGATCAGCGTGCCATCGAAGGCGTGCGCCTCGCCGCGGCGACGCAGCTTGTAGAGGCCGCCCACCGGCAGCGTCACCGCGTCGGCGTTCCAGGCGGTGCGATGGAGGCGCAGCAGCCGCTGGGCGATGCCACCCAACCCGATGCCGGAGATGCGCGACGGCGTGCCGGGGAAGAACTCCGCCACCAGCGAGCGGGACAGGCCGATGGCCTCGAAGTTCATGCCGCCGCGATAGGAGGACAGCACGCCGATGCCCATCTTGGACATCACCTTCAGCAGCCCCTTGTCCACCGCCTTGCGGTAGCGCTCGACGCACTGCTCCAGGCTCAGGTCGCCCAGCAGCCCGCGGCGGTGCCGGTCGGCGATGCTGTCCTGCGCCAGATAGGCGTTCACCGTGGTGGCGCCGGCGCCGATCAGCACCGCGAAGTTATGGACGTCCACGCACTCGGCCGAGCGCACGTTGACCGAGCAGAAGGTCCGCAGCGAGTGGCGCACGAGGTGCGTGTGCACCGCGCCCACCGCCAGGATCATCGGGATCACGCAGCGGTCCGGCCCCTGCGCCTCGTCGGTCAGGATCACGTGGGCGCAGCCGGAGCGCACGCCCTCCTCCGCCTCGCGCCGGGCGCGGTCGATGGCGCGGCGCAGGCCGGCCTCGCCCTCGGCCACGGGGAAGGTGCAGTCCACGGTCGCGACGCTGGTCCCCATGTAGGACCGCATCGCCTCGAACTCGCCGTTGCTCAGCACCGGGCTGTCGAGCATCAGCATGTCGCACTGCGTCGGGTCCTCGTCGAGGATGTTCCCGAGATTGCCCAGCCGGGTCTTGATCGTCATCACCCGCGTTTCGCGCAAGGAGTCGATCGGCGGGTTGGTGACCTGGCTGAAGGTCTGGCGGAAATAGTGGTGCAGACCCCGGTACTGTTCGCTCAGCACCGCGATGGGCGTGTCGTCGCCCATCGAACCGATCGCCTCGGCCGCGTCCTCCACCATCGGGTGCAGGATCTGCTCCAGCTCCTCCAGCGTGTAGCCGACCGCCAGCTGGCGGCGGCGCAGCTGCTCCACCGAGGGTGCCTGCGGCTCACCCTGGTCAGGGCGCACGAGGCCGTCGATGCGGGTGGTGCGATTGATCCACTGGCCGAACGGCTTCCGGGCGGCGAGCGTGTCCTTCATCTCCTCGTCGGAGAAGAACTTCGCGTCTTCGAGGTCCACGCCGATGCACTGGCCGGGCCCGACGCGGCCCTTGGCCAGGACCTTGTCGTCGGCGATCTTCACCATGCCCGTTTCGGAGCCCACGAAGAGCAGCCGGTCCGTCGTGGTGGTGTAGCGCAGCGGCCGCAGCCCGTTGCGGTCGAGCCCCGCGATCACCCAGCGCCCGTCAGTGCCGCACACCGCGGCCGGCCCGTCCCAGGGCTCCATCACCGCGTTGCAGTACAGGAACAGGTCGCGGTGCGCCTCGGGCATGGTGGCGTTGCTGCCCACGCTCTCGGGGATCAGCATCGACTTCACCATCGGCGCGTCGCGCCCGGCCCGCACCAGCAGCTCGAACACGTTGTCCAGCGTCGCGGTGTCGGAGCCGCCGGCCTGCACCACCGGCTTGATGTCGTCCATGTAGGGGTCGAGCAGCGGGTGGGAGAGCCGCGTCTCGTGAGACTTCATCCAGTTGATGTTGCCGTGGACGGTGTTGATCTCGCCGTTATGGGCGATCATCCGGAAGGGCTGCGCCAGCCGCCAGGTCGGGAAGGTGTTGGTGGAATAGCGCTGGTGGAAGATGGCGAAGCGCGAGATGAAGCGCTCGTCCAGCAGGTCCGGGTAGAACTCCGTCAGGCTCTCGGCCAGGAACATGCCCTTGTAGATCACCGAGCGGCAGCTCAGCGAGCACAGGTAGAGCTCCGCCACCTGCGCCGCGATGGCCTCCTTCTCGATCCGCCGGCGGATCACGTAGAGGTCGCGCTCCATCACCGCGGGGTCGCGGTTCTCCGGGTCCCAGATCAGGATCTGCTCGATCTCGGGGCGGGTGGCATTGGCCTTCTCGCCGATGCACGACACGTCGATCGGCACCTGCCGCCAGCCATAGATGGCGTAGCCGGCGTTGAGGATCTCGACCTCGATGATCTGGCGGCAGCGTTCCTGCGCGCCGAAATCGGTCTTGGGCAGGAACACCATGCCCACGCCGATGCGGCCCGGGCGCAGCCGGTCGCCGCCGCGCTCCACCACCTCGGCAAAGAAGTTCTGCGGGATCTCGACGTGGATGCCGGCGCCGTCGCCGGTCTTGCCGTCGGCATCCACGGCGCCGCGGTGCCACACGGCCCGCAGCGCGTCGATGCCGGCCTGCACGACCTCGCGCCGTGCCACGCCGTCGAGCGCTGCCACCAGGCCCACGCCGCAGGCGTCGTGCTCAAACGTGTCCACGAAGGCCTGATCCCTCAGGACCGCCTCGTCGCGCGCGTGCGCGGCCAGGTACTCGTTCATGTCGGCGGTGTTCATGTCTGCGGCCTCCCGCGGCGTCACAGGTTGATGCCCTTGGCGCGCAGGGCGTCGCGGTTCTTGGCGATGGCGTCGGTGATCACGCGGCCGGCCCAGCCCTGGGCCACCGCCATGGTCTGCTGGGTGATCTGCGGCGTCAGCGTCAGGCTCTTGCGGCCCAGCGGCGTGTCGTAGAAGGCCTTGAGCTGCGCGATTTCTTCCACTGTGAAGTTCTGCGCCCAGACCCCGGCCGCGAGCTCCACGAAGTCGCCCGACTGCGCCTTGATCTCGGGCAGGATGGCGTCGTCCAGCACCGTGGCGATGTCGGCCGCCGGCACCTTAGGCGCCACCGCCTGCATCTGCTGCAGCATCGAGGAGCGCATCAGCGGCATCATCTGGTCGATGGTCGCCTTGAGGTTCAGCGAATTGGCCAGTTCCCGCGCCGCCGCCATGCGCTCGGGCGCCACGGGCTGCGTCGCGCCACCGTTCGGCATCGCGGGCATCGGCGCCGCGGGCACGGGCGCCGTGGGCGCCGGCCTCGCCGGTGCAGGCGCCTGGGCCAGCGCGCTGCCGCCGGCCAGCGGCAGCAGGACGGCGACGGCCAGCGCCGCGCTCCGGAAGCTGTTCATGCGCGTCACTCCGCCGCCTGCGGCACGCTGCCGCGCGCCTCGTACCAGAGCTCGATCCGGTCCGCCGCGTCGCGGCCGTCGCGGATGCCCCAGACCACGAGGCTGGCACCCCGCACGATGTCGCCCGCCGCGAAGACGCCCGGCACGCTGGTCATCATGCTGCGGTGGTCCACCTGCAGCGTGCCCCAGCGCGACACCCGCAGCGACGGCTCGTTGAACATCGCCGGCAGGTCCTCGGGGTCGAAGCCCAGCGCCTTGATCACCAGGTCGGCGGGCTCGGTGTATTCGCTGCCAGCCAACGGCACGACCTGCTGGCGGCCCGTGGCGTCGGGCATGCCCAGGTGCATCCGCACCGCCTGCACGCCGGTCACCTGCCCCTGCTCGCCGGTGAAGAACTTCGGCGCGGCGAGCCAGGCGAAGCGGATGCCCTCTTCCTCGGCGTTCTTCACCTCGCGCATCGAGCCCGGCATGTTGGCCTTGTCGCGCCGGTACAGGCAGGTGACCGAGGCCGCGCCCTGACGGACGGAGGTGCGCACGCAGTCCATCGCCGTGTCGCCGCCGCCGATCACCACCACACGCTTGCCCTCGGCGTTCAGCGCCCCGCTGTCGAAGGCCTCGACGGCGTCGCCCAGCCCCTTTCGGTTGGAGGCGATCAGGAAGTCCAGCGCCGGCACCACGCCCTGGAGGTCGTTGCCCGGAACCTCGACGTCGCGCGCCCGGTACACGCCGGTGGCGATCAGCACCGCGTCGTGGCGCCCGCGCAGCTCCTCGAAGGAGATGTCGCGGCCGATCTCCACGTTCAGCTCGAAGCGGATGCCGCCGGCCTCGAACTGCCGCCAGCGGCGCACCACGATGTCCTTCTCGAGCTTGAAGTTCGGAATGCCGTAGATCATCAGCCCGCCGACGCGGTCGTGCCGGTCGTACACCGTGACCTGCCAGCCGCGCGTCCGCAGCCGCTCCGCCGCCGCCAGCCCGGCCGGACCCGCGCCAATGATGCCGATCGATCGATCCAGCTCCCGCAGCGGGGTCGGCGGCTTGACCCAGCCCCGGTCCCAGGCGGTGTCGGTGATGAACTTCTCCACCGCGCCGATGGTGACGGATTCGAAGCCCTTCTCGATGACGCAATTGCCTTCGCACAGCCGGTCCTGCGGGCAAACGCGGCCGCAGACCTCCGGAAAGGTGTTGGTGGCCGCGGCGATCTCGTAGGCCTCTTCCAGCCGGTTCTCGGCCGTGAGCTTCAGCCAGTCGGGGATGTTGTTGTTGAGCGGGCAGTGAACCTGACAGAAGGGCACGCCGCACTGCGAACAGCGGCTGGCCTGTTCTTCCGCCCGAGCCGTGGCGAAGGGCGCGTAGATCTCGCCGAAATCCTCGCGACGTGCCTGGGCTTCGCGCTTGTCCGGCTGGTGCTGCTGCAGGCGCACGAACTGAAGCATGCGTTCGGCCATGTGTATTCCTCCGCTCGGCACGCCGGGCAGGACACGGCGCATCAGTCGGAGCGCCTATGCCACGAGAATTTTCAGTCCGCGAGCCGAAAAGCGCCGACTATGTCAGTATACCTGACCCGAAAATCCACGCTTTCCAATGCGAATGATTATCGACTGTCAATATCGCCAGATGTTGCGTCCGTTCCGGACCTATCCGACCTCGCTCCGCTTACCGCCGCCGACACGGTAACGCCCAAGATAGGATGGCAGCACAACCTCCATCGGCGTTGGTTCCACCCCCAGCTCCGCCAGCCCCGGCAGAGTGCCGGACACCACGTTGTCCTGCCTTAGCATCACGATCTGGTCCTGCGTGATCGGCGGGTTGGGCAGGAAGCCGAGCAGCTTGGCCTGAAGCCTTGCGATCCCTTCCGGGATTTCCACCACCCGACGCCGGCGTTGGACGATCTCCAGCATGGTTTCCATCAGCTCCCGGAAGGTCGCGACGCGGGGACCGCCGAGCTCGAAGGTTTTGCCGGCGGCATCCTCGCGGGTGATCGCCGCCTCCACCGCTTCCGCGACGTCGCCCACGTAAACCGGCTGGAAACGGGTGTTGCCGCCGATCACCGGCAGCACCGGCAGGAGGCGGGTCATCGCGGCGAAGCGGTTGAAGAACTGGTCCTCCGCCCCGAACACGATCGAGGGGCGCAGGATCACCGCTTGCGGAAAGGCCGCGCGGACCGCGGCCTCGCCTTCCGCCTTGGAGCGGCCATAGGCGCTCTCGCTCCCCGCGCTGGCGCCGATCGCCGAGATCTGCACCAGGTGCCGCACACCGGCCGCAGCGCTCATCCGCGCGATTCGACCCGCCGCCTCGGCCTGGAGGCGCCCGAAGTCGCCGGCCTTGCGTTCCGCCAGCACGCCCACGAGGTTGACCACCACCTCGGCACCCGCCACCGCCCGGGCCACGGAGGCGTCTTGGCTGAGGTCCACCGACAGCGCGACGATCTGCCCGACCCTGCCCGAGGTCATCCGGCGGCGCGCCGCGTCCGGGAAACGGGTGGCGATCCGCACGACGTAGTCCAACCGCGCCAGCCGCTGCACAACGTAGTGCCCGATGAAGCCCGAGCCGCCGAAAACAGTCGCCACCCGCCGTGTCGTCATCTGGTCCTGTCTTCCGCGCCTGCGTTGCAGCGAAACAATATGGAGCGCCCCGCCAGCCGCCAAGCCGAGCACCGGACACGCCCTCGGCAGCGACCCCTTGAGGAACCGCCGCAGGGCCGCTTGACGGGTTCCGGCCTCCCCCTTATGAGCGGCCCCACACCGCGCCGAATTGCCCAGGTGGCGGAATTGGTAGACGCGCTGGCTTCAGGTGCCAGTGATCGCAAGGTCGTGAAGGTTCGAGTCCTTTCCTGGGCACCATCGGTTCAGCCGTTTCGGCGGTAACGGATGGTTCGGCAACTGGTTCAAACCGCTCGTTCAGCGGACTGAGAATGAACGGAACTCCACCTGCCCAGGTGGCGGAATTGGTAGACGCGCTGGCTTCAGGTGCCAGTGATCGCAAGGTCGTGAAGGTTCGAGTCCTTTCCTGGGCACCATGCCCGTCCCTGCCCGCAGCTTTCCCTCTCCACCTCGGCTGAATACCGTTCGCCCGCCACCCGTGCCGGGCGCAGGGGCACCAGAGCCATGGGAAGCAGCACCCTCTTCATGCCGAGCAGCACCGTCCACCTCCACCGGCACGACCTGCCGCCCGACCTCAAGCTCGGTCCGATGGTGGCGGTGGACACCGAGACGATGGGCCTCAACCCGCATCGCGACCGGCTCTGCCTCGTGCAGCTCTCCGCCGGCGACGGCGTGGCGCATTGCGTGCAGATCGTGCCGGAAACCTTGGGCGGCCGCGGCGCCGACTGCCCGAACCTGAAGCAGCTGCTCAGCGACCCGGCGACGGTGAAGCTGTTCCACTTCGCCCGCTTCGACGTGGCCATCCTGCGCAAGAGCCTGGGCGTCACGGTCGCGCCGGTCCGCTGCACCAAGATCGCGTCCAAGCTGGTGCGGACCTTCACCGACCGCCATGGGTTGAAGGAATTGTGCCGGGAACTCCTGGGTGTGGACATCAGCAAGCAGCAGCAGAGCAGCGACTGGGGCGCGGCCGAGCTGACCACGGAGCAGCTGCAATACGCCGCCTCCGACGTGCTGCACCTTCACGCCCTCTGGGCCCGGCTGGAAGCGCTGCTGGTGCGCGAGGGACGGCTGGAGCTGGCGGAACACTGCTTCCGCTTCCTGCCCGCGCGCGGCGAACTCGACCTCCTGGGCTACGTCGAGCCGGACATCTTTTCCCACTAGATCCGGCGCATGGGGCACGGCGCCGCCATGGCACGGTTCTTGATACAATCCGCCGTTCGAGGCGCGTTGACCGGATCGGGGCGCCACCCCATAACGGCACGGTGAACGCCCCTTTTCACGATCCGGACCTCGCCGCGGGCCGCCGCGTGCTGGAGATCGAGGCAGCGGGCCTTTCCGCCATGGCCTCGTCGCTCGATGGCAGCTTCGCGGCCGCCGTGCTGCTGCTGTCGCGCGCCACCGGCCGCGTGGTGGTGTCGGGCATGGGCAAGTCGGGCCACGTCGCTCGCAAGGTCGCGGCCACCTTCGCCTCCACCGGCACGCCCGCGCAGTTCGTCCACCCTGGCGAGGCCTCGCACGGCGACCTCGGCATGATCGTGGCGGGCGACGCGGTGCTGGCCATCTCCAACAGCGGCGAAACGAGTGAGTTGTCGGACCTGGTGGCGCATACCCGCCGCTTCGCCCTGCCGCTGATCTCGATCTCAGGACGTGCCGGCAGCACCCTGGCACGCGCCGCCGACGTGTCGCTGGTGCTGCCCGACGTGCCGGAAGCCTGCCCGCACGGGCTGGCGCCCACCACCTCCACCACGCTGCAACTGGCCCTCGGTGACGCGCTGGCCGTGGCGCTGCTGGAACGCCGCGGCTTCACCGCCGCCGATTTCCGCGTCTTCCATCCCGGCGGCAAGCTCGGCGTCCAGCTGCAGCGGGTGCGCGACCTGATGCATGCCGGCGAGGCCGTGCCGATCGGCGCGCCGGAGATGCGGATGGATGCGGCGCTGGTGCTGATGACGGCCAAGCGCCTGGGCTGCCTCGGCGTGGTGTCGGAGAACCGCCTCGTCGGCATCATCACCGATGGCGACCTGCGCCGCGCCATGGATGCCGGCACCGCCGATCTCCTGTCCCGCCCGGCCGCGGCGGTGATGACGCAGCACCCGCTGACCATCGGACCCGACGCGCTGGCGGCCGAGGCGCTGCGGATCATGAACGAGCGCTCGATCACCACCCTGTTCGTGGTGGATGCGGCGGGCGCCCCGGTGGGACTGCTGCACGTCCACGACCTCCTGCGGGCCGGCGTGGCATGAGCGGCGCGCGCCAGCCGCGGCCGGACCGCCCTTCCCCGGCTGCAGCGCCCGTCGGGCGGACGGATTTCGTCGCGCGCGACGCGGTGCGCGACATCCCCGTGCCCTCCCGCGCCCGCCGGAGCTATTCGCGCGGCGCCATGCTGCGGCGGCGCTGGACGGTGCGGCTGGCGAAGTTCCTGCTGCCGCTGGGCGCGCTGGCGCTGCTGGCGGCGATCGCCTTCTGGCCGGAGCTGCAGCGCAACGAGGACCAGGCGCGCGTCGCCTTCCGGCGGATGAGCCAGAACGTCGCCGACGCGGTTCGCGTGGTCGCCCCCCGCTACCAGGGCGTCGACGACGAGAACCGCCCCTACAACGTGACCGCCGACAGCGCGACGCAGGCGGGCCAGGACGCGCCCATCGCGCTGGAAAAGCCCAAGGCCGACCTGATGCTCTCGGGCAACGAGTGGGTCTACCTTGAGAGCGACAGCGGCCTCTACGACAAGACCAGGGATATGCTCGACCTGCGGGGCAATGTGACGATCTTCCACGACAACGGCATGACCTTCCGCACCGAGGTCGCGCATGTGCAGATGAAGGAAGGCCGCGCCGAAGGCGACAGGCCCGTGGCCGCCCAGGGCTCCTTCGGCACCATCACCGGCGACGGCTTCCGCATCGAGGATCGCGGGCAGGACGTGTTCTTCACCGGCAATACCCACGCCATGCTGGAAGGCAGCCGCTGATGCCCCGCCTCACCCTCGCCGCGCTGCTGGCCGGCACGGCACTCGCGGCCGCCCTGCCCCTCGCCGCGCCCGCGCTGGCGCAGCCGGTGGACATGACCGGCGGCGGGCCGGTCGAGGTCACCTCCACCAACGGCATCGAGTGGCGCCAGAACGAGCAGGTGGTGATCGCCACCGGCAATGCCCGGGCCGTGCGCGACGGCGTGACGCTGCAGGCCGCGCGCCTGATCGCCCGCTACCGCAACAAGGCGGGCGGTGCCGCGCCGGCCGGCCAGCCGGCCTCCGCCCAGCCTGCGCCGGCGCAGCCGGCCGCCGACACCGGCGCGACCCCGCTCTCGGGCGGCGAGATCTGGCGCCTCGAGGCCGAGGGCAACGTCCATATCGACACCGACACCGACCATGCCCAGGGCGACCGCGCCGTGTACGACATGGACCAGGCGGTAATGGTGCTGACCGGGCGCAACCTGAAGCTCACCACCACCGACGACACCATCGTGGCGCGCGACAGCCTGGAATACTGGCCGCAGAAGCGCATGGCCGTGGCGCGCGGCGCCGCCAGCGCCGTGACCAGCGACAACCGTCGCATCGCCGGCGACACGCTGGTGGGCTACTTCCTGGAACAGGCGGCAACCCCGCAGCCCCCGGCACGCCCCGCCGCGGCCCGCCCGAACCAGCCGCCGCCCCGCCGCGTGCCGGGCGAAGGCTCCAAGCTCGACCGCGTGGAGGTCTTCGGCAACGTCGAGATCCGCACCGAGCAGGAGGTCGTGCGCGGCGATCGCGGCATCTACAGCCCCGTCACCGGCACCGCGCGCCTGCTGGGCAGCGTCCGCATCACCCGCGGGCAAAACCAGCTGAACGGCTCCGAGGCCATCGTGGACATGCGCTCCGGCGTGGCGCGTCTGGTCTCGGCCCCCGGCACCCGCGTCCAGGGCCTCGTGGTGCCGGGCAGCAACCAGCCGCCGGCGGGCAACGCCGCGCCCGCGAACCGCAACGGAGCCCCGGCACGATGAGCGTTTCCACCGCCGACCGGCTGGCCTCCGCCCAGGGTGACACCCGGACCGGCCTCGTCGCCCGCGGGCTGGGCAAGCGCTACAAGAAGCGACCCGTGGTGCGCGGCGTGTCGCTGAACCTCCGGCGCGGAGAGGCCGTGGGGCTGCTGGGGCCCAACGGCGCCGGCAAGACCACGACCTTCTACATGATGACCGGCCTCGTCCGCCCGGATGAGGGCCAGGTGTTCCTTGACGGCCACGACGTGACGATGCTGCCGATGTACCGGCGCGCGCGCCTGGGCCTGGGCTACCTGCCGCAGGAAGCCTCGATCTTCCGCGGCCTGTCGGTGGAGGACAACATCCGCGCGGCGCTGGAGGTCGTGGAACCCAAGCGCGAGCGGCGCGAGGAAATGCTGGACGGGCTGCTGAGCGAGTTCGGCATCGCCCACCTGCGCCGCGCCCCGGCCCTGGCGCTGTCGGGCGGTGAGCGCCGGCGCTGCGAGATCGCCCGCGCCCTGGCCACGCATCCGGACTACATCCTGCTCGACGAGCCGCTGGCCGGCATCGACCCCATCGCGGTGGGCGAGATCCGCGACCTGGTGAAGCACCTGAAGAACCGCGAGATCGGCGTGCTGATCACCGACCACAACGTGCGCGAAACGCTCGAGATCATCGACCGCGCCTACATCCTCCACGACGGGCAGGTCCTGATGGAAGGCAGCCCGCAGGACATCGTGGGGAATGAGGACGTGCGCCGCGTGTATCTCGGGGAAAGCTTCACGCTCTAGCGCATGAGCTTCTCCCTCGGGCCAAGGCTGGATCTGCGTCAATCCCAGTCGCTGGTGATGACGCCGCAGCTGCGGCAGGCCATCAAGCTGCTGCAGTCCTCGAACCTCGAGGTCGTGGCCTTCGTCGAGGAAGAGCTGGAGCGCAACCCGCTGCTGGAGCGGGAAGAGAACGACGCCCCCGCCGAGCCGCCCCCGGACGAGCGGCACCTGGGCGACACCCCCGCCCCGCGCGAGGAAACGCCGCTCGACCTCCACGACACGCAGAACCTGTACGAGGCGACGGAAGCGCCGGCCGGCGGCCGCGCCGGCGGCTCCGGCTTCGAGGAGGATGATCGCGGCATCGACGAGCTGGCGCGCGAGCGCCCCCGTTCGCTGCGCGACGAGCTGGCCGAGCAGGCGCGGCTGGCCTTCGGTGACCCGGGCGAGCGGCTGATCGCGGGCCAGATGATCGCGATGATCGACGCCGCCGGCCGCCTGCCGGTGACCGACGCCGCGATCGCCGCGGCCCTGGGTTGTGCCGAGGCGATGGTGGCCGGGGTGCGCCGCCGGATGCAGCGCTTCGAGCCGGTGGGCCTGTTCTGCCGCGACCTCGCGGAATGCCTGGCGGTGCAGCTGGCCGAGAAGAACCGGCTCGACCCCGCCATGCAGGCGCTGCTCGACAATCTCGACCTCCTGGCCCGGCGCGACCTGCCGGCGCTGCTGCGGCTGTGCGGCGTGGACATCGCCGACCTGACCGACATGATCGCCGAGATCCGGCGCCTCGACCCGAAGCCCGGCGCCTCCTTCGACGACACGCCCGCAGCGACGCTGGTGCCCGACGTGCTGATGCGACGCGCGCCCGACGGCAGCTGGCTGCTGGAACTGAACCCGGAAACGCTGCCGCGCGTGCTGGTGAACCGCGGCTTCCACGCCACCGCCCACGTCGCCGCCCGCACGCGCGAGGAGAAGGCCTTCCTGGCCGAGAAGCTGCAGAGCGCCAACTGGCTGGTGAAATCGCTGGAACAGCGCGCCAGCACCATCCTCAAGGTGTCGGCCGAGATCGTCCGCCGTCAGGACGGCTTCTTCCAGCACGGCATCGCGCACCTGCGCCCGCTGATCCTGCGCGACGTGGCCGAGGCTGTGGAGATGCACGAGAGCACCGTGTCGCGCGTCACCGCCAACAAGTACATCGCCACGCCACGCGGCACCTTCGAGCTGAAGTTCTTCTTCACCACGGCGATCGCGGGCACCTCGGGCGAAACCTTTTCGGCCGAAGCCATCCGTCATCGCATCCGCGGCATGGTGGATGCGGAACGTCCGGATGACATCCTGTCAGATGACGCAATCGTGGAGGTTTTGCGTCAGGAAGGGGTGGACATCGCCCGCCGCACGGTGGCCAAATACCGGGACGCGCTGCGCATCCCCAGTTCAGTGCAGCGCAAGCGGGAAAAGGCCGCTCCGGTCTTCTAGACTGGTGAAACTTGGACCGGAGGGGAACCTTTCCGCACCTGAGGCAGAAAGGAGCTTCACTCCAAGATGCATATCATGGTTGCTGGGAAGCAGGTCGAAACGGGTGACGCCCTGAAGGTCTACGTGGCCGACGGGCTGGAAACCATGGCGCGCAAGTATTTCGACGACGCGCTCGAAGCCAACGTCACCTTTCATCGCAGTCGCGGGTTGTTCGGCTGCGACATCAATCTTCATGCGGGACGCGGGGTGAGTTACCGCGCCGAGGGCGAGGGCGAGGATGCCCACCGCGCCTTCCAGGACGCCGTCACCCATGTCGCCAAGCAGCTTCGCCGCCATCGCCGGCGGATCAACGAGCACGCGCGCTGCGAGGCCGGCGTCCGCAAGCCGGACGTGGCGGATGCGGGCGAGATCGGCCTGGTGGAGCTGCCAGCCCTCCGCATGTAAAAAAACGGGCCGGGGCCTCCTGCTGGGAGGAGGCCCCTAACCCGCCCTGTCGCATTGCCCTGCGGCGCGAAGCCTTGCGCACCCCACCTCAGTGGAGGGAAACGGGCTCCATGTCATTCTGGATGATCGCCGCCTTGGCCAGGTCCGCCGAAGGCGCGGCGCCGATCGGCGTGCCGTCGGCCGAGTGGATGGCCACCGCCTGCACGCCGTCCACCAGGACCGGACGGAGATAGGCCATCTGTTCCAGCCCGAAGCTGGCCCAGTCGGCATCGGAGAGCGGCGCCAGCATGGTCGGCTGCGGCTGCATGTCATGGTTCATCGGGCAGCACTCCCGGGGCGCCCCCGCATCGCGGCAAGACAGCCCCTTCCTTCTGTGGCCTCCTTCCCGAACGCCAGGATCGGCGCCGGGTTCGGCCTAACTGTTTGAAAAAAGGTTGGCGACGAGTTCAGTCGCCGGAATCCACCGGCTCAGCCTCGCCACTGGGCAGCGGCCGGCCCAATCCGTTGATGCGGATGGTACGGACGCGAACCTCCGGCTGCGGCCGGCGAAGGTCGACGTGCAGCAGCCCATTGTCGAGCCAGGCGCCCTCGACCTCGATCCCCTCGGCCAGCACGAAGGCGCGCTGGAACTGACGGGCGGCGATGCCGCGGTGGATGAAGACGCGCCCCTCGACCTCGTCCTTCTGCCGGCCGCGGATCACCAGCTGGTTGTCTTCCTGGGTGATCTGAAGGTCGTCCATCGAGAAGCCGGCGACGGCCAGCGTGATCCGCAGCCGGTCGGCGGCGGTCTGCTCGATGTTGTAGGGCGGGTATCCCTCGGCGTTCTTCTGCACCCGGTCGAGCATCTGCTCGAGGTGGTCGAAGCCGAGAAACAGCGGCGAGCCGAAAACGGACGAACGTGACACGATCCCTGGTGCCTCCTCGTGCATGAGCGAGACGCGCAGCCGGCCCGAAGCACCGCGCTGCGACCGGCAATGTCGTGTGGCGGCGGCCTCGTTGCAAGCCCGGTGCCCCACGCCGCAACGGGTCGGCGCAACAGCGTCTATAGAGTGCTCCCGCAGTGCATTGCGCAGGCCCCGCCCGGTCGCTAGATGCGGCGCATCATGGCGGATGCCCCTCCTCTCCCGATCCTGCTGCTTCCCGACGCGCGGCTGCGCCTCAAGGCGCGCCCCGTGGCGGAAGGCGACGCGGACGCCGTGCGCGCGCTGGCGCCGCGCATGCTGGCGGCGATGTACGCGGCGCCCGGCATCGGCCTCGCCGCGCCGCAGGTCGGTGAGTCGCTGCGCCTGATCACCGTGGACCTGCAGCCGGAGGAGCGGCGCGAGCCCTTCGTGATGGTGAATCCGGAGATCGTGGAGGCCAGCCGCGAGATCGCGCAGCGCGAGGAAGGCTGCCTGTCCATCCCCGACCAGTACGCGGAGGTGCAGCGGCCCGCCACGGTGAAGGTGCGCTGGCGCGACCTCGACGGCACGCGGCGGGAGATGGTGGCCGACGAGCTCATGGCCACCTGCGTCCAGCACGAGATCGACCACCTCGACGGCGTGCTGTTCATCGACCACCTGAGCCCGCTCAAGCGCAACATGCTGCTGCGGCGCTACAACAAGGACCAGCGGCTCAAGGCGCTGGAAGGCTGATGGCCCCCGCGCCGGCAGCGCTGCGCCTCGCCTTCATGGGCAGCCCCGACTTCGCCGTGCCCGCCCTGCGGGCGCTGGTGGAGGCCGGGCACGAGGTCGCTGCCGTGTACTGCCAGCCGCCGCGTCCGGCCGGGCGTGGCCAGCGCGAAACCCCCTGCCCCGTCCACCGCGCGGCGCTGGAACTCGGTTTGCCGGTGCGCACGCCGGCGCGCGTGCGGCGCGACGCGGCGGAGCACGCCGCGTTCCGCGCGCTGGATCTCGACGCCGCAGTGGTGGCGGCCTACGGCCTGATCCTGCCGCCCGAGATGCTGGAAGCGCCGCGCCGCGGCTGCCTGAACATCCACGCCTCGCTGCTGCCCCGCTGGCGGGGCGCCGCGCCGATTCACGCCGCCCTGCTGGCCGGCGACCGGGAAACCGGCATCACGACCATGCAGATGGACGAGGGGCTGGACACCGGTGCCGCCCTGCTGCGCGAGGCGACGCCCATCGGCCCGCACGACACCACCGCCACGCTGCACGACCGCTTGGCCGAGATCGGCGCGCGGCTGATCCTGCGCACCCTGGCCGAAGCCCCGCCTCCTGTGCCGCAGCCGGCGGAGGGCGCCACCTACGCGCCCAAGCTCAGCAAGGCCGACGCCGCGCTGGACTGGACGCAGCCCGCCGAGGCGATCGAGCGCCGGGTGCGGGCGATGAATCCCTGGCCCGGCACGCAGTTCCGCGTGGGCGAGGAGGTGGTGCGGGTGCTTGCCGCCGAAGTCGCGGAGCCGGCGCCTGACGCTGCGCTGCCCGGGACGGTGCTGGATAACAGCCCGCGCGTGGCCTGCGGCAACGGCACGGCGCTGCGCCTCCTGCGCCTCCAGCGCCAGGGCCGCGGGCCGCTGGAGGCCGCCGCCTTCCTGCGCGGCTTCGCGCTGCCGGTCGGGACGGTGCTTTCTTGATCGCTCGGTCGGACAGGCCGGGCTGATGCCGTTCTACGCCCTGCAGATCGAGTATGACGGCGCGCCTTATGCCGGCTGGCAGCGCCAGGAGAACGCCCCCAGCATCCAGCAGCTGATCGAGGAGGCCGCGGCGCCGCTGAACGGCGGCCAGCCCGCCGCCACGGTCGCCGCCGGGCGCACGGATGCCGGCGTGCACGCCGTGGGCCAGGTGGCGCGGATCGAGATCGCCCTGGACCTGCCGCCCGAGCGGGTGCGCGAGGCGATCAACGCCCGCACCCGCCCCCATCCCGTCGCCGTGGTGGCCGCGGCCCGCGCCCCGGAAGGTTGGAACGCGCGCTTCTCCGCCACCAGGCGCGGCTACCGTTACCGCATCCTCGACCGGCCGGCGCGCCCGGCCCTGGACCTCGGCCGGGTCTGGCACCTGCCCCGCCGCCTCGACGCGGCGGCGATGCACGCGGCCGCACAAGGGCTGCTGGGCCGGCACGACTTTTCCGCCTTTCGCGCCAGCGCCTGCCAGGCCAAGGACGCGCTCCGCACCCTCGACCGCCTCGATGTATTCCGTGACGGTGACGAAATAATAATTCTGGCTGAGGCGAGGTCCTTTCTTCATCATCAGGTCCGCAACATGGTGGGCACACTGGCCGAGGTCGGATCAGGTCGTCGTTCCGTCTCGTGGCCGGCAGAGGTGCTGGCGAGGTGTGAACGTCGCCTGGCTGGCCAGACCGCGCCCGCCGAGGGACTATGTTTCACCTTTGTCAGCTACGATGCGCCGCTCGAATGGGGTTAGGCCCTTGTGCCGTGTCGTCTGATCCTCAATGAGGCATGACCATGGCCGACATGATGACCGCTGATCCGACTCGAGAGCATGCCGAGGCCGCGGAAGCGCGCGGCGACTTCGCCGAGGCCGCCGCTCTCTGGTCGAGGCTGGCGGCCGCCTCGCCCGACAGCGCCGATCTTCAGTACCGCCTCGGCAATGCGCTGCGGGTGGCGGGGGACCAGCAGGGGGCCATCACCGCGCTGGAGCGCGCCGTGTCGCTGGGCTACGGCCCGCCCTGGGCGCACATGGCGCTGGGTCACATGGCAACCGGTGCCGGGCGCAACCTGATGGCCCTGACGCATTTCCGCGCCGCCTCGGCGATCGACCCGAACTACCTGGAGCCCCGCTTCATGCAGGCCTTCAGCGCCAAGGAAGCGGAATGGTTCGACCTCGCCCGCAGGCTGTTCCGGGCGCTGCCGGCCGAACTGCCGGCCTGGTGGGACAGCACGCGCCACCAGGCCTACGTCCATCACGATCGCTCCCTCGAGGTCGCCCGGCGGCTGCTGCGGCAGCGTCGCACGGGCGGCGCCTTCGGCACGCCGGAAATGCTGCACCTGTCGGAAAAGCTGATCGAGCTCGGCAGGCTGCGGCGCGCGGAGCGGCTGCTGGAGAAGGTCACCCCGAGCCATCCCCGCCGCACCATGCTGCTGCTCCGTCTGGTGCTGCGCCGCGACGGCGCCGCCGCCGCGGCCGAGATGGCCCGTGCCGTTCCCGGCGAGCTCGTCAGGCAGCCCGACGTGGCGGTGCAGGCGGCGCGGAACTGCCTCGAGGCGAACCAGCTCGATCAGGCCATCGCCCTGCTGGAAGCCGTGCCGCCGGAACAGCAGAACGGGGCCACCCGCGTGGTCCTCAGCAACATCCTGCTGACGGGCAGCCGGGCGGAGCAGCTGCGCGACATGACGCGACGCTGGGTCGCCGCCATGCCCGAGGTCACCGAGCCGCACCGCTACCTCCTGTCGGCGGAGCGCCTGGCCGGGCGCCTGCCGCTGCTGCAGGAAAGCGGCGAGCCGATCACCGACCTGCCGCCGATCCCGCTGATCCAGTACTGGCACGACGGCAAGGTGCCCGAGGACGTGGCGCAGCTCATGGCGGGGTGGCGGGAGAACAATCCCGGCGTGCAGCACCGCGTTTACAGCGAGGAAACGGCCCGCGACTTCCTCCGGAACCGCTTCGGGGCCGACGCCATCACCTGCTTCGAGCGCTCCACCCACGCCGCCATGCAGGCCGACCTGTTCCGGCTGTACTTCCTGGTGGCCGAGGGCGGTATCTACGTGGATGCGGACGAGGTCAGCCAGCGCCCGCTCGACCCCGTTCGGGCGGCGCTGCGCGAAGCGGAGCTGGTGCTGGCCCTGGCTGATGGCGTGCCGACCTATGCCAACAACTTCTTCTTCGTGGCGCGGCCGAACTCCACCGTGCTGACCCGGGCGCTGGAGGATGCGCAAAGCCGCCTGCTGGGCGATCCCAATCGCAAGCCGGCCATCTGGGACGTCACCGGGCCCGGCTGCATCACCCGGGCGCTCGGCAACGCGTTGCTGGCGATCGAGGACCCGGCGGAAGCACGCCGTCTCGCGGTCGCGCTGACGCTGAAGCACTACCGCTCCTTCTCGCTGACCGAGGACAATCTCGGCTACAAGAAGCGGCCCGAAGGGAACTGGCGCCTGGCCTGATCCGTCGCGGGCGCCCGGCCTGCCGTGGGCGCCCAGGCGAGGCGTCCGCGGGGCAGGCCGGGCTCCGCGGAGCGCGGGACCTCCGCCGCACTGCCTTGAGGCCGTGTTGCCGGACCACGCCGTCGTCGCCCGCCATTCATCTCGGAATGCTTACCGGAACGCGGCCGCGTCAGCGCCGTCAGTGTCCCGACAGCAGTTCCACGAAGCCCGTCAGGAACAGGCTGATCGCCACGTCGAGCGCCACGAAGCCGACGGCGCGGCCGCCCGGCAGGCCCAGCGCCTCGCGCGCCACGAACCATTCGAGCCAGAGCGTGTAGCCCGCCGTGACGATGCCGAGCCAGCTGCCCACGAGGCCCGTGGGCACCGGCAGGATCAGCACCAGCAGCAGGTACTGCACCACGTTGCACCAGTTCCAGGCGGCGATGAAGCGCGGCCAGCGCTGGAGCACGCCCAGGCGCTCCGCCGTCCAGCGCGAGGCCAGGGCGTAGCCGGCCCAGGAGGCGGCATAGGCCGACAGGTCGGCCACCAGCGAGGCGAGGTCGGGCGAGCTGTCCGACGAAAGGAGGCGCAGGCCGAGAAAGGCCGGCAGGCAGAGCGCCGCGGCCCAGAAGGAGCGCGCCACGCCCTCCGGCGACAGCGCCGCCAGCAGCAGCCCTTCCGCCCGGCCGCGCGCCAGCAGGAAGGCGCCGTGCAGCCCGGCCGAGATCTGCAGCCGCAGCGGCGGAATTTGCGCCGGGTCGTTCAGCCCAGGCACTCCCGGATGATGGCGTCGTAGGTGCGGGCCAGGGCACGCAGCTCCTCCACCGGGGTACACTCGTCCACCTTGTGCATGGTGGTGCCCACCGCGCCGAACTCCGCCACCGGGCAATGATGCGTGATGAAACGCGCGTCCGAGGTGCCGCCGCCGGTGTCGAGCTGCGGCTCCTGCCCGGTGGTGGTGGCGACGGCGCGGCGGATCGCCTCCACGAAGGGCCCTGGCTGCGTCAGGAAGCTTTCGCCCGAGCACGAGAAGCGCGTCTCGTGGCGCGGCGCCTCGGCCTCCAGCGCCGCGCGGATGCTGGCCTCCAGGCTCGCCGCGGTGTGGAGGTTGTTGAAGCGGATGTTCAGCGTGGCCCGCGCCTCGGCCGGCACGACGTTGGTGGCGGGGTTGCCCACGTCGAAGGTGGTGACCTGGAGCGAGGAGGCCTCGAACCACTCGCTGCCCCGGTCCAGCGGCGCGGCCGTCAGCCGGTGCAGCACGCGCACGAGGCGGTGCACCGGGTTGTCGGCGCGCTGCGGATAGGCGACGTGCCCCTGCGTGCCCTGAACCGTCAGGTAAGCGGTCAGGCTGCCGCGGCGGCCGATCTTGACCGTGTCGCCCAGCACCGCCTTGGAGGTCGGCTCGCCCACCAGGCACATGTCCGGGGTGTGGCCGTTGGCCGCCATCCAGTCGAGGACGCGCACCGTGCCGTCATGGGCGTCGCCTTCCTCGTCGCCGGTGACCAGGAAGGAGAGCGAGCCGCGTCCCTGCGGCCGGTGCGCCGCCGCGATCATGGCTGCCAGCCCGCCCTTCATGTCGGTGGCGCCGCGGCCGAACAGCGTGCCGTTCTCCACCGTGGCCGCGAAGGGATCGTGCCGCCAGCCCTCGTAGCCGCCATCGGCGCGCGCGGCACCAGGCGGCACCACGTCGGTATGGCCGGCGAGGCAGAGATGCGGCCCCCCTTCGCCGCGGCGGGCGAAGAGGTTCTCGGTCTCGTTGAAGCGCAGCCGGGTGCAGTGGAAGCCCAGCGGCCCGAGGATGCTCTCGATCACCGCCAGCGCGCCGTCATCGGCAGGCGTGACGGAACGGCAGCGGATCAGCGCCTGCGCGATCGGCAGCGGGTCGGCGACGAGGCCGTGCACGGGGGCACCCGACGCGATGGCATCGGAGGCATCCATCCGGGGTTCTGCTGGGGCTTCCATGCTGGTCGGGCTCAGTCGCGCAGCAGCTCGTTGATCGAGGTCTTGGAGCGCGTCTGCGCGTCCACGCGCTTCACGATCACGGCGCAGTAGAGGCTCGGCCCCGGCGTGCCGTCCGGAAGCGGCTTGCCGGGCAGCGAGCCCGGCACCACCACGGAGAAGGGCGGCACATGGCCCACGAAGATCTCGCCGGTGGCGCGGTCGATGATCTTGGTGGAGGCGCCGAGGAAGACGCCCATGGAGAGCACCGAGCCCTCGCCCACGATCACGCCCTCGGCCACCTCGGAGCGCGCGCCCACGAAGCAGTTGTCGCCGATCACCACCGGGTTGGCCTGCAGCGGCTCCAGCACGCCGCCGATGCCGGCACCGCCGGAGATGTGGCAGTTCTTGCCGATCTGGGCGCAGGACCCGATCGTGGCCCAGGTGTCCACCATCGTGTTCTCATCCACGTAGGCGCCGAGGTTCACGAAGGAGGGCATCAGCACCACGCCCTTGCCGATAAAGGCGGAGCGGCGGACCACGGCGCCCGGCACCGCGCGGAAGCCGGCCTCGCGGAAGCGGTTCTCGCCCCAGTCCCGGAACTTCAGCGGCACCTTGTCGTAGGCGCCCAGGCCGACCTCCATGGGGGCGCTATCTTCCAGGCGGAAAGACAGCAGCACCGCCTGCTTCAGCCACTGGTTGACGCGCCAGCCGCCCTGCCCGTCCGGCTCCGCCACGCGGGCCCGGCCAGCGTCGAGCAGTTCCAGCGCGGTTTCCACCGCCTCGCGGTCCGCACCCTGCGTCCCGGGGGAAAGCTCGGCCCGGCGGTCCCAAAGGGCCTCGATGGTCTGTTGCAGCGCCGTGAGTTCCATGGCCGGTCCGTGTTCCGCGAATTTCGCCGGTCGAGGGCAAGGTGGGGGAGGCGCGCAGGGCCGACACCCGCCGGCAGATCCGGCGGAACCCGCGCCCGGCCCCTGTCGCGCGGGCGCCCCGGCCTGTCAACGGCGCGGAGGAGCGGCGCGGGGCAACGGCGCGGCCGCACCGCCGGCGGCCAGTGCGGGGATGGCGGGCAGGCCACCCTTCGCCTTACCATCTTACTATCTTACCATCTTACTTCCTTACTTTCCTGCCACAGGCGAGGTGCCGGCGCGATGTTCTGGATCGGGGGCGGCACCGTGCCGCGCAGCAGCGGCCGCGTGCCGCGCGGGGCGGCCAGCCTGCACTACGAGAGCGTGGGCGAAGGCCCGGCGGTGATCTTCGCGCACGGCATGGGCGGCAGCCACATGAGCTGGTGGCAGCAGGTGCCGGCGCTGGCGGAGCGCTTCCGCTGCGTCACCTTCGCCCATCGCGGCTTCCACCCCTCCACCGACCCCGACGGGCTGGGCCCCGACGGCTTCGCCGAGGACCTGCTGGCGCTGCTCGATCACCTCGGGATCGAGCAGGCGGCGCTGGTGGGGCAGTCCATGGGCGGCTGGAGCTGCCTCGAGGTGGCGCTGCGCTGGCCGGAGCGGGTGCGGGCGCTGGTGATGTCGGCGACCTCGGGCACGATCGACCACGCCACCGCCACCGGCCGCTCCGACTGGGACAACCAGGCGGTGGTGACGCGACAGGCGCTGCTCGGGCGCGGCATCCACCCCGCGATGGGCGAGCGCGCGGCGCGGGAACAGCCGGCGCTGCACCTGCTCTACCGGCAGATCGACGAGGCCTCGGCGGTGCGCGACAAGGAGGCGCTGCGACGGCGCCTCGCCGCCGGCCGGCTGCGCCACGCCGACGCGGTACGGCAGCTGCGGATGCCGGTGCTCTTCGTGGCGGGCGCCGAGGACGTGGTGTTCCCGCCCGCCGCCGCGCTGGCGCTGGCGGAACGCTGCGGCGCCCGGGTCGAGATCGTGCCGGAATGCGGCCACTCGCCCTATTTCGAGCGGGCCGAGCTGTTCAACCGCATGCTGGCGGGTTTCCTCGCTTGAGCGGGGCCGCGGGCCGGGTGGTGGCGCTCAGCCGGTCCGGCGAGCACCGCTTCAGCAAGGCGCCAACCGACTCGGTGCGGCTGCTGGAAGGGCTCGGCGTCGAGGGCGACGCGCACCTGGGCACCACGGTGCAGCACCTGTCGCGCGTGGCGGTGGATCCCACCCAGCCGAACCTCCGCCAGGTTCACCTGATCCACCGGCAACTGCTGGAGGAACTGCTGGAGCAGGGCTTCGCGCTCCGACCGGGCGACCTCGGCGAGAACGTGCTGACCGAGGGGCTCGACCTGCTGGGGATGCCGGTGGGCACGCGCCTCGCGCTGGGCGAGGCGGAGGTGGAGCTGACCGGTCTGCGCAACCCCTGCGCCCAGATCGAGCGGTTCCGCCCGGGGCTGCTGGCACGGGTGCTGGGGCGCGACGCGCGGGGCCGGGTGGTGCGCAAGGCCGGCGTCATGGCGGTGGTGCGACGCGGCGGGATGGTGCGGCGTGGCGACGCGGTGGTGACGCAGCTGCCGCCCCTGCCCCACCATCCGCTGGAACGGGTCTGAGGGCGGTTGGTTATAGGAATTTAAACCTTTAAGTGGCGGCGGGTCAAGCCCGGACTCAGCCGTTCAGGAACAGGTGCTCCACCAGGATCTTGCTGCCGAGGCCGACCAGGAACAGGCCGCCCAGCCCTTCGGCCCAGCGCCCGCAACGGCCGCCGACATGGCGGCCCACCACCATGCCGACCATGGCCATGGCGCAGGTCGCGAGGCCGATCGCCCCCGCCACCACCGCGATGTTCACATCGAGGAAGACCAGCGACACGCCCACCGCCATGGCGTCGAGGCTGGTGCCGACGGCGGTGGCCAGCAGCACGCCCAACCCGTGGCGGCGCGGCCTCGCCGCCTCGGTGTCCGCCTTGGGGCGCAGGGCGCCGAGCACCATGCGGCCGCCGATCACCGCCAGCAGCGCGAAGGCGATCCAGTGGTCCACCGCCGCGATCACGGCGCTGGCGGCGAAGCCGGCGAGCCAGCCCAGGAGCGGCGTGATGGCTTCCACCGTTCCGAAGACCACGCCGGTGCGGAACACCTCGCGCCAGCGGGGCCGGTCCAGCGCGGCGCCTTTGGCCAGCGAGGCCGCGAAAGCGTCGGCCGACATGCTCAGCGACAGCAGCGCGATGGCGATGGGCGACATGGAGGAAACATCCCGGCTGAAACGGCAGAGCCGCCGCCTTAGCGGGATGTTCTCAATGAATCAACAGCTGAACAGCTGTTTGATTGTTTGTTCCGACCTTCAGCGCTTGATCAGCGTGCCGGGCCCGGCATCGGTGAACAGCTCCGCCAGCACGGCGTGCGGCACGCGGCCGTCCAGGATCACGGCGCCCTCGACGCCCTGTTCCACCGCCTCGATGCAGGTTTCGACCTTGGGGATCATGCCGCCGGAGATCATGCCGCTGGCGATGCCCTCGCGCACCTCGGCCACCGTCATCTCGGGGATGAGGTTCTTGTTGCCGTCCAGCACGCCGGGCACGTCGGTCAGCATCAGCAGCCGCGCGGCCTTGAGCGCGCCGGCGATGGCGCCGGCCGCGGTGTCGGCGTTGATGTTGAGGGTCTGGCCGGTGCTGTCGACGCCCACCGGCGCTACCACCGGCACGATGTCGGCGCCGATCAGCAGCTGCAGCACCTTGGTGTCCACGCGCTCGGGTTCGCCCACGAAGCCCAGGTCGATCTCGCGCTCCTCGCCGGTCTGCGGGTCGCGCAGGCGGCGCAGCGCCCGGCGCGCGGTGATCAGGTTGCCGTCCTTGCCGCTGATGCCGACCGCGATGGCGCCGGCGCGGGTGATGGCCTCGGCCACCTGCTTATTGACGGAGCCGGCGAGCACCATCTCGACGATGTCCACCGTGCGCTCGTCGGTGACGCGCAGGCCCTGGATAAAGGTGGACTGCACGTCGAGCTGCTTGAGCATGGCGTTGATCTGCGGGCCGCCGCCATGGACCACCACCGGGTTCACGCCGACCTGTTCCAGCAGCGCGATGTCGCAGCCGAAGCGGAAGGCGGTGTCTTCCTCGCCCATCGCGTGGCCGCCGTACTTCACCACCACGATCTGGTCGTCGTAGCGCTTCAGGAAAGGCAGGGCGCCGGAGAGCAGCGCGATGTTGTCGCGGGGGGTGTCGGACATGACGGGCGCTCCGATCAGCTTTGGCGGCACGGCCGGAGGGGACCGGGCGCGCCCCTCGCCCTTTGCGGGCAGGGCGGGGATGGGTCAAGGGGGCGGCGTTCCCGAGGGTGCGGCGGGCTGGGCCGGCGGCGGCGAACACGAGAAGGGGCTTCGTCCCACACGGCCGGCCTCGTCCCGGAGGACAGCCCCGGACGACAGCCCCGGACGACAGCAGCAGCGGAGTGCCGCGCTCCCGGAACCGGAAAGGTCACGAAGCTGTCCATGATCCTTCACCCGCACCGCCTCGGTTCCGTGCCGTAACGTCACCGAACTGCCCCACCATTGCGGTGTGCGGGAAGCGTGGCGAGCGGGGGCGAGGTGGGCGTCAGGAACTTCCTGATCGAAGGCGTGTCGGGGACGGGCAAGACATCGGTCGCCACCGAGCTGCAGCGGCGCGGCTTCCACGCCATCCACGGCGACCGCGAACTGGCCTACCGGGGCGATCCCCTGACGGGGACGCCGCTGGAGGGCCCGATGCCGGACGATCCGGCGGTGGATTTCGCGCACCGGCACCACCTCTGGGACCTTGGCAAGGTCCGCGCCCTCTTGGGTGACCGGACGCGGCCGGTGTCGTTCTTCTGCGGCGGCTCGCGGAACGTCGGCCGCTTCGTGGAGCTGTTCGACGGGGTCTTCGTTCTCGAGGTCGACGCGGCGACGCTGAGGCAGCGGCTGTCCGGCAGGCCCCGGGACGAGTTCGGCGGCGGGGCGGCGGAGCAGCTGTTCATCCTGCACCTGCATGCGACGCGGGAAGACGTCCCCCGCGATGCGACGGTGATCGACGCCACCGCACCGCTCCGCTCGGTGGTGGACGAGATCCTGCGGCGGTGCGGGGAGGTTGCGGCGGACCGGTCGGGCTAGTCGCGTTCGCCCGTGGTGGCCGGTGTTGGGGGCGGGTCTGGCCTGGGGCCGCTGCGACGAAGGGAAGTGCCTGGTCCGGCGGCCGGCGTGCCGGTCAGGTCGGCGACACGCTCCCCGACGCGGCCTCCAGGCCCGCCGCTTCCCTGAGCCGGGCGCCGCCGCGCGGGGATGCGGGGCGCGGCGTCTCCGCGCGCGCGGGCTGTGCCTGCTCCTCCCCGGCCGGCGATGCCGGGGCACGCGACCGCGCCCCGAAGCGCAGGCGGGGCCGGCCGTCCATCGCCGGCTGCTCCACCGCCAGGTGCGCGACCCAGGCGAGCGGCAGCGCCACCGAGATCGACAGCACGGCGATCAGCGCGATCCGTTCCGCCGGGCCGGTCAGCGCGGCGGCCGCCACCACCGGCCCCGCGATCGCCGCGCCCAGCGGGTGAAGAAGGTAGAACGGGTAGCTGATGCGGCCGAGCAGCACGAGCGGGGCGCGCCGCAGCACCGCCGGGTTCAGCGCGCCGGCACTGCCCAGCAGGGCGACGGCGCCCGCCATCTCGGCCAGGCGCCCGGCGCCGGAGCGGCCGAGGAACAGGTTGCCGCAGCACAGCAGCAGCAGGCCGAGCCACAGCGTCGCGGGGCGCCACAGCCGTCGCGGCATCGCGTCGATCAGGGCGCCGAGCAGGAAGGCCGGAAAGAACAGGGCGAAGTTCCAGCCACGAAAGAACACGGCCACCGAGCCCAGCGCCAGTAGCGCCAGCAGCGCCCCGCCGGGGCGGCCGCGCACCAGCCGGTGCAGCACGAAGAGCGCCAGCGAGCAGACCAGCTCCACCTGCAGCGTCCAGGTCACGCCCAGCAGGTCCGTGCGGAGCAGCAGGATGTTCTCCACCAGGGTCGCCACGCTGGCACCTTTCAGCAGCGCCACCGGGATGCTGGCCACCAGCACCGTGGGCAGGAGCCGGTACAGGCGGCCCGCGACGTAGTCCGGCAGTTCCCGCGTGAAGCGCAGCGCGGGTGGCGCGGCGTCGCCGCGTTGCCGCGCCAGCGAGCGGTCGAAGGAGCGCCAAAGCACGTGGCCGCTGAGCACGAAGAACAGCGTCACCGCGGCGTCGCTGGGAAAAACGAGGTAGAGCAGCCGGCCCAGCAGCGCCGTGCCGTCGAGATGTGGCAGGTCGCGCCAGGTCGCGGCCCAGGCGGCAAGGCCGGTCACCGCGAGGTTGCTGTGCCCCAGCGCCACGGCCAGGGCGGCCAGTCCGCGAAGGCTGTCCAGCGCGTGATTTCTCGCCGCCACCCGCGACACTCCCCCTGCCTCGGGGCGTTTCTAGGAAAGTTCTCGGCGCTGTGAAACAGAGGAGGCGTGAGGATGCCGTCATTGTCCGGAGTGGGTGAACAAGCCTTCCGGCATGCGCCCGATTTTCGCGATGTTGCGGCGCACCAAGTCTGGAGCCTCAGTCGGCCGTCCCTTGCCGGGCCTGGCCGCGATCATCTCCAGGACATCTTCCCGTGTTTCGTTTTCGTCCGTTCCTCCTTGCCGTCGCGCTCGGCCTCGCCGCCACCGGCGGCGTGCCGGCCGCCCGTGCGGCGGAGGGCTACGACAGCCTGCGGCATTTCCCGGTGAGCCGCTTCACCGAGGGCTCGACGCCCCGCGACAACAGCAACACCGGTTCCTCGGCCGTGCGCGGCGGACCTCGCTACGGCATGGCGGTGAGCCGCTTCACGCCCGGCTCGACGCCGCGCGACAACAGCGGCGCCGGTTCCTCGGCCGTGCGTGGCGGGCCGCGCTACGCGATGGCGGTGAGCCGCTTCACCCCGGGCTCGACGCCCACCGACAACACCGATGCCGGCTCCTCGGCGCGGGGCGGCTTCGGCACGGGGCCCTTCGGCCAGGGGATCGACGATGTCGGGCGGTGACAGGTGGGGCGGCGACGGGCCGGGCGTTGCCGGCCACCCCTTTCGGGGCGGCGAAGCCGGGTGGGGTTAGGCACCGATCCTCGTGGGGATCAGACCGGTGCCCCCGACTTCGCCGCGCCGATCAAGCGGTGCGGAATTGGGGGTTCCGACGCACCGCTGGGACGCCACAGGGATGTCCAGGCAGGAGGGGACGTTGCGGGGGGAGCTCTGCGGCGCGTCGGGGCGAGGCGTCGGGGTCGCCTGCCTCGGTGACGTGCGGCTGGGCTCCGGCCTCGTGCCGGCATCGGAGCAGTCCGGCCGGGCGGCTTGGACGGCTAGGGGCCGGGGCGACGACACAGAGCACAACGAGTTCCTGCCTTAACGGACCTTCCCTGGGGCAGAACGGTCTTACGATCTCGTGAGGATTCGCGGAAAGCACGCTACGGTTGAAATGCGGCAAGTGAGCCGCACTGTTGCCGTTATGCCTCAGTTCCCGTGAGGCGGGGGTCGGGGGCCGCCAGCGCGGCGAGCTCCGCCCGCAGTTCCTCGATGCCGGTGCCGTCCTCACTGCTGGTGGTGACCACCACCGGGTGGGCGGCGGCGCGTTCGCGCACGAAGCCGGCCACTTCCTCCTGCCGCTTGCGCAGCCAGTAGGGCTTGGCGCTGTCGGCCTTGGTCAGCACGATCTGGAAGGGCACCGCGGCCTCGCCCAGCAGGTCCATGGCCGCGAGGTCGGAAGCCTTGGTCTCGATCCGTGCGTCGAGCATCAGCACCACGCGCATCAGATTGGGGCGGCCGCGCAGGTAGTCGAACATCAGCCCCTGCCAGTCTTCCTTCACCTGCTTGGCGGCCTGGGCGTAGCCGTAGCCCGGCATGTCCACCAGGGTCAGGCGACCGCGCCCTTCCTCGCCGAGTTCGAAGAAGTTCAGCTGCTTGGTGCGGCCGGGCGTGTTGCTGACGCGCGCCAGCGTCTTCTGCCCGGTCAGCGCGTTGACCAGCGACGACTTGCCGACGTTGGAGCGGCCGCAGAAGGCGACCTCCGGCAGGGTGAAGGCCGGAAGCTGGTCGATGCGCTGCGAGGCGTAGGTGAAGCGGCAGGGCCGGGCAAAGAGCAGCCGCCCTGCCTCGAGCCAGGCCCGGCGTTCCGCCGCATCGGCCGGACCGCCCAGGAGTTCCGGGGCGGGTGGCGGCGCTTCCACGACGGGTGCCGGGCGCGGGGGCGGCGCCGGACGTGGGGCGGGCTTCGCCGGCGGGGTTGCCATGTCGTCCGCGTCGTCCTCGGCCCAGGTCGCCGCGCCGGAGGAAGCCATCCGGTCCGGCGACGTCAGGGCTTCCGGCGAGGAGTCCGGCCGGTTTGCTCCCGCGCCAGCGCCCTGCCCCGGCCGCTGGCCGCGCGGCCCCGGGCGGGCGCCGGCGGCCTTGCCGCGGGAAGGAGGGCCACCGCGGCCCTTCGCTCCGCCCCTGGTGCTCACGTGCTGGGGATCGCCTTCTGCGCCCGGCGCTGGGCGCGGTCGTGGCGGCTGATCCAGGCCTGCTGGATCACGGTGAGCAGGTTGTTCCAGCTCCAGTAGATCACCAGGCCCGCCGGGTAGCTGGCCAGCATGAAGGTGAAGATCAGCGGCATCCAGGTGAACAGCTTGGCCTGCACCGGGTCGGGCGGCGCCGGGTTCAGCTTCTGCTGCGCGAACATGGTGAAGCCCATCACGATCGCCCAGGCCGGCATGTGCAGCATCTGCGGCGGATCCCAGGGGATCAGGCCGAAGAGGGTGAACAGGTTGGTCGGGTCGGGCGCCGACAGGTCGTGGATCCAGCCGAAGAAGGGCGCGTGGCGCATCTCGATGGTGACGTAGAGCACCTTGTAGAGCGCGAAGAAGACCGGGATCTGGATCAGCAGCGGCAGACAGCCGGAGGCGGGGTTCACCTTCTCCGTCTTGTAGAGCGCCATGGTCTCCTGCTGCTGGCGCGCCGGATCGTCCTTATACTTGGCGCGGATCTCCTGCATCTTCGGCGCCAGGTTCTTCATGCGCGCCATCGCCTTGTAGGACTTGTTGGCGAGCGGGAAGAACAGCGCCTTGAGGCAGATCGTGAAGATCATGATCGCCACGCCGAAGTTGCCCACCAGCCCGAACAGCCAGTCCAGCGCGTAGAAGAAGGGCTTGGTCAGGAAGTAGAACCAGCCGAAGTCCACCGCCTTGTCGAAGTCGGGGATGCCGAGGTTGTCGCGGTAGGCATCCAGCGTCTTCACCTCCTTGGCGCCCGCGAAGAGGCGGGTGGCGAAGCTGGCATTGGCGCCCGGCGCGACGGTCAGCGGCGCGGTGGTGGAGAAGTCGACCTGGTAGCGGTCGTCGGAACCCGCGGGCGAGCCGGGGGGCGCGGCCTCGGCGCCGGTGGCGGTGCTGTGGCGGAAGGTGGCGCGGTCGGCGGCGTCCTGCTTCACGGGCGCCAGCGCGGCCAGCCAGTACTTGTCGGTGAAGCCGGCCCAGCCGCCGTTCGAGTCCTCGGTGAAGGCCACGCCCTGCGCCTTGTTGGCGGCGTCCTTGCCGGCGGCCCACTTCACTTCCTGCAGCCGGCCGCCGAGCACGCCGACGTAGCCCTCGTGCAGCAGGTAGGAGCTGGCGGTCTGGGGCGTGTGCTCGCGCCGCACGCGGCTCCAGGGCAGGAGCTGCACCGGGGCAGCGCCGTTGTTGATCACGCGCTGCTCGGCGGTGAACATGAAGCGGTCGTCCACCGACACCACCAGCTCGAACACCTGGCCCTGGCCGTTGTCCCAGCGCAGCGTCACCGGGGTGGAGGGCGTCAGCGATCCGGTGCCCTCGCGCGTCCAGTCGGTGTCCGGGCCGGGCACGGGAGTGCTGTCGGCCGCGGTCCAGCCCCACTGCGCGTAATAGGGCGCGGGCTCGCCGCGGGGCGCGAACATCCGCACCTGCGGCGAATCCGGCGCCACGGTTTCGCGGTAGTTGCGCAGCACCAGGTCGTCGAGGCGGGCGCCGCGCAGGTTCAGGCTGCCCGACAGGCTCGCGGTCTGGATCGGCAGGTGCTCGGCCGGGTTGCGCGGCGGCGGGGCATTGGCCGGCGTCGGCGCGGGCGAGGCGACGCCGGGCGGCAGCGGCTGGGTCGGCGCCTCGCGGGCCTGTTCCTGCTGCTGTCGCTGCTGCTGGACGCCGGGGCGGTTCCAGAGCTCGAAGCCCAGCAGGATGGCGATCGAGATCGTGATCGCGACGAGCAGACGCTTGTTGTCCATGGGTTCAACCGTTCTCGCGGGCGGCAACAGCAGGTGGGACAGGGTCCCAGCCGCCCGGGTTCCAGGGGTGGCAGCGGAGGATGCGCCGGGCGCTCAGCCAGGCACCGCGGGCGGCGCCGTGCGTGCGAAGGGCCTCCAGCGCGTAGTCGCTGCAATGGGGATGGAAGCGGCAGTGGCTGCCGATCAGGGGGCGCAGCCCGTAGCGGTAGCCGTGGACGCCGGCGGTCAGCACGGCGGCGGCAGGCGTCAGGGGCTCGCGCGGCGGGGGCCGGTGCAGCGGGGCGGCGGTCACGATTCGGCCCTCCCCCCTCCGGCCGAAGTGGCGACGGGTGCCGTGACAACGGCCTCCGTGCCGGGGGACGCGCTGGTGGCGGGCGCCGGCAGCGGACCGGCGCCGGATGGCGCGGCGTCGGGCGATCGGTCGTGGGATGTCACGCGGCTGGCCGGGGGCATGTCGGCTCGCGGTGCCCGCTCCTCGCCAGCGCGCTCGCGCGCGGTGCCGTCCCCGGACGCGGTCACACCAGCGGCGGCCACACCGGGCGCCGTCACCCCGGCCTGGCGCAGCGCGCCGCGCAGGTCGCCCAGCAGCGTGTTCCAGGGGCGCGTGATCGCGCCGTCGCGCGCCACCAGCACGAGGTCCCAGCCCCGCGGCGCCTGTTCGGGCGCGGAGCCGTGCAGCATCTCGTGCGCGGCCGCGCGCAGCCGCCGCTTGGCCCGGTTACGGACCACGGCGTTGCCGAGCTTCTTGGTGGCGGTGAAGCCGACGCGCAGCGGCGCGCCGGTGTCGCCCAGAGCCTGCAGGAGCAGGCCCGGCCGTGCCGCGCGCTTGCCTTGTCCGGCGACGCGAAGGAACTCGCGCCGGCGCTTCAGGCGCGGCAGGGCCATGGTGGTGTTGCCGTGCGCCGTCCGCTCAGGCGGACA
This sequence comes from Roseomonas elaeocarpi, assembly GCF_042433915.1. Lineage (NCBI taxonomy): Bacteria > Pseudomonadati > Pseudomonadota > Alphaproteobacteria > Acetobacterales > Roseomonadaceae > Roseomonas > Roseomonas elaeocarpi. The sequence goes on along the minus strand of NZ_JBHLUN010000009.1, from coordinate 122,179 downwards.
AGCGCTTGCGGCCCTTGGCACGGCGGTTGGCCAGGACCTTGCGGCCGCCCACGGTCTCGAGACGGGCGCGGAAGCCGTGCCGGCGCTTCCGGACGAGCTTGGAGGGCTGATAGGTACGCTTCACGGCTCAGGGCTCCGTCAGAAAATCAGTATGTGCCGGGGATTTCACCCGTGCGCGCCACCGGTGCCGGTCGGGCCGGGCATGGCGTCGCGCATGACAGGGGGCGCCGAACGGGGTTCGACGCGGTGGGGCGCTGTATAGGAACGGTGCGGCGTGCTCGTCAATCACGCAGGCGGCCCCCGGGGGCGTTCCGGCGCGGTTTCGGGCGATTCCTAGCCGTTGGCCGGGTACGGGCGATGACGTTTCGCCCCCGCGCCGCCATAACGGGGGCCATGCCCGATACCGACATCGCCGTGATCGGCGCCGGCAGCGCCGGTCTCGCCACCGCCCTCCTTGCCGCGGCGCTCGGCCGCAAGGTCACGCTGTTCGAGCGTGACGAGCCCGGCGGCCGCCGCCTCCATGAACGTCTTCCCGCCGAAGCCCTCGCCGCCTGCGCCCGACGCGCGGCCGCGGTGCGCGAGGGCGGGCGCTTCGGCGTGGCGGCGGCGGACCTGCGGATCGACTGGGCCGCCGTGCGCCGGCACGGGCGCGACACGGCGGACGCGCTGCGCCCGGAATCCGGCTTCGCCCGGCTGCGCGCCATGGGCGTCGAGGTCGTGCCGGCCGCCGCGCATTTCGCCTCGCCGGAGGAGGTGGAAGCCGGGGGCCGCCGCTGGCGCTTCCGGCGCTGCGTGGTGGCCACGGGCTCGCAGCCCGCGCTTCCGGCGGGGCTGCTGGGGCTGGCGGAGGTCGCGGCGCTGACGCCCGCCACGCTGCACCACCTGTCCGACCCGCCCGGTCACCTGCTGGTGCTGGGCGGCACCGAGGACGCGGTGGCGGCGGCCGAGGCGCATGCGCTGCTGGGCTGCCTGGTGACGCTGGTGGTGCCCGGCGGCGCGCTGCTGCCGGACCACGATGCGGAGGCCGTGTCGCTGCTGCGCGAATCGCTGGAACGGGCCGGGGTCGCGGTGATCGAGGGCGAGGCCGTGCGGGTCGAGCGCCGCCCCGTTCCCGCCACGGCGGGAGCATCGCCGGCGGGAGGCATGGCCGCTTCGGGAGCGTCGCTGGTGGGCGACGAGGCGGTGCGGGCCGCCGAGGTCGAGCTGCTGCTGGCCGACGGGCGCCGCGTCGCCGGCACGCACCTGCTGCTGGCTGTCGGGCGGGTGCCCAGGCTGGTGCCGCTGGACCTCGCGGCGGCGGGGATGGAGGCCGGCGCGGCGGGCCTGCGCTGCGACCGCCGGCTGCGGGTGCCGGGCAACCGCCGGGTCTGGGTGGCGGGCAGCGTGGCCGATCCGCAGGGCACGGGGCCGCGCCTGGACGCGGCGGAGGATCACGCGGGGCAGATCCTGCGCGGCATGCTGTGGCGCCTGCCGGGCGGACGGCCCGCGGCGCCGGCGCGGCTGGTCGGCACGCGGGCGGAGCTGCTGCAGATCGGCGAGACCGAGGCGGCGGCGCGGGGGCGGTCCGACGCGGTGCGGGTGCAGCGCCTGGGCCTGGGCGACAACGGTCGTGCGGTGGCGGGCGGCGCCGGCCCCGGGCTGGTGAAGCTGGTCACCGGGCCGGGCGGTCGGCTGCTCGGCGCCACGGTGCTGGCACCGGACGCGGGCGAGATGGCGGGGATGTTCTCGGCGCTGCTGGGCCAGCGGCTCGGACGCCTGGCCTCCCTGCCCTTGCCGCCCGAAGCCGTCGCGCGGGCGGCGCGGCGCGCGGCGGTGGAATTCCACGCGCCGATGCTGCGCGAACCCTGGCTGCGGCGCTGGACAGGTTTCGCGCGGTTCCTGCCTTGACGCGCGGCGCCGGCCTGCAGGGGCGGGCCGGCCCTGCCCCGCCACGGGGCCAGGCGTCTCCGTTGATGTTTACCGGGAACCGGCCGGGCGCCAGCCTCAATCGTTGGCCTGGCGCAAGGCTTCGCAAACGGCCTCGGTGACCTCCTTCGTGGTCGCCCTGCCGCCGAGATCCGGCGTGTGCAGCGCGGGATCGGCCGTCACCTTCTCCACCGCACGCATCAACCGCTCCGCCGCCGGCTTCTCGCCGAGGTGCTCCAGCATCATCGCCGCGGTCCAGAAGGTGGCGACCGGATTGGCGATGCCCTTGCCGGTGATGTCGAAGGCCGAGCCGTGGATCGGCTCGAACATGGAGGGCGCGTCGCGCTCGGGGTTGATGTTGGCCGTGGGCGCGATGCCGAGCGACCCGGCCAGCGCCGCCGCGAGGTCCGACAGGATGTCGGCGTGCAGGTTGGTGGCGACGATGGTGTCCAGGCTCTCGGGCTTGATGACCATGCGCATGGTCATGGCGTCCACCAGCATCTTGTCCCAGGTCACGTCCGGGAACTCGGCGGCCACCTCGGCCGCGATCTCGTCCCACATCACCATGGCGTGCCGCTGGGCGTTGCTCTTGGTCACCACGGTCAGCAGCTTGCGCGGCCGGCCCTGCGCCAGCCTGAAGGCGTAGCGCATGATGCGCTGCACGCCCGCGCGGGTCATCAGCGACACGTCCTGGGCGGCCTCGATCGGCAGGCCCTTGTGGACGCGGCCGCCGACGCCGGAATACTCGCCTTCCGAGTTCTCGCGCACGATCACCCAGTCCAGCTCCGGTCCGGATACGTTGCGCAGCGGGCTGGTGATGCCGGGCAGGATGCGCGTCGGCCGGACGTTGGCGTACTGGTCGAGCGGCTGGCAGATGGCCAGGCGCAGGCCCCAGAGGGTGACGTGGTCGGGAATGTCCGGAGCGCCCACGGCGCCGAACAGGATCGCGTCGAAGGCGCGGAGCTGGTCGGCGCCGTCGGCCGGCATCATCACGCCGTGCCGGCGGTAGTAGTCCGAGCCCCAGTCGAAGTCCTGGAACTCGAGGGCGAAGCCGCGGTCACGTTCGGCACAGGCCTTGAGCGCCTGGACGCCGGCCTCGACCACCTCGGGGCCGATCCCGTCGCCGCCCATCGAAGCGATTTTATAGGTGCGCACCTGTGTCTCCTTGTCTCGGTGGAAGCGCCGCGTCGTGCCGGTCACCCGGCTCCGGGCCGGCACCGTTGCGACCATGCCGGGGGGGGGCACCCGGATCGGGGCGCCGGCATGTCAGGCCCGGAAGTCAGGCTTCAGTCGGCGTAAACACCGGCCGCCTGGATGATCGGCCGCCATTTCGCGACCTCCTGCGCCAGGAACTGCCGGTGGAAGGCCGGCGTCGCCTGTTCCGGTGGCGCCACCTCCGTCACCAGCTCCGCGAAGCGGGCGCGCAGGCGGTCCTCGCGCAATGCGGCACGGAGTGCGGTGGAAAGGCGCTCCTGTACCGCCTGAGGCGTGGCGGCGGGGACGTAGAGGCCGTGCCACGTGCTCATCACGATGCTCGGCTGGCCTGCCTCGGCCGTGGTGGGCAGGTCCAGCCCCGGCACCCGCTGGTCGAGCGTAACGGCGTAGCTCCGGATGCGATTGTCGCGGATGAACGGGGCCGTATTGGTCGCCTGGTCGCAGAAGACGTCGATGCGCCCCGCCATCATCTCCGTCAGCACGGGCGCGGAGCCACGGAAGGCAACCGTGGTCAGGCTTTTCTGCGCCGCGTACTGCATGAGGATGCCGCAAAGGTGGTTCGCGCCGCCCACCCCGGCATGCGCGAGGGTCAGCCGGTCCCCTTGCCGCCGGATCTCTGCCATCAGCCCGGCGAGGTCGCTCGCCGGGAAGTCCGGCCGGGCCACGATCGTCATGGCGGCATTGGACACGAGGCCCAGCGGCGCGAAGGATTTTTCCACGTCGTAGGGCAGGTTGCGGTACAGCGTGGCGGAGGTCGCGTGGCCGATGTGGTGGGCCAGGATCGTGTAGCCATCCGGCCGGGCGTTCGCCACGCGCGCCGCGGCGATGGTGCCGCCGGCCCCCGTCACGTTCTCCACCACCACCGGCTGACCGAGGTCCTTCGCCATGCCCTCGGCAACCAGCCGGTTGATGACGTCGGTCGGACCGCCGGCCGCGAACGGAACGATGATGGTGACCGCGCGGGTCGGGAACGGCGTTTGTGCCTGCACGGTCGGGGCGGCCAGCACCAAGGGCAGGACAGCCAGAAAACTGCGACGTTTCATGCGGAGATTCCCCCTTTCTTCTTGTTCTGTTGAGCGAAGTCACACCCGGCGCCTGGCGCTCGTCCTTCCGGCTTCGTTGCGATGCGGTCCTTCTGGTGACGTCTGCAGCGTGCCGTTGCCGCCGGAGCGCCCGGTTGAACGCCGTTTCGCAGGATGTCCCGGCGCCGCCGAGTAATCCACCTTCGTCCTCCTGTTCGCCGGAGGAAAAGCAGGTCGGAGAGCGTGATCAGGCCTGTGGCCTGTCTGCTTGCGGATCCCTCCAGGTCTGGGCGGTGCCTCCGCCCGCGGCCGAGCACGACCGATCAGGCCGGCCTCAGCGGCCGCCACGATGCCATCAGCCGAAGACGGCGCCGCGTCCGGCCCGTGACCATGAGCATCTTCCGAGCCCTCTTCCGGATGCACCGGCGGAGGGCAAAAACGATTTTCGGCTCCCGCTCGGGCTCCGGAAAGCAGAACCATCCCCTCCGGCGCCGATCTTTGCACGCCACGGCTACTGCGGATCGTGGTGCGTCGCGGCGAAGATGGGGCGCATGAACCAGACGCCGCCCGGGTCCGCCCGACGCTCCTTCCTGCTCGCCTCGGCGGGCCTCCTGTCCGCCGCAGCACTGGCCCGGCCGCACCTCGCGCGGGCCGCGGCGCCGCCGCTGCGCGTGGCCAATCAGAAGGGCGGGCTGCGCTCGCTGCTGGAGGCTTCGGGCGAGGCCGCGAAGCTGAGCTTCCCGATCGAGTGGAGCGAGTTCCCGGCGGCGGCTCCGCTGCTGGAAGCGCTGTCGGCCGAGGCGGTGGACGTGGGCACCATGGGCGACCTGGCCTTTCTGGGCGTCTTCGCCTCGGGCGCGCCGGTGCGGGCCTATGCCGCCACCCGGGCCGATCCGCGCTCGCAGGCGATCCTGGTGCGGGGCGACTCCGCGGCGCGCGGGCTGGCGGACCTGCGCGGCAGGAAGGTCGCGGCCAATCGCGGCGGCTGGGGGCAGTTCCTGCTGCTCGCGGCGGCGGAGCGGGCGGGGCTGCCGCTGGATGCCGTGGAGCCCGCAGCACTCGGGCCGGCCGAGGCGGCGCTGGCCTTCCGCTCCGGCTCGGTGGACGGCTGGGCCATCTGGGAGCCCTACGTGTCGATCGAGGTGGCGCAGTTCGGGGCCCGGGTGATCGAGGACGGCACCGGCATCACGCCCACCGTGAGCTTCCTGGCGGCGCACCAGCGTCCCTTGCGGGAGCGGCGGGACCAGCTGGCGGAGCTGCTGCGGGCGCAGCAGGCGGGCTGGCGCTGGGCGGCCGGGAACGTCGATGCCTATGCCGCGGCCAATGCGCGGCTGACGCGGCTGCCCGAGGCGCCGGTGCAGGCGGCCTTTCGCAGGCAGGCGACGCGGGCGATCCCGATCGACGCCGCCGTGGTGGCGGAGCTGCAGGCGGCGGCCGACCGCGCCGCGCGCTACGGCGTGATCCGGCAGCGGATCGCCGTGGCGGATGCGCTGGACACCGGCTTCAGCCTGGCCGCCGGCTGAGGCGCGGGGCCGGACGGGGCAGAAGGGCACACGGCGTCCGGCTTCTCAGCGCGCGACCCAGCGGAGTTGCGGCGCCTGCCCGTGGCGCAGCAGCACGAAGGCGTTCTGCCCGAAGCGCCGGGCCAGCACGGCGCCCCGCCGGGCGTCGAGGGGCAGGAGGCGCTGCGCCTCCTGCCAGCGCCCAGTGCCGGAACAGCCCGCGAGGGTCGGAACGCGGTGTGTCGCGTCCGCCAGCCGTCGCGCGGCGCGGCGGTTCCAGCCGGGCGCGCGGCGTCGACTGGCGGGGTTGTCGGCGGTCAGCAGCACGGCCTCCCGCACGCGCAGGGCACGCAGCAGCGCCGCGGCGGCCGGGTCGCGCCGACCGATGCGCAGCACCACCGGGCCAGCGGGGCCGTCCACGCGATAGGGCGTGCGGCGATAGGCGGGCTCCAGCGTCGCGCGGCGGGTGGTCAACGGTGCAGCGCCACGACGGCCCCGTTCCCGTATCCCGCCGCGCCGGCCGCCGCGCCCATGCGTCCCCTCCTCCGTTGCAACCTTGCCCGTCGCGGCGCGTCGAACCCCGTGGCCGAGGAGGCGACCCATGAAGCTTTACCGTGCGCAGCATACCTGCGCGATCGGCATCCACGTCGTGCTGGAAGAGATCGGTGCTCCCTACACCACCGAGGAACTGCCGGTGGCGGCGCTGTCGGAGCCGGCGTTCCGGCGCATCAACCCCAAGGGCAAGGTTCCGACCGTTGAGCGCGACGACGGCTCGGTGCTGACGGAATACGGCGCCATCGCGACCTGGCTGGCCCGCCAGCACCCGGAGGCCGGGCTGCTGCCTGAGGACCCGGAGGCCGAGGCGCGGATGCGGGAGGCCATGGATTACGCCGTGGGCACGCTGCACGCCCAGGGCTTCGGCCGCATCTTCATGCCGGCGAAGTTCGAGCCGCCGGACCTCGTGCACAAAGCCGGGCTCGGCGCCTCGTCGGTCAAGGCGCTGGGGCGGGAGATGGTGGAGCAGGGTTTCGCCATCCTCGATGCCGGGCTGGCCGGCCGGGAATGGGTGGCGGGGGACCGCTACAGCATCGGCGACTCGGCGCTGTTCTACTGCGAGCGCTGGGCGCCGCAGGTCGGGATCGAGCTGCCCGCCAACCTCGCCGCGCATTTCGAGCGGATGAAGGCGCGGCCCGCGGTGCGCCGTGTGCTGGAGGTCTGGGGCGAGGCGCCCTGAGGCAGGCTCACCCGTCTGGCCCGCGGCGACCTGGTTCACCCGATCGGTTCGAGGTGGCCCGGTTCAGCCGACCTTGCTGCCGAACGGTTCACACGACCGGAGCAACGCGCGGCGGGCGGAGGCGGGCGGGGTTGCCGACCGCGACGCCGCCGGCAGGCACGTCGCGCGTGACCACGCTGCCGGCGCCGATGATGGCGTCGTCGCCCACCGTGACACCCGGCAGGATCAGTGCGCCCGCGCCGATCCAGACATTGGCGCCGATGCGGATCGGCTGGCCGAACTCCAGCATTGCGCGCCGCTGCGCCGGGTCGCGCGGATGATCGGCAGTGAGGATCTGCACGCCTGGGCCGATCTGGGTGCCGTCGCCGATCGTGACCGCGACCACATCGAGGATGCAGCAGTTGAAGTTGAGGAACACGCCGCGGCCGAGACGGATGTTGTAGCCGTAGTCGCAGTGGAAGGGCGGGCGGATGTTGCAGTTCGCGCCGACGCTGCCGAAGGCTTCCTCCAGCAGCGCCTGACGCTCGGCCTGCGTCAGCGTGTTGGTGCGGTTGTAGCGGTCCATCCATTCCGAGATGCGGCGGTTGTCGGCCGCGAGCTCGGGATCGTCGGCGGTGTAGAGCTCGCCGGCCAGCATCCGCTGCTTCTGGCTTCGCATGGTCATGCCTTCTTCCTCGCGCGGCCCCTGCCCTGCCGGACGCGGCGCCCGGGGCTGCCGTTTCGCGCAGGGTGGCCGTGACACCCGGCCGATGCGTACATATGTACACATAGCCTGGGGCACAAGTCACGGCCTCTGCCATCCTGGCTCTCGATCAACCGGGGGAACCTGCGTGCCCGCTGCCCAGCGACGCCACGATCCGGATCGCCGCGCCCGGATCGTCGCGGCCACGCTTGACGTGATCGCCGAATTCGGGGTCGCGGGAACGACGCACCGGCGGGTCGCCGCCGCGGCGGACGTGCCGCTGGGCTCGATGACCTATCATTTCAGCGGCATGGACGCCCTGCTGACGGAGGCCTTCACCCTGCTCGCCGACACGGTCTCGGCGCGGTTCACGGAGCGGCTGGCGGCGGCCACCGGCCCCGAGGAGGCCTGCGAGGCAGTGGTGGATATCGTGATGGGCGAAGGCTGGGCGACGCCGCGCAACATGCTGCTCACCTACGAGCTCTACGCCTTTGCCGCGCGCAGGCCCGCGCTGCAGGACGTGATGCGCGGCTGGATGCGCAAGAGCCGCGTGGCGCTTGAGCAGCACTTCCCGCCGCACACGGCCAGGGTGCTCGACGCCATGATCGAGGGGCTGTCGATCCACCGCTCGGTGGATGCGCGGCCGGCGGACCGGGAGGAGGTCCGCTCCGTCGTTCGCCGGCTGGTGGGCTGAGATACCGGCGCGGGCCGGGTGGCGGGACCGCCGTCGGGTCGGCGCCCGGCGGAGTGTGCCCCGCCCCGTACTCAGTCCAGCTGCAGCAGCACGCCCTTGAGGTAGGCGCTCTCGGGCAGCGCCGGGTGGACCGGGTGGTCGGGCCCGGCGCCGTGAATGCCCAGGATGCGGCCGTCGCGGCGGGCGCGTCGCATGCCCTCGATCACGGCGTCGGTGAACTCGCCGGTGCCGACGTGGTGCGAGCAGGAGGCGATGAACAGGAAGCCGCCGGGTGAGACCAGCGCCGCCGAAAGGCGCGCCAGGCGGGCATAGGCGCGGATCGCGGCGTCGTGGTCCTTGCGCGACTTGGCAAAGGCCGGCGGGTCCGACACCACGACGCCGAAGCTGCGGTTCTGGTCCCGCAGGCGCGCCAGCACCTCCATCGCGTCGCCGCGCAGGAACTCCACCCGGTCGATCAGCCCGTTGGCTTCGGCGGTGCGGCGCGCGGTGTCGAGCGCGTGCTCGGAACGGTCCAGCAGCGTCACGCGCTCCGCCCCTGCCCGCGCCGCCTGGAGGCCGAAGCCGCCGGTATGGGTAAAGGCGTCCAGCACCGTCTGCCCCGCCGCCAGCGCCGCGACGCGGGCGCGGTTGGGCCGCTGGTCGTAGAACCAGCCGGTCTTCTGCCCGGCATCCGGGTCCACGGTGAAGCGGACGCCGCCTTCCTCGATCGTGGCCGAAGCGTCCTGGCCATGGAGGAGCCGGCTTTCCAGCGGCAGTCCTTCCAGGGCGCGGACGCAGCTGTCGTTGCGCGCCACCACGGCGCGCAGCGGGATGAGGTCGAGAAGCGCCGCCAGGATTTCCGACGTCGCCGCTTCCATGCCGGCGGTGTTGGCCTGAAGCGTGGCGACCTCGCCATGGCGGTCGATCACCAGGCCCGGCAGCCCGTCGGCCTCGGCGTGGACCAGGCGGTAATAGGGCGCGTCGCGCAGTTTTTCGCGCAGCCGCAGCGCCGCGGCGAGGCGGGCGCGCCAGAAACCGCGGTCGATGACGGCTACCGGGTCGGGCGAGAGGCGGCGGGCGGCGATCAGGGAATGCGGGTTGAAGTGGAAGGTGCCGAAGCGGGTGCCGTCATCGCCCTCGAGCCGCACCACGCTGCCGGGCGGCAGGGCGCGCGCGGCGGCGGTCATGTTGATCTCGTTGGAAAAGGCCCAGGGGTGGCCGGCGCGCAGGCGGCGGTCGCGGCCGGGCTGAAGGCGCAGGGTCGGGCAGCGGCCCTCCGGGCGGGAGGCGGCGGCCGTGTCGGCTTGGGGATCGGTCATGGGGCGGCGGACCATGCCGGTGCGGGCGCGCGGTGGCAATGTGCGCGCGCGCAACGCTGGTGCCGGCGCCGCGTGAAGGGTGCGGGCGCCCTGTCCCCGGTGCCCTGCCCTGCGACGCGGCCCCAGTGATCTGGCTCCTGTGAGTTGGCCCCTGTGAGTTGGCCCCAGCGACTTGGCGCCTGTGATCTGGCGCCCGTGAGTCGGCGTCTGCCACCTGAGCCCTGCGACCTGGCCTTCGTGCTCCGGCCATCACGGCCTGGCACCCCCGCGCGGTGTTCCGCCCGGTGTCCCCGCCTGCTGCCTCAGGGGTGCTGGCGGTGGCCGGAAACGCCCTGCCTCAGCTGCCCACCCAGCGCGCCACCAGGTAGGCCACGCCCGCCGCCAGACCGCCGATCAGCGCCGTCTGCAGCGCACTGCGAAGCGGCGGCATCCCGATCGCCCGCGCCTTGAGCCAGCCGAAGCCCAGCAGCGCCAGCCCGGTGAGGACGCAGGACAGTTGCAGCGCCGCGTGCGTGTCGGCCAGCAGCACGTAGGGCAGCAGCGGCACGAGGCCGCCCGCCACGTAAGCGCCGCCGATCGTCACCGCCGAGCGCGGCGCCTCCGCAGGGTCGGGGGCGCTGAGCTCCAGCTCGTGGCGCATCATGAAGTCGATCCAGCGTTCCCGGTCGGCGCAGATCGCGTCGGTGGCCTGTTGCAGCGCCGGGCCGCGCAGCCCGTCGCGGTGAAACACGGCCATGACCTCCCAGCGCTCGCGCTCCGGGTAGAGGACGGTTTCCTCCGCCTCGCGGCGGCGCTCGTTGCGGTAGTGGTCGAGTTCGGTGCGGGCGGCGAGGAAGCCGCCCAGGCCCATCGCCACGCAGCCCGCCGCGATCTCGGCCAGGCCGGCGGTGACGATCACCGCGTTGGCGGCCACCGCGCCGGACAGCCCGGCCGCCAGCGCGAAGGGCACCGTCAGCCCGTCGGCGGTGCCGATCACGAGGTCACGCACGGTCTGCGAGGCGGTGAAGTGTTCTTCCCCGTGCGGGGGTCCGGCCGGCATCGGCGGCAGGGAATCAGGGTCGGCGAGAACGGCGTCCATGCGGCGCAGCCTAGGCGCCGCCGCCGGCGTCGCCCAACCCCAAAACAGCGTTACCGCTTTGTTTTCGCTATTGATAATGACTTTGCGTCGCCGTCGCAACCGCGGCGGCGTCGGACGGGCCCGGCGCGAGGGATGGCCCGGTCGGGTTGGCGAGGCGCCCGCGCGCCTTTATGAGGGGCGGCGTCGGAGAACCCTGCCTTGGCCACTGCTGAACCAGATTCCGGGGCGCCCGCGCCGCCGAACCCCTCCCTCGCGGCACAGGCCGCCATCCTGGCGCAACCCGCCACGGCACAGCGGCGGATGGCCGATGCCATCCGGGTGCTGGCGATCGACGCGGTGGAAAAGGCCAAGTCCGGCCATCCCGGCATGCCGATGGGCATGGCCGACGTGGCGACGGTGCTGTGGACCCGCTTCCTGAAGATGGATGCCGACGACCCGCGCTGGGCCGATCGCGACCGTTTCATCCTGTCGGCCGGCCACGGCTCCATGCTGATGTACGCGCTGCTGCACCTCACGGGTCAGGCGGGCATGGGCATCGAGGAGATCAAGCGCTTCCGGCAGCTGCACTCGCCCGCCGCCGGCCACCCCGAATACGGCGAGCATCCGGGCATCGAGATGACCACCGGGCCGCTGGGCCAGGGCATCTCGACGGCCGTGGGCTTCGCCATGGCGGAGCGGATGATGGCGGCGCGCTTCGGCAAGTCGCTGGTGGACCACCGCACCTGGGTGATCGCCTCGGACGGCGACCTGCAGGAAGGCATCAGCCACGAGGCCTCGTCGCTGGCGGCGCACCTGAAGCTGAACAAGCTCTGCGTGCTGTGGGATGACAACCACATCTCGATCGACGGCGACACGGCGGTGTCCTTCACCGAGGACGTGCTGGCCCGCTACCGCGCCTATGGCTGGGCGACGCGGCGCATCAACGGCCACGACCACGAGGAGATCGCCTCGGCGCTGAGCTGGGCGCAGAAGTCGCGCAAGCCGGTGATCATCGCCTGCCGCACCATCATCGGCTTCTCGGCGCCCAAGAAGGCCGGCACCGCCGCCAGCCACGGCGCGGCGCTGGGACCGGACGAGGCCTCGGCCGCCAAGTCGGCGCTGGGCTGGAACCACGCGCCCTTCGAGATCCCGGAAGGGATCAAGGGCGAGTGGGAGGCGGCCGGGCGCCGCGATGCCGGCACGCGCCGTTCCTGGCTCAAGCGGCTGGCCAAGCACCCGCAGCGCGACGAGTTCGAGCGCGCCGTGGCGGGCCGCCTGCCGGAAGGCTGGCAGGAAAGCTTCGCCGCCTACAAGGCCAAGGTCGCCGAGGACAAGCCCAAGATCGCCAGCCGCATCGCCTCGCAGCGCGCGCTGGAGGTGCTGGTGCCCGCGATCCCGGAAATGGTGGGCGGATCGGCCGACCTGACCGGGTCCAACAACACCAACGTCAAGGGCATCCCCTCGATCAACCCGGACAACTTCGCCGGGCGCTACGTGCATTACGGCATCCGCGAGCACGGCATGGCGGCGGCGATGAATGGCATGGCGCTGCACGGCGGCGTCATCCCGTATTCGGGCACCTTCCTGGTGTTCGCCGATTACCTGCGGCCGTCGCTGCGGCTGGCGGCGCTGATGGGCATCCGCGCCATCCACGTGCTGACGCATGACAGCATCGGGCTGGGCGAGGACGGGCCGACGCACCAGCCGGTGGAAACGCTGGCCTCGCTGCGCGCCATTCCGAACCTGTGCACCTTCCGCCCAGCCGACACGCTGGAAACCGCGGAATGCTGGGAGATCGCGGTGCGGCGCCAGGACGGGCCGAGCGTGCTGGCGCTGAGTCGGCAGAACCTGCCCGCGCTGCGCGACGATGCGGGCGAGAACCGCTCCGCCCGCGGCGGCTACGTGATCCGCGAGGCTTCCGCCGAGCGGAAGGCCACGATTATCGCCACGGGGTCCGAGGTGCATATCGCGGTGGCCGCGGCCGAGACGCTGGAGGCCGAGGGAATTCCCGTGGCCGTCGTGTCGATGCCGTGCTGGGAGCTGTTCGCGCTGCAGGACGTGCAGCACCAGCAGGCCGTGCTGGGCACCGCGCCGCGCGTCGGCGTGGAAGCGGCGCTGCGCTTCGGCTGGGACCGCTGGATCGGCGCTGACGGGATTTTCATCGGAATGCAGGGCTTCGGCGCTAGCGCGCCGGCGGAACAACTGTATCCCCATTTCGGCATCACCGCGGACGCCATCGCTGCGGCCGTGCGCAAGTCCATTTCGTAACAAGAGCGAAGGAAGGGTCTACGCCATGGCCGTGAAGGTTGCCATCAACGGGTTCGGGCGCATCGGGCGCCTGGTTCTGCGCGCCGCCTGCGAGAGCGCGCGCGACGACGTCGAGTTCGTCGCGATCAACGACCTCGGCTCGGTCGAGGCGAACGCGCACCTGTTCCGCTACGACAGCGTCCATGGCCGCTTCCCCGGCGAGGTGATCGTCGAGGGTGACAGCATCACCATCAAGGCCCATGGCAAGACCTGGGGCCCCATCAAGGTGACGGCCGAGCGCGACCCGACCAAGCTCCAGTGGCAGGGCGTGGACGTGGCGGCCGAGTGCACCGGCATCTTCACCGCGCGCGAGAAGGCGCAGGTCCTGCTGGGCACGGGTGCGCGCAAGGTGCTGATCTCGGCGCCGGGCGAGAACTCCGACAAGACCGTCGTGTACGGCGTCAACCACGAGACGCTGACGGCCGAGGACAAGATCGTGTCCAACGCGTCCTGCACCACCAACTGCCTCGCGCCGGTCGCCAAGATCCTGCACGAGAAGTTCGGCATCCTGCGCGGCTACATGGTCACCATCCACGCCTATACGGGCGATCAGAACACCGTGGACACGCTGCACAAGGACCTGCACCGCGCCCGCGCCGCCGCCGTTTCCGCCATCCCGACCTCGACCGGTGCGGCCAAGGCCGTCGGCCTCGTGCTGCCGGAGCTGAAGGGCAAGCTGGACGGCACCGCCATCCGCATCCCGACGCCGAACGTGTCGCTCGTCAGCCTCGACTTCGTGCCGGCCAAGACCGACGGCCTGACCAAGGAGGCGATCAACGCGGTGATGAAGGAGGCCTCCGAGAGCGGGCCGCTGAAGGGCATCCTCGGCTACAACACGGCGCCGCTGGTCTCGATCGACTTCAACCACGACCCGCATTCCTCGACCTTCGACGCCACGCAGACGCAGGTGGTCGATGGCGGGCTGGTCCGGGTGATGAGCTGGTACGACAACGAGTGGGGCTTCTCCAACCGGATGAGCGACACCGCGGCCTACTACGGCAAGCTGTAAGGAACGACGCGCATGGCCGCTTTCCGCACGCTCGACGATCTCGCCGACCCGCGTGGGAAGCGGGTGCTGGTTCGCGCCGACCTGAACCTGCCGGTTCGGGACGGCGTGATCACCGACATGACGCGCATCGAGCGGCTGGTGCCGACGGTGCGCGAGCTGTCGGACAAGGGGGCGCGGGTGATCCTGTGCTCCCACTTCGACCGGCCCAAGGGCAAGGTCGTGCCGTCCATGTCGCTGCGGCCGATGGCGGACGCGCTGAGCAAGGCGCTGAACAAGCCGGTGGCCTTTGCCGACGACTGCGTGGGCCCGGTGGCCGAGGCAGCGGTGGCGAAGCTCTCCGATGGTGAGGTGCTGCTGCTGGAGAACACCCGCTTCCACGCGGGTGAGGAAAAGAACGACCCGGCGCTGGCGCAGGCGCTGGCGAAGCTGGCCGACGTCTACGTCAACGACGCGTTTTCCGCGGCCCACCGCGCGCACGCCTCGACCGAGGGCGTGGCGAAGCTGATCCCGGCCTATGCCGGGCGGCTGATGCAGGAGGAGCTGCAGGCCCTCGACGCGGCACTAGGCAATCCGGCGCGGCCGGTGGTGGCGATCGTGGGCGGGTCCAAGGTGTCCACCAAGCTCGACCTGCTGGGCAACCTGTCGCGGAAGGTCGACGTGCTGGTGATCGGCGGCGCCATGGCCAATACCTTCCTGGCGGCGCAGGGCCATTCCGTCGGCAAGTCGCTGCAGGAAGCCGAGATGCACGACACGGCGCGGCAGATCCTGCGGGACGCCGCGGCGGCGAACTGCGAGATCCTGCTGCCGAGCGACCTCGTGGTGTCGCCGCGCTTCGAGGCGAACCCGCCCACCAAGACGGTGCGGGTCGACGCGGTGCCGGACGACATGATGGCGCTCGACGTCGGGCCTGACACGGTGGAGGCGATCGAGGGCAAGCTTCGGCAGGCCTCGACGCTGGTGTGGAACGGGCCGCTGGGCGCCTTCGAGACGCCGCCCTTCGACACCGCGACCGTGGCGGTGGCGCAGAGCGTCGCGGCGCTGGGCGACAGCGCGGGCCTCAAGAGCATCGGCGGCGGCGGCGACACGGTGTCGGCGCTGCGCCACGCCGGCGTGTCGGAGCGCATGACCTACGTGTCCTCAGCCGGCGGCGCCTTCCTGGAATGGCTGGAAGGCAAGACCCTGCCGGGCGTGGCGGCGCTGGAAACGCACTGAGGCGCAACCGCTTCGGGTGATCGGGGCCGCGGCGGGGACACCTGCCACGGCCTTTTTCGTGCCCGCCCGCGACGGGGCAGCACGATGGGAGCGTTCAGCCGCCGCGACGCGCCGGGCGCGCTACTTCGCCGGCCAGGACGCCGTGTCGCCCAGGAGGCGGATCGGCCGGCCATCGAGGAAATGGAGGATGTTCTCCACCGTCTGGCCGTACATCTGGCGATAGTTCTCGCGCGACACGTAGCCGATATGCGAGGTCGCCGTGACCTTGCCCATGGTGCGGAACGGGTGGACGGCGGGCAGCGGCTCGGCATCGAAGACGTCGAGGGCGGCGCCGGCCAGCCGGTCCTCGCGCAGCGCGGCGATTAGCGCGGCCTCCTCCACGATCGGCCCGCGCGAGGTGTTCACTAGGATCGCGTCGGGCTTCATCAGCGCGAGCTCCGCGGCGCCGATCAGCCCTCGCGTACGCTCCGACAGCACGAGGTGGATGCTGACGATGTCGCTGCGTCGCAGCAGGTCTTCCTTGGGGACCCAGGTGGCGCCGTGCTCGGCCGCGCGATCGGGCGTCAGGTTCTGGCTCCAGGCCAGGACATCCATGCCGAAGGCGCGGGCGTAGCGGGCCATGGCCTGGCCGATCTTGCCCAGGCCCAGCAGGCCCAGCGTCCTGCCCGACAGTTCCCGCCCCACCGAAACCTGCCAGCCGCCGGAGCGGAACGAGGCGAACTCGGCCGGCAGATGGCGGGCGGCCGATTGCAGCAGCGCCCAGGCGAGCTCCGGCGTGGCCGTGCTCGCGCCGCCGGTGCCGCACACCGTGACGCCGCGCTCGCGCGCCGCGTCGAGGTCGATGGCGGCGTTGCGGGCGCCGGTGGTGGCGATCAGCCGCAGCCGCGGCAGGGCTTCGATGGTGGCGCGGTCGAAGGGCGTGCGCTCGCGCATCGCGACCACCGCGTCGAAGGGTGCCAGCCGCGTGAGCGTGGTTTCCGGCTTGGTGGCGGGGCCGGTGAAGACGGTGATGTCCGCCCTGCCCCGCAGCGCGCCCCAGTCGGCGGCGGTGCTGGCGACGTCCTGGTAGTCATCGAGGATCGCGAGGCGGAAGCCCGGCTTGCTGGCACTCATAGCGTGACTCCGGAGGACACGGATTCTGCGGATGATCTTGGCACAGGATGCCCGCGCCGCCAGGGCTGGCTTCGCTGCGGCAATGGGCTGCACGGCATGGTTGCGGAACCGCGTTGCAGCACGATGTGCGCGACCCCCGCAATTGGTTTCGCCTCGCGGCCGCAACATCGTCCGCTCCCGCTCTCGTGATTGGCGGGTTCGGGAAACCGGCCGATTTCCTTGCGACAACTTGGTTTGGAGACCTCATGTCCGTGGCAATGAGTGGGCGCCGTCTCGGCGTGGCCATCGTCGGTGTCGGTGGCGCCGTGGCGACCACTGCAATCGCCGGCATCGAAGCCATCCGGCGAGGCTCCAACGCGCGCGACGGACTGCCGCTGGCCAATGTCGCCGTGCCCGGCCTGGTTCCCTACGGGGACATGGTGTTCGGCGGCTGGGACCTGAACGGCCAGGACCTGCACGCGGCCGCGGCCGAGCACGGCGTGCTGACGCCTGTTCAGCTCGACGAGGCGCAAGGGTCGATGGCGGCGATGAAGCCTTGGCCGGCGGTGGGCAGCGGCGAGTTCTGCCGCAACATCGACGGCGCCAACAAGTACGAGGCCGAGGGTCATCGTGCCGCGGTGCGCAAGATCCGCGCCGACCTCCAGCGCTTCCGCCAGGACAGCGGCGCCGAGGGCGTGGTGGTGATCAACCTCGCCTCCACCGAACGCTGGCCGGAGGATGTCGAGGCCTTCTTCTCGCTCGACGCCTTTGAGCGGGCGATGGACGACAACCATCCGGCGATCGGGCCCGCGATGCTCTACGCCTATGCCGCGATCGAGGAAGGCGTCGGCTACGGCAACTTCACGCCGTCGCTCGCGGCCGACATTCCGGCGCTGGCGGAGTTCGCCAGGCAGCGCAACGTCCCGGTGGCGGGCAAGGACGGCAAGACCGGCCAGACCTTCATGAAGACGGTGCTGGCGCCGGCCTTCCGCGACCGCGCGCTGCACGTCGACGGCTGGTTCTCCACGAATATTCTGGGCAACCGCGACGGTCTCGCGCTGAAGGACCCGAGCAGCCTGCAGTCGAAGCTCAACACCAAGGGCGACGTGCTGGCCGGCATCCTGGGCTATCCGGTCGAGGATCACCTGGTGGATATCCGTTATTACCGCCCGCGCGGCGACGACAAGGAAGCCTGGGACAACATCGACGTGTCAGGCTTCATGGGCCAGCGGATGCAGATCAAGGTGAACTTCCTGTGCAAGGACAGCGTGCTGGCGGCGCCGCTGGCGCTGGAGATCGCGCGCGTGCTCGACCTCGCGCAGCAGCGCGGCGACGGCGGGGCGCAGGACCAGCTGGGCGTGTTCTTTAAGGCGCCGCAAACGCGCGACGGCCGCCCGCCCGAGCACGGCTTCCCGGCGCAGCAGCGCAACCTGATGGACTGGCTGTCGCGGGACAGCTGAGGTGGAGGCGAGCGCGGCGGGTCACGCGACGACCCTGACCCCTGCCCTGCGGCCGCTGCTGGAGGAGCTGGGCGAGCTCAAGCGCGTCCGCTCTGCCGGGCGCGAGGGTTCCATCGCCACGCGGCTGTTTCAGGCGGGCTGGGCCCGGCTGGTGGCGGGCGAGACCACCGAGGCCGCGATGCGCGCCACCGTGGCCGACGCGCTGGCGGCGGCGCGCCTGGGCGACCTCGACGCCGCGGCGCTCGGGGCTGCCGGGATGACGGCGGCGGAGATCCTGGCGGTGCGGCGGCGGGCGGTGGAGGAGGTTTCGGCCGAGTTCCCGCCGGAACTGCGGGCGCTGCTGCAGGCAGGGCTGGAAGCGGCGCCGGCGCCGCAGGTGGCGCTGCCGCGCTTCGTTGGGCAGCTGGCGGAACAGCCGCGGGCGGGCGTGACCTGCCCCGGCAAGCCGCGCCTGCTGCTGGAGCCGCCGGAAAACCATGCCGAGCACTGCCTGATCGTTGCGGTCTACGGCGTGGTGCTGGCGCCTCGCTACGGTGCCGACCCGGCCACGGTGTTCCTGGCCTCGATGGCGCACCACCTGCACAACGCCCTGCTGCCCGACAGCGGCTTCACCGGTGAGGTTCTGCTGGGCGACCGGCTGGAACCCGTCTTCGCGCGGGCGACGGAGATCGCGCTGGAGGAACTGCCGGGGCCGCTGCGCGACGCGGTGGTGGTGGCGCGGCGGATCCTGCCCGATGCCGAGAGCGGTGACAGCAAGACCTTTCACGCCGCCGACACGCTGGACCGGGTGCTGCAGATCGCGCAGCACCTGCGGGCCGGGCAGACCACGATGCACTACGTGCTGCACGACATGGCACTGGTGCACGAAGGTGCGGTGAAGGACTTCCAGGACGTGGTTCTGCGCGAAACGGGCCTGTTGTGAGCGGCGGTGCTGCCGCGACGGGGCTGCTCTCGCCGGCGACCGGCCGGGTGCTGACTCAGGACACGCCGCACTCGCTGACCGATGGCGAGACGCGCTGGCCGCTGGTGGACGGCATCGCCTTCCTGCGCCTGGGGCGCGAGGCGCTGGCGGCTTCGGCGATCGAGCGGCTGGATGCCGGCGACCGCGAAGGCGCGCTGGTGGTCCTGTTGGCGGATCAGGACGACTGGTGGCGCGGCCCCACGGCCGAGCCCGAGGCACTGCGGCGACTGGTGCGTGAGGCTGACACGCTGACGCTGCGCGATGCCATGGCGCTGCTGAGCTGGGGGCCGGTCGCGACCTATTTCGCGCATCGTTGGAGCGACCCGACCTTCCTGGCGGGCCTGGCGCTGGTGCGGGCGCACTGGGCGGGGCCGGCCACGGCCTTCGAGCTCGCCTGCGGCATCGGGCACCACCTGCGCGCGCTCGGCGAGCAGGGCGTGCGGGCCAGCGGCGGCGACGTGGTCTTCGCCAAGCTCTGGGTGGCGCGGCAATGGGTGGCGCCGGAGGCGGAGCTCGTGTGCTTCGACGCCGGAAAGCCCTGGCCGATCGCGGCGGGCAGCATCGACCTCGTGTGCTGCCACGACGCCTTCTATTTCCTGGAGCCGAAGCGCGAGATCCTCCATCGGCTGCGGGCGCTGCGCGCGCCGGGCGGCGTGCTGGCGGTGTCGCATATCCACAACCGCGACTGGCCCAACATGTCGGCGGGCTCGGCCATGCAGGCTGGGGACGTGGCGGCGCTGTTCCCCCAGGCCACGGTCTACGACGATGCCGAGCTGACGCGGGCGCTGGCGGAGGAACGGGCGCCGGTCGGCGCGCCGGTGGCCTCGCTGGGCGGGGTGGAAGCCTTCTCGCTGGCGGAAGGGCCGGGTGTCGGCCCGGCGCAGGCGGTCACGGGCGGGATCGCCCTGCCGGCCGGGGGCGCGGCGCTGCGGCGCAACCCGCTCTACGGCGAGGACGGCACGGTGCGCTGGCCCTCGGAGCGCTACGAGACCGAGTACGGGCCGCGGGCGACCTATCCGCAGCACTCCGACGCGCCGGAGCGCGGGGTGATGGACTCGGCGACGCGGACCCGGGCGCTCCGTCGCGAGATGCTGCATCTGCCGGACCGCTGGTGATGGCGGACGGCGACAGGCCTTTCGGCTGGGGCGTGGTGGGCTTCGGCTGGGTGGCGCGCGACTACGCCGTGCCGGGGCTCCTGGCCTCGGGCGGGCGGCTGGCGGCGGTGTTCGACCCGGATGCCGAGGCGCAGCGGCTGGCGGGGGAGATGGGCGCCACGGCGCACCCGACGCTGGACGCCCTGCTGCGCGATCCGGCGGTGGAGGCGATCTACGTCGCCACCCCGAACCACCTCCACCGCGCGGCGGTGGAAGCGGCCGCGGCGGCGGGCGTGCCGGTGCTGTGCGAGAAGCCGATGGCCGCCACGCTCACGGATGCCGAGGCGATGGCGGCGGCCGTCGAGCGTGCCGGCGTGCTCTACGGCACCGCGTTCGACCAGCGGCACCATCCGGCACATGTTGCGCTGCGCGAGGCGATCCGGGGCGGGCTGATCGGCACGGTGACGGCGGTGCGGATCGCCTATTGCTGCTGGCTGGGGCGGGAATGGACTTCCCTGCCCGGGCACGGGAACTGGCGGGCGGATGCGGCGCAGGCGGGCGGCGGGGCGCTGATGGACCTGGCGCCGCATGGGTTGGACCTCACGCAGTTCCTGCTGGAGGAGCCGGTCGTGGAGGTCGTGGCGATGACGCAGCGGCGGGTGCAGGACTACGCCGTGGACGACGGTGCCGTGATCCTTGGGCGCACGGCGTCGGGCGTGCTCTTGCAGCAGCACAACAGCTACAACTGCCCGGACGCCCTGCCCCGCCGGCGGCTGGAGGTTTTGGGCAGCCGCGGTCAGGTGGTGGCCGAGAACACCATGGGCCAGACCGCCGGCGGCACGCTGACTCATACCGATGCGGCCGGTGTCGTGGCCGCCCTGCCCTTCGGCGACCAGGATGTTTCGCCCTTCGCGCGGCAGATGGCCGCCTTCGCGGCCGCGGCGCGCGGGGCTCCGCATGATTTCAGCGGCGCGCGTGACATCGCCACGATGCGCCTCCTCCACCAAGCCTACGCGAGTGACCCACGATGCCGTTGAAGCCCTATGCCTGCGGGAATTGCGGGTTCTGGCAGAAGTACTTCGCCACGCCGCCCGACTGCCCCGTCTGCACCGACACGCGCAACGACCTGCCGGAGGATGGCTGGGACTTCTGGGACGAGGGGCGCGTGGCGGCGCACCTCACCGGTTCCTGGCGCGATCTCGGGCGCGGGCTGATCGCCTTCCGGACGGCGCCGCGCTTCGGGCTGGACGGGATCGGCTGGCTCCTGCTGCACGAGGACGGCAACGTCGCGTTCGAGGCGGCGCCCTACTACACCGCGCCGATGCGGGATGAGATCCGCCGGCTGGGCGGCATCCGCTACCTGTCGGGCTCGCATTGCCACGGCTACGGCGCGCTGTGGCAGTTGCAGGACGTGTTCGAGCCCGATTTCCTGGCGATCCAGCGCGAGGACCTGCGCATGACCAAGGCCATGCGGGTGAACTACCCCTATGACGACGTGCTGGAGCTGCGGCCGGGCGTGACGCTGCACCATGTCGGCGGGCACTACGAAGGGCAGTCGGTGCTGCACGACGCGACGCGCGGCATCCTGTTCTGCGGCGACGCCTTCAAGGTCGACCAGGACGCGGCCGGCAACAACCTGGCGGTGTCGTCGCACAAGGCCTTCCACAAGGACATCCCGCTCACCCGGCGCGAGGTGGAGAAGTACCGCGACGTGATTGGGGCACTGCGCTTCGACACGATCTGCACGCCCTTCGAGTACGCGCCGGGCATCACCACGGAGATGGCGGTGCGGGCGCTCGACGCGCAGGTGGTGCCGGTGCCCGAGGTGCGTCGCGTGCCGATGGCGACGCTGCGGGCGGATGCGGCCGGGGCGACGGGCGGCGCTGCGGCCGGTGCCGTGGGCGCTGGTACGGCAACAGGTGCGACGGAAGCCGGTGCGACGGAGATGGGCCTGTGAGCATGAGCCTCGAAGACGTGGCGGTGGCCTTTCGCGAAAGCCTGCCGGCCGAAAGCGAGATCAGCGTCTTCCGCATCGACGCGCTGGACCGCACCGGCATCCCCGTGTCGCAGGCCAACCTGCTGCTGCCCGATGAGCCGGCGACCACCGGCTACGGCTACGGCTTCGAGCCGATCGAGGCCGAGGTCGGCGCGCTGGGGGAGCTCTGCGAGGAGGTCCATGCCGGCAAGGCGGTGGCGCGCATCCCGGCGGTGACGGGTTCCTACGGCGAGATGGTACGCCAGCACGGCCGGCGCGGCGTGGTGGACCCGATGACGCTCTGCCTTTCGGCGGGGAGCGACTACACGGATGAGCTGCCGCTGCGCTGGGTCGAGGGGCGGCGGTATCCCAGCGACGAGTCCGTCTGGGTGCCGCGGGAATGGGTGGCGGCCTACCCTTATCAGCTCGGCGAGGCGCCGCGGCTGATCACGCCGATCACCAACGGTCTGGGCGCGGGCTTCGACCATGCGCATGCGCTGGCGCACGGCATCATGGAGCTGACGCAGCGCGACGGAAACGTGGTGAGCTTCCGCGCACTGGACCAGGGCGTGGTGGTCGACCCGGAAGGCATCCAGGACCGGCAGGTCGTGGCGCTGATGGAGCGGCTGCGGGCGGATGGCATCAACGTCACCGTCAAGCTGGCCTCGGCGGACATGGGCATCCCTGACCTCTACGTGGTGGGCGATGATCGCGGGCAGCCTGTCTGCCCGATCCAGGTCACGGCCTGCGGCGAGGCCTCCCACCCCGACCGGGAGCGCGCGCTGCGCAAGGCGCTGCTGGAATTCGCCGGATCGCGCGCCCGCAAGGCGGCGACGCACGGGCCGATCGAGCTGCTGCGCAGCGTGATGCCGCGCGGCTATGCCGACCGGCAGATGGCGGTTGCCATGGTCGAGGAAGAAGAGAACCGCGCGCTGGAGGCGATGACCGATTGGGTGGCGCAGGACGCCGCCTGGCTGAAGCAGCGGCTGTCCAACAGCGTGTTCAGTGAGCGGCGGCGCGTGCGCTTCACCGACCTGCCGACGGTGGAGCCCGCGGCGATCGCGAACAGCACCGACCGGCTGAACCTCCTGCAGGGGCGCCTTGCGGATGAGGGGCTGGATCTGATCATGGTGGACCTGTCGCCGCCCGACGGGCCGGTGAAGGTGGTGCGCGCGGTCGTGCCGGGGATCGAGATGGAAACCATGTCGTACCACCGCATCGGCTGGCGCGGCGTGCGGCGGCTGCGCGAGCGCGACGATCCGCTGATCCTCGGTGCGCCGCGCGAGGGTGCGAAGCGCGTGATGCTGCGCCCCGCCGACGAGGAGCGCTGTGGCGGCCCGGCCTGGTTCGACGCGGCGCTGGCGGACCGGATCGTGGGCGACCTTTACCCGCTCTATCGGGAGCCCGGCACCTTTTCCGCCCAGATGCGTCTGCGGCAGCGGCGGGAGCGCGGGGCATGAGCTTGCGCTACGCCTTCAACACCAACGGCACCGCGAACCACCGCATCGACCACGCCGTGGCGCTGATCGCCGACAGCGGCTTCGACGGCGTGGCGCTGACGCTGGACCACGGCTTCCTCGACCCGATGGAGGAGGGCTGGGAGCAGCGAACCGAGGCGCTGGCGCGCGATCTTTCCGCGCGGGGTTTGGGCAGCGTGATCGAGACGGGCGCGCGCTTCCTGCTCGACCCACGGGCCAAGCACGAGCCGACCTTCGTGTCCGCCACGGGGCGGGAACGCCGGGTGGCTTTCCTTCAGCGCGCGGTGGATATCGCGGCGATGCTGGGCAGCGAGGCGGTGTCCTTCTGGGCCGGCGTGCCGAAGCCCGGCGTGGACGTGGTGCAGGCGCAGGCCTGGCTGATCGAGGGCGTGGCGCAGGTCCTGGAATACGCCGAAAAACGTGGCGTGGTGGCGGCGCTGGAGCCGGAGCCCGGGATGCTGTGCGAAACCGTGGATGACTGGAACGGCATGCGCAAAAGCCTGCCCGGGCTCAAGCTGGCGCTGGACCTCGGCCACCTGCTGGTGACGGAGGAGCGCGAGCCGCCCGCCGCGGTGCGAGAGTTCCGCGACGTGCTGGGCACGGTCACCATCGAGGACATGCGGCGCGGCGACCACACACACCTGCCCTTCGGCGAGGGCGACATGCCGGTGGCGGAGTGCCTCGCCGCGTTGCGCGAGATCGACTTCCGCGGCCTGATCTGCGTGGAGCTTTCGCGCGAGAGCCACCGGGCGGACGTGATGGTGCCACGCTCGCTCGCCGCGCTGCGGGACGCCGAAGAGGGGCTGGCGGCATGAGGGTCCTGTTCTGCTCCCGCCGCTTCTGGCCGGCGATCAGCGGCATGAGCGTTTATGCCGAGAACCTCCTGCGCGAGTTGGTGGCGGCGGGCCACGACGTGACCATGGTGAGCCAGTTCCGCGGCGACGCGGCGGGCACCAAGGTCTACGGCGGCGGCGACCCGCCGCCGGTGGAGGGCGTGCGGGTACTCGGCCGGCGCTCGCTCGGTGAGGAAAACGGCGGCGACTTCGAGCGCGACGTGCAGGACATGGTGGACACCATCCTGGCGGAGCATCGTCGCGAGCCCTTCGACCTCCTGCACGCGCAGTACGGCTATCCGAACGGCTGGGCGGTGCTGCTGGCGGCGCGCGAACTCGGCATTCCGACCGTCGTGTCGATCCAGGGCGGAGACGGGCATTGGGTGGGCTCGTGTTGCGAGACGCACCGGCGCGCCATGGTGGACGTGATCGACCATGCCAACGCGGTGCTGATCGGCTGCGAGAGCTTCGCGCAGGAGGTGGTGGAACGTCTCGGCGTGGCGCGCGACAGCTTCACCATCGTGCCGGGCGCGGTGGATGTGCGCCGCTTCACCCCGGCGCCGGAGCGCGAGCCGGGCGATGCGGCGGAGCCGGTGCGGCTGCTGTACCACGGGCGGGTGGACCGGCGGAAAGGCGCGCTCGACTTCCTCGACGCGCTGGCGATTCTGCGCGACGAGGGCACGCCTTTCGCCGCCACGATCTCCGGCATCGGGCCGGATTTCGACCCGTCGCGCGAGAAGGCCGCGGCGCTGGGGCTGGAGGTCGCCTTCCCCGGCTACGCCGATTACCATGCGGCGCCGGCGCTCTACCGCGAGGCGGACGTCTTCGTGTCGCCGACCTATGCCGAGGGGTTCAGCAACACGATCCTGGAAGCCATGGCGAGCGGGCTGCCCTCGGTGTCGTGCTACGCCGTGGGCGTGGTGGACTGCCTCCGCGATGGCGAGAACGGGTTGCTGTCGCAGCCGGGCGACATCCCTGCGCTGGCCAGCAACCTGCGGCGGATCATCACCGACGGGCCATTGCGGCGGCGGCTGGCGGCGGCGGCGCTGCGGGAATGCCGTGACACCTATTCCTGGACGGCGGTGGGGCGGCAGATCATGGGTGTTTACGCCGAGGTCGCGGGACAGAAGCCCAGCCTCGGCTTCGACCCGGTGCTGCCGGTGGACCCGACTTGCCGCTTCCGGGCGACGCCGCACCTGCTCTGACGCATGCCCACCGTTCTCGCCATCTCGCCGCACCTGGACGACGCCGTGTTCTCGGCGGGCGGCACGCTGGCGCGCCTCGCGGCCGAAGGGTGGGAGGTGGTTGTGCTGACGGTGTTCACCGGCAGCGTCGCCGACCCCACAGGCTTCGCGCTGGCCTGCCAGCTGGACAAGGGCCTGTCGCCCGAGGTCGACTACATGGCGCTGCGGCGGGCGGAGGATGCGCGAGCCTGCGCCGCGTTGGGCGCCCGGGCGGAATGGCTGCCGTTCCGGGAAGCGCCGCACCGGGGATACCGCAGCGCGCCGGAGCTTTTCGCCAATGTGCGGGAGGATGACCGCATCGACGCCCCGGTGGCGGAGGCGCTGCGGAAGGCCGTGGCGCGCTGGCAGCCGGCGATGATCCTGGCGCCGCAGGCGGTGGGTGGGCACGTCGACCACGTCCAGGTGGTGCGGGCGATCGACCAATCGCACCCGTCGGCGCCGGTGCTGTGGTGGACGGACTGGCCCTATGCCGCGCGGCCCCACAGCCACCCCGCCCGGCCTTTCGCCGTGCGGATGGAGGCGCTGCCGGAGCAGGCCGTCGCCATCGACCCGGCGCCGAGGCTCGCGGCCTGCGCGGCCTACGCCACGCAGCTGGGCTTCCAGTTCGGCGGGGCGGCGGGGCTGGAGCGGGCGCTGGCGGAGGCCGGCACCGTGGAACGGTTCCGGGTCGAGCGCGACCTGGCGAAGGCCTGGCCGGGGGTTGGCGGAGCCTCGCCGGACGGGGCGCGGTGAACGCGCAGCCGGCGGCGGAAACCGGTGCCGGCGGCCCCGCCGCGACATCGGGTGGCACCGCGCGCGGCATCGCCACGCCGGCGGCCCTTGCCAACCCGGCCGAGGTGGAACGGCGCCGCCTGCTGCTGCGGGAGCCGCATATGCGCGCCCTGGCGGCGCTGTCGCGGCGGCTGCGGCGGGACACCGGCATGGCCGTGCCGGATGCGGACCCGTTGGACGGCGGCGTCGCGGCGCGGGTGCTGATCCTGCTGGAAACGCCAGGCCCGGCGATCGGCCGGACGAATTTCGTGTCGCGCGACAATGCCACGCCGACCGCGCGCAACCTGCGCCGCTTCACCGTGGCGGCGGGCCTCCGTCGCGAGGACACGCTGATCTGGAACACGATCCCCTTCGTGATCCACGCGCCCGGGGCGCTGAACCGCTCGCCCAAGGCTGCCGAGGTGCGGGCGGGCGTGGCGCTGCTGCCACCGCTGCTGCGCCTCCTGCCGGCGCTGCGGGTGGTGGTGCTGGCGGGCCGCGTCGCGAGGTCGGCGGCAGCCGCATGCCATGAGGCACTGAGCGGCGTGACGGTCATGGAGATGCCACATCCGAGCCCTACGATTGTCTGCACCAGCCCGGAGGTTCCGGCACGCATCCTGGCGACCCTCAGCGAGGCCGCCGCGATCCTGGCGCGTGAAGGGGTTCCGGCTGTGCGGGAGATAAAGGTTTGACCACGGTTCTGGTCACGGGCGGCGCCGGCTACATCGGCAGCCACGCCGTGCTGGCCTTGCGCGATGCGGGCTTCGAGGTCGTTGTGCTGGACAACCTGTCCGCCGGCTTCCGGGAAGCCGTGCCCGAAGGCGTGCCGCTGGTGGAAGGCTCGGTGCGCGACACCGCGCTGGTGACCGACGCGCTGCGCCGGCATGGCGCCACGGCGGTGCTGCACTTCGCGGGCTCGCTGGTGGTGCCGGAAAGCCTGGAGCAGCCGCTGCTGTACTGGGAAAACAACCTCGGCGGCACGCTCTCGGTGCTGCGGGCCTGCGAGGCGGCGGGCGTCGGGCAGCTGGTCTTCTCCTCCACCGCCGCGGTCTACGGCATGCCGGACTCGGGGCTGGTGGACGAGGACGTGCCGCCCTGCCCGATCAACCCCTACGGCGCCAGCAAGGCGGCGGCGGAGCGGCTGGTGGCCGACGCGGCCGGGCCGCTGGCCTTACGCAGCGTGGTGCTGCGCTACTTCAACGTGGCGGGCGCCGACCCGGCGGGACGCGCGGGGCAGCGCACGGCGCGGGCGACCCATCTCCTCAAGGTCGCCTGCGAGGTGGCGGTGGGGCAGCGCGCCGAGGTCCAGGTTTTCGGCACCGACTACGCCACGCCCGACGGCACGGGGGTACGCGACTTCATCCACGTGTCCGACCTGGCCGAGGCGCATGTGGCCGCCCTCCGGCACCTCCAGCGGGGCGGCGACAGCCTGTTGCTGAACTGCGGCTACGGCACCGGCCATTCCGTGCTCGAGGTGCTGCGGGCGGTGGAGCGCGTCAGCGGGCGCGCGCTGCCGGTGCGCAACCTCGCGCGCCGGGCGGGCGACGCCCCGGCCCTGGTGGCGCGGGCGGAGCGTATCCGCACGCTGCTGGGCTGGCAGCCGAGGCTGGAGGGGCTGGATGGCATCGTGTCCTCGGCCCTCGCCTGGGAACGCCGGATGCAGGCGGAGCGCCTGGAGAACGTGGCGTGAGCGCGCTTCCGGATTTCGGCGCCATCACGCGCGTGGACCGGCATTCCGCCACGGGCACCGTGCCCCGTGGGCCGCGCGCCGTGCCGCCGGCGGTGCTGCGGCGCCGTCGGGCGCTGCTGCTGGCCCTGACGGTGCTGAGCGCGCTGGCGATGCTGGCGTTGGTGGTGCGCGTCCTGGCGCCGGGCGGATGGAGCGCCTGGGAAGTCCTGATCCTCGTCTGCGCGGTGGTTCAGCTGCCGTGGTTCGGCCTGTCGGTGGCCACGGGGCTGATCGGCGGCGCGATCGCGCTGTTCGCGCGCGATCCGGCAGCGGCGGTGCTGCCGGCGCTGCGCGGTTTGCAGCCGGAGGCGCCGATCCGCACGCGGACGCTGCTGGCGATCTGCGTCCGCGACGAGCCGATGAGCGAGGTCCTGCCGCCGGTGGAGAGGCTGCTGCGGGCGCTGGAGGCTTCGGGCCACGGCGCTGCCTTCAGCATCGGCGTGCTGTCGGACACGGCGCGGCCGGAGAACGCGGCCGAGGAGGAGCGCGCGATGCGTGTGCTGGCCGCGGCCCACCGGCCCGGCGCCGTGCTGTACCGCCGACGCCTGAGCAACGAGGGCTACAAGGCCGGCAACGTCATGGAGTTCCTGGACAACCACGCCCGGGACTTCGACTTCATGATGGTGCTGGATGCGGATTCCGAGATGTCGGCCGCGACGGTGCTGCGCATGGTGCGGGTGGCCGAGGCCGACGAGCGCTGCGCCATCCTGCAGTCCAACATCGCCGGCGCCCCGGCGCGGGCGAGCTTCGGCCGGCTGACCGGCTTCGGCGCCCGGCACGGCGGCCGCATCTGGGTGTATGGCCAGGCCTGGTGGCAGGACGACCAGGGCCCCTACTGGGGGCACAACGCGCTGGTGCGCATCGCCCCGTTCCGCGCGCATTGCCGCCTGCCGGCCATGGCCGACGGCACGCCGATCCTGAGCCACGACTACGTGGAGGCCGCGACGCTGCAGGGCGCGGGCTGGGCCGTGCGCGTCCTGCCGGAGGACGAGGGCTCGCTGGAAGCGCATCCGCCGCACGCCATGGCCTACCTGAAGCGGGAGCTGCGCTGGGCGGCGGGCAACATGCAGTGGATGGGGCTGCTGCGCGAGCGGCGCCTGTCGACGCTGGGGCGCTTCCAGATGGCGCAGGCGGTGGCTTACTACCTGCTGATCCCCTTCTCCTTCGCGCTGATGCCGCTGGCCGCGATCAACGCCGCGACGGGCGGTGCGGCCGGAACGCCGCGCCCCTGGTTGCTGCTGCTGCTCGTGCTGCTCTGGGGCCTGCCGCAGCTGGCGAAGTTCGCGGGCTACGCGCAGGCCATCCTGCGGCCGGGTCCCGGCGTGACGCGCGGGCCGATGCTGGCGGAGCTCCTGTTCACCACCCTGTTCGAGCCGGTGGCGGGCTTCGACCGCGTGGTGGTGCTGGGGCGCCTGCTGCTCGGCGGCGGGCGCGGCTGGCCGGGGCAGGAGCGGCTGGAGCGGGACCTCGAATGGTCGGAGGCGGTGGGCTATTTCTGGCCGCACACGCTGTGCGGGCTGGTGATGGCGGCGCTGTTCGCCTCGGCCGGGCTGTTTCCGCTGCTGGCCGCCCTGCCCTTCATCGGCGGGCTGATCCTGGCGGTGCCCTTCGCGGTGGTGACCTCGGTCGTGTCCGACACGCGGTTCCCGACCGGCGGATTGGCCGAGAGCCGGGAAAAGGTGCGCGCCTGACGCCTGGGCGCGGGGGTGTTCCCCGCGCCGTTCCGGCTCCAGGCAGGGTCAGTGGCCGGGTCCCGTTTTACCGAGCTGCCCCCGGCCCCGTCCTGCTTGGACACCCCTTGCCTGGAGCGGCCCTTCGTCTGGCCTCCTGGCGCAGACCTTCCTGCTCAGGCGCCGCCCCAGTTCATCGTCAGGCCGCCATCCATCACGAAGGTCTGGCCGGTGACGTAGTCCGCCGCGTCGGAAGCCAGGAACAGGGCGAGGCCCGCGATTTCCTCCGGCTGGCCGA
The DNA here is from genome assembly GCF_042433915.1 of Roseomonas elaeocarpi. Taxonomy (NCBI): domain Bacteria; kingdom Pseudomonadati; phylum Pseudomonadota; class Alphaproteobacteria; order Acetobacterales; family Roseomonadaceae; genus Roseomonas; species Roseomonas elaeocarpi. The sequence continues at coordinate 92,458 of NZ_JBHLUN010000009.1, read as the reverse complement.
CACGGCCCCAGGGGATTTCCTTCAGCGCTTCCTCGAGCTTCTGCGGGTCCTGAACGCGCTCCTCCGTCATGGGGGTCTCGATCAGGCCGGGGGCGATGTTGTTGACGTTGATCTTCATGGGCGCGAGCTCGACCGACAGCGAGCGGGTGAGCGAGCCGACGCCGGCCTTGCTCATGCCGTAGGGGGCGCTCTCGTCGGTGGGCAGGTGCTGGGCAACCGAGCTGATCGTCACGATGCGGCCCTTGCCGCCGTGCTGCTTGCGCAGGCGGATGAACTCGCGGCAGCAGAAGAGCGGGCCCATCAGGTTGGTGCGCAGGACGCGCTCCATCAGCTCGTCCTCCATCTCGGCCACGGGCACGCCGCCCATGCCCTTGCCGGCGTTGTTGACCAGCAGGTCCACGGTGCCGAGCTCCGCGGCCTTGGTGAACATGGCCTTCACCGCGGCCGGGTCGCCGACATCGCCCTGGAAGACCACGGCGCGGCGGCCGGCGGCCTCGACGCGGCGGCGGGTCTCCTCGGCGCCCGCCTGGTCGGTGTGGAAGGCGATGCAGACATCCGCGCCCTCCTGGGCGAAGAGCGTCGCGATGGCCTGACCGATGCCGGAATCCGCGCCGGTGACGATGGCGATGCGGTTCTGGAGCTTCATGGTGGCGTTTCCCTGGGCTGCTGGGACGGGGGTCCACCCCACCAACGCTCGGGCCACTGGATCGGCATCAGCTGAACAGGCGCCGGATGCGCTCTTGATCCGGCAGACGGAACCGGCTGCGGGTGGAGCGGTCCTTTCAGCGCTGACGCTTTCCACGCTGTTCAACAGGTTGGCGAACTATCCTTCATCGTTTTCTCAGCTGAGCAATGTCGGCGAGGCCGCGACGGTAGCATCGCCCGGCGCTCGCGGGCGGCCCGTGGTGCCGTTCAGGCCAGCGGCGGTTCGCGCAGCAGGTCTTCGAGGTCGAGGCGGCGGGTGAACATCGCGAGCTTGCCGTCCGGACCGTGCGGCCACTCATTCTCTGCCCGGTCCCAGTAGAGTTCCACGCCGTTCTGGTCCGGGTCGCGCAGGTAAAGCGCCTCGCTGACGCCGTGGTCCGAGGCGCCGTCGAGCGGGATTCCGGCGCGGCGAAGGCGGCGCAGCGCGTCGGCCAGGGCGGCGCGGGTGGGATAGAGGATGGCGGTGTGGAACAGCCCGGTGGTGCCGGGCGCCGGCGGGCGGCCGCCCAAGCTCTCCCAGGTGTTGAGGCCGATGTGATGGTGGTAGCCGCCGGCCGACAGGAAAGCCGCCTGCGTGCCGTAGCGCTGGGTCAGCGCGAAGCCCAGCACGTCGCGGTAGAAGCCCAGCGCCCGGTCGAGATCGGCGACCTTCAGGTGAACGTGGCCGATGCGGGTGCCGGGATGCACCGGCGTGACGACGACAGCTTCGGAGGGTGAAACGCGGTCGGACATGGGGGCGGCTCCTGCTTCAGGACCGAACCCTAGGGCGCCGCGCCCCGCTGCCGCCATCCCGCACGGTGAATGAACGCCATCAGGTGCCGCGCCGCCGGGGTGTTCCCAGTCGGGCGCCCCCCGAGAGCTGGCGCATTCTGGGTCGGCGCACCGTGGGCCAGGGCGCCGGCTGCCGCGGCGCCGTCAGGCCGGGGCGCCGTCCAGCACGTGAAGGCAGCTCGTCACCGTGCCGTTCCAGCTTTCGGCCCGCAGCAGCCCGCAGAGATGCACGGCCGAGCCGTTGGCGCCCAGCAGCAGCTGCGCCAGCGGCCCGTCCTTGGCGCGGAAGCACACGGCCTTGAGGCGCGCGCCGTCCTCGCCCTCCAGGAAGGCGCGCACAGTGGCGCCCTCCTTGCCCACGCGGTCGGCGCGCACGATGCGGGCGCGGCGCAGGGCGAAGACCGGTTCCTCGTTGCCGGCGCCGAAGGGAGCCAGGCGCCCGACCTCACCCGCGAAGCCGGTGGTGGCGGCGGCAACCGTCAGCGTTCCCTCGATCGGTAGGTCGGCGGCGGTGGGCAGCGCGTTGGCGTGGCCCAGGCGTTCCTCAAGGAAGCGGCGGACCTCCTCGAGGCGTTCCAGCGGAAACGAGAAGCCGGCGGCCATGGCGTGGCCACCGCCGGTCAGGAACAGGCCTGACTGCCGCGCGGCGATCACCGCGGCGCCGAGGTCCACCCCGGCGACGGAGCGGCCGGAGCCGCGTGCCACGCCTTCGGCCACGGCGGCCACCAGGGCGGGGCGGTTGAAGCGTTCCTTGACCCGGCCCGCCACGATGCCGACGACGCCGGGGTGCCAGCCCTCGCCGGTCACTAGGATCACCGGCAGGCCGGACTCGGCCTGCGCCTGGGCATCGGCGAAGGCGCGCTGGAGGACTTCGGCCTCGACCTCCTGCCGGCGGCGGTTGGTCTGGTCGAGGCGCTCGGCAATGGCGCGCGCTTCGATCGGGTCGTCGCCGGCCAGCAGCCGCAGCGCGAGGTCCGGTTCGCCGATGCGGCCTGAAGCGTTGATGCGCGGGCCCAGCACGAAGCCCAGCGTATGCGCGGTGGGCGCGTCCTTGACGGCGCCGACTTCCAGCAGCGCGGCGATGCCGGGGCGCTCGCGCCGCGACATGACCTTGAGGCCCTGCGCCACCAGCGCGCGGTTCAGGCCGATCAGCGGCATCACGTCGCACACGGTGGCCAGCGCCACGAGGTCGAGGTGACGCAGCAGGCGCGGCTCGTCGCGATGGGCGAAGAAGCCGGTGCGGCGCAGGTCGCGATGGAGGGCGACGGCGGCCAGGAACACCACCGCGGCGGCGCAAAGGTAGCCGAGCCCGGAGGTGCAATCGAGGCGGTTGGGGTTCACCGCCGCCACCACCGCGGGCGGCGGGCCTTCGGACTTGTGGTGGTCGAGGATCACCACGTCGGCGCGGCCCTGCGCCACCGCCAGCGCGTCATGCGCCGCGATGCCGCAGTCCACGCAGATGATCAGCGCCGCGCCCTCGTCGCACAGGCGCGCGATGGCGGCGGGGTTGGGGCCGTAGCCTTCCAGCACGCGGTCGGGGATGTAGTGCGCCACCTCCACGCCCAGGTCGCGCAGCACCAGCACCGCCAGCGCGCCGGAACAGGCGCCGTCCACGTCGTAGTCGCCGTAGACCGCCACCCTCTCGCCGCGGCGCACAGCCTCGGCCAGGCGCGCGGCGGCGGCGTCCATGTCGCGCAGGGTGGAGGGGTCGGGCATGGTGGCCCGCAGCGTCGGGTCGAGGAACTCGGCCGCGCGCTCCGGCCCGACGCCGCGCGCGGCCAGCATCCGACCGACGATCTCGGACAGGTTCAGCCGCTGCGCGATGGCCATGCCGGTGCGCTCGTCGCCGCCGCGCCACAGCCAGCGGCGGCCGGTGACGCTGCGGTCGACGCCGAGCACGGTGCCGCCCGCCGCCGGCGGAGCGGCTGGGGAGGCCGCGCCGGGCAACCCGCTGTCCGGCGCCGTCCCGGCGAGGGCTGTTCCGGAAAGCGCCGGGTGATCAGCCAAAGAACTTGCCGGGCTTGCGGGTCAGGTTGTGATGGCCCTCGACGTAGCGGACGGTGCCGGTCTTGGAGCGCATGACGATGGAATGCGTGATGGCGCCGAGCTTGGTGCGGCGAACGCCGCGCAGGAAGGCGCCCGAGGTCACGCCGGTGGCGGCGAACATCACCTCGCCCTTGGCCATCTCGTCCACGGCGAACTTCTTGTTCGGATCGGTGATGCCCATGGCGCGGGCGCGCTCGATCTGCCCTTCGTCCTCATACAGGAGGCGGCCCTGCATCTGGCCGCCGATGCAGCGCAGCGCGGCGGCCGCCAGCACGCCCTCGGGCGCGCCGCCGGAGCCGATATACATGTCCACGCCGGACTCCGGCTGGGCGCAGGCCACCACGCCCGCCACGTCGCCGTCGGGCAGCAGCATGATGCGCGCACCGGCCGCGCGGCAGGCCGCGATGATCTCGGCATGGCGGGGACGGTCGAGGGTGCAGACCACGAGGTCGTTGATCTCGACCTTCTTGGCGCGCGCGAGTTCACGCAGGTTCTCGGCGGGGCTGGCGTCAAGGTCCACCACGCCGGCGGGCAGGTCGGGGCCGACCGCCAGCTTGTCCATGTAGATGTCGGGCGCGTGGAGGAAGCCGCCATGCTCGGCCACCGCCAGCGTCGCGATGCTGTTCGGCCCGCCGGTGGCGCAGATGTTGGTGCCTTCCAGCGGGTCCACGGCGATGTCCACCTTCGGGCCGCCGGAGCCGACGGTTTCGCCGATGTAGAGCATCGGCGCCTCGTCCATTTCGCCCTCACCGATCACCACGGTGCCGGAGATGGCGACGGTGTCGAAGGCGCGGCGCATGGCGTCCACCGCGGCGCCGTCGGCGGAGTTCTTGTCGCCGCGGCCGATCCAGGAGGAACAGGCGAGCGCCGCGGCCTCGGTGACGCGCACCAGCTCCATCGCCAGGTTGCGGTCGACGGGAATGGGATTGCGCTTGATCTCGGACATGCGGCGGTTCCTCAGAAGGTTTCGATGCGGATCAGGGCGGGCGCCTCGACCACGGTGTCGAGCGATTCGATGCGGCGGATGGCGGCGCGGATGTTGCGCTCGGTGCTGTCGTGGGTGGTGAGCACCACCGGCACCGCCTCGCCCGGCGCGCGGCCGCGCTGGAGCATGGATTCCAGGCTGATCCCGGCGTCGCGCAGCGCGGCGGTGACGTCGGCGATCACGCCGGGGCGGTCCACCACCATCAGGCGCAGGTAATAGGCGCCGGCGCGGTTCTCCATCGGGATGGAGGGCACGGGCGACAGGTCGGCCAGCCCCGCGCCCCAGACCGGGGTGTGGCGTTCGCGCGCGATGTCGATCAGGTCCGCCACCACGGCCGAGGCGGTCGGACCGGCGCCGGCGCCCCTGCCCTCCAGCACGACGCGGCCCACGAAGTCGCCTTCCGCCACCACGGCGTTGAACACGCCGTCCACGCGGGCGAGCGGGTAGTCGGCCGGCACCATGCAGGGGTGCACGCGCGTCTCGATCCCGGCCTCGGTCCAGCGCGCCATGCCCAGCAGCTTGATGCGGTAGCCGAGGTCCTCGGCCAGCTTGATATCGAGGGCGGAAACGTTGCGGATGCCCTCGACATGCACGGCCGAGAAATCCACCGGACGGCCGAAGGCGAGGGCCGCCAGGATCGCCAGCTTGTGCGCGGCGTCGATGCCGTCGACGTCGAAGCTCGGGTCCGCTTCGGCGTAGCCCAGCTTCTGCGCCTCACCCAGCGCCTCGGTGAACTCCCGCCCGCGGTCGCGCATGGTGGAGAGGATGTAGTTGCAGGTGCCGTTGAGGATGCCGGTGACCTGGGTGAAGCGGTTGGCGGCCAGGCCCTCGCGCAGCGCCTTGATCACGGGGATGCCGCCGGCCACCGCGGCCTCGAAGGCGAGCGGCACGCGCTTGGCCTCGGCGGTGCGGGCGAGTGCGGCGCCGTGCACCGCGAGCAGCGCCTTGTTGGCGGTGACCACGGGCTTGCCGGCGGCCAGCGCGGCCTCGACGGTGGCGCGCGCCGTGCCTTCGGAGCCGCCGATCGCTTCCACCACCACGTCCACGGCCGGGTCGTTGGCCAGCGCGGTGGCGTCGTCGTACCAGCGCAGCCCTTCGATCGACAGGCCGCGGTCACGGGTGCGGTCGCGCGCCGCCACGGCGGTGACGGTGACGGCGCGGCCGGCGCGGGCCGCGATCAGCTCGGCATTCTTGCGGAGAAGTTCCAGCGTGCCGGCACCGACGGTGCCGAGGCCGGCGAGGCCGACTGCGAGGGGACGGGTCAAGCGCGAACGAGCTCCGGCGCGGTCTCGGAGGACGGACCGCCATTATCGGTGGCGAGGAAGGAGCGGATGCCGCGCAGCGCCTGCCGGATGCGGTGCGCGTTCTCGACGGTGGCGATGCGGACGTGGGTGTCGCCGTACTCGCCGAAGCCGATGCCGGGTGCCACCGCGACCTTGGCCTTGGCCAGCAGCAACTTGGAGAACTCGACCGAACCCAGCTGCGCGAAACGCTCCGGGATCGGCGCCCAAACGAACATCGAGCCCTCGGGCGTGGGCACGTCCCAGCCGGCCAACTTGAGGCCCTTCACCAGCAGGTCCCGGCGCTCGCGGTACAGGGTGCGCATCTCGGCCACGCAGTCCTGCGGGCCGTTCAGCGCGGCGGTGGCGGCGACCTGGATCGGCGTGAAGGCGCCGTAGTCGAGGTAGCTCTTCACCCGGGTCAGCGCCGCGATCAGCTTGCGGTTGCCGGCGGCGAAGCCCATGCGCCAGCCGGGCATGTTGTAGGTCTTGCTCATGGAGGTGAACTCCACCGCCACGTCCCGGGCGCCCGGCACCTCCAGGATCGAGGGCGGGACCTTGTCGCCGAAATACAGCTCGGCATAGGCGAGGTCGGAGAGCACGTAGAAGCCGTGCTGCTTCGCCATCGCCACGATCTCACGATAAAAATCGAGGTCCGCCAGCAGCGCCGTCGGGTTGGACGGGAAGTTCACGATCAGCGCGGTGGGCGTGGGCACCGAATGGCGCACGGCGCGGTCGATGGCGCGCAGCATTTCCTCATCCGGCGTGTGCGGGATGGAGCGAACTGACGCGCCGGCGATGATGAAGCCGAACTGATGGATCGGGTAGCTCGGGTTGGGCACCATGATGGTGTCGCCGGGCGAGGTGATCGCCTGCGCCAGGTTCGCCAGGCCCTCCTTGGAGCCCAGCGTGGCCACGACCTCGGTCTCCGGATCGAGCTCGACGTTGAAGCGGCGGGCGTAATAATTCGCCAGCGCCTTGCGCAGACCGGGGATGCCGCGGGACGCCGAGTAGCGGTGCGAGCGCGGGTCCTGCACCGCTTCCACCAGCTTGGCCACGATGTGCGGCGGCGTCGGGCTGTCCGGGTTGCCCATGCCGAGGTCCACGATGTCCTCCGCGGCCGCGCGCGCCCGGGCCTTGGCGCCGTTCACCTCGGCGAAGACGTAGGGCGGCAGGCGGCGGATGCGGTGGAAGTCGTCGCTCATGGCGTGGGGTGCTCTGTCGGGACGGCGCAGGGGTTGCAAAGGGGGATGCAGGGTAGCCGCAGCGGTCGCGCGACGCGAGGGTGCCGGTGCGGGAAAAGGGGGTGCGGGAACGGCGAGCAGGAAACGGGTGCGGGACGGGAGCGCGCCCGGCCGGCCGTTTCCCGCGCGGCCGCCCGCAACGCTGGGCCGGATGGGGCCGCGGCGCGCGGGTGCAGCGCCCGGGCGTCAGGGCGCGATGCGCGGCGGCGGCGGGGCGGCGGGCGCCAGGAGGTCGGGCGACGGCGGCGCCGGCGCGGTCAGCTCGGCCGGCGGGGCGGCCGGGGCGCTGCCGGGATCGGGCGTTCCGGCGCGAAGCTCGGCATTGGTGGGGGCCGGGCCAATCGGCGGCGCCGCGGCCAGGCGTGGCGGCGGCGGGGGTGCCGCCGGGATGATCGAGGCGCCCTCGGTCGCGGGTGCCGCCGGCACCGGCGCGCCCGGGGTGATCGGCTGGTCCACCGCGGCGCGGTTGGCGGCGAGCGAGGTGGTCAGCTCTTCCCGCACCGAAGCCTCGCCGCGCGTGGGCCGCACGGGAATGGTGCTGAGGTTGCGGTAGCCGTCGTTCTCGCCGGGCGGGGATTCGCGTCCCTCGAAGGGCTTGGCGGTGACCTGCCGGTAGAACTGCAGCGGCCCCTCGCCCGACGAGGTGGCGCAGCCCGCGAGCACCGGCAGCAGCACCAGCGCCGCGATGCGAAGCGCGGGTCGGGGCAGCATGGGCCGGGGCAGCATGGGCCGGAGCAGAAGCGGCCGCGCATCTGCGGCGCGCGGCCAAGGGCGCGCTTGTTCCGGCACCTGGGGACGCCTAGGTTTGACCTGCCTGTGGACCATCTCGCTCGCCTGTTCCCGCACCGGTGCGGTTTGCCGCAGTTCGGGCAGGGCGTGAAGCGGCCGCGCCATCGTGCCCTTCCCGCGCGGTCGCCCGTCGCGCGGGTGAGCGTCCACGGGCGGGGAAGCGCCGGAGGCAAAAACACGCCATGAGCCAGGAACCGACGGGCGGGAACGCCAAGGGCCAGGACTCCGGGAACGGGGACGCCAAGGGCCGCAAGCCCGCCGCGAGACCGGGCCGCCGCGCGCCGGGGGCCGTCCGGACCGTGGGCGCGAAGGAGCAGGTGCATGCCCAGCCCGCGAACGACCCGGGCATGGGCGACGCCGGCAGGAAGCAGGCGCGCGCCGCGCAGCCGGGTGCGAAGGGCCAGGACACGAAAGCAGGCACGAAGGTGCACGGCACGGCCCGGCCGAGCGCCGCCCAGCCGGATAAGAACGAGCCGGACATGAACGAACCGGGCGCGGCTGACCGGGTCGCGGCTGACCGGGGCGCGGAAAGCCGCGTCGCGGACGGTGGCGATACGCCGCGCAATGGCGACACGTCGCGGGATCAGACCGCGGCGACGGCAGCCCGCCCGGTGGAGGTGGCCCGCGAAGCGGCCGCCGGCGGCCTGGGCGCCGGCGAGAAGGGTTTCCCCGGCGGCAGCGCCCCGCGGCGCGGCGCGGCGGCTCCGCGCGCGCAGGCCACCACGCGCACGCCGGTTTCCCCGCGCGGCGCGGCGGAGGCGGGCTTCCGCCTGCCCGATCCGGAACTGGTGAGCCGCACCATGGCCGACGTGGCGGAACGCTCGCAGCGGCTGGTGAGCGAGTTCCTGCGCCGGCAGGAGGACGGGGTGCGCCAGCAGCCCGGCACCGGCGCGCGCGGCGGCGTGCTCGATCCCTTCAACATCGGCGGCGCCTTCGCCGAGATGACGGCGCGGCTGATGCAGAACCCGGCGCAGCTGATGCAGGCGCAGGTCGGCTTCTGGGGCGACTACCTGACGCTGTGGGGCAACACCGCGCGGCGGATGATGGGCGAGCAGGTGGCGCCGGTGATCGCCGAGGACGCGAAGGACAAGCGCTTCAAGGACGAGGCCTGGCGCGACAACGAGATCTTCGACTTCATCAAGCAGAGCTACCTGCTGTCGTCGCGCTACCTGCAGAACGTGGTGCGCGGCGCCGAAAGCAAGGACGATCCGAAGGCGGCGCAGAAGGTCGACTTCTACACGCGGCAGTTCGTGGACGCGATGAGCCCGACGAACTTCGTGATGACCAACCCGGAGGTGCTGCGCCGCACCGCCGAGACGGGCGGCGAGAACCTGCTCAAGGGTTTGAGCAACCTCCTGGCCGACCTGGAGCGCGGCAAGGGCAACCTGCGCATCTCCATGGTTGACCGCACCAAGTTCACCATCGGCAAGAACATCGCGGTGACGCCGGGCAAGGTGGTGTTCCGCAACGACCTGATGGAGCTGATCCAGTACGCGCCCACCACCGACAAGGTGCTGAAGCGGCCGCTGCTGATCCTGCCGCCCTGGATCAACAAGTTCTACGTGCTCGACCTCAAGCCCAAGAACTCCTTTATCCGCTGGGCGGTGTCGCAGGGGCACACGGTGTTCGTGTGTTCCTGGGTGAACCCGGACGAGTCGCTGGCCGAGAAGGGCTTCGACGACTACATGCGCGAGGGGCCCTACGCCGCGCTGGACGCCATCGAGCAGGCCACCGGGGAGCGGGAGGTGAACGCGGTCGGCTACTGCCTGGGCGGCACGCTGCTGGCCGCCACGCTGGCGCACATGGCCGCGAAGAACGACACCCGGGTCAAGAGCGCGACCTTCCTGACGACGATGGTGGATTTCGAGGAAGCGGGCGAGCTCGGCGTGTTTATCGACGAGGGGCAACTGCAGACGCTCGAAACCAAGATGAGCGAGCGCGGCTACCTGCCCGGCAGCGAGATGGCCAACACCTTCAACATGCTGCGCGCCAACGACCTCATCTGGAGCTTCGTGGTGCAGAACTACCTGCTGGGGCAGGAACCCTTCCCCTTCGACCTGCTCTACTGGAACGACGACAGCACGCGCATGCCGGCGCGGATGCACTCCTTCTACCTGCGTCGGATGTACCAGCAGAACGACCTGGTGAAGCCGGGCGCCATCACGCTGGACGGCGTGGCGCTGAACCTGCGCAAGATCGAGGTGCCGAGCTACCTGCTGTCCACGCGCGAGGACCATATCGCGCCCTGGCGCAGCGCTTATCGCGCGACGCAGATCTTCGGCGGGCAGACGCGCTTCGTGCTGGCGGCCTCGGGCCATATTGCCGGCGTGGTGAACCCGCCCGAGAGCGGCAAGTACAGCCACTGGGTCAACGAGACGCTCGACCCCTCCCCCGACACCTGGCTGGAGGGCGCCACGGAGCTGGCCGGATCCTGGTGGCCCGACTGGCAGCGCTGGGTGTCGGCGCAGGACCGCAGGCAGGTGCCGGCGCGCGTGCCCGGAAGCGGCAAGCTGCCGGCGCTGGCGGACGCGCCGGGCGACTACGTGCGGGTGATGGCGGGCGACTGAGCCGGTCGGGGATGGCGAGGCCTCCGCGCCGCCGTTCCGGCTCCGGCGACGGGACTCGCGCGTCGGAAGCCCCGGCGGTTCCCCTCCGCCGGTGAGACGTCAGTAGCCGGGCTGCAAGGCCCGGGTGCCGGTCACGCCGGGATCGGTCGCGGGCTGGACGATCCAGCCGCTCGTCTCGTCGAGGCGCGTGACCTCGCGCGCCAGGGCGCCGAGTGCGATCTCGCAGTTCGGCAGCGGGCCCGCATCCTTCAGCCGCTCCAGCGTGCGGTCGCCGCCGTCGCGGAAATGGCGCGCCGGCAGGGCGTCGGAGGCTCGGCCGGCATGGCCGGTCGAGAGTTCGCGCGCCGCGCGGGCCAGTTCCGTCGCGACTTCCTCGCCCGGGGAATTGGCCAGCACGCCCAGGCTCGCGCGCATTTCGTCGCGGCCGGCATAGACGCGCTCCTTCACGCCGGTGGGAATCGGGTTCCAGCGCGGATTCGCCGCGAGGTCGACGCTCAGCCATTCCAGGATCGCGGCCGCGCGGGCGGTGGCGGCCTGGTCGCCGCGCAGCGCGGCGCCGCCGTTGCGGAAGCTGCGGTCGAGCTCGGAGACGGCCTGGTGGCCCGGATCGCTGTCGTTGAGCAGGCCGGGCGGCGGCGGCACGAGGCGACGCGGCGTCCTCAGCTCCGCACAGGCGGAGAGTGCCAGAACCCCCGACGCGAGGGTGGCGGCGGGCAGCAGGTGGAGGAAGGAGCGACGGCGCATGGGCGGAGGCTGTAGCGCAGAAACCGCCGCGCCGGAATGCGGCGCGGCCTTTCGGATCACAGCAGGTCGCCGCCGAAATCCAGGTCCTTCTGCGCCAGCAGCAGCGCCAGGTTGGCTTGCGGCAGCTGCGGCAGGGCCGTGAGGCGATCCAGCGTGTCGGCCGAGAAGCTGGGCGGGCTGAGCACCTGCCGGGCGCGGGCGGTGTTGCCGTCGCGCAGCGCCGCCGCGGCATCCGACAGCCTGGACAGCACCACCGGGGACGGGGTGGAAGCCGGGATGCCCAGCGCCATGCGGAGGTTATCGCGCGCCGCCAGCGTGGCCGGGATGGTCAGCCGCTTGCTGTTCTTGAAGGCGAGGTCGTGCGGCATCTCCGCCGCCAGCCATTCCAGGCGGATGGCGGCGATGGCGGCGTCATAGGGCTTGCCGGCCACCCGGCTGGTGTCGCGGAACACCGGCTGCGCGCCGTACACGGCGGCCAGGACCGGTTCCTGCTGCGTGGCCGCGATGGCGGGCAGCGAGGGCGCGTTGTCGGGCGTCGCGCAGGCTGCGAGGCCAAGGAGCAGCGGCAGGACGAGGGCAGGACGTCGGAACATCGGCTTTACTCGGCGCGGAATTGTCTGAGGCAATGACGTCCCGTTGCCGCGGCGGTTTCTTCACCGTCGCGGCAACGGTTGCACCGGGGTCAGGCCGCCAGACGATCCAGCCCGGTGCTGAGGTCGAGGCCCAGCATGAGCCCGAGGTTCTGCACCGCCGCGCCGGACGCGCCCTTGCCGAGGTTGTCGAGCCGCGCCACCAGCACCGCGTGGTGCCGGGCCTCGTTGCCGAAGACCCGCAGTTCCAGCGCGTTGGTGTCGTTCAGCGCCTCGGGCTCCAGCTTGTTGTCGGCGGTGGCGGGCACGACCCGGACCCAGGCGGCGTTGCGGTAGCGTGCTTCCAGCGCCGCGCTCAGGTCGGCCGGGGTCGGGCTGCCTGGCAGCATGTCGAGGTGCAGCGGGATCGAGACCAGCATGCCCTGCCGGTAGTGCCCGACGCTGGGCACGAAGATCGGCCGGCGAGTCAGGCCGCCATACTTCTGCATCTCGGCCACGTGCTTGTGCTCCAGCCCCAGGCCGTAGAGCTCGAAGTTCGGGGCGCCCGTGCCCTCGTGCTCGGCGATCATCGCCTTGCCGCCGCCCGAATAGCCGGACACGGCATTGACGGTGACGGGATGGTCCGCCGGCAGCAGCCCGGCATCCACCAGCGGCCGCAGCAGCGCGATGGCGCCGGTGGGGTAGCAGCCGGGGTTGGACACGCGGCGCGAGGCCGCCACCGCCGCCGCCTGCTCGGGCGAAAGCTCGGGGAAGCCGTAGGTCCAGTTGGGATCGGTGCGGTGGGCGGTGGAAGCGTCGAGCAGCTTCGGCCCAGCCTCGCCGAGTTCGGCCACCATGGCCGCGGTTTCTTTGGCCGCGGCGTCGGGCAGGCAGAGCACCACCGCGTCCACCTCGCGCAGGAGGGCGCGCTTGGCCTCCGGGTCCTTGCGGCGCTCGGCCGGCAGGGAGCGCAGCGTGACCTCGGGCAGGTTGTTCAGGCGCTCCACGATCTGCAGGCCGGTGGTGCCGGATTCGCCGTCCACGAAGACGGCGGGCTGGAGACCCTTGAACATCATGCGGTGAAGCTCCTCGTCGCAGGAAGGCGCGGTCACGGGGGAATATGGACCGGGACCGGCCGTGGGAAAGCGGCAGCAGAAAAAGCAAGAAGGGCGGCCCCTCGCGGGACCGCCCTCCGTGTGTCGCGAACCTGTCGGGGTCCGGGCGCCAGCCGGCGCCCGCCCCGGCTCAGCGCTTGCTGAACTGGAAGCTTCGGCGGGCCTTGGCCTTGCCGTACTTCTTGCGCTCGACCACGCGCGGGTCGCGGGTCAGGAAGCCGGCCTTCTTCAGGATCGGGCGCAGGCCCGGCTCGTAGTAGGTCAGCGCGCGCGAAAGACCGTGACGGACCGCGCCGGCCTGGCCGGACAGACCGCCGCCGACCACGGTGCAGATCACGTCGAACTGCTGGTACCGGTCGGCCACCAGGAAGGGCTGGGCCAGCAGCATGCGCAGCACGGGGCGGGCGAAGTAGGTCGCCTGCGGCTTGCCGTTGATCACGATCTCGCCCTTGCCGGGCTTGATCCAGACGCGGGCGATCGCGTTCTTGCGGCGGCCCGTGGCGTAGGAGCGGCCCTGGGCGTCGCGCTTCGGCTCACGCGTGATCGCGGTGCCCTCGAGGCCCTCACCGGCCGGGGTGCCGGCGACGAGGGTCTTGAGGTCGGCGAGGGAGTTGGTGGTCTGGTTCTCGCTCACGATCAGGCCGCCTTGTTCTTGCGGTTCATCGCCGCGACGTCGAGCGTCGAGGGGGTCTGGCCGGCATGGGGATGCTCGCCGCCAGCGTAGACGTGGAGGTTGCGCATCTGCGCGCGGCCCAGCGGACCACGGGTGATCATGCGCTCCACGGCCTTCTCGATCACGCGCTCGGGGAAGCGGCCCTCGATGCGCTCACGGAAGGTGCGGCCCTTGACGCCGCCGGCGTAGCCGGTGTGCCAGTAGAAGACCGACTGCTCGGCCTTGGCGCCGGTGACGCGCACCTTGTCGGCGTTCACGATCACGACGTGATCGCCGCAGTCGACGTGCGGGGTGAAGGTGGGCTTGTGCTTCCCACGGAGGCGATTGGCTACGATGCTGGCGAGGCGGCCGAGCACGAGGCCCTCCGCGTCGATGAGCACCCAGTCCTTCTTGACCTCCGCCGGCTTGATCGAGCGGGTCTGCGTCGAGAGCATGTTGGTCCGGTGACTACTGGTAAATGACGGGGGCCGTATCGCCGTCCCGGCCCCGGGTGTCAAGCGAATTGCGCGCAGAATGGCGTGCAAAGCGGCGGAAAACCTTGGTTTTTGCCAAGTGGTAACGGGATACCGCATCCAGCAACAGCCGCTGCCCGCGCGGGCCGGTGCGCCCCGCCCGATCGTGTTACATCCTGTGGCGCCACGCTGCCCCGGCATGCCGGCGCCCCCATCTGTGCCCTGTGCGCAAGCTGCTCCTCCTGCTTCTCCCGCCCGTGCTGGTTCTCGCCGCCGCCTGGGGCGGGCTGCTGCAGCTGCCGCCGCGCTGGGATCCCTTCGCGCCGCTGGACCTCAGGGCCGAGCCGAATTTCATGACCGGCCCCAAGCTCGCCCGCATGGACTGGCAGGGGTCGAGCTGCTTCGCGGCCTTCGAAGCCTCCGGGCTGCCGCTGACGCGGTTGCCCGACAGCGCCGGCGGCCAGTGCCCGCTGGAGGACGTGGTGCGGATGCCCGCGACCGAGCCGGCGCTGGCGCCCGCAGGCCCGGTCGCGACCTGCGCCATGGCGGCGTCGTGGGAGCTGTTCGCCCGCTTCGCGGTGCAGCCCGCGGCGCTGGCGCATCTCGGGCAGCGGGTGGTGCGGGTGCGGCAGCTGGGCACCTTCAGCTGCCGCCCGGTGCGGACCGACAGCGGCCTCGGCACGCGGCTCAGCCAGCACGGCCGCGCCAACGCCCTTGATGTGGCGGGCTTCGTGCTGGAAGACGGGCGGGAGGTGAGCGTCGCGCGCGACTGGAACGATCCGGGCCCGCGCGGCGCCTTCCTGCGGGACGCGCACCGGGGCGCCTGCCGCTTCTTCAACGCCGTGCTGGGGCCGGACTACAACAACGTGCATCGCGACCACTTCCACCTCGACCGCGGACCCTGGCGGGCCTGCCGGTGAGCGGACTGCCCTCCCCTGCCCCGCTGCCCGGACCGGTGGCGGTGATCGGCGCCTCGGGACGGTCGGGGCAGGTGCTGTGCCGGGCGCTGCTGCAAGCCGGCGCGCAGGTGGTGCCGGTGGTGCGCGACGTCGCCCGCTGGCGGGATGCCGCGATCCACGGGGCCGAGGCACCGCGCCTGGCCGACCTGCGCGACGGGGAAGCGCTGCGGCGGGCGCTGGACGGGGTCGGGGCCGTGGCTTCCTGCGCCCATGCCCGCTTCGCCGAGGCCATCATCGCCGCCACGGCCGAGGAGGTGCGGCTGGTGCTGCTGGGCAGCACGCGGCGCTTCTCGCGCTGGGCGGACCGGCATGGCGACGGCGTTCGGGCCGGCGAGGCCGCGCTGATGCGCAGCGGCCGCCACGGCGTGATGCTGCACCCCACCATGATCTACGGCGCCCAGGGCGAGGACAACGTGCAGCGCCTGGCCGCGCTGATGCGCCGGTTGCCGGTTGCGCCGCTGCCGGGCGGCGGCCGCTCCCTGGTGCAGCCGATCCACCAGGACGACGTGGTGCGGGCGGTGATCGCCGCGCTGGGCCTGGACTGGGAGCAGCCGCGCGCCCTGGTGGTGGCGGGGCCCGAACCCCTGCCCTATCGCGATTTCCTCGGCGCGGTGTGCCGCGCGGCCGGCGTCCGCGTGCCGCCGGTGGTGCCGCTGCCGCTCTGGCCGCTGATCCTGGCGGCGCCGTTGACGCGGCTGTTGCCGCGCGTGCCGGTGGTGCGGGCGGCGGAGCTGCGGCGGCTGACGGAGGACAAGGCGTTCGACGTGGCGCCGATGCGCGCCGTGCTCGGGGTGGAGCCGCGGCCGCTCGTGCAAGGGCTGCGGCAGACCTTTGCGGCGTGAAGCCGGGCGGCCGGCGGCCCTGGCGGTAGGCCGCCCATAAGAAAGTCGTTCCGCGCTATAACATCGTGTCGAAGCCGGTTGTTTCGGCCTTCCACGGTGGGGCAGGACATAGGCTGCGCATCTCCTGCGTCGGGTCGGGAATGTGCGGGAGGTTTCAGCATGCCGCCGGGAATGAGCCGCCGCAGGGATCTGCTTCTTGTTGCCGGGGCGGGCGTCGCCTCGTTGGCGGCACCCCGCCGCCTTCGGGCGCAGGCGACGCCCGCGCGGAAGGTCAACATCGTGATGACCCAGGGCGTGTCCGGCCTCGCCCTGCACGAGCTCGCGCGGCAGCAGGGCTACTTCACCGAGGCCAGGATCGAGCCGAACGTCCTGCTCGTGTCCGACGGGGCCAAGTGCGTGGCGGCGCTGCTGAGCGGGGCCAGCGAGATCTGCATGTGGTCGGGCTTCAACCAGGTCACCCCGGCGATCGAGCGCGGCGGGGCGATGAAGATCCTGGCGGGCTCGCTCAGCCTGCCGTCGCTGGCGCTGTATTCCGCCAAGCCCGGCGTGCGGAAGTTGAGTGACCTAGAGGGCAAGGTGGTGGGCATCGGCGCGCCGGGCACCGTGCTGCACCAGATGATGGTCTATCTCATGACCAAGGAGAACGTCTCGGCCGACAAGGTGATGTTCCGCAACGTCGGCAGCAACGCGGACATCCTCAAGGCCGTGGTGGCGGGCACCGTGGATGCCGGCCTGTCCGACGTGGACGTCTTCGACCAGCAGGAGAAGTACGGCATCCACACGGTGGAGGGCGGGCTGCTGTGGGAAGCGATCCCGGACTACACCAACCAGGCCACCTACGCCTCGGACGCCGCGATCCGCGAGCATCGGGACGATCTGGTGCGGCTGCTGGCCGCCTATGCCAAGGCGTACCGCTACGTTTGCAGCCCGGAGTCCCGGGATGCCTTCATCAAGGCGCGGCAGACGGTCACGGGCGAGGCCGACACGCAGCACGCGATCAGCCAGTGGAGCTGGATCCAGAAGACCCAGCCCTATGCCAAGGACCTCATCCTGACCGACGAGCAGATCAACCTCGTGCAAAGGCTGAACATCCAGTTCAAAACGCAGCGGCAGGTGCTGCCGATCGAGAAGGTGGCCGACATGTCGCTGGCCCGCGATGCCGTGAAGATGCTGGCCTGAGGCAGCGCTGTCCCGGGCGGATCGACCCCGTGCCGGCGCCGACATTACGGGGCCGGGCGCCGGCCAAGGCGTGCCGGCAGGCACAGCGCGGCACGCCGCCCCCGACCGGACGCCCCCTTGGCTTGCCTTGGGCCCGGTGGTGCCGCTAACCCCCTTCGCCACGTTCCGGAGACCGCCATGCCCGTGCACAATCGCATCGCCGAATTCCACGACGAGATGACCGCCTGGCGGCACGACTTCCACCGCCATCCGGAGCTCTCCTACCAGGAGCACCGCACCGGCGGCCTGGTGGCGGAACGGCTGCGGGCCTTCGGCTGCGACGAGGTGGTGACCGGCCTGGCGCAGACCGGCGTGGTGGGCGTGATCCGCGGGAGCCGCGAGGGCGGGGCGATCGGCCTGCGCGCCGACATGGACGCGCTGCCGGTGGTGGAGGATACCGACCTTCCCTTCCGTTCCGCCACGCCCGGCGTGATGCACGCCTGCGGCCATGACGGGCACACCACCATGCTGCTGGGCGCGGCCAAGTACCTGGCGGAAACGCGCAACTTCGCCGGTACGGTCTACGTGATCTTTCAGCCGGCCGAGGAGCAGTTCGGCGGCGGCGGCGCCATGGTGCGCGAAGGCCTGTTCGAGCGCTTTCCGATGGATCGCATCTTCGGCATCCACAACTGGCCGGCGCTGCCGGCGGGGCAGTTCGGCTGGCGCGTCGGCCCGCTGATGGCGGCGGTGGCCAATATCGACATCACGGTGCACGGCACCGGCGCGCACGGCGCCATGCCGCACCAGGGCAACGACCCGGTGGTGATCGCGGCGCAGATCATCTCCGCGCTGCAGAGCGTGGTGTCGCGCAACGTCGAGCCCGCCGAGGCCGGCGTGGTCACGATTGCCCATGTCGAGGGCGGACACACCTTCAACGTCATTCCCGAAACGGTGCGGATGCGGGGCACCGCGCGCTGGTTTAAGCGCGAGGTCGGCGACCTGATCGAGCGCAAGGTGGTGGAGATCGCCACCGGCATCGCCGCCGCCTTCGGCGCGAAGGCCGAGGTGGTGTTCGAGCGCACCTACCCGGCCACCGTGAACGAGAGCGAGAGCACCCGCCTGGCCGAGCGCGCCGCCGCCACTGTGGTCGGCGCGGCGAAGGTGCGCGAGCTGTCGGCGCCCACCATGGGGGGCGAGGACTTCTCCTTCATGCTGGATGCCAAGGATGGCGCCTACCTGTTCCTGGGTGCCGGCACCGGGGCGGGCGATGCCGGGCTGCACCACCCGCAGTACCGCTTCAACGACGCGATCCTGCCGATGGGCGCGTCCTTCTTTGCGACGCTGGCGGAGCAGCTGCTGCCGCGCTGAGGACGCGGCGCTTGCGGCGGGGGGCGGCGGCCGCCAAGCTGCGGCGATGCGCCTGATCCCCTTCGCCGTGCTGATGCCCGTGGCCGTCCTCCTGGGGGGCTGCGTGCAGGTCGTGGCCCCGGACCCCTATTATTACGGCACGCCCGGCTCGGCCGCGGCGGCGGGGGCGGCGGCCGGCGCGCTGATGGGGGCCGCGGTGGATGCCGCCAATGCCCAGGCGCAGGCGCCGTACTACGAACCGCCCCCGCCGGTGCCGCCCTACGCGCCGCGCTACTGAGCCTCAGCCCGGCGCAGTCAGCGCGGCGGCGAGCCGGCTCCAGGCGGGCTCGTCCGGCGGCAGACCGAAGCGCAAGCGGTCCGGCATGGCGGCGAAACGCCTGATATGGATCCCGGCGCGACCTAGCCGGTCGTGGATCGCGACGGCCTCGGGATGGCGGGCCAGCCGGAACAGCGAGGTGCCGCCAACGATCTCCAGACCCGAGGTTTCCAGCAGCCGGTCCAGCCTTGTTGCCGCCGCCGCGCAGCGACGGGCGGCATCCCTGCGCCAGTCCTCATCTCCCAGCGCGGCGGTGCCGATCGCCAGCGCGGGGCCCGACACGCACCACGGCCCCAGCGCCTCGCGCAGCCGCGCCGCAAGCCTGGGCGGGGCCAGCGCGAAGCCGAGGCGCAGACCGGCCAGCCCGTAGGCTTTGCCGAAGGAGCGCAGCACCACCAGCCCTTCCCGCGGCAGCGAGGGCGCGAGGCTGAGGCCCGGCGCGTCCTCCATGTCCGCGAAGGCCTCGTCCACCACCAGCAGCGGCATCCTCGCCGCCAGGCCGAGCAGCGCCGCCGGATCGTGGCGGCGCCCGTCGGGATTGTTGGGGTTACACAGCACGCCCACGGGATGACGGGCCAGCGCCGCGGGCTCGGCGCAGGGAACCACCCGCGCCCCGGCCGCGGCCCAGCTGGCGGCGTGCTCGTTGTAGGTGGGCGTCAGCACCCCGACCGCGGCGGCGGGGATCAGGCGGGGCAGCAGGCCGATCAGCAGCTGCGTCCCGGGCGCCGCCACCACGGCCGCCGGGTCGCGCAGGCCAAAGGCGCGGGCTGCGGCGGCCTCCAGCCGGGCCTGGGCGGTGGGTTCGGGCAGGCGCGCCCAGCTTTCGGGCGGGAGCGGCGGCACGGGATAGGGCCAGGGGTTGATGCCGGTGGACAGGTCGATCCAGGGCTCCGGCGCTTCGGGAAAGCGGGCGCGGGCCGCGGCGAGGCTGCCGCCGTGCTCCCGCAAGGTGGCGCCGGTGGGCGGCGCCGGTGCCTCGCCCCGTGCTCCAGCGGGCACCGGGCGCTCTGCCGCCGGGCGCTTCGCCGTGCTAGCCCCCTGCCCGCGCCTCACGCGAGGGTCCGCCCCGACACCATTCCGACCCGAAGCGGCTTCACGTGCTCAACCTTCTTGTTCTGCTGCTGGTTCTGATCCTGGAGGCCGCCTTCGGCTACCCCGACGCGCTGTTCCGCGCCGTGCGGCACCCGGTGGTCTGGATGGGTGCGCTCATCGCATGGCTGGAGCGGAAGATGAACCGGCCGGGGGACCCGCCGCACCGTCGGCACGCCCTCGGCGTGGTGGCGCAGGCGGTGCTGCTGGTCGCCGTGGTGCTGCCCTGCGGCCTCATGCAGTTCGCGTTGTTCCGGCTCGGCGATGCCTGGGCGGCGGTGCCGGTGCTGGCGCTGCTGGCGGCGACGCTGCCGGCGCAGCGCTCGCTTTGGTCGCACGTGCGGGCGGTGGCGCTAGGGCTCGAGCGCGACGGCCTCGCGGGCGGACGGCGGGCGGTGGGGATGATCGTCGGGCGTGACACCGCGGTGCTGGACGAGGCCGGGGTGGTGCGGGCGGCGATCGAGAGCCTGGCCGAGAACTTCTCCGACGGCGTGGTGGCGCCGGCCTTCTGGTGCGGCGTGGCGGGCCTGCCGGGCATCGCGGGCTACAAGGCCGCCAACACCGCCGACAGCATGGTGGGTCACCGGACACCTCGCTACGAGCAATACGGCTGGGCCGCGGCGCGCTTCGACGACGTGGTGAACCTTCCGGCCTCGCGCCTCGCGGCGGGGTGGATCATCGCGGCGGCGGCGCTGACGCGCGGGGCGGATGCGCGCGGTGCCTGGCGGGCGGTGCGGCGCGACGCCGGCCGGCATCGCTCCCCCAACGCGGGCTGGCCGGAAGCGGCGATTGCCGGGGCGCTGGGGCTGCGCCTCGCCGGGCCGCGCGTCTACGGCAGCGTGCGGGTGGAGGACGGCTGGATGGGCGACGGGTGCGCGGAGGCGGGGGTGGCGGACCTTTGGCGGGCGCTGCACCTGTTCCGGCTGGCCTGCGCGGTGCAGCTTTGCGCCGTGGCGGCGCTGGTGCTGGGGCTGGCATTGGCGGGCTGAACGGGTGGGGGCCGCTGTTCCGGCCGGCCTGCGCGGTGCAGCTCTCCATCGCGCGGCCCGTGCTGGCGCTGGCGGGCTGAACGGCGTTTCCGCTGTTCCAGCCGACTCCCGCGAGCGCAGCCTTCCGCCGTGGCGGCGGGTGCGGCCGGGCTGCCGTCCGAGCATCGCCGCGCCGGCCTGACCCTGCCCTGACGCGCCGGGCGTCGCGTGTCAGGCGGCGATGGACAGCAGACGGTCCAGGTCGATATGCCGTTCCAGGTGCGCGGCCAGCGCGTCCAGCGCCGCCTCGACCTCGCCCTCGTGGTGGCGCGGTGCTGCGGCGTGGTTCAGCGAGGCCAGGAAACCGGCGCGCTGCCGGTCATCCCCGAACAGCCCATGGACGTAGGTACCCCGCACCAGCCCATCCGTTGACACCGCGCCGTCGTCGCGGCCGTCCGCCAGGCGCAGCAGCGGGCGTGCCGCGTCGGGACCGCCGGTTTGGCCCATGTGCATCTCGTAGCCGGTGAAGGGCGCGCCGTCGGCGAGGCTGTGGCCCGTGGCCGGGCTCAGCCGCTTGGTGCCGGTCAGCACCGTGTCCACCGCCAGCAGCCCGAGGCCGGCGACGGTGCCGGCGGGGCCTTCGATCCCCTCCGGGTCGGAGAGCGTCCGGCCGAGCATCTGGTAGCCACCGCAAAGCCCCAGCACTGCGCCGCCGCGCCGGCGATGGGCGGCGATGTCGATGTCCCATCCCGCCTCCCGCAGCGCCGCGAGGTCCGCGATCGTGGCCTTGGAGCCGGGCAGGATCACCGCGTCGCAGCCGGCGGGAACCGGCGTGCCGGGGCGCAGGAGAAGGAGCTCCACGCCCGGCTCCGCGGCCAGCGGGTCGAGGTCGTCGAAGTTGCTGATGCAGGGCAGCACCGGCACCGCGATACGCAGCGCCGCGTCGGGGTTGCGTGGGGCGGCCAGGTCCTGCGCGTCCTCGGCCGGCAGGCGGCGGGCGGCGTCGAGGAAGGGCACGAGGCCCAGCGGTGCCCAGCCGGTGCGGCGGGCGATCTCGGTCATGCCCTCGGCGAACAAGGTCGGGTCGCCGCGCATTCGGTTGACGATGAAGCCGCGGACCGTGGCGCGGTCGCCGTCGTCGAGCACTGTGTGGGTGCCGACGAGGCTGGCGATCACGCCGCCGCGGTCGATGTCGCCGATCACCACCACGGGTGTCGCGGTCACGCGGGCGAAGCCCATGTTGGCGATGTCGTTGCGGCGCAGGTTGATCTCGGAAGCGCTGCCGGCGCCTTCCACCAGCACGAGGTCGGCCTCCTCGCGCAGCCGACCGAAGCTGTCGAGCACGTGGGGCATCAGCGTCGGCTTGATCAGCTGGTAGTCGCGGGCCCTGGCGGTGCCGTGGACACGGCCCTGCACCACGATCTGGGAGCCCGTCTCGCTCTGAGGCTTCAGCAGCACGGGGTTCATGTGGACCGTGGGCGCCACGCCGGCCGCGCGGGCCTGCAGCGCCTGGGCCCGGCCGATCTCGCCGCCATCGGCGGTGACGGCGGCGTTGTTGCTCATGTTCTGCGGCTTGAAGGGACGCACGCGCAACCCGCGCCGGGCAAAGGCGCGGGCCAGACCCGCCACGATCAGCGACTTGCCGACCGAGGAGCCGGTGCCCTGGAACATGATCGCGCGGGTCACGGACAGCCCTTCCGGCGAGGCGGCAGGCCGCCCCCTGCCCTGGCTTGGCACGGCGCAACGGCTGCCGGGTGGCCCGGGCTTCCGCCGCTGTGCATCGGGCGACAAGCCCGCTGCCATCCTTGGCCGTGCATGGGCTAGAACTCGATGCCCTGCTGCGCCCGGACGCCGGCGGCGAAGTGGTGCTTCACCGGCTGCATCTCGGTCACGAGGTCGGCGGCGTCGAGCAGCGCCTGGGGCGCGTTGCGGCCGGTGACCACGACATGGAGGTCGGGCCGGCGGCCTTGCAGTGCCGCCACCACGGCGCCGGTGTCGAGGTAGCTGTAGCGCAGCGCGATGCAGAGTTCGTCCAGCACCAGCAGCGCAAGGTCGGGGCGCGCCATCATCGCGAGCGCCCGTTCCCAGGCGGCCGTGGCGGCGGCGACGTCGCGGGCGCGGTCCTGGGTTTCCCAGGTGAAGCCTTCCCCCATCGAGTGCCATTCCACCAGCGGGCCGAAGCCTTCCAGCACGGTGCGCTCACCGGTGCTCCAGGCGCCCTTGATGAATTGCACCACGCCGCAGGGCCGCCCGTGCCCCACCATGCGCAGCAGCAGGCCGAGGGCGGCGGTGGACTTGCCCTTGCCCGCGCCGGTGTTGACCAGCAGCAGCCCCTTCTCGACCGTCTTCGAGGCGACCTCCGCATCCTGCACCGCCTTGCGCGCGGCCATCTTGCGCCGGTGGCGGGCGGCCTCGTCGTCGGTGTCGCTGGCTGCGGGCGCGGCCGTGTTCGCGGGTGCGGCAGGGGCATCGTCGCGCATGGACGATTCGCCGGCCGTCATTTCACCACCATCGGCAGGCCCGCCACGGTGAAGACCACGCGGTCCGCCCGCGCGGCCAGGCGTTGGTGCAGCGTGCCGGCGGCGTCGCGGAAGCGCCGGGCGAGCGCGTTGTCGGGCACGATGCCCAGGCCGACCTCGTTGGACACCAAGACCGTGGCGGCGGTGCGCTGCATCAGCGCCGTTTCCAGCGCGTTCGCGGCGGCGTCGAGGTCGCGCTCACCGAGCAGGAGGTTGCTGAGCCAGAGCGTCAGGCAGTCCACCAGCGCCGGCTGCGTCCGGGCGCGCAGCAGGGCGGCCGGCAGGTCCAGCGGCGCTTCCACCGTCTGCCATTCCGCCCCGCGGCGTTCGCGATGGGTGGCGATGCGCTCGCGCATCTCGTCGTCGAAGGCCTGCGCCGTGGCGAGGTAGAGCCAGGGCTGGGGAAGCGCGGTGAAGAGTGACTCGGCGTGCCGGCTCTTGCCGGAACGGGCGCCGCCGAGAACCAGGGTAAGGCTCATGCGCGCGAAACTGCGCGGTTTGCGGCGCGGCGCCAAGGGCGGGCCGGGGCGGCGCGAAGATCGTTTGACTCGCACCCCGGGCGCCGCCTACGACCTCAGGCCGTGATGGTTCCCCCGCGAGGGGGATGAAAAGGGAACGCGGTCCGGGGCCCGTTCCGTGTCTGGCCGGTGCGCATCGCCGGCCGGACACCTCAGGTCCCAAAACCGCGGCTGCCCCCGCAACTGTAGGCGGAGAGCGTCCTGATCCAGAGCCACTGGCCCCCTCCGGGCGGCCGGGAAGGCGACCGGGACGCGCCTGTATCCGCGAGCCAGGAGACCTGCCATCCGCGTCTCGATCGTGCCACCGGGCGGGGTGCCCCGGCGGGCAGAGGTGCCTGGCCGCCGTGCCCGGCGCCGACCCTGCGTGCCGCCAGCGGGCGGTGTTCAGGGCGGTCCCACGCATCCCGGGTTGCTGCGCGTCGGGATCATCACGTTTTGCCAGAAGCCGCCTTTCTGCCGCCGCCCGACATGCCGGCCGACGCCGTGACATCGCATGAGCGCGCCTTGGCCGCTGGCGCGACCGCGCCGGCCCCGGGTGACCAGGGCTCCGGCCGCCCTGCCCCATCCGCACCGGAAACCGCCGTCGCCCCGGCCGCGCCGGTCACCACCCTGCACGTCTGCACCACCTGCCGCGCCGGCCTCGCGCTGGGCGAGGGCGAGGTGCCGGAAGGGCAGAAGCTGTTCGACGCCGTGGCCGCGGCGCTGGCCGCCGCGCCGGAGGCGCCGGTGGTGCTGCGCGCCTCGACCTGCATGGCCAATTGCGAGCGCGGCTGCTCGGCCGCCCTCACGGCGCCCGGCAAGTGGCAGTACCTGCTGGCGGGGCTCGATCCGGCGATGGGGGCGGACCTCGTGAGCTACGGGCGCGCCTACGCCGCCACGGCGACGGGCACGGTGATGCCGTCGAAGCGCCCGGCCTCGCTGCGCCACGCGGTCCTCGGCCGCGTGCCGCCCTTCACCCCGGCGGGCGACCCTGCTCCCGCCACGCGGGCGTCGGTCATCCAGGCACCGGTTCCTCAGCCGTCGGTCCCCCAGGCGTCAGTCCCCCAGGCGTCGGTCTCCCAAGTGCCGATCTCCCCGGCACCGGGCCTTCAGGCACCGATCCTCGAGGCATCGACTTCCCCGGCAACGGCGACCCGGACACCGATTCCCCAGGCAACACCAGTTCCCCAGACGAGCGAGAACGCCTCATGAGCGACGTGCGAAAGATCCCGGCCACCATCGTCACCGGCTTCCTGGGGGCCGGAAAGACCACGCTGGTGCGGCACCTGATGACGCAGGCGAACGGCCGGCGCATCGCCATCATCGTGAACGAGTTCGGCTCGCTGGGCATCGATGGCGAGACGCTGCGCTCCTGCGGGATCGAAGGCTGCGAGGAGGAGAACATCGTCGAACTGGCCAATGGCTGTCTGTGCTGCACCGTGGCGGACGAGTTCCTGCCCACCATGCAGGCGCTGCTCGACCGCCCCAACCCGCCCGAGCACATCCTGATCGAGACCTCGGGTCTCGCGCTGCCCAAGCCGCTGATCAAGGCCTTCAACTGGCCGGGCATCCGGTCGCGCGTCACGGTGGACGGGGTGGTGACGGTGGTGGACGGGCCGGCCGTGGCGGCGGGCCGCTTCGCCGATGATCCGGAGGCCGTGGCGGCGCAGCGCGCGGCGGACGAATCGCTCGACCACGACAACCCCTTGGCCGAGGTCTACGAGGACCAGCTGATGTCGGCCGACCTCGTGGTGCTCAACAAGTCCGACCTGCTGGACACCGCCGAGGCCGGGCGCGTGCGGGAGGAGATCACGGCGGCCATCCCGCGCGCGGTGAAGGTGGTGGCGGCCGAGAACGGGCGCCTCGACGCCGCGGTGCTGCTGGGGCTTGAAGCGGCGGCGGAGGACGACCTGGCGGCGCGGCCCTCGCACCACGATGCCGAGGACGGGGCGCACGAGCACGATGACTTCCGCTCCTTCGTGGCGGTGATGCCCGAGGCGCCCTCCCCCGAGGCTGTCGTGGCGCGGCTGCGCGCCGTCGCCGAAGCGCACGACGTGCTGCGGATGAAGGGCTACGTGGCGGTGGAGGGGAAGCCGATGCGGCTGGAGGTGCAGGGCGTCGGCGCCCGCTTCCGCCACGGCTTCGACCGCGCCTGGACGCCGGGCGAGGCACGCGCGGGGCGCGTGGTGGTGATCGCGCAGACCGGCATGGACGAGGCCGCGATCGCGGACGCCATCGCGGCGCCGTTTACGGCGGACGCCGCCGCCGCGGTCGCGGCGGGATAGCACGCGGTGCACATCCTTCTCCGCGAAGCGCGCACGCTGGATGAGGCCGAGGCGGCGGTGGATCTCGAGCAGGAGCCGGCGCCGCTGGCCCTGCTGAGCTTCTCCGACAGCGACCTCGGCGCGGTGGCCGGCGCCTGGGAGCGGATGCGGGATGTGCCCGAGATGCGACTGGCGCGGCTCGCTTCGCTGCGCCACCCGATGTCGGTGGACCTTTACCTTCAGCAGACGCTGGCGGCGGCGCGCTGCGTCGTGGTGCGGCTGCTGGGCGGGCTGGAATACTGGCGCTACGGCGCGGAGGAACTGGCGGCGCTGTGCCGGGCCGAGGGGATCGCGCTGGCGCTGCTTCCCGGCGACGGGCGCGACGACGAGCGGCTGCGGGCGATGTCCACGGTGGCGGCGGCGCAGTGGGGCCGGCTGGACGCGCTGCTGCGCGAGGGCGGGCCGCGCAACGCGGCCTCGGCGATCCGGCTGATGCGGCACCTGGCCGGGCTCGGCGCGGATGACGGCGCGCTGGTGGAGCGGCTGCCGGCCTGGGGCGAACATCCCCTGCCCAGCGAGGACCCGCCGGACGCGCCGCTGGCGGCGGTGGTGTTCTACCGGTCTCACCTGCTGTCGGGCGACACCGCGCCGGTAGAGGCACTGGCGGCGGCGCTGCGGGCGCGGGGCCTGCGGGTGCGCGCCCTGTTCGTGGACAGTTTGAAGACCGCCGCCACGGCGGCCGGCGTGGCGGTGTCCTTGCGGGGCTGGTGCCCGGCGGTGGTGCTCAACGTCACCGCCTTCTCGGCCCGCCGCGAGGACGCCGGCTCGCCGCTCGACGCCGCGGGCGTGCCGGTGCTGCAACTGGTGGTGGCGAGCTCCTCGCGGGACGCCTGGGTGGCCTCGTCGCGCGGGCTGGGGCAGAGCGACCTGGCGGCGCAGGTCGCCCTGCCGGAGCTGGACGGGCGGCTGCTCACCGGCGCGGTCGCCTTCAAGACGGAAGCGCCTCCGGTGGCCGGGCTGCAATTCGCCCGCGCCGTGCTGGCGCCCTCGCCGGACGGGATCGCGCTGGCGGCGGAGCGGGCCGCCGACTGGGCGCGGCTGCGGCTGGCCTCGCCGGGTGAGCGGCGGGTGGCGGTGGTGCTGTCGGACTATCCGGGCGTCGGCGGGCAGGAAGGGCACGCCGTGGGGCTCGACAGCTTCGCGAGCCTGGCCGCGCTGCTGCGGCGGCTGCGCGAGGCGGGGTACCGGGTGGGCGGTGGGGATGCGCCGGACACGGCCTCGCCGGCTGGGGCGCAGTCGGACGGAGTGCTGCCGGACAGCGACGCGCTGGCAGAGGCGCTGTGCCGGGGCGAGGCGCGGCCGGTGCTGACGCTGGCGGCCTATCGCGACGGCTTCCGCACCTTGCCCGCCGCCCTGCGTGAGGCTGTCCTCCAGGCCTGGGGGGAACCGGAAGCCGATCCGCTGCTGCGCGACGGCGCCTTCCACCTGCGGCACCTGCGCCTCGGCCAGTGCCTCGTGGCGGTGCAGCCCGATCGCGGCGACCCGGCGGCGCGGAAGGCGAGCTATCACGATCCCGACCTGCCGCCGCGGCACGGCTTCCTGGCCTTCTACCTTTGGCTGCGCCGGGCGGAGCGCATCCATGCCCTGGTGCATCTCGGCACCCACGGCTCGCTGGAATGGCTGCCGGGCAAGGCGGTGGCGCTGTCGGACGGCTGCGCCCCGGTGGCGATCGCGGGCGGGCTGCCGGTGATCTACCCTTTCATCGTCAGCAATCCCGGCGAGGCGGCGGTGGCAAAGCGCCGGCTGGGCGCGGTGACGGTCGGTCACCTGACGCCGCCGCTGCGTCCTGCCGGCCTCGGGGCGGAGGGCGCGGTGCTGGAGCGGCTGATCGACGAGTACGCCGCGGCCGACGGGCTCGACCGCCGGCGCACCGCGATGCTGCGGGGCGAGATCCTCGGGCGCGCGGCGGCTTGCGGGCTACTGCGGGAAAGCGGTGCCGAGGTTCCAGCCGGCGAGGCGTCGGAGGAACAGGCGCTGGCGCGGCTGGATGCCTACCTGTGCGACGTGAAGGAAATGCAGATCCGCGACGGGCTGCACGTTTTCGGTGAGCCCCCGGCCGCCGAGCGCCGCGCCCTGCTGCTGGAAGCGCTGGAGCGGTCCTGCCCGGAGGTCGCGCCCGCCGCGCTGGCCGCCGCGCTGGACCGGAGTGCGGGGGCCGAGGCGGCGGCGCTGCTGGCGGCGCTGGACGGGCGGATGGTGGCGCCAGGCCCGGCGGGCGCGCCGAGCCGGGGGCGAGCCGACGTGCTGCCCACCGGGCGCAACCTGTTCGCGCTCGATCCCAGGACGGTGCCGACGCGATCGGCGCTGGTGCTGGCGGAAAAGGCGGCGGCGGAACTGCTGCGCCGGCACCGGCAGGAACAGGGCGACCACCTGCGCTCCGCCGTGATCGACCTTTGGGGCAGCGCCACGCTGCGCACCGGTGGCGAGGAGCTGGCGCTGGCGCTGGTGCTGATGGGCGTCGTGCCGCTGTGGGATGCGGGCTCGGGCCGCGCCAGCGGGGTCGAGGTCGTGCCGCTGGCGCTGCTGGACCGGCCGCGCGTGGACGTGACGCTGCGGATCTCGGGCCTGTTCCGCGACGCCTTCCCGGCGCAGATCGCGCTGTTCGACATGGCGGTCGCCGCGGTGGCGGCGCGCGACGAGGCGGCGGCCTGGAACCCGCTGGCGGCGGCGTTGTCGGGGATGGAGGACGCGGCGCGGCGCGAGGCCGCGGTGCGGATCTTCGGCGCGGCGCCGGGACAGTACGGCACGGGGCTGGAGGACCGGCTGGCGCGCGGCGGCTGGAACGGGCGGGCGGAGCTGGCGGCGCTCTACGTCGAGGGTTCGGCGGCGGGCTATGCGCAGGGGCGCGAGGGCGTCGCGGCGCCGGCGGCCTTCCGGGCGCGGGTCGCCGCGGCGGAAGCCTTTCTCCACACGCAGGACCATGCCGAGACGGACCTGCTGGACAGCCCCGACTACGCCGCCCATGCCGGCGGCTTCGCGGCGGCGGCCGCCGCCGAGGGGAGCGCGCCGGCGCTCTACCACGCCGACACCAGCCGGCCCGACGCGCCGCGCCTGCGTTCGCTGCCGGAGGAGATCGCGCGGGTGGTCCGGGGGCGCGCCGCCAACCGGCGCTGGATCGAGGGGCAGATGCGCCACGGGCGGCGCGGCGCGGCCGAGATCGCGCGCGCGGTGGAGGCGTTGCACGGTTTCGCCGCCACGCTGCCGGTCCGCCTCGACGCGCAGTTCGACCTGCTCCACGCCGCCACGCTGGAGGATCGGGAGGTGCGCGACTTCCTCGCGCAACACAATCCGGAGGCGCTGGCCGCGCTGCGCGCGCGCTTCCGCGAGGCGCTGGAGCGCGGGTTCTGGCAGCCGCGCCGCAACGCCGTGCTGGCGGAGCTCGACGGGCCGTGACGGTGCGCGGCTGGTGCCCCAGCCTGGCGGAGCCGATGCGCTCCGGCGACGGCTGGATCGTGCGGATCAAGCCGCGCCGGCACGGGCTGTCGGCCGCGCAGGCCCGGAGGCTGGCGGCGGAGGCACGGCGGTGGGGCGCGGGCTGGATCGGGTTGACCAACCGCGCGAACCTCCAGGTGCGGGGCCTCGACGATGGTGCGATCGGGCCCTTCGCCGCGGCGATGCTGCGCGCGGGGCTGGCGGAAGCCGACCCGGCGGTGGAGCGGCAGCGCAACCTCCTCCCGCCGGTGCTGCTGGGGAGCGACCCGGCACTGGGCCAACGGTTGGAAGCGTTGCTCGACGGGCTGGAGGCGGTGCTGGGCGACCGCTCCGCCGGCGCGCTGCCGGGCAAGTTCGGGCTGACCGTCGAGGGTGGCGGCGTCCTGCCGCTGGGCGAGGTGGCAGGCGACCTGCACCTGCGGGCGGTGGGCGACGCGGTGTGGCTGCGGCCCGACGGTGCGCGCCTGGCGCTGCGCTGCCGCTGGGACGAGGCGGCGGAAGCGGCGTCGCGGCTGATCCGCCTCTTTCTGGACCGGCGCGGCGAGGCGCGGCGCCTGCGCGGGCTGGTCTCGGCGCTGGGCGAGGACGGGTTCTGGGCGGCGGCAGGCCTGGTGGCGGAACAGCCCCCTACCCCCTTCGCCTCGGCACCGGCGGCCGGGTTCCGGGGCTACGCGGGCACGGCGCGCGGCTTCGCGGCGGCCGGCCTGCCGCTGGGGCGGCTGGACCCCGAGGCACTGGATGGGATGGCGACGCTGGCTGAGCGCTTCGGCGACGGCACGCTGCGGGTGACGCCCTGGCGGCTCCTGCTGCTGCCGGGCGTGGCGCGCGCGGATGCGGCGGAGGTGCTGCAGCGGCTGCGGCGGGTGGGCGGCATCACTGAGGCGGCGGACCCGCGCCTGCGGCTGCTCGCCTGCCCAGGAGCGCCGCATTGTGCGAGCGGCACCGTGGACACCGCCGCGGCGGCGGCGCGGCTGCTGGCGCTGGGCGCCGTGCCGGCGCGGGGATTGCTGCACCTCTCGGGCTGCGGCAAAGGCTGCGCGCATCCCGGCACGGCCGGGGCCGTGCTGGTGGGCGGCGCGGACGGCCGCTACGGGCTGGTGCGCGGCGGCACGGCGCGCGACCTGCCGGCGGCGGTCGGCCTCACCATCGAGGAGGCCGCGTCGCTGCTACGGGCCACGGGGGATGCCGAAGGGCAGGAAACGGCATGAGCTACGACTACATCCGCGACGGCGCCGAAATTTACCGCCAGTCCTTCGCGACGATCCGCGCCGAGGCCGACCTGTCCGGCTTCTCGCCCATCGAGGCGCGGGTGGCGGTGCGGGTGATCCACGCCTGCGGCATGGTGGAGGTGACGCGCGCCCTGCGCTTCGGGCCGGGCTTCGCGGAAGCGGCGCGAACGGCACTGCTGCGCGGCGCGCCGATCCTGTGCGACGCCAAGATGGTGGCGCACGGCATCACCCGCCCGCGCCTGCCGGCCGGCAACGCCGTGGTCTGTACGCTCGACGCGCCCGAGGTGCCGGCGCTGGCGAAGCGCATCGGCAACACGCGCTCGGCCGCGGCGCTGGATCTGTGGGGCGAGCAGCTCGGCGGCGCCGTGGTGGCGATCGGCAACGCGCCCACCGCGCTGTTTCACCTGCTGGAGATGCTGGACGCCGGGGCGCCGCGCCCGGCCGCGGTGATCGGGTTGCCGGTGGGCTTCGTTGGCGCGGCCGAGAGCAAGCAGGCGCTGCGGGAACGCCACGACGTGCCCTGGATGATCGTTGAGGGCCGGCTGGGCGGCAGCGCCATGACGGTCGCCGCAGTGAATGCGCTGGCAAGCGAGGCGGAATAGGTGGCGGGAACGCTCTACACGCTGGGCCTGGGACCCGGCGATCCGGAGCTGGTGACGGTGAAGGCCGCCCGGCTGCTGCGCGAGGCGGCGACGGTGGCCTACTTCGCCAAGGCCGGCCGGTCGGGCCACGCGCGCACGATCGCCGCCGGCTACCTGCGGCCCGAGGTGCGGGAGCTGCGCCTCGAATACCCCTTCACCACCGAGGTCCCGCTCCGCGACCCGCGCTACGCCGAGGGCATGACGCGGTTCTACGAGGACTGCGCCGCGCGGCTGGCGGAGGCGCTGCGGGGTGGCGACGTGGCGCTGCTGTGCGAGGGCGACCCGTTCTTCTACGGCTCCTCCATGTACCTGTATGACCGGCTGCGCGACGAGTTCCCGCAGGAGGTGGTGCCCGGCATCACCGCCATGAGCGGCTGCTGGACCCGCGCCGGGGAGCCGATCGTGCACGGCGACGACGTGCTGACGGTGCTGCCCGGCACCCTGTCGGCGGAGCGCCTGGCGGAGCGGCTGCGCGGCGGCGACGCGGCGGTGGTGATGAAGGTGGGCCGCAACCTGCCCAAGATCCGCGCCGCGCTGGAAGCCGCTGGGCTGGCGGAGCGCGCGATCTACGTGGAGCGCGGCACCCAGGCGACGGAGCGCATCCTGCCGCTGCGCGAGGCGGGCGACGGGCCGGCGCCGTACTTCTCGCTCGTGCTGGTGCCGGGGCGGCAGCGGCCACGATGACGGGGAACGGAACGGACGGCGCCGACACGGTGCCTGCCCAGGGCAAGGCCGGTGGGGTCGATGCACGGGGCTCCGCGGCTGACGGCGTGACCGGCACGCGCGCCGGGGCCGGCGCCGGCGGCGCGGACGGTCCACCGGTTCCGGGCGGATGGCTGCGCGTCGTGGGGCTGGGCCCCGGCGGCGCCGGGCTGGTGACGCCCGAGGTGTCCGAGACTCTCCGCACCGCCACCGACGCGGTGGGCTACGGCCCCTACCTCGCCCGCGTGCCGGCGCGGTCGGGCCTGCGGTGCCACGCCTCCGACAACCGGGTGGAGCTGGAGCGCGCCGCGGCGGCGCTGCGGCTGGCGGCGGAAGGCCGCCGCGTCGCGGTGGTGTCGGCCGGCGATGCCGGCGTCTTCGGCATGGCCGCGGCGCTGTTCGAGGCAATGGAGCGGGGGCCCGTCAGCTGGCGGGAGATCGACCTCGCGGTGCTGCCTGGGGTCTCGGCGATGTTCGCGGTGGCGGCGCGGGCCGGGGCGCCGCTGGGGCATGATTTCTGCGCCATCTCGCTGTCCGACAACCTCAAGCCCTGGGCACTGGTGGAGCACCGGCTGCGGCTGGCGGCGGAAGCGGGGTTCACGGTGGCGCTCTACAACCCGATCTCGCGCGCCCGCCCCTGGCAATTGGGCCGGGCCTTCGAGCTGCTGCGCGAGGTCCTGCCGGCGGTCATCCCGGTGATCTTCGCCACGGCCGTGTCGCGCGCGGATGAGCGCGTGGTCGTCACCACGCTGGGCGAGGCGCTGCCGGCCATGGCGGACATGCGGACGCTGGTGATGGTGGGCACGGCGGAAACGCGGCTGCTGCCCCGCGCCGACGGCGGGTCCTGGGTTTACGCGCCGCGCTCCGCCCCGGACAGCGGCCCGGCCTCGCTGGCGGGCGACGCGGCGCAATCCGCCGTCGCGCCGGGCGAGGACGCGGCGCCAGCTTCCGCCCGTGTCACTGTCCCCGGCGGCAGCACGGGCGCGGGCCAGGCGACGGAGCCTGCCGCGGCGGGCGAGGACGCGGCGCCGTGACGCAGCAGCCAGCGCAGCGCCGCCCCGGCATCGGGCACGGTCTCGGCCGCAGGCAGCGTTGGCCGCGCCACCATCACCACCGGCAGTTCCAGCGCCCGCGCCGCCGCGAGCTTCGCCGCGCTGGCGGTGCCGCCGGAGTTCTTGGACACGATCACCTCGACTCCGTGCCGGAGCAGCAGCGCCCGTTCCGCCGCCTCGGTGAAGGGGCCGGCATCGGTGATGCAGGTGGCGCCGGGCGGCAGGCTGTCCGGATCGGGCGGCTCGATGGAGCGGACGAGGTAGCGGTGCTGCGGCGCGTCGCGAAAGGGCCGCAGCTCCTTCTGGCCCACGGTCAGCAGCACGCGGCGCGGCACGGTGCCGAGCGCGGCCGCGGCGGCCGCTATGTCGGGCACGATGGCCCAGCGGTCGCCCTCGCCCGCCGTCCAGGCCGGCCGGTCGAGGCGGAGCAGCGGCAGCCCCGCGAGGCGGGCGGCCGCGACGGCGTTCGCCGACATGGCCGCGGCGAAGGGATGGGTCGCGTCCACCAGCAGCTGCACGCCCGCCCCGCCGAGGAAGCGCGTCAGACCTTCCACGCCGCCGAAGCCGCCGCTGCGGCTCGGCAGGGGCTGCGGGCGCGGCGCGCGGGTGCGGCCGGCCAGCGAGAGCAGCGCGTCGAAGCGCGCATGGCCCGCCAGCAGCCGGGCCAGGGCGGAGGCCTCGGTGCTGCCGCCCAGGATCAGGACGCGGGTCGGTGGGATGCTCATGCGGCCGACCGTAGCACGCGGCGGCCGCGGCTCCGCCCCTGCCCGCCTCTTCCGCCACGCCCGGTCCTTCCATGGGCGCATCTCCCCTGTGTCCGGGCGGCTCCGGCACCATGACGGGCCTTCCCTCATCCGCGGGGCCAGCCATCAGCCCCGCTGCCCACTCCGCGCCCTGGCTCAGCGTGCTGGGTATCGGCGAGGACGGGCCGGAGGCGATGGCGCCCGCAGCCCGCGCGCTGCTGGGTGCCGCCGCCCATGTCTTCGGCGGGGCGCGGCACCTAGCGCTGGCGGCACCGCTGATCCGCGGCACGGCGCATCCCTGGCCCAGCCCGATGCGGGACGGCTACCGCGCGATCCTCGAACATCGTGGGGAGGCCGTGGTGGTGCTGGCCTCGGGCGATCCCTTCTGCTTCGGCGTCGGGTCGGCGCTGCGGGCGTTGGTGGGGGACGGCGAGATGCTGTGCCTTCCGGCGCCCTCCGCCTTCTCGCTGGCCCGGGCGCGGCTGGGCTGGGCCATGCAGGAGGTGGCGGAGCTTTCCTTCTGCGGCCGCCCGATCGAGGCCATGCGGCCGCGCCTGCAGCCGGGCGCGCGGCTGCTCTGCCTGTCGGCCGATGCCGCG
Organism: Roseomonas elaeocarpi; assembly: GCF_042433915.1. NCBI lineage: Bacteria > Pseudomonadati > Pseudomonadota > Alphaproteobacteria > Acetobacterales > Roseomonadaceae > Roseomonas > Roseomonas elaeocarpi. The sequence goes on along the minus strand of NZ_JBHLUN010000009.1, from coordinate 58,080 downwards.
ACGCCGGCGCAGGTGGCGGCCTACCTGCGGGCGGAAGGCTTCGGCGCGAGCCGACTGATCCTCCTGGAAGCGCTGGGCGCGGCGCGGGAGCGGGTGCGCGACATCACGGCCGGCGTTCCGGCAACGGTGGACCCGCTGAACATGCTGGCGGTCGAGGTGGTGGCAGAGCCGGGTGCCCGCGTCCTGCCGCTCGCGCCCGGGCTGCCGGATGCGTGGTTCGAGAATGACGGGCAGATCACCAAGCGCGAGATCCGGGCCATGACGCTCTCCGCCCTGGCGCCGCGCGAGGGCGAGCTGTTGTGGGACCTGGGCGCGGGCTCCGGCTCGGTCTCGATCGAGTGGATGCTGCAGCACCCGCGCAATCGCGCCGTCGCGGTGGAAGCGCGCGCGGACCGGGCGGCGCGGGCCACGCGCAACGCCCTGTCGCTGGGCGTCCCGGGCTTGCGGGTGGTGACGGGCACGGTGCCGGAGGCTCTGGCGGGGCTGGAGCCGCCGGATGCCGTCTTCGTGGGCGGCGGGGCCAGCGTTCCGGGTGTGTTGGACGCCGGCTGGGCGGCGCTGCGGCCCGGCGGGCGGATCGTGGCCAACGTGGTGACGGTGGAAGGCGAGATGGCGCTGCTGCGCGCCTGGGAGCGCTGGGGCGGCGCGCTGACGCGCATCGGCGTGGAGCGGCTGGACCGGGTCGGCCGGATGCACGGGATGCGTCCGGCCATGACGGTGACGCAGTGGAGCGCGGTACGCGCCGGGGCGGCCTCGTGACCGCCGCGACGAGCGCCGTCGTGGCCGGGATCGGCTGCCGCCCGGGATGCGAGGCGGCGGAGGTCGTGGCGCTGGTGCGCCGGGCGGAGCGCGAGGCCGGGCGGCGCGCCGGGCTGCTGGCGGTGCCGGCCTTCCGCGCTGCGCTGCCCGCCCTGCTGTCCGCCGCGGACGAGATGGCGCTGCCCGTCGCGACCGTGACGCAGGATGCGCTGCTGGCGGTGCAGGACCGTTGCCCGACGCGTTCGGAGCGAGCGGCGCGGGAACATGGGATCGCCTCGGTGGCGGAGGGCTGCGCGCTGGCGGCGGCCGGGGATGGCGGGCGGCTGATCCTGCCGCGCATCGCCTCGGCCGCTGTGACCTGCGCGCTAGCCGAGGTGGAGGAGGTTCGGTGACGGTCCATTTCATCGGCGCCGGGCCGGGTGCGCCCGACCTGCTGACGCTGCGCGGGCGCGACATCCTCGCGCGCTCGCCCGTTTGTCTTTACGCCGGCTCCATCGTGCCGGCGGCGATGCTGGAACACTGTCCGCCGGGCGCGCGGCTGGTGGATACGGCGCCGCTCAGCCTCGACGAGATCGAGCGCGAGGTCGTGGCCGCCCACGCGGCGGGGCAGGACGTGGCGCGGCTGCACAGCGGCGACCTGTCGATCTACTCGGCCCTGGCGGAGCAGCTGCGTCGGCTCGACGCGCTGGGCATCCCCTACACGCTGACGCCGGGCGTGCCGGCTTTCGCCGCCGCCGCCGCGGCCCTGCGCCGGGAGTTGACGGTGCCGGAGGTGGCGCAGAGCGTGGTGCTGACGCGCATGCCGGGCCGCGCCTCGCGGATGCCGGAGCGCGAGGACCTGGCGGCTTTCGCGGCGACCGGGGCGACGCTGGCGATCCACCTGGCGGTACACGCGCTGCCGCGGATCGTCGAGGTGCTGCAACCGATCCACGGCGCGGAGTGCCCGGTTGCCGTGGTGGTGCGGGCGAGCTGGCCGGATGAGCGCGTGGTGCGCGGCACGCTGGGCGACATCCTGGACCGGATGGCGGAGGCGCCGGCCGAGCGCACGGCGCTGGTGCTGGTGGGGCGGGCGCTGGAGACCGAGGATTTCCGCGAGAGCGCGCTGTATTCGCCCGACTACCAGAGGCGCTTCCGCGGCCGCGACGGCGGCGCCCAGTTCGCGCCTGCCGAGGCCGAGCCCGCTCAGGCACCTGCTGCCCAGCCTGTCTCCGCTCAGGCCACCCCGTCCCGAGCCGAAGGCGGCGAGACGTGACGGAACGGCGCCTGCCCCATCGGCCGGCCCTCGCGGTCGAAGATCAGCACCTCCAGCTGCGTATCGGCGCCGAGCAGCACGTGCGCGGCGGTTTCCCAGGCCCGCAGCGCCACCGCGTCGCCCAGCGCGAAGCCGGCCGCCGCGGCATGGTTGAAGGCTTCCGCCACGGTGTTGCTCGCGCGGATCGCGGCGGGCAGCGCGTCGGGCGCCGCGAGCTCGGCCGCCAGCGCCGCCAGGGCGTCGAGGTCGGCGCTGCCGCGCTTCGAGTGGAGGTCGAGGCGGCCCTGCGCCAGCTTGGTGATCTTGGCGACGCCGCCGGCCACGGTGACGCGCTCCACGGGGTGGCGGCGGAGGTATTTCAGCATGCCGCCGACGAAGTCGCCCATGTCGATCAGCGCGGCTTCCGTCAGCCCGTGATGGGCGCGCACCGCGGCCTCGGAGCTGCTGCCGGTGGCGCCCGCCAGGTGGGTCAGGCCGGTGGCGCGGGCCACGTCGATGCCGCGATGGATGCTGTGGATCCAGGCGGAGCAAGAATAGGGCACCACGATGCCGGTGGTGCCCAGCACCGACAGCCCGCCCAGGATGCCGAGGCGGCCGTTGAGCGTCCGCTCGGCCAGCACCTCGCCGCCGGGGATCGAGACCTCCACCACCGCGTCGGCCGCGCCGTTGGGTGCCAGGGCGTCGAGCGCCGCGGTGATCATGCGGCGCGGCACGGGGTTGATCGCGGGCTCGCCGGGCGGCAGCGGCAGGCCGGGGCGGGTGACCGTGCCGACGCCGGGGCCGGCGCGGAACTGTATGCCGCTGCCTGGTGCGGCGTGGCGCACCGTGACGCGGATCAGCGCGCCGTGGGTCACGTCCGGGTCGTCACCCGCATCCTTCACCACCGCAGCGGTGGCCGAGCCCTCACCCAGGTTGGTTTCCGCCAACGCGAAGGCGGGCTCCTCGCCACCGGGCAGGTGGATGGAGATGGGATCGGGGAAGTCGCCGGTCAGCAACGCGGCGTAGGCGGCCTTGGCCGCCGCCGTGGCGCAGGCCCCGGTGGTCCAGCCGCGCCGCAGCGGGGGCACGGAGGCTGCCTCGGCTGGGGGTTCCGGTTCCACGCGCGGCAACATAGGGGCTCGCGCCGGAACTGTCATGCCGCGGGGCTTACGCGGAAGGGCGGAGTGGGTGCGGAGGCCTGCGTGCGGGTGGTGCTATCCCTGTCTTCCTGGCCCTGCGCCGCGTCACTCCCCCGCCCTCCTTCGCAGCCGAAATTCCCGGCGTTCTCCCACTCCTCATGCTGTCAGCGGAGCATCCCGTGAACGGCCCCGATCCGCGTGGCCTGATGGTGGCGGCCCCCCGCTCCGGCTCGGGCAAGACCACGGTGATGCTGGCGCTGCTCTCGGCGCTGCGCCGGCGCGGCGTGCGGGTGCGGGCGGCGAAGTCCGGGCCGGACTACATCGACGGCGCCTTTCACGAGGCGGCCACCGGCTTTAGCAGCCCCAACCTCGACAGCTGGGCCATGCCGCCGCCGCTGCTGCGCGCGGTGGCCGCGGGGGCTGTCGGAGGGCCTGCCGCGCCGGGTGCGGCGGTTCCGGGGGCTTTCCCCACGGCCGGCGGTGATGCCGACGGTTCCGGCGGCGCGCTGCTGCTGGCGGAGGCCTCCATGGGGCTCTTCGACGGGCTCGGCACCGAGGACGGGCGCTCCGGCAGTTCGGCGGACGTGGCGGCGGCGCTGGGGTTGCCGGTGCTGCTGGTGCTCGACGTCAGCGGGCAGTCGCAGTCCGCGGCCGCGGTGGCACGGGGCTTCGCCACGCATCGGCCCGACGTTGCGGTGGCCGGCGTGGTGCTGAACCGGGTGGCGAGCCCGCGCCACCGCGACGGCGCCGTCAGGGCCATGGAGCAGGCCGGGATCGCCGTCCTGGGCTGCCTCGGGCGCGAACCCGCGATCGCCCTGCCGGAGCGGCACCTGGGGCTGGTGCAGGCGCGCGAGCTCGGCACCCTGCCCGCGCTGCTGGCGCGACTGGCGGAGCTGGGCGAGAGCGCGCTCGACCTCGACGCGATCCTGCGCGCCGCGCGGCCGGTCGCGGCCGTGGCGGAGCCGGGCGGCGCGGCGCTGCCGCCGCCGGGACAGCGCGTGGCACTGGCCTCGGACGCGGCGTTCAGCTTCGCCTACCCGCATCTCCTGGCAGGATGGCGGCGGCTGGGGGCGGAGATCCATCCCTTCTCGCCGCTGGCGGACGAGGCGCCCCCGGAGGGGTGCGACAGCTGCTGGCTGCCGGGCGGCTATCCCGAGCTGCATGCCGGGCGGCTGGCGGCGAGTGGGCGCTTCCTCGGTGGCTTGCGGGACTTCGCGCGGGACCGGCCGGTGCATGGTGAGTGCGGCGGCTACATGGTGCTGGGCCAGGCGATCACCGATGCGGCCGGGGAGCGGCATGCCATGGCCGGGCTGCTGGGGCACGAGACGAGCTTCGCCCGGCGGCGCATGACGCTCGGCTACCGCGAAGCGCGGCTGCTGCGCGACGGTCCGCTGGGGCCGGCCGGCACGCTGCTGCGCGGCCACGAGTTCCACTACGCCACCGAGAGCGAGGCGACCGGCGGCGAAGCGCGCTTTGCCGCGCTGCGCGACGGCCACGGCAAGCCGCTGGGCGAGGCCGGCGGGCAGCGGGGGCGGGTCAGCGGCTCCTTCTTCCACGCCATCGCGCGGGCGGAACCCTGACACCGAAGCCCCGACACGGGGCAGTCCTGACATGGGAAGGCTCTGACGCCGGGCGGACGCACCGCCCAACCATGACCAGCGCCGCGACGCCCCGGATGCGCGCGGAACTAGGAGTTTCGATGCCGATCATCGAGGATTTCGCCGCGCTCCGGCGGCTCTGCACCGAAGTATCGGTGGGCGACGAGGCCGCCGCCGCGGCGGTGGTGTCGCGCCAGGCACGGCTGACCAAGCCCGCGGGGAGCCTGGGCCGGCTGGAAGCGCTGGTGGCCTGGCTCGCCCGTTGGCAGGGCCGGGCGGAACCCGCGCTGGAGCGGGTGGAGGTGCTGGTCTTCGCCGGCAATCACGGCGTGGTGCAACAGGGCGTCTCGCCCTTCCCGCCCGAGGTGACGGCGCAGATGGTGGCCAACTACGCGGTCGGGGGGGCAGCCATCAACCAGATCGCCGCGGTGGCCGGGGCGCGGCTGCGGGTGGTGCCGCTGCGCCTCGACGACCCGACCGGCGACATGACGGACCACCCGGCGATGGACGAGCCCGCCTTCCTCGACGCGGTGCGCGCCGGGTGGGATGCCGTGGAACCCGGCACCGACCTGCTCTGCCTCGGCGAGATGGGGATCGGCAACACCACCGCCGCGGCGGCGCTGGCGGCCGGGTTGTTCGGTGGCGGCGGGCGGCGCTGGGCCGGGCGCGGCACCGGGCTCGACGAAGCCGGCCTCGCGCGCAAGCAGGCGGTGGTGGACGCGGCCGTGCGGCGCCACGCCGCGCTGGCGGGCGATCCGCTGCGCCTCGCGGCGGCGCTGGGCGGGCGGGAACTGGCGGCGATCCTGGGCGCCACCCTGGCTGCGCGGCACCACGGCGTGCCGGTGTTGCTGGACGGTTTCGTGTGCGGCGCGGCCGTGGCGCCGCTGCGGGTGCTCCGGCCGGACGGGCTGGACCACGCGGCGGCGGCGCACCGCTCGGCGGAACATGGCGGGGCGGAGCTGCTGCGCGAACTCGAACTGGAGCCGCTGCTCGACCTCGGGCTGCGGCTGGGCGAGGCCAGCGGCGCGGCCCTGGCGGTGCCGATCCTGCGCGCGGCGCTCGCCTGTCATCAGGGGATGGCGACCTTCGGCGAGGCCGGGGTGTCGGACCGCCCCGCGTGACGCCGCTGCGCCGCCGGGGTGCCGAGCTGGTGCTGGCGGCCATGGTGCTGACCCGGCTGCCGGTGGCGCGCTGGGCCCCGCGGGAGATGCTGCCGCTGGGCGGCACCGTCTGGGCCTTCCCCCTGGTGGGCGCGGCGGTCGGGGCGATCGGAGGGCTGGGCTACGGGCTGGGCTGCGCGGCGGGCCTGCCGACGGTGCTGTCGGCGGGGTGGACGCTGGTGGGGCTGCTGATGCTCACGGGCGGGTTGCACGAGGACGGGCTGGCCGACACCGCCGACGGCTTCGGCGGCGGTCGCACCGTGGCGCGGAAGCTGGAGATCATGCGCGACAGCCGCATCGGCTCCTACGGCGTGCTGGCGCTGATCCTGTCGCTCGGCCTGAGGGGCGCGGCACTGGTGTCGCTGCGGGAGCCTACGCTGGTGCTGGCCGCGCTGGTGGCTGCCGGGGCGCTGGGGCGGGGTGCGATCCTGGTCCTGCTGCGGCTGGAAGGTGCGGCGCGGCCGGACGGGCTGGCGGCGGCGCTGGGGCGACCGGGCGCGGGCGTCACCGCGACGGGGCTGTTGCTGGCAGGGTTGTCGTGCCTCGCCCTGCCCCCGATGGCGGCCGCGCTGTCGTCGGTGGCGGCGGTTGGCTGCGCCGTGGCGGTCGGCAGGATGGCCCGCCGGCAGGTGGGCGGCCACACGGGCGACGTGCTGGGCGCGGCGGAGCAGGTGACGGAAGCGGTGGTGCTGAGCCTCCTTGCCGCCATGCTCGCGCGCTGAGGTCAGGCGGAACGGCGCGGGCCAGCATCCGTCGGCAGGGTGACTAGCGTGACGCTGCCGCAGGACGGTGTGGCGGCCAGCAGGTCGGGGTTCTCGCCGCGCAGCATCGCCGGCAGGAGGCGCAGAGGGCCGCCATGCGCCACCACCACCGCGTCGCCCTCCTGTTGCAGCAGATGGTTCGCGACGCCGCGCAGGCGGACGGTGAAGGCGGTCGTGCTTTCGCCGCCGGAGGCCGTGAAGCCGGCCGGGTCGGCGGCCCAGCGGTCCAGGGCGTCGCGCGGGATGCTGTCCCAGGACCGGCCCTCCCAATCGCCGAAGTCGAATTCCAGCAGCGCCGGGTCGAGGCAGGCGGGCGGGGCCTCAAGCGCCGCGGCCAAGGCCCGGCAGCGCTCGGCGGGGCTGCAGTACCAGCGGGGCGAGCGGAGCGGTTGCAGCGCCGCCAGGATCACCCGGCGCTCCTCCGGCAGGATGGCGCGGGCCTCCAGGTCGAGGCGGCCGTAACAAAGGCCGGGCGGCGCCACCACCGGCAGGTGGCGCAGCAGGGCGACGCGGCGGCTCAGCCGGTGTGGCCGCCGCGCGCCGGCGCCTCGCTTTCCATCAGCATGGCGCGCACCGCGTGCTTAAAGGGCGTGAAGTGGTTGCCCAGGCGCAGCGCCGCGTGGCGGGCAAGCCGGGCGGGCAGGCTGCTCTCGCTGTAGAGGCGCGCCACGAGGTTGGTGCCGGTGTAGATCGGCCAGGTGGCGCGGCGATGCGCGGATTCGTAGCGGTGCAGCGCCCGCGGGTCGGCCACGTCCCGCCCGGCGCGCAGTGCGGCGCGGATCGCCTGCGCCAGCGTGTCGGCGCCGCGCAGGCCGAGGTTGAAGCCGTGCGCGGTGACGGGGTGCATGCCCACCGCCGCGTCGCCGATCAGCGCGAAGCGCGGCGCCACGAAGCGGCGGGCATAGGTGGTCGCCAGCGGGTAGACGTGCCGCCCCCCGATCAGCCGCATCCGGCCGAGACGGGCGCGGTAGCGGCGGGTGATCTCCTCGCTGAACTCCTCGGCCGGTGCCTTGGCGAGGCGCTCGATCTCGGGCGCCGGCAGGGTCAGCACCAGCGAGGACACGCGGCCGTTGAGCGGCAGCATGGCGACCGTCTGCGCCTCGTCGAACCATTCCGTGGCGACGTGCTCGTGGTCGCCCTCATGCGCGAGGCGACCCACCAGCATGGAGCGGCCGAAGTCGTGCGCGTCGGCGGCGATGCCGTGGAAGCGACGCATCGCCGAGAAGCGCGTGTCGGCTCCCACCACGAGCCGCGCGCGCAGCACCTGCCCATCGGCCAGGGTGACGCGACCGGTCTCGCCCTCGGTGGCGGCGGAGACCACCTCGACGCCGCACAACAGCGTCAGACCCTCCTGTTCGGCGAGGCTGCGGAACAGGGCGCGGCGGATCAGGTGGTTGGACACCAGCTGGCCCAGCGCCGCCTCGGGCCGATCCTCGACATCAAAACGCAGGGCGTAGGGCGAGGAACCGTTCAGCACCCGCGCCTCGCGCAGGGCGGAGGGCGCCTCGGCCGGGATGTGCGCCCAGGCGCCGAGCTGTCGCAGCAGGTGCTGGGAATGATGGGTGAGCGCGATCTCGCGGCCATCGGGCGCCGGCTCCGCCAGCGTCGCCTCGTCCTGGCGTTCCACCACCGCGAGGCGCAGGCCGGTGCCGGCGAGGCTGCGGGCGAAGGCCAGGCCCACCGGGCCGCCGCCCACGATCACCACGTCGAAGGGCCCGGGTTCGGCAGGGCCGGCGCCGGGCGACGCCGCGTCGGCACGCGGGCTGGCGGGCTGCGGGGAACCAGCCTGCGGGGAAGAGGAGTCGGACTGCGGGGGGTCGAACTGCATCGCCGGGCTTCGGGGCTCCAACATGGCCGTATTCTCAATCCGGCATATGGGAGCGTGCGCGAGAAAGGCGAGCGTTGGGGGAGGCGTTAAGGGGTGGGGCGACCTACGGGGCTCGAACCCGTGACATCCACGACCACAACGTGGCGCTCTACCAGCTGAGCTAAGGCCGCCGCACGCGGCGGGGTTTAGGGCGGCAGGCCGGGTGTCGTCAATCCCGCCCGCCGCAGATCACACCGCCTTCGCGAAGGGTGCCCTCTCCTTCCAGGCGGCCAGGCGGCTCAGCGCCTCGTCCAGCACGGCGTCGGTCTTGCAGAAGGCGAAGCGCGCGTAGTGCGTCGGCGCGTCGGGGCCGGCGTAGAAGGCGCTGACCGGGATCGCGGTGACCTTGGCCGCCTCGGTGATGTGGCGGCAGAAGGCCACATCGTCGCCGGTGAAGCCCAGCGGGCGGAAGTCGGCGGTGATGAAATAGGAACCCTGCGCCGGCAGCACCCCGAAGCCCAGGCCCCGCAGCCCCGCCGCCAGCCGGTCGCGCTTGCGGGCGAGGTCGTCGGCGAGCTCGGTGAAGTAGCTGTCTTCCTTGGCAAGGCCGAAGGCCACGGCGCGCTGGAGGTTGGGCGGCGTGGTGAAGGTCAGGTTCTGGTGCGCCTTGGCCACGTTGGCGGCCAGCGAACGGTCGCAGGTGATGTAGCCCACCTTCCAGCCGGTCAGGCTGAAGGTCTTGCCGGCCGAGCCGATGCGCAGGCAGCGCTCGCGCATGCCGGGCAGCGTCATCAGCGGGATGTGGCGCCAGCCGTCGAAGGTGAGGTGCTCGTAGACCTCGTCGCAGATGGCGTAGCAGTCGTGCCGCTCCACCAAGTCGGCGATAAAGGCGAGCTCGGCCGCGGTGAAGACCTTGCCCGCCGGGTTCATCGGCGTGTTGAGCAGGATCGCCTTGGTCTTCGGGCCGAAGGCGGCGGCGAGCTCGGCGCGCGGCAGCTCCCACTTGGGCGGCGAAAGTCGCACCAGCTTGGCGGTGGCGCCCAGCAGCCGCACCACCGGCAGGTAGGTGTCGTAGAGGGGCTCGATCAGCACGACCTCGTCGCCAGGGTCCACCACCGCCATCAGCGCGGCGGTGAGCGCTTCCGTGGCGCCGGAGGTGACGACGACCTCGGAAGCGGGGTCGATCTCCAGCCCGTAGAAGCGGCGGTTGGCCTCGGCCACCGCCTGCCGCAGCTCCGGCAGGCCGGTGAGCGGCGGGTACTGGTTGCGGTTGTCCAGCAGCGCGTCGGCCGCGGCCTTGACCACGTCGGCCGGCCCTTCCTGTTCCGGAAAGCCCTGGCCGAGGTTGATGGCGCCGTGCTGCACCGCCAGGGCCGACATCACGGTGAACACGGTGGTGCCGGTCGCGGAAAGGAGGCTGTTCTGCGGCTTCATGGCGGGATCGGTCTTGCCTCGCTGTGTTCCGGCGACGTGGGCGGCCGGGGATGGCGCGCCGCGTCCGGCCGCCAGGATCGGAAGGGTTCGGCCCGAAACAGGAGGCCACGTCCGGGCGACGTCGCGCTCCCGCTTCGGGCCAAGAGGGGTCGGCGCGATATTGGGGGTGCGGGCAGGAGGGTGCAACAAGACCTTCCTGCATGACTGCACCAGAATTAAGCAGCATGCCGCCGGGATTAGCGCTCCCACGCCCGGGCGGGGGTGAAAACAGGTGGCCGTGGCCATTGCCCGCGCGGCACGGGGCGTGCAACACCGTCCCACGATCCTCGCCTGGCGGGAAACCTGTTCTGCGCCGTTTGAGCCGGCGCGAGGTGGTCGGGGAACGCAACGCGTGCCGCAGCCTGACGCGGCGCCGGGAGACGAGACGCAGAGCCGATGAAGAAGATCGAGGCCATCATCAAGCCCTTCAAGCTCGACGAGGTGAAGGACGCGCTGCACGAGATCGGGCTCCAGGGCCTGACCGTCGTGGAGGCCAAGGGATTCGGCCGGCAGAAAGGGCATACGGAACTCTACCGCGGCGCCGAGTACGTCGTGGACTTCCTGCCCAAGGTGAAGATTGAGGTGATCTGCCCCGACGACCTGGCGGAACGCGCGATCGAGGCGATCTCGGCCGCGGCGCGCACGGGGCGCATCGGTGACGGCAAGATCTTCGTGAGCGAGGTGCAGGAGGTGATCCGCATCCGCACCGGGGAGCGCGGCGAGGACGCCGTCTGATCTTCTGAGGAATTCCGGCCGCGAGGCGACGCCCCGGGTAAGCCGGGCGAGCGCCGGCGCGGCTGGCTGGATGCGGGGCAAACCCGCGCAACGTGACTGCCCAAACGCAGGGAAACAGGACCGACACGATGGCGAAGCAGCCCGCAGCATCCCCGGGGATCCCGGAAGGCGTCTCCCGGGTCATGGAGATGATCAAGGAGAACTCCGTCGAGTACGTGGACTTCCGCTTCACCGACCCGAAGGGCAAGTGGCAGCACACGGCGCAGCACGTCTCGACCGTGTCCGAGGACACCTTCGTCGACGGCATCATGTTCGACGGCTCCTCGATCGCCGGCTGGAAGGCCATCAACGAGTCCGACATGATCCTCATGCCCGACCCGCTGAACGCCTGCATGGACCCGTTCTCGGCCAAGCCGCAGCTGATCCTGTTCTGCGACATCATCGAGCCCTCGACCGGCCAGGCCTATGGCCGTGACCCGCGCGGCACCGCCAAGAAGGCCGAGGCCTACGTCGCGGCGTCGGGCATCGGCGACACGGTGCTGGTGGGCGCCGAGGCCGAGTTCTTCGTGTTCGACGACGTGAAGTTCGGCACCGGCGGCAACTTCGGCAGCTACCGCCTCGAGAGCGTCGAGGGTCCGGGCGCCAACATGAAGGACTACCCGGAAGGCAACATGGGTCACCGCCCGCTGGTGAAGGGCGGCTACTTCCCGGTGGCTCCGGTGGATTCCGAGGTCGACCTGCGCGCCGAGATGCTCTCGACCATGATCGAGATGGGCCTGCCGGGCGAGAAGCACCACCACGAGGTGGCGCAGTCGCAGCACGAGCTGGGAACCCGCTTCGGCAAGCTGCTGACCATGGCCGACCAGATGCAGATCTATAAGTACTGCGTCCACAACGTCGCCCACAGCTACGGCAAGACCGCGACCTTCATGCCGAAGCCGATCTACGGCGACAACGGCTCGGGCATGCACACGCACCTGTCCATCTGGAAGGATGGCAAGCCGATGTTCGCGGGCAACGGCTACGCCGACCTGTCGGAGATGTGCCTCTACGCGATCGGCGGCATCATCAAGCATGCCAAGGCGATCAATGCCTTCACCAACCCCTCGACCAATTCCTACAAGCGCCTGATCCCGGGCTTCGAGGCGCCGGTGCTGCTGGCCTACTCGGCGCGCAACCGCTCGGCCTCCTGCCGCATCCCCTACACCACCAGCCCGAAGGCCAAGCGCGTCGAGGTCCGCTTCCCCGACCCGACCGCGAACCCCTACCTGTCCTTCGCGGCCCTCACCATGGCCGCCATGGACGGGATCAAGAACAAGATCCATCCGGGTGAGCCGATGGACAAGGACCTGTACGACCTGCCGCCGGAGGAGCTGAAGGACATCCCGACGGTGTGCGGCTCGCTGCGTGAGGCGCTGGAGAGCCTGGCTGCCGACCACGAGTTCCTGCTGGCCGGCGACGTGTTCTCGAAGGAGCAGATCGAGAGCTACATCGAGCTGAAGTGGCAGGACGTGTTCCGCTTCGAGCACACCCCGCACCCGGTCGAGTTCGAGATGTACTACTCGGCCTGAGGGTTGTTCCCTCCGGTCCATGGAAAGGGCGCCTCCGGGCGCCCTTTCTGCGTTCCGGGGGGCGGGATTCCGGGCATCGGCGCCGTGATTGGCGCTCCGGCGCCGGGCCCGCTACAATCTGCGCTATCTTGAACAAGACATCAGATCCGGCCGTCCTGACCGCCCTCCGGCAGGCCACGGCACCGCTGCACGAACGTCTCGACCGGCTGGTTGATCTCGACCGGAGCACCAGCGACCACCAGGCCTACCGGCGCCTGCTGTCGGCGATGTTGTCGGGGATCGCGCCCGTCGAGGCGTCGCTACGGGGCTTCGACTGGGTCGGGGCCGGCCTCGATGCCGAGGTGGCGACATGGCGCGCGCCGCTGCTGCGGCGCGACCTGGAGGTGCTCGGGGAAGCGCCCATCCAGGCGCCGCCGGACGCACCCTCCCCCGCCCCCTACCCGTCGCGCTCGGCCGCCTTCGGCGCCCTTTACGTGATCGAGGGCGCGGCGCTGGGCGGGCAGGTGATCTTCCGGCAGGCGCGCGAGCGGCTCGGCATCACGGCGGAGCAAGGCGGCGCCTTTCATGCCGCGCATGGCCGCCCGCCCGTCGGCGAGAGCTGGCGCCGCTTCCGCAATGCATTGGAAACACATTGTCTCGATACGGAGGCGGCCGTGCAGGCGGCGGTCCGGACTTTCCTTGACCTCGAAGCCCGGCTGGCGCCACTCCTGTCCCCCATGTCCGCAGCGGAACGTGCATGAGCCTGAACGACCAGCGATCCACGGACCGTGACCTCGCCCTGGACACGACCAACTGCGATCGCGAGCCGATTCAGGTCCCCGGTGCCATCCAGCCGCACGGGCTCCTGCTGGTGCTGGACCCGGCCGACCACCGGGTGCTGCAGGCGGCCGGCGACGCGGCGGGGCTGATCGGACGACCTCTCGGGAGCCTGCACGGCCTTTCGGCGGCCGAGCTGTTGGGCGAGGCTGTCGCGGCGGCGTTGCGCCGGCCCGCGGCGCTGTCGCCCGGCGGCGGCCTGCCGATGTGGAACTTCGAGGCGCTGGAACTCGCCCCCGGGCGCCGCTTCGACGCGCAGGTGCGCAGCCAGGCCGCGGGGCTGGTGGTGGAGCTGGAATGCCTCGGCCTGCCGGGGCCGGACCTGCGCCCCAACGCCCTGTCGCTGGTGCAGGCGATGATGGGCCACCTCCAGGGCGCCGACACGCCGAAGACCTTCTGCCAGGCCGCGGTGGAGCAGGTGCGCACGGTCACCGGCTTCGACCGGGTGATGCTGTACCGCTTCCTGCCCGACGACACCGGGTCGGTCATCGCCGAGGCGCGGGCGGAGGGCATCGGTTCCTACATGGACCTGCACTTCCCGGCCTCGGACATTCCGAAGCAGGCGCGGCAGCTGTATCTGCGGAACTGGCTGCGGCTGATCCCCGACGCGACCTACGTGCCGCAGCCGCTGGTGCCGGCGGTCAGCCCCCTCACCGGGGCGGTGCTGGACATGTCCGACTGCGCGCTGCGCTCGGTCTCGCCCATCCACCTCCAGTACCTGCGCAACATGGGCGTGCAGGCCTCCATGTCGATGTCGGTGGTGCGCGGCGGCAAGCTCTGGGGCCTGATCGCCTGCCATCATCGCCGCCCCTGGCACCTAGCGCCGTCGCTGCGCACGGCCTGCGAGTTGTTCGCCCAGATGTTCTCCTTGCAGCTCGAAGCGATCGAGCAGCGCGAGGAGCACGCCTACAGCCTGAAGATGCGCCACGTGCACGAGCATCTCGTGAACGTCATGGCGGCCGAGGAGAAGCTGGCGGAAGGGCTGATCCGCCACCGCCCGAACCTGCTGGACTACGTTCAGGCCGAGGGCGTCGCGCTGTGGATCGACGGGCAGTATTCGGCCGGCGGCAACACCCCCTCCGAGCGCGAGGTGCGCGAGCTCGCCGCCTGGCTGAGCGAGATTGCCGGCGACGGGGTGGTGGCGCTGGACCGGCTGTCCGAGGTTTACCCGCCCGCCGCGGCCTATAGCGGCATCGCCAGCGGCGTGCTGGCCTTGTCGGTCAGCCGCGACCCGCTCGACTTCATCCTGTGGTTCCGGCCCGAGGTGGTGGAGACCATCCACTGGGCCGGCAACCCCGACAAGCCGGTGGAGCACGGCCCGCATGGCGCCACGCTGACGCCGCGTTCCTCCTTCGCGGCCTGGACCGAGACGGTGCGTGGCCGTTCCCGCCCCTGGCGTCCGGTGGAGGTCGAGGCGGCGCAGGCGCTGCATGTCAGCCTGCTGGAGGTCGTGCTGCGTCGCATCGACCAGGTCACGCAGGAACGCTCCAGGGCGCGTGAGCAGCAGGAGCTGCTGATGGCCGAGCTGGACCACCGGGTGAAGAACACCCTGGCCAATATCCAGGCGCTGGTGCGGCACACGCGCTCCGGCGCCGGCAACCTCGAGAACTTCGTCCACGACTTCGACCGCCGCATCCGCGCCATGGCGGTGGCGCACAGCCTGCTGACCACCGCGCGCTGGGAAGGCGCCGACCTGCGCGCGCTGATCGAGGAGGAGCTGCGGCCCTATCGCGCGAGCGAGGCCGACCGCGCCGTGATCACCGGGCCGACCCTGCGCCTGAAGCCCAAGGCCGCCCTGGCGGTGAGCCTGGCGCTGCATGAGCTCGCGACCAACGCCGCGAAGTACGGCGCGCTGTCGGTGCCGCAGGGGCGGGTTTCGGTGGTGTGGTCGGTGCGTGACGGCGAGGTGGTGCTCGACTGGATCGAGAGTGGCGGCCCCACGGTGCGCAAGCCGACCCGGCGCGGCTTCGGCTCCACAGTGGTGGAACGCGGGCTGAGCTACGAGCTGGGCGGCACCTCGAAGCTCGACTTCGATCCGGCGGGCCTGCGCTGCGTGGTGACCATCCCGCTCAAGCAGCTGGTGGACTCCTCGCTGCCCGCCGCGGCGCCGGAGCCGCCGCGGCCGGCCGAGATCCCGCTCGCCTCGCTCGAGGGCAAGCGGCTGCTGGTGGTGGAGGACGGCGCGCTCGTGGCCATGCAGGTGGCCGACGCGCTGGAACAGCGGGGCGCCAGCGTGGCGGGCCCGGCCGCCAACCTGACCCAGGCCATCCGCCTCGCGGTGACGGAGGCGCTGGACGGGGCGCTGCTGGACGTGGACCTCGACGGTGAAACGGTGTTTCCGGTGGCCGACGTGCTGCGGGAGCGGAAGGTCCCCTTCCTGTTCACCACCGGCTTCGACGCGGCGACGACCCTGCCGGAGCGGTTTCGCGGGCTGAAGGTGCTGACCAAGCCCTACAGCGGCGACGACGCGGCCGATGCCCTGGCGGCGCTGCTGACGGTGCATCAGGCCGGCTGACCGCTTGCGGGTCCTGTGGCTTCGCGGACCGATCGGGTGCGGCAAGACCGCCGTGGGCCGCGTCCTGGCCGAGCAGCTGCCCGGGGGATTGTTCCAGGACGGGGATGACCTGCCGGTCGCACCGGACGTGGCACCGGCGGAGCGCTGGCGCCGCCGGCGGCTGGGCCTGTTGCGCCTGGCGGAGGCACGGGCGGGCGGGCCCGGGACCCTGGTGCTGACCTATCCGCTGCTTCCGCTGGAGGTCGCCGCCGTTCGCCGCCGGCTCCGGCGCGCCGGCCTGCGCTGCCTCGTGGTCACGCTCACCACCTCGCTGCGCAGGAACCTCGATCCGCCGGGACCGCGGCGGCTCGATGCGGCGGAGCGCCTGCGCATCCGGCAGATGCGTAGCGAGGGACATGCCCGGGGAACCGGCTGGACGGGGCTCTCGCTGCCCAATCTGGCTGCAAGGCCGGCCTGGACCGCGGCGCGTTGCCGTAAACTCGCCGGATCGCAATTGCCTCGCCCCTGGTGATGCCATGACATGGCAGCGCTGTCTCAAGGGGGATTCGGATTTTGGACTCGTTCTTCGGCCTGCGCGAGCACGGCACCACGCCGCGCACGGAGATCGCGGCCGGCTTCGCCACCTTCCTGACGATGGTCTACATCGTCGTGGTGAACCCCGGCATCATGGCGGCGGCCGGCATCGACCACGGCGCCGCTTTCGTGGCGACCTGCGTGGCCGCGGCGATCGGCTCGCTGCTGATGGGGCTGCTCGCGAACTATCCGATCGCGCTGGCGCCGGGGATGGGGCTCAACGCTTACTTCAGCTTCGCCGTGGTGGGCGGGATGCACATCCCCTGGCAGGTGGCGCTGGGCGCGGTGTTCGTGTCGGGGGTGATCTTCCTGGCGGTGTCGCTGATCGGCATCCGGGAATGGCTGATCAACACCATCCCCCTCTCGCTCAAGCTCGGCATCGCGGCGGGGATCGGCTTCTTTCTGGGGCTGATCGGGCTTCAGGGCATGGGCGTGGTGGTGGCGAGCCCGGCCACCATGGTCAACCTGGGGACGCTCACCACGACGAAGACGCTGCTGTCCTGCATCGGCTTCCTGCTGATCGCGGGCATGGTGGCGCGGCGCGTGCCGGGCGCGATCATCCTGGGCATCCTCGTCACGGCGGCGCTGGGCATCCCCTTCGGCCTGACCAGCTTCGGTGGCATTGCTTCCTTCCCGCCCTCGCTGGCGCCGACCTTCCTACAGCTCGACATCTCGGGCGCGCTCGGCCTGGGCATCGCCGGCATCGTGTTCACCTTCTTTATCGTGGATCTGCTGGACAATGCCGGCACGCTGATCGGCACCACGCACCGCGCCGGGCTGATGAACCCGGACGGCACGGTGCCGCGCCTGGGCCGCGCTCTGCTGGCCGACAGCGGCGGCGCAATTATGGGTTCGGTGCTCGGAACCTCGACCACCACCAGCTACATCGAGAGCGCGGCGGGCATCGAGGCGGGCGGGCGCACGGGGCTGACGGCGGTCACGGTGGCGGTGCTCTTCGCGCTGACGCTGTTCTTCGCGCCGCTGGCGACCTCGATCCCGGGCTATGCCACCGCGCCGGCGCTGGTCTTCGTGGCCTGCCTGATGGCCAAGTCGCTGCGCGACGTGAACTGGGACGACCTGACGGACTACCTGCCGGCGGTCGTCACCGCGGTCGCGATGCCCTTTACCTTCTCGATCGCCACGGGGATCGGGCTCGGCTTCATCACCTACGCTGTGGTGAAGCTGCTGGCGGGCAAGGGTGGGCAGGTTTCGGGCGCCGTCTGGCTGATCGCGCTGCTGTCGGCGGTGAAGTTCACCCTGGGCGCCGGCTGACGGGCCGAACAGGGCCGGGGGCTCCCTCCCCGGCCGGAACGCACCCCCGCCGGCCATGCCGGGCGGGGTTGCCGCTGGAGGCGCAGGCCTCGTGTGGCGCCGGGTCAGCCGGCGGCGGAGATCATCTCCCGCACCATGGGGTAGATCTCGTTGTTCCAGCGCCGGCCGTTGAACACGCCGTAGTGGCCGACACCGGCCTGGACGTGATTGCGCTTCCGGCTGTCCGGAACGTTGCGGCAGAGTTCCAGCGCGGCGGCGGTCTGGCCGATCGAGCAGATGTCGTCCCGCTCCGCTTCCACCGTCAGGATCGAGGTGTCGCGGATGGCCTCCGGCCGCACCAGGCGGCCGTTGACCCGCAGCTTGCCCTCGGCCAGGTCGTGATCCTGGAACACCGAACGGACGGTTTGGAGGTAGAACTCGGCCGGCAGGTCCATCACCGCCATGTACTCGTCGTAGAAGCGGCGATGCGCCAGGGCGGGCACCTCGTCGCCTGAGACGAGGTGCCGGAACTGGTCCTCGTAGGCCTTCTGGTGGCGGTCCGGATTCATGCTCATGAAGGCGCAGAGCTGCAGCACGCCGGGGTAGACGCGCCGGCCGGCACCGGCGAAGCGCCAGGGCACCTGATCGATCAGGTGCTGCTCGAACCACTCGATGGAATGTTCGGTAGCGAAGTGGTTCACCGCCGTCGGGTTCACGCGCGTGTCGATCGGGCCCGCCATCAGCGTCAGGCTGCGCGGGCGGCAGGGATGGTCTTCCTCGGCCATCAGCGCGGCGGCCGCCAAGACGGGAACCGCGGGCTGGCAGACGGCCACCGCGTGGGCGCCAGGGCCGATGGCCTCCAGGAAGGTCTGGATGTGCTCCACGAAGTCGTCGAAGCCGAACTGCCCGGCCGCGAGCGGCACGTCCCGGGCATTGTGCCAGTCGGTGATGTAGACGTCGTAGTGCTGCAGCATGGTCGCAGCCGTGCCGCGCAGCAGGGTCGCGAAGTGGCCCGACATCGGCGCCACCAGCAGCACCGGCGGCTGCGGCTGGTCCAGCTCCTTGCGGAAGTGCAGCAGCGTGGCGAAGGGGGTGCGGTGCGTCGCCTCCTCACGCACCGCGACCGTCTGGTTGCCCACGGTCACCTCGGTGAAGCCGAAAGGCGGCCGGACATGCGTGGTGCGGGCCCCGCCGAAGATGTCGAGCATGGCCGCCCACTGGCGGAGCTGAAAGACTTCGGGGACGGTGCGGTCGAACTGGCGGAGAAGTCTGCTGGTTCCGGCGGCCACTGTCTGGAACGGCGCAAGGAAGTCCTGCTGCGCCTGATACAAGTCGTACTGGAACATCTTGCAGCCGCTCTCCGTTGGTGCGCACCAGCCGGGTAACGGGGCTACCCAGGCCCGAGATGCACCGATCGTTCTGATCATAAATGGGCATCCCGAGTCGCATAGCGAAGGTTTTTTCGCGGTGCGAACGACAAGGGTCCGCCAGCGGGCGAAGTTGCAACACTCCGGCCCGCCGGTTCCACGCGCTGGCATGGCAAGTGCCGAGCCCCTCGATCCGCGCGGTACCGTTACGCTGTAAAATCGACGGAGGAGGTTGGTTCAAGCGGGCACCACCGCATGGCAGCTGTCCACCGCCGCCATGGCATCCCCGATGCAACCTTCGTCGTCCGCTCGCGCTGGCGCGGAGGAGGACGCGAACGGCGTCCCGCAAAATCCTTATCAGCCCCTCAAGGAGCTTCGAACCATGGCTAAGCACCCCGGCAAGGGCGACACCGGCTTTTCCGGCACCCGCTGGCCCACCCGCAACAGCGTCGGCGAGAACGCCAAGAACGTTTCGCTCGCCACGCTGCAGGCCCTGCTGGTGGACGGCATCGACCTCTACAACTGCACCCGCCAGGCCCACTGGAACCTGAAGGGCACGAACTTTATCGGCCTGCACGAGATGCTGGAGGGCTTCTACAACGCCCTGAACGAGGAAACCGACCTGCTGGCCGAGCGCATGGTGCTGCTGGGCGGCGTGGCCAACGGCGTGACGCAGAACCTCACCACCAGCCGCCTGCCCCCCTACCCCGCGGACCTGCTGGACAGCATCGGCCACGTGAAGGAGCTGGCGGACCGCTACGCCCAGGTCGGCAAGGCGCTGCGCGACGGCATCGACGAGACCGACGACGCCGGTGACGCCGACACGGCCGACCTGCTGACCGAGCTGTCGCGCGCCATCGACAAGAAGCTCTGGATGCTGGAAGCCCATCTGCACGGCCACGGCACCCAGCCCAACCCCGCCTGAACCGCGGAAAGGTTGCGATTCCGCCCCGCCCGAACTACCTTCGGGCGGGGAACCGGAACACAACATGAACGATCTGTTCGGCGGTCGCCCTCCGAAAGGGGCCGCCACGCAAAGCTACTCCGCGGCCGATATCGAGGTTCTGGAAGGGCTCGAGCCCGTCCGTCGCCGTCCTGGCATGTATATCGGCGGCACCGACGAGAACGCCCTGCACCACCTCGCGGCCGAGGTGATCGACAACTCGATGGACGAGGCCGTCGCCGGCCATGCCGACCGAATCGAGGTGACGCTGGAGGCCGGCAACTGGCTGACGGTGCGCGACAACGGCCGCGGCATCCCGGTGGACCCGCATCCGAAATTCCCGAAGCTGTCGGCGCTGGAGGTGATCCTCACCACGCTGCACTCGGGCGGCAAGTTCTCCGGCAAGGCCTACGACACCTCGGGCGGCCTCCACGGCGTCGGCTCCTCGGTGGTGAACGCGCTCAGCGAGCGCATGGAGGTCGAGGTCGCGCGCGACCGGACCCTCTGGACCCAGGCCTACGAGCGCGGCAAGCCGCTGACGAAGCTCAAGAACGCTGGCACGGTCCACAACCGGCGCGGCACGACGATCCGCTTCCGGCCGGATGACGAGATCTTCGGGGCGCTCGCCTTCTCGCCGGCCCGGCTGTACCGGCTGTGCCGCTCCAAGGCCTACCTGTACCGCGGCGTCGAGATCCGCTGGAACTGCGACCCGGCGATCATCAAGGACGAGACGCCGGCGAGCGCCACGCTGCACTTCCCGGGCGGCCTCGGCGACTTCCTGGCGGCCGCGATCGAGAACCGCTCGCCGGTGGTGCCCGCCCCCTGGGCTGGCGAGGCCACCTTCCCCGACGGGCAGGGCCGCGCCGAATGGGCGGTGACCTGGCTGGAACAGGGCGAGGGTTTCCTCAACGCCTATGCCAACACCATCCCGACGCCGCTGGGCGGCACGCACGAGGCCGGGCTGCGCAACGCGCTGGTGAAGGGGCTGCGCGCCTACGGTGAGCTGAAGAAGGAAAAGCGCGCCGCCAGCGTCACGGCCGAGGACCTGTTCGGCGGCATGGCGGCGATGCTCAGCGTCTTTATCCGCGACCCGCAGTTCCAGGGGCAGACCAAGGACAAGCTGACCTCGCCCGAGGCCGCCAAGCTGGTCGAGGCGGGCCTGCGCGACCACTTCGACCACTGGCTGACGGGTGATACGCGCTCGGCCGACAACCTTCTGGCCTGGGCGATCGAGCGGGCGGAGGAACGCCAGCGCCGGCGCGAGCAGAAGGACACGCCGCGCAAGTCCGCGACGCGCCGCCTGCGGCTGCCGGGCAAGCTGGCGGACTGTTCCTCGGAGAACGCCGCCTCGACCGAGCTCTTCCTGGTGGAGGGTGACTCGGCCGGCGGCTCCGCCAAGCAGGCGCGCGACCGGCAGACCCAGGCGGTGCTGCCGCTGCGCGGCAAGATCCTGAACGTCGCCTCGGCCTCCACCGAGAAGCTGCGCGGCAATCAGGAGCTGAAGGACCTGATCGAGGCGCTGGGCTGCGGCGCGGGGGAACGCTTCGACCTGGCGCGGATGCGCTACGGCCGCGTCATCATCATGACCGACGCCGACGTGGACGGGGCGCATATCGCGGCGCTGCTGATGACCTTCTTCTACAAGGAACTGCCGGAGCTGGTGCGGCAGGAGCGCGTGTTCCTGGCGCAGCCGCCGCTGTATCGCCTGCAGTCCGGCGCGACCTCGGTTTATGCCCGCGACGACGCGGATCTGGACCGGGTGCGCAAGCGCAGCTTCAAGCCGTCGCAGAAGGTCGAGGTCAGCCGCTTCAAGGGCCTGGGCGAAATGCCGCCCATGTCGCTGAAGGAAACCACCATGGACCCGCGCAAGCGCACGCTGCTGAAGGTGGTGCTGCCGCCCGAGGAGCGTGCCCACACCGCGGAGCTGATGGAAGCGCTGATGGGCCGCAAGCCCGAGCTGCGCTTCCGCTTCATCCAGGAAAACGCCGCCCGCCTGGATGCCGAGGCCGTGGACGCCTGATCCGGCCTCCCCTCACCCGCCGCGCGGCCGTTCGGTGTTGCGCGCGGCGGTTTCGGGGCCCTCGTCGTGCCGGTCGTTGGCCGCGGCCGGCTTGACCTCCTGCCCTTCGCGCAGCCGCTGGAGGTTGTTGGTGGCGATCACCGTGCCGGGCTCTAGGTCCCGCACCGCGGTGTTGTCGCCGAACTCGGCCTCGACCTGCACCGGGCGGGTGTGCACCGTCTTATTGTCCTCCACCACGTAGACGATCCGCTGGTTCAGGCGGGTGGCCAGCGCCACGCTGGGCACCAGGATGCGGTCGCGCTGCCCAGCCTGTACCTGCACCCGCACGAAGTCGCCCGGCGTCAGCGAGGCGTCGGCATTGCCCAGGCGCGAGCGAACCAGGCTGCGCGCCGTGCGCGGGTTGAAGCGGTTGTCGATCTTCACGACCTCGGCCTCGCGCCCATTGGGCTTCCCGTCGGCACCGAGCAGCAGGATCTTGGCCTGTTCGTTCCGCCCCTGCGCTGCCGTCAGCGCGCGCAGGTCGTCCGAGGACAGCGCAACCTGAATCTCGATGGGGTCCATCTGCGCCACGGTGACCAGCGCGGTGGTGTCGGCGCTGACGAGATCGCCCGGCACGATGTCGGTGATGCCGGTGCGGCCGTCGAAGGGCGCGCGGATGACGCTGTATTCGAGGTTCAGCTGTTGCTGCGCGATCTGCGCCTGGGCCGCCTGCAGCTGCCCGTTGGCCGTGTCGCGGTCGCGCGACACCTCATCGAGCTTCTCGTCCGAGGCGTAGCCCTGCCGGGTCAGCGGGCGGTAGCGTTCCAGCTGTTCCCGGGCGAAATCGAGCGTCGCCTGCGCCTGGCTCTGCTGTGCCTGCGCCGCGAGAAGGGCGGCCTGGAAGGGCCTGGGGTCGATGCGGAACAGGATGTCGCCCCGCTTCACCGCCGCCCCGGGGTTGAAGGAGCGCTCCACCACCGTTCCGGTGACCCGGGCGCGCAGCTCCACGTCGAGCGGTGCCACCACCGTGCCGGTGTACTCGGTGGTGACGGGCAGGGTTTCGCGGCGCACCTCGGCGGTCTGCACCTCGACCGGCGCCGGCTGGGAGGCGGTGGCGGCGGGTTTGCTGAAGGGCGGCAGCCCGTAGTGGTGCCAGGCGTAGCCCGCGCCCGCGAGCACCACCACGCCCGCCAGAAGGAACCAGGCACCTCGCTTCACGCTCAACCTCCGGGTGATGCGGGACGCCGGCGCTTCTGCCGCGTCTCACAAGGGGAGAAACCGCGTTCTGGGCCAACCGTTTCCAAACGAGGCCATAGGGATCTGTGGCCGCTTCCCGTGATGGCGAGGTGCCCATGGCCGGATTTTTCATCGGGCGCCCGATCTTCGCCGCCGTCATCTCGATCGTGATCGCGCTGATCGGCGCCGTGTACGTCACGGTGCTGCCGATCGCACAATTTCCCGACTTCGCGCCGCCGGTGATCCAGATTTCCGCCACCTACACGGGCGCTGGGGCGCAGGAAGCCGCCGACGCCGTGGCCACGCCGCTGGAACAGGAGATCAACGGCGCGCAGGACCTGATCTACATTTCCTCCAACACCACCAACGACGGCTCCGTCACGGTGGAGGCGACCTTCAAGGTCGGCTACGACCTGAACGCCGCCGCGGCCGACGTCCTGACGCGCATCAACCGGGCCCAGGCGCAGCTGCCGGAATCCGTGGTCAACCAGGGCATTCAGGTCCGCAAGACCGGGCGGCAGCTGCTGGGGACCGTGGCGCTCTATCCTGCGGATGGCGCCAACTACGACCAGCTCTTCCTCAGCAACTACGCCGAAACCCAGGTCATCAAGCAGCTGCTGCGCGTCACCGGCATCGGCAACGTCAACAACTACAGCAACAAGCGCTTCGCCATCCGCCTCTGGCTCGACCCGACGCGGATGGAGGCGCTGGCCATCGATCCGGCGGCGGTGATGACCGCGGTGGAACAGCAGAACGTCCAGGTGACGGCGGGCTCCGTCGGCAAGCCGCCGCAGGGCAGCGGCACGGCCTTCGAGCTGCAGCTCACCAGCCCGCCGCGCCTGAACACCCCGCAGCAGTTCGAGGACATCATCCTGCGCGCCAACCCGGACGGTTCGGTGGTGCGGGTGCGCGACGTCGGGCGGGTGGAGCTCGGCGCCGAGATCTACGGCACGGATGCCGGCTTCTCCGGCAAGCCGGCCGCGGCGCTGGGCATCTTCCAGAGCCCGGGCTCCAACGCCGTGGACGTGATGAACGGCGTGCGCTCGCAGATGGAGGAGCTGTCGAAGCGCTTCCCGCCCGGCATGCGCTACGAGATCGCCTCCGACCGCACCGCCTTCGTGCGCGTGGCGCTGGAGGAGGTGGTGATCACGCTGGGGATCGCCATCGTGCTGGTGGTGGTGGTGACCTACGTCTTTCTCCAGAGCTGGCGGGCGACGCTGATCCCCTGCATCGCCATCCCGGTCTCGATCCTGGGCACCTTCGCGCCGATGGGGCTGCTGGGCTTCTCGCTCAACACGCTGAGCCTGCTCGGGCTGGTGCTGGCGGTGGGGCTGGTGGTGGATGACGCCATCGTGGTGGTGGAGAATGCCGAGCGCCACATCGAGGAAGGCGAGGAACCCGCCGAGGCCGCCCGGTCCGCCCTGGGCGAGGTGGTCGGGCCGGTGATCGCCACCACGCTGGTGCTGCTGGCGCTGTTCATCCCCGTGGCCTTCATCCCCGGCATCACGGGGCAGCTCTACAACCAGTTCGCCCTGACCATCGCGATCTCGGTGGGGTTGTCGGCCGTGGTCTCGCTGACTCTGACGCCGGCGCTCTGCGCGCTGCTGCTGCGGCCCAAGCCGTCGGGGGAGGAAGCGAAGCAGGAGCGGAAGGGCTGGCTGTGGCGGCTGCGGGCGCCGCTGCGCTGGTTCGACCGCGGGCTGGACCGGGCTGGCCAGGGCGTCGTCCGCTCGGTCGCCGTGCTCGGTCGCAAGGTCCTGCTGATGGGCCTGTGCTTCCTGGTGCTGGTCGGCGCAACGGGCTGGATGTTCCTGCACCGCCCGACCTCCTTCGTGCCGGAAGAGGACCAGGGCTACTTCTTCCTGAACGTGGAGCTTCCCGAGGGCGCCTCGCAGGAGCGCACGCTGGCGGTGATGCGCCGCGCCAGCGAGCGGCTGCGCAAGGAGGACCAGGTCCTCAACACGGTGGAGATCGGCGGCCGCTCCTTTATCGCCGACGCCACGGCCTCCTTCTACGGCTTCATGATCCCGACGCTGAAGCCCTGGAGCGACCGCAAGGAAAGCTCCACCGAGATCATCGACCGGCTGCGCAAGGATTTAGCGGACGAGCCGGACGCGCGCATCCGCATCGTCAACCCGGCGCCCCTGCCCGGCATCGGCTCGCGCGGCGGCCTCACCCTGCAGGTGGAGGATCGCGGCAACGGCGAGCGCGACGCCTTCCGCGGCGTGGTGGACGACTTCATCGGCAAGCTGGGCAAGCTGCCGGAGGTGCAGTCGGCCTTCACCACCGCCAACGAGGGCGTGCCGCAATACTTCCTCGACATCGACCGGGCGAAGGCGGAACAGCTCGGCGTCAACCTCCAGACGCTGTTCGACGGGCTCGGCGTTTATGTCGGCTCCTCGCTGGTGAACCGCTTCAACCGCTTCGGCCTGGTGTACCAGGTCTACATCCAGGGCGATGCCGAAGCGCGCAAGCGGATCGAGGACCTGAATCGCCTGACGGTGCTCAACAGCCAGGGCGAGCCGGTGCAGATCGGCACGCTGGTGAAGCTGCGCTTCGTGACCGGGCCGACGGCGGTGCAGCACTACAACACCTACCCGTCCTACGAGGTCTCGATCACGCCCGATCCCGGTTCTTCCTCCGGCGCGGCGCTGCGGGCGGTGGAGGAGCTGGCCCAGCGGGAGCTGCCCTCGGAATACGTGGTGGAATGGACCGAGACGGCCTACCAGCAGAAAGAGGCGGGCGGCTTCGCACCGCTGATCTTCGCGCTGGGCGTGGTGCTGGTGTTCCTGGT
Source organism: Roseomonas elaeocarpi (assembly GCF_042433915.1). NCBI lineage: Bacteria > Pseudomonadati > Pseudomonadota > Alphaproteobacteria > Acetobacterales > Roseomonadaceae > Roseomonas > Roseomonas elaeocarpi. The sequence continues at coordinate 32,352 of NZ_JBHLUN010000009.1, read as the reverse complement.
GCTGGCCGCCCAGTACGAGAGCTGGATGCTGCCGCTGGTGGTGATCCTGAGCGTGCCGCTGGCGGTGTTCGGCGCCATGCTGGCGCTCACGCTGCGCAGCCTGTCGCTCGACGTCTTCGCGCAGATCGGGCTGCTGATGCTGGTGGGCCTGGCCGCCAAGAACGCCATCCTGATCGTGGCCTTCGCCGAGGAGCGCGTCGGCGACGGGGAGGAACCCGTGAAGGCGGCGCAGGACGCGGCGAAGCTGCGGCTGCGGCCGATCCTGATGACCTCCTTCGCCTTTATCCTGGGCACGCTGCCGCTGGCCATCGCCAGTGGCGCCGGGGCGAATTCGCGCGTCTCGATCGGCACCACGGTGGTGGGCGGGTTGCTGGTGGCGACGATGCTCACCCTCTTCGTGACGCCCGCGTTCTTCATCTTCGCCGAACGCCTGCGCGAATGGCGCCGCCCGCGCGGCGAAGCAGCGGCGGACGCGGGCGCGCAGCCGGCGCCGGCGGCGGAGTAACGGGCCCCAGACCTTCCCGGCCCGGCGGTCAGTCCGCCAGCCAGCCGCGCAGCAGCGCCGTCACGGCCTCCGGCGCTTCCATTGGCGGCAGGTGGCCGCAGCGCGCGAGTTCCCCGTAGCGCGCGCCGGGGATCAGGCTGGCCATCTCCCGGGAACGCTCCGGCGGCGTCACGCGGTCGTCCTCGCCCACGGCCACCAGCGTCGGAACGGCAATCGCCGGCAGACCCGGGCGGAAGTCAGGGCGACCCAGGATGGCGGTCTGCTGCCGGATGAACACGTCGCGCCCGAGTTCCCGCGCCATGGCCATCACCACCTCGCCCACCGGCCCGCCGACGTGGTCCGCGTGCACCAGTTCCGGCAGGAGGCGCGGGGTGACGCCGCGGAAGCGTTCGGGCGGGTTGGCGCGGCAGATCGCCAGCAGGCCCTGCCGCCGCCGCCGCTGCTCCGGGGCATCCGGCCGGGCGGAGGTGTCGAACAGCGCCAGGCGGGAAACGCGGGCGGGCTGCTGGCGCATGATTTCCAGCGCCACGTAGCCGCCCATCGACAACCCGCCGAGCAGGAAGTGCTCGGGTGCGGTGTCCAGCACGCGCCGGGCCATGGCCTCCACCGAGTCGTCCTGGGTCAGGTCGGCGATCCTTACCTCGGCCACGTCGCGGAGGCCTTCCCGCTGCGCCTGCCAGAGGCGGCGATCGTTGAGCAGGCCGGGAAGCAGGATCAGGGTCGGGCGCACGGCCTGGGCTTAGTTGCTGGCCGGTTGGCCGTCCAGCGGCGGAAAAACTTGCGTTCGTTGCAGGTGATGCGCATATGCCGCCTGTCTGGGTAATGGGTTCGCGCGGCCGACGATCGCGGCGGGCTTCCCGGACGGCAGAGGAGCCGCGGAAAGGCCGCGGCGCAAACTGCCCGGCTGTCAGATGCCGGGCGCCGCAGGACCGATCTGAACTTGAACGAACCACGTGACGAACACGAGGCGGCCCTGGCCGCCGACCAGCGCCATGACCTGATGACCCCCTCGCCGGCCGTGCCCGCCGGCGACGTGGTGCAGCCGGACAACCCGGCCGAGGCGACCACCGAGGAATCGGCGCCGCAGTTCTACGAGAACGTCGCCGTTCCCAACACCGACGTGCCGCCTGAGGGTGGCGCCACCGAGCCGGGCCCGATCGTGCCGGAAGACGTGTCTCCCGTGCCGGGTGCCTCTGCCGAGGAAACCGCCGAGTTCGCGCGCGAGAGCGCAGGGTCGCTGCCGGACGAGGATGCCGCACCCGCGCCGTCGACTGACGCCGAGGCCGCCGCATCCATCCCCTCCACCGAGGCTTCGGCTGCCGCCGCCACAGCGTCCACCGACACCGCCGTGCCCGCGCCTTCGAGCGACACCGAAGCGGCCACGGCCGCGCTGGCCGCCGAGGCGGAGGGAGCCGACCTCGACGACGTCGCGGCCGTGTCCTTTGAACTTACGGGCGAGACCGAGCGCCAGCCTTCCACGGAGCAGTCCGCCACCGACGAGGCGGCCGACCTGGGCGACGTGCTCGCGACGGAGGCCTCCGTGGAAGAGGCCGAGCCGCTGCCGGGCTTCGACACTCTGGGTCTTGGCGAGGAGCTGCTGCGCGGCATCGCCGAGGCGGGCTACGTCACGCCGACCCCGATCCAGGCGCAGGCCATCCCCATCGTGCTGATGGGCCGCGATGTGCTGGGCGTGGCCCAGACCGGCACCGGCAAGACCGCGTCCTTCGTGCTGCCGATGATGGACATCCTCAGCGGCTCGCGCGCCAAGGCGCGGATGCCGCGGTCCCTCATCCTGGAGCCGACCCGCGAGCTGGCGCTGCAGGTTGCCGAGAACTTCGTGAAGTACGGCAAGCACCTGAAGCTCAACCACGCGCTGCTGATCGGCGGCGAAAGCATGGACGAGCAGAAGGCGATCCTGAACCAGGGTGTCGACGTGCTGATCGCCACGCCCGGCCGGCTGCTGGACCTGTTCGACCGCGGCCGCATCCTGCTGGCGGACTGCAAGATCCTGGTGATCGACGAGGCTGACCGGATGCTGGACATGGGGTTCATCCCCGATGTCGAGCGCATCGTGTCGATGCTGCCGCCGCTGCGCCAGACGCTGTTCTTCTCGGCCACCATGGCGCCCGAGATCCGCAAGCTGGCCGACGCCTTCCTGCAGAACCCCAAGGAGATCAAGGTGTCGCGGGCGGCCTCGGTGGCCACCACGATCACCACCGGCGTGCTGATGGTGCAGCCGCACGACAAGCGCGAGGCGCTGCGCCAGCTGGTCCGGCGCGAGCAGGTCAAGAACGCGCTGATCTTCTGCAACCGCAAGCGCGACGTGGACGTGCTGTTCAAGTCGCTGAAGAAGCACGGCTTCTCGGTGGGCTCCCTCCATGGCGACATGGAGCAGTCGGCGCGCTTCGCCACGCTGAACAAGTTCAAGGCCGATGAGCTGCAGCTGCTGGTCTGCTCCGACGTCGCGGCGCGCGGCATCGACATCGGCGGCCTGAGCCACGTCTTCAACTTCGACGTGCCCTTCCACGCCGAGGACTACGTGCACCGCATCGGCCGCACCGGCCGTGCCGGTCGCGAGGGCCATGCCTACACGCTCTGCACGCCCGACGACATGAAGCTGCTGGGCGCGGTGGAGAAGCTGACCGGCAAGCCCATCCCGCGCATGACGCTGGAAGGTCTGGACAGCGTTGATCCGGACACCCTGGCCGAGGCGGCGGAACGTCCCTCGCGCGGCGGCCGTGGCCGCCGTGACGAGCGCGGGCGCGATAACAACCGTGGCCGCGGCGCCGGCCGGCGGGAAGATGAGCGTCCGCGCGCCGAGGAGCGCCCGCGTGGCGAGGATCGCGCGCGCGACGAGGAGCGTGGTTCGCATGAGGAGCGCGGCCGCGGCCGCCGGGACTCCGAAGCCCCGCGGCACGAGCGCCAGGAGGCCCCGCGCGAGTACCGCGGGCGGGACGACCGCCCGTATCGCCGTGACGACCGGCGCGACCGCGACGACCTGGGCCCGCCGGTGCGCGGCTTCGGCGACAGCGTTCCCGCCTTCATGCTGATCCCGATCCCTCGCCCGCGCCGCCACGACGACGCGGCCGAAGCCTCCACCGAGGCGGAAGCGGCCTGAATGGCAACCCCCGGCCTGGCACTCCGGTGCCGAGCCGGGGAAGCCGGTCGGGGCATCGCCCCGGCATCCGGCCTTCCTGTTCCACGCCCAAGATGAACGACATGCTGGAAGTTGAGGTCACCGCCGTCGGCTCTGCCGGCGACGGGATTGCCACTTTGGGCGACGGCCGGACCGTCGCCCTGCCCTTCACCCTGCCCGGCGAGCGCGTCACGGCGCGCGAGACCGGGCGGCGCGGCGAGGTGGTGCTGGCGGAAGCCGAGGCGGTGCTGCAGCCCGGTCCGGACCGCGTCGCACCGCCCTGCCGGCACTTCGGCATCTGCGGCGGCTGCGCCCTGCAGCACTGGGCCGAGGCGCCGTACCGCGCCTGGAAGCGCCGGCGCCTCGTGGAAGCGCTGGAGCGCGCCGGCTTCGCGGATGCGCCGGTGGGCGAGTGCGCCCCCTGCCCGCCGCGCACACGACGCCGGGCCGACCTGGCGATCCGGCAGGTGGCGGATGGCGTGGCGATCGGCTTCCACGCCCGCGGCGACGCCCGGGTCGTGGACATGCGGGAATGCCACGTCCTCCATCCCACGATCTTCGCTCTGCTGGAGCCGCTGCGCACCCTGGTCGCGAAGCTGCGGGGCTTCCGGCGCGAAGGCTCGGCGCTGATCAACCTGCTCGACAGCGGGCCGGACCTGCTGCTGCGCACCGACGACGCGCTGACACCCGGGGACCGGCAGCTGCTGGCGGCTTTCGCGGCGGAGCACGGCGTCCGCCGCATCGCCTGGGCCAAGGGGCAGGACGTGCCGGAGATGGGGGCGCAGACCGGCACGGTCGGCCTGCGCCTCGGCGACGCGACCGTGGCGCCCGCGCCGGGTGCCTTCCTGCAGGCGGCGCCGGAGGGCGAGGCCGCCATCGTGGCCGCCGTGATCGCGGGGCTGCCGCGCAAGCTGCCGGCCAAGGCGCGCGTGGCGGATCTTTACGCCGGCGTCGGCACGATCAGTCTGCCCCTGTCGCGCCACGTCCGGGTGGAGGCCTTCGAGGGCGAGGCCGCGGCCGTGGCGGCGCTGAGCGCCGGGGCCAACGCCGCCGGAGCCCGCGTCACGGCGAAGCGACGCGACCTCGCGCGGCAGCCGCTGCTGCTGCCGGAACTCGCGAGTTATGCCACGGTGGTGCTGGACCCGCCCTTCAACGGTGCCGCGGAACAGATGGCGCTGATCGCCCGCTCCAAGCTCCGCCGCGTGATCTACGTGTCGTGCAACCCGGCCGCCCTGGCGCGCGACGCGGCGTTGCTGCGCAAGGCGAACTGGCGGGTCGAGGCCGCGACGCCGGTGGACCAGTTCCTGTGGTCGCCGCACCTCGAGGCCGTGGTGACCTTTGCACAGGCTTAACCGGCGGCGGGGTTGAGCCCGGCGGCGAGTGGCTTAAGTCGAAGCCAGTCACCGACGGGAACGCAAACCTATGGCTTCAGCTGACAACGCCGCCCAGGCGCCGGGCTTCTACCGCTTCCAGCTCGGCAACCTCCGGGCCCTGACCGTGAATGACGGTTTCTTCCGCAAGCCCGGCTCGCCCGCCGAGCTCATCCGCAATGCCGGCGAGGAGGAGGTTCACGCCGCGCTGCGCGAGGCCTTCCTGCCGGAAAACCATCTCGACCTGCTGTTCACCGTGCCCTTCCTTGAGACGCCGCAGGGCCTCATCGCCTTCGACATCGGCACGGGCGGCAATTTCGGGCCGAACTCCGGCAAGCTCGCCGCCAACCTGCGCGCGGCGGGCTACGGGCCCGAGGACGTGGCGCACATCGTGTTCACGCACCTCCATGTGGACCACTGCTCGGGCCTGACGGATGGCGAGGGCCGGGCGCTCTACCCGCGCGCGCAGCTGCACGTGCCGAAGCCGGAAGCGGATTACTGGCTGAGCGAGGAGGAGGCCCGCAAGGCGCCGGAAGACGCGCGCGGCGGCTTCGACAATGCCCGCCGGCGCTTCGCCCCCTACGAGGGCCGGATGACGCTGTTCACCCCGGGCGAGGAAGTGCTGCCCGGCATCCGTTCGGTGCCGACGCATGGCCATACGCCGGGCCACACCTCCTTCCTGGTGGAGGATGGCGGCGAAACCCTGCTGATCCTGGGCGACGTCACCAACCGGCCGGAGCTGTTCCTGGTGCACCCGACCTGGCAGCTGGTGTTCGACTCGAACGGTGATCAGGCGGTGGCGACGCGCCGCAGCGTGCTCGATCAGGCGGCGGCGGACAGGCTGCTCGTCGCCGCCTTCCACTGGCCCTTCCCGGCTCTGGGCCATGTCGCCAAGACCGCCGACGGGTATCGCATGACGCCCGTCGTCTGGTCCGCCGAAGGGAAGTAAGCCCGCAACCGCCCTCGTTTGCGCGGGGGCGGGATGCTCTCAGACGTGGAAGCTTTCGCCGCAGCCGCAGCGACCCTTCTCGTTCGGGTTCACGAAGGTGAAGCCCGCCGACATCTGCTTGACCTCGTAATCCATGGTCGTGCCGATCAGGAACAGCGTCGCCTTGCGGTCCACCAGCACGGTGACGCCCTTGTCGGTCACGACCTCGTCGCCCAGGCCGGGCTCGTCGGCCCAGCTGAGGTCGTAGGCCATGCCGGAGCAACCCTTGGTGCTGACGGCGATGCGCAGGTACTTGCCGTTCTCGCCGCGCTCGTAGAGGCCACGCAGGCGCTCGGCCGCGGCGTCGGACAGCGACATCAGCGGCGGCAGGGCGCGCTTCGGTTTCGGAGGGGCTGAAGTGGTCGTGCTCAAGGCGGCAACCTTTCTTCTCGGTTCAGTGACGGCGGGCGCCGTCAGTACATGTTCAGGGCGAGGCGCGCGTCCTCGCTCATCCGGCTCTGGTCCCAGGGCGGATCCCAGACGACTTCCACCTGCACGTCGGTCACGTTGGGCACGGCGCTGACGGCGGCGTTGACCATGTCGGGCAGTTCCTGCGCCGAGGGGCAGGACGGCGTGGTCAGCGTCATCTCGACCTTGACCGTGCCGTCGTCGCCGATCTCCACCGCGTAGATCAGACCCATCTCGTAGATGTCGACGGGGATCTCCGGGTCGAAGACGGTCTTCAGCGCCGCGAGAACGGCGTCCTCGCTGATGCCTTCCGGCGCCGGCGGCGGGATCTCGCCGTCGGGGGTCCAGCTGCCGTGGTTCGGTGGCGTATCACTCACTCGACGCCTCCTTGCCGCCATCCAGGGCGGCGTTCAGGGTGTGCCAGGCGAGCGTCGCGCACTTCACCCGGCTGGGATATTCGGCGACGCCGCCCAGGACCTGCAACCGGTCCATGTCGTCGGCGAGAGCGCCGCCGCATTCGGGGCAGGTGCCGGTCATGGCGAGGTCGCGGAACTTGGAACCCAGCTCCTTCGCCTCGGCCGCGGTCTTGCCGCGCACGGTTTCCGTCATCAGCGAGGCGCTGGCCATGGAGATGGCGCAGCCCTTGCCCTGAAAGGCGGCATCGGCGACGCGGCCATCGGGGTCGAGCTTGACCCAAAGCTCCATCCGGTCGCCGCACATCGGGTTGTCGCCGCGCGCCGTGCGGTCCGCGTCGTCGAGGCGGCGGAAGTTCCGCGGCTTGCGGCCGTGGTCGAGGATGACCTCCTGGTAGAGGTCGCGCAGATCATCGAACATTACGCGAAGAACTCCCGTGCCTTAGCCAGGGCGTCGGCGAAGTAGTCCACTTCCTCGTGCGTCGTGTAGAGGCCGAAGGAAGCGCGCACCGTGCTTTCCACCCCGAAGCGGCGGTGCAGCGGCTCAGCACAGTGGCGGCCGGCGCGGACGCAGATGCCGGCGCGATCGAGCAGCGTGGCCATGTCGTGCGCGTGGGCGTTGTCGAGGCTGAGCGCGAAGACGCCGCCCCGATCCTTCGCCCGACCCAGCAGCGTCACGCCCTCGAGCTCGGTCAGGCGACGCATGGCATGCTGCACCAGCGACTGCTCATGCGCCTCGATCCGCTCCATGCCGATGGCCTCGACGTAGTCGATCGCGGCGGTCAGGCCGATGGCCTCGATGATCGGCGGCGTGCCGGCCTCGAAGCGCAGCGGCGGCGGCGCGAAGAGGGAGCGCTCCAGCCCAACCTCGGTGATCATGTCGCCGCCGCCCATGAAGGGCGGCATCTGCTCCAGCACCTCGAGCCGGCCATAGAGCACGCCCAGCCCGGTCGGGCCGTACAGCTTGTGCGCGGTGAAGACGTAGAAGTCGCAGCCGATCGCCTGCACGTCGATCTTACGGTGCACCGCGCCCTGCGAGCCGTCGAACATCACCTTCGCGCCCTTGGCGTGCGCCATCTCGACGATGCGGCGCAGCGGCACCACGGTGCCCAGCACGTTGCTCATGTGGGCGATCGAGACCAGCCCGACCTTGCCGTCGGCGAGCTTCGCCTCGAGGTCGTCCAGGTCCAGCTCGCCCTCGTCGGTGACGCGGCAGATGCGCAGCTCCGTGCCGTGGTCGTCGCGCAGCATCTGCCAGGGCACGAGGTTGGCGTGGTGCTCCATCTCGCTCACCAGCACCGCCTGCCCGGGCTTGAGCACGCCGCGGCCGAAGGAATGGGCCACGAGGTTGATCGCCTGGGTGGAGCCGGTGCCGGTGAGCACGATCTCGCGCTCATCCGCCGCGTTGATGAAGCGCGCGACGGAGATGCGCGTCGCCTCGTAGGCCTCGGTCGCCTGCTCGCTCAGGTGATAGGCGCCGCGATGGACGTTGGCGTAGGCCGCCTCCATCATGCCTTTCATCGCCTCGATCACGGCGCGCGGCTTCTGGGCCGAAGCACCGCTGTCGAGGAAGACGAGCTTCTTGCCGCGACGCGTTTGCCCGAGGATCGGGAAATCCTCGCGAACGCGCGCGACGTCGAAGGCAGCCGGGGCGACCGAACCGTCCATGGTGTTACGCAGCCTCTCCTTCCGGCGGCAGGCTCAGCCCGCCATGCTTCGTCCACCACACCGCGATCGCCTCTTCCAGCGCGGCGCGAGCGGTGTCGCTGCGGACGATCTCGATGGCCTCATCGAGGAAGGCGCGCACCAGCATGGCCCGCGCCTGATCGCCCGGCACACCGCGCGAGCGCAGGTAGAAGAGCTGGTCCGGGTCCAGGGCGCCCACGGTCGCGCCGTGCGAGCACTTCACGTCGTCGGCGTAGATTTCCAGCTGCGGCTTGCTGTCCATCTCCGCATCCTCGGAGAGCAGCAGCGACTGGTTCATCTGGTAGCCGTCGGTCTTCTGCGCCGGGCGACGCACCAGGATCTTGCCCTGGAACACGCCGCGCGACTTGCCGGTCAGCACGGTCTTCACCGTCTGCCGGCTGGCGCAGTCGGGCTCGTTGTGCTCGATCAGCGTGGTCACGTCGGCCACCTGCCCGTCGGAGGCGAGCTGCGCGCCGTTCAGGTGCGCCTCCGCCTTGGGACCGGCCAGGATCAGGTGGATCTCGCAGCGCGACACCTTGCCGCCGGCGTTCAGCGCGAAGGCGTCGTAGACGCCGCCACCCGCCACGCGGACGTTGATCTGCGCGAGGTGGTATGCCGTGTCCGGCTCCCGCTGCGCGCGGACATGGATCAGGTTGGCACCTTCCGCCACGTCGATGTCGAAGACCGGGTTGTGGAAGTGCTGGCTGCCTTCGGGTCCGGTGGCGGTCTCGATCAGCGACAGCTTCGCGCCGCGCGCCAGACGGATCTGGTGGCGGGGGTGGAAAGCCATCGCCGCCGGGCCGGTGGCCACGGACAGGATCTCGATCTCGCCGCCATCCACGCCTTCGCCGAGCTCGAGCACCAGCCCGTCCTCGAACAGCATGGCGTTCAGCGCTTCCAGCGGACGCTCGGAGTCGGGGCGGCCCATATGCGCCACGGCCTCGTGCAGCGCCTCGCTCAGGGGGCGGGCACCTTCGGGCAGGGTGGACAGCTCAGCGCGGAAGCGGCCGTCCAGGAACACCGCGCGATGGGCGCAGCGGGCCACCGGCAGGGCGGGTGCGTCCTCGACGGCCAGCAGCGCCTCGCGGAACTCGGCGCGGGAAAGCTGCGACAGGTCGGTGTAGCGCCAGGCCTCGACGCGGCGCGTCGGCAGGCCGGTGGCGCGGAACACCTCGGCCGCCTCGGCACGCAGCGCCGCCACCGCCGGGATCGCGGCGCCCGGCAGGTGGTCGTTCAGCCCCTCGAAGCGCTGAAGGAAGCTGGTGCCGCCGGGCGTGTGGGTCGGAAAGGCGCTCACGCCGCCTCCTCGACGACCGTGGCGTAGCCCTCGGCCTCCAAGCGGTGCGCCAGCTCCGGCCCGCCGGACTTGATGATGCGGCCGTTCGCCAGAACATGGACGCGGTCGGGCACGATGTAGTCCAGCAGGCGCTGGTAGTGGGTGATCACCAGCGACGAGAAGTTCGGGCCGCGCTGGGCGTTCACGCCATCGGCCACGATCTTCAGCGCGTCGATGTCGAGGCCGCTGTCGGTCTCGTCCAGGATGGCGATCTTGGGCTGCAACAGGGCCATCTGCAGCACCTCGTTGCGCTTCTTCTCGCCGCCCGAGAAGCCGACGTTGACGCCGCGCTTGAGCATGTCCTCGGGCATGGACAGGGCGCGCATGCGCTCGCGAGCCAGCTTGAGGAACTGCATGGCGTCGTACTCGCTCTCGCCGCGGGTGCGGCGGATCGCGTTCAGCGCCGTGCGCAGGAAGTTGGCGTTACCCACGCCCGGCAGCTCCACCGGGTACTGGAAGGCCAGGAACAGGCCGGCGGCGGCGCGCTCCTCGGGCTCCATCTCCAGCAGGTCGCGGCCGTCGAAGGTGGCGGTGCCGCCGGTGACCTCGTAGCCTTCGCGGCCCGACAGCACGTAGCTCAGCGTCGACTTGCCCGAACCGTTCGGGCCCATGATGGCGTGGACCTCGCCCGTCGGCACCTCGAGGTCGATCCCGCGAAGGATCTCCTTGCCGTCGATCTCGGCGGTCAGTCCCTGAATCTTCAACATCGTTCTAGCGCACCTCTCGACGGCTGACCGCGACGGTCAGCCGACACTCCCTTCCAGGCTGATCTGGAGGAGCTTCTGCGCCTCCACAGCGAATTCCATCGGCAGCTCCTGCAGCACCTCGCGGCAGAAGCCGTTCACGATCAGGCCGACCGCGTCTTCCTGCGACAGCCCGCGCTGCCGGCAATAGAACAGCTGGTCCTCGGCGATGCGCGAGGTCGTGGCCTCGTGCTCCACCTTGGCCGACATGCAGCGGTTCTCGATGTAGGGCACCGTGTGGGCGCCGCACTGATCCCCGATCAGCAGGCTGTCGCACTGCGTGAAGTTGCGGGCGTTCTTGGCCTTCGGGCTGATCTTCACCAGGCCACGATAGGTGCTGTCCGACTTGCCGGCGCTGATCGTCTTGGCGACGATGGTCGACTTGGTGTTGGCACCCAGGTGGATCATCTTGGTGCCGGTGTCGGCCTGCTGGTGGTTGTTGGTGATCGCCACCGAGTAGAACTCGCCCACCGAGTCGTCGCCCTGCAGGATGCAGCTCGGGTACTTCCAGGTGATGGCGGAGCCCGTCTCGACCTGCGTCCAGCTCACCTTCGACCGGGCGCCGCGGCAGGCCGCGCGCTTGGTGACGAAGTTGTAGATGCCGCCCTGCCCGTTCTCATCGCCCGGGTACCAGTTCTGCACCGTGGAGTACTTGATGGTCGCATCCGTGTGCGCGACCAGCTCCACCACCGCGGCGTGCAGCTGGTTCTCATCGCGCTGCGGCGCCGTGCAGCCCTCGAGGTAGGACACGGTGGCGCCTTCCTCGGCGATGATCAGCGTGCGCTCGAACTGGCCCGTGCTCTTGGCGTTGATGCGGAAATAGGTGCTCAGGTCCATCGGGCAGCGGACGCCCTTGGGGATGTACACGAAAGACCCGTCGGTGAAGACGGCGCTGTTCAGCGCGGCGAAGTAGTTGTCGCCCGCCGGCACCACCGAGCCCAGGTACTCGCGCACGAGGTCGCCGTGCTCGCGCACCGCCTCGGAGATGGAGCAGAAGATGATGCCCTCCTTCTCCAGCCGGCCCTTGAAGGTGGTGGCCACCGACACGCTGTCGAACACGGCATCCACGGCCACCGTCGGCTCGACGCCGGCCAGCAGCTCCTGCTCGCGGATGGGGATGCCGAGCTTGGCGTAGGTCTTCAGCAGCTCCGGGTCGACCTCATCGAGGGACTTCGGACCGGCCTTCTGCTTCGGGGCGGCGTAGTAGTGCGCGTCCTGGTAGTCGATCGGCGGGTAGACGACCTTGGCCCACTCAGGCTCGACCATCTTCTGCCAGGCGGCGAAAGCCTTCAGGCGCCAGGCGAGCAGCCACTCCGGCTCCTCCTTCTTGGCGGAGATGAAACGAACGATGTCCTCGTTCAGGCCCCGGGGGGCCATGTCCATCTCGATATCCGTCTCGAAGCCCCACTTGTAGGTGGACTGGGTGACGGACTCGACAGCATCGATCGTCTCGGCGACGGCGGGCATGCGCGTGTCCTTACTCGGCCGCCAGCGCCACCGGCTCGGCCGGGCGCGGGCGATGGGATGAACAGGAAATGGGGTTGGCGAGGTCGGCCACGGTCACGGCCGCCAGCGCGTTGCGGATCGCGTCGTTGACGGGGTCCCAGCGGCCGCGCACCGGGCAGAGCGCCTCGGCCTCGCAACTGCCGGACGCACCGTCCACGCAGGCCGTGAGCGCGATCGGCCCGTCCACGGCGACGATGACCTGCGACAGCGCAACCTCATGGAGGGGGCGGGCCAGGCGGTATCCACCGCGCGAGCCCCGCACGCCCTCCACCAGGCCGGCCTGGCCCAGGTTCTTGAGCACCTTGGCGACCGTCGGCTCGGCGACGCCGGTGGCGGCGGCGAGGTCCGGCGCGGTGCACAGACCTTGTTCCCGACCGAGCCGGGCGAGGACCACGACGGCGTAGTCCGTGAGTTTCGACAGCCGAAGCACGTCGCTCTCCTCGGAGGTTGGTTGAAACTGGACCAGAAAAGTCCGGTATGCGGCAGATGCGGTCGGCGGCCGCTTTTGTCAAGCCGCGTCAATGACTTGCAAACCACTCGCAACCGCAGGCTTTGACCTCCTGCCGGGCCGGTGAGAACCTTCGCAGCCGATGGATGCACCCTGTTCCGAGCACCGTGATCGCCCTCGCCCTCCCGTGGCGCCCCGGCCGGCCGCGAGCCTGATCCTTTGGCGCCGGCATCGGGACGCGCTGCAGGTACTCATGGGCCGACGGAGCGCTGGACACCGGTTCATGCCCGGCTACCTCGTGTTTCCGGGTGGCAGAGTTGATGACGGCGACCACGTCGCGGCAGTGGCCGCCGGTCTTCGACCGGAAGTGGCTGCCCTGCTGACCGGACATGGCTCCTCCGGCCGTGTCGGCGATCTGCCGCGGGCTCTCGCGGTCGCCGCTGCGCGGGAGTTGTTCGAGGAAACCGGTCTCACCCTCGGCTGCCCTGACATGTCAGAGGTGTTTCATCCGGATCTTTCGAGCCTGCGCTACCTGGGACGCGCCGTGACGCCGTCCTGGTCGCCCGTGCGCTTCGACGCACGCTTCTTCGCCGCCCCGGCCTGCGCGGCGCAGGGGGAGGTCCGCGACAGCGCCGAACTGGAAGATGTCGGCTGGTATCCGGCGGACGTGACCGGTGCGACGGTCGCGCCGATCACCGCGCGGGTGCTATCGGCATTCCGCGACGCCATGATGCTGCTCGCCCAGGGAGGCTGGCCGCCGCCGGCCTGCTTCACGGTGCCGAGCTGAAGGAGAACGAGCGATGGAAACACGCGCCGCGGTGGCCTGGGCCGCCGGCAAGCCGCTGACGATCGAGACAGTTCGCGTCGAGGGCCCCAAGCCCGGCGAGGTGCTGGTGGAGATCATGGCCACCGGCGTCTGCCACACCGATGCCTACACCCTCTCAGGCGCGGATTCGGAGGGCAAGTTCCCGGCGATCCTGGGGCACGAAGGCGCCGGCATCGTGCGCGAGATCGGCGCGGGCGTGACCAGCGTGAAGGTCGGCGACCACGTGATCCCGCTCTACACGCCCGAATGCCGCAACTGTAAGTCCTGCCTGTCGCAGCGCACCAACCTCTGCACCGCGATCCGCTCCACCCAGGGCCAGGGCGTGATGCCCGACGGCACCTCGCGCTTCCACTGCTCCCCCGTCCTGGGCGAACCCACCGGCGCCGCGCCAGTGCGCAGCCAGGCCAGCGGCGACACCGTGTTCCACTACATGGGCTGCTCAACCTTCGCGAACTTCACGGTGCTGCCCGAGATCGCGGTGGCCAAGGTCCGCGAGGACGCGCCCTTCGACAAGATCTGCTACATCGGCTGCGGCGTGACCACGGGCATCGGCGCGGTGATCAACACCGCCAAGGTCTGGCCCGGCGCCAACGTGGTGGTGTTCGGCCTGGGCGGCATCGGGCTGAACGTCATTCAGGGCGCGCGCATGGTGGGCGCCGACAAGATCGTCGGCGTGGACATCAATCCGTCCAAGCGCGAGATGGCGCAGCGCTTCGGCATGACCGACTTCATCAACCCGCGCGAGGTCGGGAACGACAAGGTGGTGCAGGCCATCCTGGACATCACCGGCGGCGGCGCGGACTTCTCTTTCGACTGCACCGGCAACACGGAGGTGATGCGCCAGGCGCTGGAATGCTGCCACCGCGGCTGGGGCGAGAGCATCATCATCGGCGTGGCCGAGGCGGGCAAGGAAATCTCCACCCGTCCCTTCCAGCTGGTGACGGGCCGCGTGTGGAAGGGCTCGGCCTTCGGCGGCGCGCGCGGTCGCACCGACGTGCCGAAGATCGTGGATTGGTACATGCAGGGCAAGATCGAGATCGACAGCCTGATCACCCACACCATGCCGCTCGAAGAGATCAACCACGCCTTCGACCTGATGCACGAGGGCAAGTCGATCCGCTCCGTGATCGTGTACTGATGGAGGTCGTCTCCCGCACCCGCTCCTTCGGTGGCGAGCAGCTGGTTTGCCGCCACGCGAGCGAGGCGACCGGCACCGCGATGCGCTTCGCGGTGTTCGTGCCGCCGGCGGCCTCGCGCGGCCCGGTGCCGGTGCTGTGGTTCCTGGCGGGCCTGACCTGCACCGAGGCCAACTTCACCGAGAAGGCCGGGGCGCAACGCGTCGCGGCCGAGCTCGGCCTGATGCTGGTGGCGCCCGACACCTCGCCCCGTGGCGAGGGCGTGGCGGATGATCCGGCCTACGACCTGGGCCAGGGCGCAGGCTTCTACCTCGACGCCACCGAGGCGCCCTGGGCGCCGCATTTCCGGATGGAGCAGTGGATCACCGGTGAGCTGCCGGGGGTCGTGGCGGCGAACCTGCCGGCCGACATGGCGCGGCAGGGGATCACCGGCCATTCCATGGGCGGCCACGGGGCACTGACGCTGGCGCTGCGACATCCCGGCCGCTATCGCTCGGTTTCCGCCTTCGCGCCGATCTCCTCGCCCACGCGCTGCCCCTGGGGCGAGAAGGCGCTGGCGGCCTATCTCGGCGCAGACCGGGCGGCGTGGCGGGCGCACGACGCCGCCACGCTGATCGCCGACGGCGCGCGGGTGGCCGAAATCCTGGTGGACCAGGGCACGGCGGACCAGTTCCTCGACGGGCAGCTCAAGCCGCAGCTGCTGCGCGAGGCCTGCGAGGCGGCCGGCATCCCGCTGCAGTTGCGGATGCAGGACGCCTACGACCATTCCTACTTTTTCGTGGCGAGCTTCGTGGCCGACCACCTGCGCTGGCACGCCGAGCGACTCGCGCGCTGAACGCGATTCCCGGCGCCCTCCGGTAGTCAGGCCGGGCGGGCGCCGGTAGGGTCCGGGGCAGATCGCGCAAGGGCAACCGAGGCATGAGCATCACCCAGGACACTTCACGGGCCGTGACCGACGGCGCCGCCCCTGCCCCGGCCGACCCCGCCGTCGCCTTTGAGCTGCCCCAACGCATCAAGGACCTCGGCTCCAGCCAGATTGCCGAGATCGCCGACCTCGCGCGCGAAGACCCCGACGTCATCAAGCTGTGGATCGGCGAAGGCGACCTCGCCAGTCCGGAGCCGGTGGTGGAAGCCGCCTACGCCGCGATGCGCGCGGGCCAGACGCGCTACACCTATTCCCTGGGCCTGCCGAAGCTGCGGGAAGCGCTGTCCGACTACCATCGCCGCCACTGGGACGTGGAGGTCGCGCCGTCGCGCTTCTCGATCACTTCGGGTGGCATGAACGCGGTGATGCAGGCCTTCCAGGCGGTGCTGGAGCCGGGCGACGAGGTGATCCATCCCTCCCCCGCCTGGCCCAACCTCGGCGAGGCCGCGCATATCTGCGGCGGCGTGCTGGTGCCCGTGGCGCTGCGCCGCGACGCGGCCGGCGACTTCGTGTTGCGGCTGGAAGACATCTTCGACGCGGTGACGGAGCGCACCAGGGTCATCGTCATCAACTCGCCCTCCAACCCCACGGGCTGGGTGATGCCGCGCGAGGACATGCGGCGGCTGGCGGAGTTCGCGCGCGAGCGGAACCTCTGGATCCTGTCGGACGAGGTGTACAACCACTTCACCTACGGCAATGCCATCGCGCCCTCCTTCCTGGAGGTCTGCACGCCCGGAGACCGGCTGCTGGTGACCAACACGTTCAGCAAGAACTGGGCGATGACCGGCTGGCGCGCCGGCTGGGTGATCTACCCTGAAGGGCTGGGGCCGGTCTTTGCCAAGCTGAACCAGTACAACACCACCTCGATCCCGACCTTTATCCAGCACGCGGCGGTGGTGGCGCTGGAACAGGGCGACGGCTTCATCCGCACCATGGTCGGCCGCTGCGCCGAGAGCCGGCAGATCTTCGTGGATGGGCTGTCGCGCCTGCCGGGCGTGACGCTGAGCGTGCCGGAGGGCGCCTTCTACCTGTTCGTGAAGGTCGAGGGCGAGCCGCACGCGCGCGACCTGGCGCGGCGCATCCTGCGCGAGGCCAAGGTCGGCGTGGCGCCGGGCACCGCCTTCGGCGAGGCCGGCGAAGGTTGCTTCCGCCTGTGCTTCGCCGTGTCGCCGGAACTGGCGCGCGAGGCCATGGCGCGGCTGAACACCTTCTTCGAGCGCCGCGCGTCGCGCTGACGGCCGGCTGACGGAACGACAAACCCCGGCGCCGCCCGCGCCGGGCTCGTGCCGCATCGCGCGCCTCAGCGGCGGCGGTAGCCTTCCGGCGACGCCGTGATCCGCCCTTCGCCAGCCAGCTTGATGAGGTGGGCCAGCACGCTGCCGGCCGCCCCGGCGGCGAGGCGGGGATCGAGCGCCACACCGTAGATCAGCGGAACCAGTTCCGCGGCCGTCATCGGCGCTGCGCCGTCCAGCGCCCGGAGGATCGCGGCCTCGCGCTCTTCCCGGTGCCGGCGCAGCGCGGCGAGAAAGGGGGCGGGTTCCTCCAGCACCGGTCCATGCCCCGGCAGCAGCAGCCGGTCATCCCGCGCGGCGATCCGCGCCAGCGAGCGCATATAGTCCGCCATGCTGCCGTCGGGCGGGGTCACCGCGGTGGTGGACCAGGCCATGACGTGATCGCCGCTGAACAGGATGCCGGTGCCCTCCAGCGCGAAGCAGAGGTGCGTCGGGCAGTGGCCCGGGGTGTGCAGCGCCCGCAGCAGCCCGGCCTCGGTCGGCACGGTCGCCTCGTCGGGGAGGACGACATCCGGCCGGAAGCGCGTGTCGGCGCCCGGTCCCACCAGCGGCCCGTGCGCGCCGAATCCCGACACCGGGGCGCCGGTCAGTCGTTGCAGCGCGGGCGCCCCGGCGGAATGGTCGAGATGCGTGTGCGTCACCAGGATGCGCACGATCCGCCCTGCCCCGGCGGCGCCGAGGATGGCCTCGCGATGCTCCGGCAGGTCGGGGCCGGGGTCGATCAGCGTGACTTCGCTCTGTCCCAGGAGCCAGGTGTTGGTGCCGGTAAAGGTCAGCGGCCCGGGGTTCGGGCAGAGCAGGCGCCGAATGCCTGGCGCGACGTCTTCCGCCACCCCTGGCCGTGCGTGGTCCTCGCGCCGAAAGGCCGGTGGCGCGTCGTCAGACCGGGGCGCGGCAGCCTCGCGCCGGGCCGGCCGGGCGGCCTCGCCATCCCGGTCCGCCGGCATGGACAGGCCCGGGCGCGGGGTCGGCGAGGGTTTGCTCATGATGCCTTGCGCCGCATCTCGCCCGGCAGGATCGCGAGGCCGGCACCCACGATCAGCACCGCACCCGCCATCATCGCCAGGCTCGGCGCGTCGCCGAACAGCAGCCAGCCCACCGCGGTCGCCCAGATCAGGCTGCAGTAGGTATAGGGCCCCAGCGCCGAAACCTGTGCCGAGGCGAAGGCCTCGGTCTGCAGCACCTGCCCGAGCCCGCCCATGGTGCCCAGCAGCACCAGCAGCGCAAAATGCGTCCAGCCCGGCGTCACCCACACGAAGGGCAGCACGAAGAACAGGATCGCCGTCATCAGGATCGCCTGCCACAGCGTGATGGTGGTGCTGGCCTCGGTGGCCGAGAGCTGGCGGATCTGCAGCGTCGAGAGCGCCGAGATGAGGCCCTGTGCCACCGCCATGCCGTAGGCCCAAGGCGGCGCGCCGGAACCGCTGCCGCCGAGCAGCCCCTGGTTCAGCGCCACGATGATCACGCCGGCAAAGCCCACCACCACCGCGGCCCAGCGCTGAAAGCCCGGATGCTCGCCCAGGAAGGGGATGGCCAGCACCGTGATGAACAGCGGCTGCGTGTAGCTCAGCACCTGCTGCTCCGCGAGCGGGAGGTAGTTCAGCGCCGCGAAGGACATCGACATCCCGAGCAGACCCGTGGTGGCGCGCATCACGTGGCCGCCGAAGCGCTTGGTGCGCAGGATCACGCCGCGGCGCGACGCGATCAGCAGCACCATCGGCAACGAGAACAGGTTGCGGAAGAACAGCAGTTCCGCCGTTGGCAGGTCGCGGCTGAGATGCTTGATCAGCGCGTTCATCAACGCGAAGACCAGGCCCGCGGCCACGATCAGCGTCGCGCCGCGCCGGAGATCGTGCCTCACGAGGCGCGGGCCCGCGCCGGGGGCGGCAGCGGCGTCGTCACCGGCCGCGGCGGGGTGGCGGGGCCGGGCATGGCCAGGGCCTCGCTGGCGATGCGCTGGCTGTTGAGGCGGACGCGCTCGCGGTGGAGGTTAAACAGCCCGGCCGCGATCACCACCACGGCGCCGATGATCGTGGTCCAGCTCGGCAGCTCTCCCCAGATCGCGAGGCCCAGGCCAAGGCCCCACAGGATCGGCGAATACTCGATCGGCGCCAGCACGCTGACCGGCGCCATGGCGTAGGCGCGGGCGATGGTGAAGTGCATGAAGCCGTAGAACATGCTGCACATTGCCAGCAGCAGCAGCGTGGTCGGGCGCGGGATGAAGTGCTCGGCCGGAAAGAAGGGGTAGCTCGCGATGCCGCCCAGGATCTGCGCCACCATCAGCCAGAAGGCGATGGATTCCGGCCGGTCGGTGCGCGCCAGCATGCGCGTCCAGATGCGGGTGACCGCCAGCAGCGTCACCGCCAGCAGCATCAGCAGCGACTCCGGCCGCCACAGCGCACCGCCGGGCTGGAGCATGAACAGGACGCCCGCCAGGCCGACCGTGGTGCTGGTCCAGCGCCGCCAGCCGACCTTCTCGCCCAGCAGCGGCACCGCCATGACGGTCAGGATCAGCGGCGTGGTGGCCGCCACCACGTAGGTGTCCACCAGCGACATGCCGCGGGTCCAGGCCACGTAGTAGAGCAGCGACACCAGGCAGTTGAAGGCGCCGCGCCCGAACAGAAGCCAGCCATTGTGCGGGCGCAGCGTGGCCAGCGCCCCCCGGCGCCACGACTGGCCCAGCAGCAGCACCGACAGCGCCCCGAAGCAGCCGCGCCAGAACATCGCCCCGGCGCTGCCGACCTCCGGCAGGACCCACTTCAACGCGGCGTCGGAAAAGGTGTTGAGAAGGTAGGACAGGGTGACGAGGCCGATGGCCTTGACGGTGTTGTCCAGCCGGTTGGCGGTGCTGGGCGCAGTTTCGGTCAAGGATCTTCCTCGTGTGTCGGCCGACTGTTCGCGCCGGTTCCGGTCATGGTGGTGTGGCCGGCGCCGGACCGGATGCCCGGCGCCCCCGTGGATCGCGGTTCCGGCTGCGGTCAGTCGTCGCGCACGAAGAGACGGTAGCCCTCGATCTCGCCTTGCTGGTGGTAGTGCCGCCAGGTCGCCGCGAAGAGGGGGTGGCGGCTGAAGTACTCGACGAAGTCGAACTCGCGCCCGCACCAGGGAATCCCCGGGTTGCGGTCAATCAGCACGGCGGCCGGGGGCGCCTTCGCGAAGTCCTCGGCCACGGTGCGGTACACGAAGAACTCCGCGCGGCTCATCTCCCAGGGCTGGCGGTAGCGCTCACCGTCGGCGGGGCAGCTGCGGTACACGCCCTGCAGCAGCCACATGTTCATGGTGCGTAGCGTGGACTGTGCCTGGGCGTAGTTCAGCGCCGGATAGACCGGGAAGATGTCGGGGCTGAGGATCAGCAGCCGCTCACCATAGGCTTCCCCCCGCAGCCAGGCGGTCAGCCGCCCCGCCTTGGTGTCGGCGAACTGGATCTCGCGGAAGGGCGCCTCGCCGCCGCGGACCGCCACGAAGCCCAGCGCCGCCGCGGCCACCAGCCCGAGGACCGGCGCGGCGCGGCGGGCGCCGGCGGGCGGCAGGTTGCGGTCCACCCAGCGCGCCGCGAGCAGCCCCGCCAGCACGCCGCCCAGCATCAGGATCGGCGCGACGTGGTAGGTCCAGCCCTTGTGCTGCACCCAGGCGGAGGCGAAGGCACCGGTCGCCGACAGCGCCAGCACCAGCGACAGGTTGCCGGCCTCACGCCGCAGGGCAAAGGGCAACAGCAGCGCCAGCAGCACCGTGGCCGCGCCCATCTGCGGCGTCAGCAGCACCTGCCACAGGCTCTGCCCGCCCTGGTCCAGGTAGTACTGCCAGACCAGCGGCACGACGTAGCCGAGATAAGCCGGAAACAGCACCGGGATGCTGAGGAGGTAGAGCAGCCAGACCCCCGCCATCACCCAGGGCACCGGGTCGCGGAAGCCGCGCCGGGGCCCCTGGCGCAGCAGCAGCGCGGCCTCCACCAGCGCCGGCACCGCCAGGAAATGCGGCTTGAGCGCGAAGCCCAGCGCGGCGATCACGGCGACACCCAGCCGCAGGCGCGGCGCGGTCGGCACCCCGTCAGCGCGGCGCGCGGCCAGGATGGCGTAGGGCAGCGCCAGCGTCGCCATCAGCACCTCGCGCTGGCCGAAGTCGTAGCCCGAGACCACGGCGGCCAGCGGCAGCAGCGCCGAAAGCACGGCGGCCTCGGCCACACCCTCCACCCGGTCCCGCCGCAGGCGGGCGCAGAGCCACAGGCTCAGCCCCGCCAGCGCCACGAGGCACAGCTGCAGCGCCGCCACGCTGCCGATCGGCGTCCACGCCGCGATCGCCGCGGGCACGAGGTTCAGCACGAAGATCAGTGGCGGGTTGACGTCGATCAGCTCGGTGTAGAGGTGCTCGCCCGCCAGCCAGCGTTCGGAAAAGTTCAGCACCGCGGCGACGTCGTGGTTCAGCGGCGGCGAGAGCACGGTCGCGAGGAACAGCACCGCCGGCAGGTGCGTGGCGAGGCGGATCAACCAGGCCCGCCAGGCCAGGCCGAGCCTCGGCAGCGCCGGTGCGGCACCGTCCCGGAGCGTATCCGGAACGGCATCGGCGACGATGCTTGAAGTCGGCGGGGGCGGTGGTGTCTTCATCATCCGTGCGTCGCGGCATCGCTTCCCGGCCAGCCGCGCCGATCGGGCTTGCCAGAGGATTGCGGCGGAGACTAGGCGGCTTTGCCTTGCCGCGGCCGTGAGCGTCGGAAAAACTGCGCCGCATCGTGGAAGCCGACGAATACGCCCTGATGGATCGGGCCGAGGACGGCATGTGGTGGTACCGCGCCGCCCATGCCCGCCTGGCCGAGCTGCTGCAGCAGCGGATCGCCGTCGCCTCACGCGCGACGGGCGAGCCGTTGCTCGACCTCGGCTGCGGCACCGGCGGCGTCTTGCGCGCCCTGCGCACCGCCCTGCCCGGTCTGCAGCTCGTGGGGTTGGACTACGACGCGGGGGCGGCCCGCCGCGCGTCGCGCAAGGCCCTGGCGCCGGTGACCTGCGGCGACGCCAACCGCCTGCCCTTCCGTGACCGCTGCTTCCGCGCCGCGGTGTCGGTGGACGTGCTGTGCCACCGCAACGTGGAGGAGGACGCGATGCTGGAGGAGCTGCACCGCGTCCTGGTTCCGGGGGGGCTGCTGGTGCTGAACCTTCCGGCCTTCCGCTGGCTGCACTCCGCCCATGACCGGCGGGTGCACAATGCCCGCCGCTACACCGCCCCCGAGGCGCACAGGCTGCTGCGTCGGGCCGGCTTCGCCGAGATCGAGGCGCGCTACTGGAACAGCCTGCTGCTGCCGCTGATGGTGCTGCAGCGCAAGCTGCTGGCCCGGCGCCGCGACGCGCCGAGCGACGTGGCGCCCTTCCCGCCCTGGCTCGACCGGCTGCTGGGCGGCGTGGATGCCGCCGAGCAACGGCTCGCCCGCGCCGGGCTCCGCTTCCCGGCCGGCGGCTCCATCCTTGTCACCGCGATCCGCCGCTGAGCGGCGCCCCCCCCCCCCTGTCCCCCGAGGTTCCCACAGAGATGTCCCCCATGCCGCCCCTGCCTGATCCGCGCCACGCGCCCGGCCTGTCGATCGTGGTGCCCGTGTACCGCGGCGCCGCCACGGTCGGGCTGCTGGTGGAGGCGCTGTCGGCGCTGCGGCCCGAGGGCGGACTCGAGATCGTGCTGGTGAACGACGGCAGCCCCGACGAGTCCGGGGCGGTGTGCCGGGCACTGGTGGCCGGCGCCACGGTGCCGGTCACCTACGTCGAGCACGCCAGGAACTTCGGCGAGCACAACGCGGTCATGAGCGGTCTGCGGCAGGCGCGCGGCCGCTACGTCATCACCATGGACGACGACCTGCAGAACCCGCCGGAGGAGGTGGTGCGGCTGTACGACCACGCGCGCCTGGGCGACTGGGACGTGGTCTACACCCGCTATGCCGAGAAGAAGCACGCGGCCTGGCGCAACCTCGGCTCGCGCTTCGCCAACGGCGTGGCGGACGGGCTGCTGGACAAGCCGCGCGGCCTGTACCTCAGCTCCTTCCGCTGCATGTCGGCGCTGGTGGTGCGCGAGGTCACCCGCTACGGCGGCCCCTATCCCTATATCGACGGGCTGATCATGCAGGTCACCCAGCGCATCGACTCGATCGAGGTGAAGCACTTCGCCCGCACCGAGGGCCGGTCGAACTACACCATGCGCCGGCTCGTCCGGCTGTGGCTGAACCTCGCCACCAGCTTCTCGGTGAAGCCGCTGCGCTTCGCGGGGCTGACCGGGCTGGCCATGGGTGTGCTGGGCCTCGTCGGTGCGGTGCTGGTGGTGGCGGAAGCGCTGAGCAGCGGCACGCCCTCGGGCTGGGCCTCGCTGATGGTGGCGGTGCTGCTGATCGCCGGCGTGCAGTTCGTGATGCTGGGCGTGCTCGGGGAGTATGTCGGCCGCGCCTTCCTATCGGCCAACGGCAAGCCTCAGGGCGTGGTGCGGGAGATCCTGCGCGCCGAGCCCGCCGCCGGGCGCGAGGTGCCGGCCGCGCTGTCGGACGCGCCGTGACGGCCCACTGGCTGGCCCTGGTCGCCGCCATCGCCACCTCGCTGCTGGGGCAGGTGCTGCTCAAGGCCGGGACGCTGGGGGATGGCGGCTTCCTCCAGCAGCTGCTGCGCTGGCAGACGGTGATCGGCCTGGGCTTCTACGGCGGGGCGGCGCTGCTCTACATCGTGGCGCTGCGCCGCCTGCCAATGAGCGTCGCCCTGCCCTGCACCGCGGTGTCCTACGTGGTGGCCGCGGTGGTCGGGCATTTCGGCTTCGGCGAAGCGCTGGGGGCGGCGAAAATCGCGGCGCTGGCGCTGATCTGCGCCGGCGTGGCCCTGCTGGCCGCGGTCGCCTGAAGGGTCCCGGCCGACCCCCAGCGGAAACGGGGTGGTGCCTGACGCCTCAGCAGGGCTCGGCGACGAAGGTCTGGCTCGGGCGGATGAACTCGTCCTGCGCCGCCACGGTCAGGATCTCGCGCGATCCAGCCTCGGCGGTGCGGCTCAGCAGCCCGTGGATCGAGGAGGCGGCGGAGGACACCGCCACCCGGGCATCGCCCCAGCGCAGGCGGTGGAACAGGAACAGCGCCGCGATGGCATCCCCCGCGCCGTTGATCGAGATCGGCAGCAGCGGCGTGCGGACCCGCCAGAAGTGCCCCTTCTCGGCTGCCAGCATCTCGATGCTGTCCGCCGGCGTGTCCTCCACCCGCAGCGAGGTCACCAGGACGCAGCCGGGGCCGCGCGCCTGCAGCGCCACCACCGCCGCCTTGGCGTCGGCGATCGTGGTGACGGTGCGGCCCGACAGCTGCTCCAGCTCGAACTGGTTGGGCGTGATGATGTCGGCCAGCGGCACCGCGCGGTCGCGCATGAACTCCGGAATGCCGAGGCGCACGAAGACGCCGCGGCCGGTGTCGCCGATCACCGGGTCGCAGCAGTAGAGCGCCTTGGGGTTGGCGGCCCGGACGGTGGCCACGGCCTCCAGGATCGCCTCGCCGATCGCGGCCTCGCCCATGTAGCCCGACAGCACCGCGTCGCAGCTGCCCAGCACCCCACGCTCGGCGATGCCGGCCACGAGGTCACGGATCAGCTCCGCCCCGAAGACCTGCCCGCGCCAGGTGCCGTAGCCGGTGTGGTTGGAGAACTGCACGGTGTTGACCGCCCAGACCTCGGCGCCCAGGCGCTGGAGCGGGAACACGGCGGAAGCGTTGCCGACATGGCCGTAGGCGACCCAGGACTGGATGGAAAGGATGTTCACCAGGACCCTCCGTGGCAGCAGCGGAACCGCGCCTGCTTGCCCCGGAAGGGGCGCCGTTGGAAGGGCCCGGACGGTGCCACGACCGGGTGGGCCACGAACAAGTAGGCCGCGGCCGCGAGGGGCTACGGGGCGGGTTGCGCCGCGGGACCCCGGCCGCTAGAAGCCGCGTTTCCGCAAGCCCGGTCGGCATCGGGCACTGCCAAACGACAGAGAACCCCGATGAAGTCCGATATTCACCCCGACTACCACGAGATCAATGTCATCATGACCGATGGCACGACCTTCAAGACCCGTTCCTGCATGGGCAAGGAAGGCGACACGTTGCGCCTGGACATCGATCCGAAGTCCCACCCGGCCTGGACGGGCGTGCAGCGCATCGTGGACACGGGCGGGCAGATCGCCAAGTTCAACAAGAAGTTCGCCGGCATCGGCGTTCGCAAGGGCTGAGGCGTCCGGGCCGGCTCCGGCCGGCTCGCATCCAGTTGAACGACCGAAGGCCGCTTTCCCCGCGGAAGACGGCTTTTCCGGCCCTGGCGGGGGCCTTGAAGCCGCCCTTCTCCTCGACCATCTTTGCGGCGTTGGCGATGCCCGATCGGGGTCGCCGGCGCGGTTCGGACGTACCGGGCATCGCCCTCGCGGGATGCAGCATGGCACGACGGGCCGGAACATCCGCAGGACCTTGCTTTCGAGGAGGTTTTTCCGTGAACGCTTTCGACATTTCTCCCCTGCTGCGCACCGCCATCGGCTTTGACCGCATGGCCCGCCTGGCCGACACGGCCCGCGCCGCGTCTGAGGGGTCTTCCTACCCGCCCTACAACATCGAGCGCGTGGCCGACGACGCCTACGTGCTGACCATGGCGGTGGCGGGCTTCGGTCCCGATAACATCGAGATCACGTCCCAGGACAACACCCTGACCATCGCGGGCAAGGCGCCCGAGGCCGAGGATGGCCGCCGCTACCTGCACCGCGGCATTGCGGGCCGCGCCTTCGAGCGTCGCTTCGTGCTGGCGGACCACATCCAGGTCCAGGGCGCGGACATGCAGAACGGCCTTCTCCACGTGTCGCTCAAGCGTGAGGTGCCCGAGGCCCTGAAGCCCCGCCGCATCGCCATCGCCGGCAGCGCGCCCAAGGCCATCGAGATCGCCAACGAGGCCGAGGCCTCGCAGCAGGCGGCCTGAACGACGCCGCTCCCCGACCTTCCGGTCGGGGTCTGAGATCGGGGGCGGTCGGCGGAGCGATCCGCCGGCCGCACTCGTTTCATCCCTGCCCAGCCCGGGGAAGAATGTGGCAAACTTTGACCGGGCCCACGCCTCTCCCTATATCGGCCGGCAACGAATGGCGGTGGGGCTCCCCCGCGACACCACGCGCGGCCTCCCCCGCGCCGGGCACTCCAGAGGTTTCACCAGATGTCCACTCCCTTGATGCCCAAGGCCACCGCCGTGTGGCTGATCGACAAGACCTCGCTGACCTTCGACCAGGTGGCCGACTTCGTGGGCATGCACCCGCTCGAGGTCCAGGCCATCGCCGATGGCGAGGTCGCGCAGGGGATCGTGGGCTACGACCCGGTGGCCAATGGCCAGCTGACGCGCGAGGAGATCGCGCGTTGCGAGGGCTCGCCCGACACGCGCCTCAAGCTGCTGACCAGCGCCATCCCGCTGCCCAAGAAGCGAGGCAAGGGCGCGCGCTACATCCCCGTGTCGAAGCGCACCGACCGCCCGGACGGCATCGCCTGGCTGCTGCGCAACCACCCGGAGCTGACCGACGCTCAGATCGAGAAGCTGCTCGCCACGACCAAGGAAACCATCGCCAAGGTCCGTGACCGCACGCACATCAACACCGCCACCATCAAGCCACGCGACCCGGTGATCCTGGGCCTGTGCACCCAGAGCGAGCTCAACGCCGTGGTGGCCTCCGCCGCCGAGCGCGGCTCGGGCGCGCCGCCGGCCAACATGCCGGTGGTGGAGGACGAGGAGGAAGAGGCGCACTGAGCGCCCCTTCCCAGCCGATCATCCGAAGGGAGGGCCGGGTCAGCCGGCCTTCCCGGCCTCGGGGGCGGCGTCGCTCTCCTTGAGGCGCGTCAGCAGGGTCAGCACGGCGGCTTCCTCGGGCCGGAGCTGGTCGATCCTGTGGCGCAGCTCGTTGCGCGCCTCGTCGGAGATTTCCAGCACGAGGCTGCCGGCGAGGTAGGAGTCCAGCACGTTGGGGTGGACGTAGCACTTCCGGCACACCGCCGGCGTGTTGCCCAGGCGCGAGGCCACCTTCTCGATCGCGGCGCGGATGTTCTTCTTGGCCGCGGCCTGGGTGTCCACCTTCTCGAATTCCCGCAGCGCCAGCGCCGCCAGCACCGTGCCGGACCAGGTGCGGAAGTCCTTGGCGGTGATGTTCTGCCCGGTGATCTCGTGCAGGTAGCTGTTCACGTCGTTCGAGGTGACGTCGTGGATCTCGCCATCCCCGTCGCGGTACTGGAACAGCTCCTGCCCCGGCAGGTCCTGGCACGCCTTGACGATGCGTGCGACGCGGCGGTCGGTGTGCCGCAGCTTCCATTCCTTGCCGCTCTTGCCGCGAAAGGAGAAACGCATCTCCTCGCCCCGCACGCTCACGTGCTCGTTCTGGAGCGTGGTCAGGCCGTAGGACCCGTTCTGCTCGACATAGTCGTCGTTGCCGACCCGGATCAGGGTGTTTTCCAGCAGCGACACCACCACCGCCAGGACCTT
Organism: Roseomonas elaeocarpi; assembly: GCF_042433915.1. Lineage (NCBI taxonomy): Bacteria > Pseudomonadati > Pseudomonadota > Alphaproteobacteria > Acetobacterales > Roseomonadaceae > Roseomonas > Roseomonas elaeocarpi. The sequence continues at coordinate 5,168 of NZ_JBHLUN010000009.1, read as the reverse complement.
TTCGCGCTGGAGGCCGGGCCGCTTCATGTCCTCGGCCACCCGCTGGCGGATCTGCGGCAGCAGCGCCGCGAATTCCGCCATGTGCTCGTACTTCGTGGCGTCGCGCACTTCGCGCCAGCGCTGGTGGTAGCGGTACTGCTTTCGCCCCTTGTCGTCGCGCCCGGTGGCCTGGATGTGGCCGTTGGCGTGGGGGCAGATCCACACGTCCTTATAGGCCGGCGGGATGGCGAGCGAGCGGATGCGCTCCAGCACCGCCTCGTCCTTGACGGGCTGCCCCTTGCTGTCGCGGTAGCTGAAGCCCTTGCCGCTGCGCCGCCGCGTGATCCCGGGTGCCTCGTCCGACACGTAGCGCAACCCGGCCGAGAGCGCCGCGTCGCGTGGATCCACGATGGTTTGTACGGCGGACGGATCGTCGAGCGGCATGAATTCCTCGCACGGCGCCGCGGAGAGAGCGCCCGCGAGGCAAAACCCGGGCGGGGTGCCGCGGTTGCGGCCGCCGGCGCCCGGGCCGGTCGCCTGCCCCCGTCAGGGGATACCGGTCACGGCACCCCCGCGGGCAGGACGCGAAACGGGAAGGCTCAGGCGCTGCCGGCGGAGCGCAGCCGCTCCATCTCCTCCTTGAGACGGAGCTTTTCCTTTTTCAGGCGTGCCAGCTCGGCCTCGTCAGGCTTGGGACGGAGCGCTTCCGCCGACAACTTGGCGTCGAGCGTGGCGTGACGGTCCTCAAGCGATCTCAGGCGAGGAGCGTTGTGCATCAGCCTTTGTTCCTTCTCCCGTTCTCGGCGGCTGTCATGGCCGCCGGGGACATGTTATGGCCCTGGCAGACCGTCCGTGCGACCCCTCTTCGGAACCGTTCCCGCCAGAATGCTCGCCGATCGCGACAGCCTCCTCCGCCGCCTGCACGAGCTCCGAAGCGAGCATCGTGACCTCGATTCCGTGATCGTCCGGCTTGAGACGGCCCCGACCGACCAGCTCCACATGCAGCGGCTGAAGAAGCGCAAGCTGAAGCTCAAGGACGAGATCACCTGGCTGGAATCCCAGATCGTTCCGGACATCATCGCGTGAGCACCACCGCCGACACGACGCCGCCCCTGGTCGGCGTGATCATGGGCAGCCGCTCCGACTGGGAAACCATGCGCCACGCCAGCGACGTGCTGACGGAGCTGGGCATCGCGCACGAGACGCGCGTCGTCTCGGCCCACCGCACGCCGGAGCGCCTTTACGACTACGCGCGGACGGCGCGCGACCGCGGCCTGCGCGTGGTGATCGCGGGCGCCGGCGGGGCGGCCCACCTGCCCGGCATGGCGGCCGCGATGACGCCGCTGCCGGTGCTGGGCGTGCCGGTGGAAAGCCACGCGCTGAAGGGCATGGACAGCCTGCTGTCCATCGCCCAGATGCCCGCCGGCATCCCGGTCGGCACGCTGGCCATCGGCCGCGCCGGTGCGGTGAATGCGGGGCTTCTCGCCGCGGCGATCCTGGCGGTGAGCGATCCTGCGCTGGCCGGACGCCTCGACAACTACCGTCGCCGGCAGAGCGAGTCCGTGGCGGAGACCCCGGCTTGAGCGCCGGGCGCAACACCCCGCTCCCGCCCAACGCCACGATCGGCATCCTGGGCGGCGGCCAGCTCGGCCGCATGACCGCGATGGCCGCGGCCCGGCTGGGCTACCGCTGCCACGTCTACGACCCCGCCGACGACAGCCCCGGAATGCAGGTTTCGGCCGCCCGCACCGTGGCGGGCTTCGAGGACAGGGCGGCGCTGGAGCGCTTCGCCCACGCGGTGGACGTGGTGACCTTCGAGTTCGAGAACGTCCCGGTCGCGTCGGTGGAGCTGTTGTCGCGCCTGGTGCCCTGCCGCCCCGGGCCGCACGCCCTGTCGGTGTGCCAGGACCGCCTGCAGGAAAAGCGCTTCCTGGCCGAGGCCGGCGTCTCGGTGGCACCCTGGCGCGCCGTCACCAGCCGGGCGGAGCTGGACGAGGCCGTGGTGGCGCTGGGCCTGCCGGCGGTGCTGAAGACCACGCGCCTGGGCTATGACGGCCGCGGTCAGGCGGTGCTGCGCAGCGCCGCGGACCTCGATGCCGCCTGGGAACGCCTGTCACCCCGGCCGCTGATCCTGGAAGCCTTCGTGCCCTTCGCGATGGAGGTTTCGGCCATCGCGGTGCGCGGGGTGGACGGCACCACCGTCACCTACGACGCCACCGAGAACCGGCACGCGCACCACATCCTCGACCTGTCCTTCGCCCCGGCCCGGGTGAGCGAGGCGGTGGCCGCCGCGGCGCGCGAGCACGCCGCCCGGGTGGCGGCGGCGCTGGACCTGGTGGGCGTCATGGCGCTGGAACTCTTCGTGCTGCCGGACGGCACGCTGCTGGGCAACGAGATCGCGCCCCGGCCGCATAATTCCGGACACTGGACTCCGGAAGCCTGCCGCGCCGGGCAGTTCGAGCAGCATGCCCGCGCCGTGGCGGGCCTGCCGCTGGGCGACACGGAGCGGCGTGCCGACGCGGTAATGCGCAACCTGGTGGGGCCGGAGGGCATGGCGCGTTGGCCGGCGCTGGTTGGCGCCGCGGATGTCGTGGTACAGCTCTACGGCAAGGCCGAGGCGCGGCCCGGTCGCAAGATGGGTCATGCCAACCTTCTTCTTCCGGTCGGCACCCTTGCCGGATTGCCGGACGCCGAGATTTTCGCCCAGATCTGACCCGGCCATCGTTGCGTTGCACAACCGCCACAGTGATGCGGAAACGTGACGCATGCGCCTCCACTCGGCTCCTTACGGTGTTAGAAGCATCGCACGCCGTGTTCGGACTCGAGGGGAGTTCCTCAGTGCGCGGCGCGATGCCCGGAACGGGATCGAGGGGAGAACGATATGAGCTTCCGTAAGGCGCTGCTCGCGGCGACCGTCGTGTCGCTGCCGCTGGCCGCCCAGGCACAGCCCGTATCCGGCGTGTACATCGCCGGTGGCGGCGGTGCGAACTGGGTGCAGTCCACCCGCAACAACGTTGACGACGACAGCAGCTTCCTCGTCCGCAGCGGCCTGCCCAACGACAGCCTGAAGGCCAAGTACGAGCTCGGCTTCGGCGGCGTGCTGAGCGTCGGCTACGGCTTCGGCAACGGCCTGCGCCTCGAGGCGGAGGGCGACTACCGCCAGAACGACATCGACGACATCCAGCTCTTCGGCGTGCGCGGCTACGGCATCGGCGGCACCCAGCGCACCTACGGCGCGATGGGCAACGTGTTCTACGACTTCGCCCTGCCGAGCTTCATTCCGCAGTACCTGCCCGTCGTGCCGTACATCGGCGCCGGCGTCGGTTACCAGTGGACCGACATCAACAACGGCAACGCGCGCTTCGGCACCAACAGCCGCATCCACTTCGACGATCGCGACGGTCAGTTCGCCTACCAGGGCATCGCCGGCCTCGCCTTCCCGATCGCGGCCGTGCCGGGCCTGTCGGTGACCGCCGAGTACCGCTTCCTCGGCACCCTGTCGCCCGACCTGAACGCCTCGATCGAGCGCGTGAACGCCGCTGGCCAGCCGGTCGCGACCCTGGCCCGCACCAAGGTCGAGCTCGACAACTTCAACCACTCGGCGTTCCTGGGCCTGCGCTACGCCTTCAACGCGCCGCGTCCGGCCCCGGCCCCCGTGCCGCCGGTTGCCACCCCGGCGCCGCAGGAAACGGCCCGCACCTACCTCGTGTTCTTTGACTGGGATCGTTCGGACCTGACGGACCGCGCGCGCCAGATCATTGCCGAGGCGGCGCAGAACAGCCGTTCGGGCGGCGTGACGCGCCTGGAAGTGTCGGGCCACGCCGACCGTTCGGGCACGCCGCAGTACAACCAGCGCCTGTCGCAGCGCCGCGCCGACACCGTGGCGGCCGAGCTGGCCCGCAACGGCGTGGCTCGCTCGCAGATGACGGTGCAGGCCTTCGGCGAGAGCCGTCCGCTGGTCGCCACCGCCGACGGCGTGCGCGAGCCGCAGAACCGCCGCGTCGAGATCGTCCTGCGCTGATCGCGCGGGCGACCTCAACCGTCGCTTGACCAGGGAGGGCCGGTCCGCAAGGACCGGCCCTCTCCTTTTGTGTTCCCGAGAGCACAGGGTGTCACAAGTGACACAAATGCTTCTCTGTCCCGTCGGGTAGAACTTACAAGCTTGTTACGCCCCCTTTAGGATTGCACCGTTACGGCACGAGTCCCGCTCCTTCAGGACGAAGACAGGCGGGAGTTGCCCTTCTCGGGATCCCATTTCTTGACCTTTAAGCAGCTTCTTCTGTCCGCCTTCGTGGCCGCCCTTCCGCTGGCCGCTCAGGCGCAGCCGGTCAGCGGCCTGTATTTCGGCGCCGGCGCCGGCTTCAATGGCCTCCAGAGCACGAAGGACACGCTCTGGGGCCCGAACAGTATCCTCAATCCCCTGCTTGGCACCGCCAACGGTGAGGTGAAGACCACCTTCGAGCCCGGTTGGGGCGTGGTGGGCAGCGTCGGCTGGGGCTTCGGCAACGGTCTGCGGGTCGAGGTCGAGGGCAACTATCGTCGCAACAACGTGGATGAGGTCCGAACCTTCGGCCGCCAGAACCTGGCCTCGCAGGGCAGCATCCGCTCCTACGGCGCGATGGGCAACGTGTTCTACGACTTCGCCCTGCCGAGCTTCGTTCCGCAGTACCTGCCCGTCGTTCCCTACATCGGCGCGGGTGCCGGCTACGTTTGGAGCGAGTACCACCGGGTGGGTGCGGCCTTCGCCACCAACGGCCGCGTGACGGGCGCTTATGCCGCGGATGACCGCGACGGCCGCTTCGCCTACCAGGGCATCGCCGGCCTCGCCTTCCCGGTCGCGGCCGTGCCTGGCCTGTCGGTGACCGCCGAGTACCGTTTCCTCGGCACCCTGTCGCCCAAGGTGGACAGTGTTGTGGTGGGCCGCTTCGGCTACGCCACGGGCCGTACCGAAGTCGACAGCTACAACCACTCGGCGTTCCTGGGCCTGCGCTACGCCTTCAACGCACCGCGTCCGGCCCCGGCCCCCGTGCCGCCTGCCGCTGCCCCGGCGGCGACGCAGGAAGCTGCCCGCACCTACCTCGTGTTCTTTGACTGGGATCGTTCGGACCTGACGGACCGCGCGCGCCAGATCATTGCCGAGGCGGCGCAGAACAGCCGCACCGCCGGTGTGACGCGCATCGAAGTGTCGG
>NZ_JBHLUN010000008.1:181517-476223 GCF_042433915.1 Roseomonas elaeocarpi | reverse complement strand
GGCGACAACGTGGCGATGGACGTGGAGCTGATCGCGCCGATCGCCATGGACCAGGGCCTGCGCTTCGCCATCCGCGAGGGTGGCCGCACCGTGGGTGCGGGCGTCGTCGCCAGCATCGAGAAGTAATGAACCGTGGCTGACGCGCAAAACATTCGCATCCGCCTCAAGGCGTTCGATCACCGCGTGCTGGATGGCAGCACGCGGGAGATCGTGAACACCGCGAAGCGGACCGGCGCGCGGGTGCGGGGTCCTATCCCGCTCCCGACCCATATCGAGCGTTTCACCGTGAACCGCTCGCCGCACGTGGACAAGAAGTCGCGCGAGCAGTTCGAGATCCGGACTCATCGTCGTCTTCTCGACATCGTCGACCCCACCCCGCAGACCGTGGACGCGCTGATGAAGCTCGACCTGGCCTCCGGCGTGGACGTCGAGATCAAGATCTGAGCGGGGGACGAACCAGATGTCCGCCAAGAACGGCCGTACCGGCCTGATCGCCAAGAAGCTGGGCATGACCCGGCTCTTCCGTGAGGACGGCACCACCGTCCCCGTGACCGTGCTGCACGTCGACGACGTGCGCGTGGTCGCGGTCCGCACCGCCGAGAAGGATGGCTACACCGCCGTCCAGCTCGGTGCGGGCAAGGCGAAGGTGAAGAACGTCTCGAAGGCCAACAAGGGTCACTTCGCGAAGACCGGCGTGGAAGCGCCTGCCAAGGTCGCGGAGTTCCGCGTGGCCGCCGACGCGGTGCTGGAGGCCGGCGCTTCGCTGACCTCGGCGCACTTCGTCGCGGGGCAGAAGATCGACGTGACCGCCACGTCGAAGGGCAAGGGCTTTGCCGGCGCCATGAAGCGCTGGAACTTCGGTGGTCTCGAGGCGTCGCACGGCGTGTCGATCTCCCACCGTTCCCACGGTTCGACGGGTAACCGTCAGGATCCGGGCAAGACCTTCAAGAACAAGAAGATGGCTGGCCATCTCGGTGTCGAGCGCATCACCACCCAGAACCTGGTGGTGGCGGGTGTCGACGCGGAGAAGGGCCTTCTCATGGTCAAGGGCACCGTTCCTGGCGCTTCCGGCGCCTGGGTCGTGGTCCGTGACGCCGTGAAGCGCGCCCGGCACGCCGACGCGCCGTACCCGGCCTGAAGATCAGAAGAAAAGCGATGCAAGTGAAGGTTATCACTCTCGATAACGGCCAAGCCGGCGAGATCGAGCTGCCGGAGGAGCTCTTCGGAGCTGCTCCGCGGTCCGACATCATGGCGCGCGTGGTGCACTGGCAGCTCGCGAAGCGACGTGCGGGTACCCACAAGGTGAAGGGCATGGGGGAGGTCTCCGGGACCACCAAGAAGCCCTATCGCCAGAAGGGTACCGGCAACGCCCGTCAGGGCTCGCTGCGTGCTCCCCAGTACCGTACGGGCGGCGTGGTGCATGGACCGGTGGTTCGTGACCATGGCTACAGCCTGAACAAGAAGGTCCGTCGTCTCGGCCTCATCAGCGCCCTCAGCCAGAAGGCTGCGGACGGCAAGCTGGTGGTGATCGAGGTTCCGGCCGAGGCCGATGCCAAGACCGCGACCCTGGCCAAGCAGGTCAAGGCGCTGGGCTGGACGAGCGCGCTGGTGGTCGATGCGACCCCGGCCGAGGGCTTCGTCCGCGCCGCGCGCAACCTGCCGAAGTTCCAGGTCATGCCGACGGTCGGTGCCAACGTGTACGACATCCTCAACCACGACGTCCTCGCGGTCACCCGCGCCGGCATCGAGGCGCTGAAGGAGCGGCTGGCGTGAGCGAGACGCAGCAGAAGAAGACCCGCGCCGTCATCGGCGGCGAGAAGCTCTACCAGGTGGTGCTCGCCCCGGTGGTGACCGAGAAGGCCACCATGCTGAACGAGCAGGGCCAGGTGACCTTCAAGGTGACCCTCGAGGCGACCAAGCCCGAGATCAAGGCCGCCGTGGAAGGTCTCTTCGGTGTGACGGTCAAGGCCGTGAACACCGTGGTGGTCAAGGGCAAGACGAAGCGCTTCCGGGGTCGCCCGGGCGTGCGTTCGGATTGGAAGAAGGCGGTGGTGAAGCTGGCCGAGGGCCAGTCGATCGACCTCACGACGGGGCTCGCGTAAGCCATGGCGTTGAAGAACTTCAATCCGGTCACCCCGTCCCTCCGCGGGACGGTTCTGGTGGACCGTTCGGAGCTGTGGAAGGGTGCGCCCGTCAAGCAGCTGACCGAGGGCAAGAAGAGCTCCGGTGGCCGCAACAACCACGGCCGCATCACGGTGCGGTTCCGGGGCGGCGGACACAAGCAGGCCTACCGCTACGTGGACTTCAAGCGGAACACCAAGCTCGGTGTGCCGGCGACGGTGGAGCGTCTGGAATACGACCCCAACCGCACCGCCTGGATCGCGCTGCTGAAGTACCAGGATGGCGAGCTGTCCTACATCATCGCGCCGCAGCGGCTGAAGGCCGGCGACACGGTGATCGCGGACGCGCGCGCCGACATCAAGCCGGGCAACGCGATGCCGCTGTCGGCCATTCCGGTCGGCACGATCATCCACTGCATCGAGATGAAGCCGGGTGCGGGCGCCAAGATGTCCCGCTCCGCGGGCACCTACTCGCAGCTGGTCGGCAAGGACGCGGGCTACGCCCAGATCAAGCTGATGTCCGGTGAGCTCCGCCTGGTGCGTGCCGAGTGCATGGCCTCGATCGGCGCCGTGTCCAACCCGGACAACAGCAACCAGCAGATCGGCAAGGCCGGTCGTTCCCGCTGGCTGGGCCGTCGTCCGCACAACCGCGGCGTCGTGATGAACCCGGTCGATCACCCCCACGGCGGTGGTGAGGGTCGGACCTCGGGCGGTCGCCACCCGGTTACCCCGTGGGGCAAGCCGACCAAGGGCTACAAGACCCGCACCAACAAGCGCACGGACAATCTGATTGTTCGCCGCCGCAACGCGACGAAGGGCTGATTAGATGGCTCGCAGTGTTTGGAAGGGGCCGTTCGTCGACGGCTACCTGCTTGGCAAGGCGGACACGGCGCGTGCGTCGGGGCGGAACGAGATCATCAAGATCTGGACCCGCCGTTCGACCATCCTGCCGCAGTTCGTGGGTCTGACCTTCGGGGTCTACAACGGGAAGAAGTTCATCCCGGTGCAGGTCAACGAGAACATGGTCGGTCACAAGTTCGGCGAGTTCTCGCCGACGCGCACCTTCACCGGCCACTCGGCCGACAAGAAGGCGAAGCGGGGCTGATATGAGCAAGCCGAAGCATGAGCGTGGCCTGGCCGAGACCGAGGCCCAGGCCGTCACCCGGAACATCCGGGTGTCGCCGCGCAAGCTGAACCTGGCCGCTGGCCTGATCCGTGGCCGCAAGGCCTCGGACGCGGTCGCGATCCTGACCTTCAGCAAGCGCCGCATTTCCGGTGCCGTGAAGACGACGCTCGAGAGCGCGATCGCCAACGCGGAGAACAACCACCAGCTCGACGTCGACAAGCTGGTGGTGGCGCGCGCCGAGGTCGGCCGTGCCGTCGTCATGAAGCGTTTCCACGCCCGCGGTCGTGGCAAGTCGTCGCGCGTCGAGAAGTGGTTCAGCCACCTCAAGATCGTGGTGGCGGAGCAGCAGCTCGCCGAGCCGGCGTCGCAGGGGGAGGCCGCGTAAAATGGGCCACAAAGTCAATCCGATCGGGCTGCGGCTGGGCATCAACCGCACCTGGGACAGCCGCTGGTACGCCGACAACGGCTACGCCAAGATGCTGCACGACGACCTGAAGCTTCGCACGAAGCTCAAGGAGCGCCTGAAGGGCGCCGGCGTGTCGCGCGTGGTGATCGAGCGTCCGGCCAAGAAGCCGCGCGTGACGATCCACGCCGCCCGTCCGGGCGTCGTGATCGGCAAGAAGGGCGCCGACATCGAGGTTCTGCGCAAGGACCTGGCGAAGCTCGCCGGGGCCGAGGTCTCCCTGAACATCATGGAGATCCGCAAGCCCGAGATCGACGCGACCCTGGTCGCCGAGAGCATCGCCCAGCAGCTGGAGCGCCGCGTGGCCTTCCGTCGCGCCATGAAGCGCGCCGTGCAGTCCGCGATGCGCCTGGGCGCCGGCGGCATCCGCATCAACTGCGGTGGCCGTCTGGGTGGTGCCGAGATCGCCCGCATGGAGTGGTACCGCGAGGGCCGCGTGCCCCTGCACACCCTCCGCGCGGACATCGATTTCGGCGTGGCGACCGCGAAGACCAACTACGGCACCTGCGGTGTCAAGGTTTGGATCTTCAAGGGCGAGATTCTGGCACATGATCCGATGGCGCAGGACAAGCGCGCCGCGGAGCAGGCGCCGCAGCGCTGAGGCGGAATGAATCATGCTGCAACCGAAGCGTACCAAGTTCCGCAAGGCGCATAAGGGTCGTATCCACGGGCTGGCGAAGGGCGGGTTCACCCTGTCCTTCGGCGGCTTCGGCCTGAAGGCGCTGGAGCCGGAGCGCGTGACGGCCCGCCAGATCGAGGCGGCCCGTCGTGCCATCACCCGCGCCATGAAGCGCCAGGGCCGCGTCTGGATCCGCATCTTCCCGGATGTGCCGGTCTCGACCAAGCCTGCCGAGGTCCGCATGGGCTCCGGCAAGGGCGCGCCCGAATACTGGGTGGCGCGTATCAAGCCTGGCCGCGTCATGTTCGAGATCGACGGTGTCAGCCAGGAAACGGCGCGCGAGGCGCTGAGCCTGGGTGCCGCCAAGCTGCCGATCAAGACCAAGTTCGTGGCGCGTCTGGGCGCCGAGGCGTAAGAACACCATGACCAAGATCGCAGATGTCCGGGCCAAGAGCCCGGACGAGCTGAAGGCGATGCTGCTCGACCTCCGGAAGGAGCAGTTTAACCTTCGCTTCCAACGAGCCACTGGACAGTTGGAGGCAGTTTCGCGTATTCGCGCGGTGCGGCGAGACATCGCCCGCGTGAAGACCATCCTGGGCCAGTCGGCCCAGGCATCCCAGAAGGCCTGACGAGGAGACCCCGGCAATGCCGAAGCGCGTCCTCACCGGGCGGGTCGTCAGCGACAAGGGCGAGAAGACGGTTACCGTCCTCGTCGAGCGTCGCGTGATGCACCCGCTCTACAAGAAGTTCATCAAGCGTTCGGGCCGCTACGCGGCGCACGACGATGCCAACCTGTGCAAGGAAGGCGACACCGTGCGTATCGAGGAGTGCCGCCCGATCAGCAAGCGCAAGAGCTGGCTGGTGATCGCCCGCAACGGTGAGGACGTCGCCCGTCCCGCCGGTTTCGAGGCGCCGGTGCAGTCTGAGAGTGCTGCGGCATGATCCAGGTTGAATCCAACCTCGACGTCGCCGACAACTCCGGCGCGCGTCGGGTGCAGTGCATCAAGGTGCTCGGCGGCTCGAAGCGCAAGAGCGCCTCGGTCGGCGACATCATCGTGGTGGCCATTCAGGACGCCATCCCCCGCGCCAAGGTCAAGAAGGGTGAGGTGCACCGCGCCGTCATCGTTCGCACGGCCTACCCGGTGCGTCGGGCTGACGGCACGGCCATCCGCTTCGACAACAACGCCGCCGTGCTGATCAACAAGCAGGGCGAGCCGATCGGGACCCGCATCTTCGGGCCGGTGGTGCGCGAGCTGCGCGCCCGCCGCTACATGAAGATCATCTCCCTGGCTCCGGAGGTGCTGTAATGGCCGCGAAGATCCGCAAGGGTGACCGCGTCCTGGTGATCTCGGGCTCCGACAAGGGCAAGCGCGGCGAAGTGCTGCGCGTGTCCCCTGAGGACAACCGCGCGGTCGTGCAGGGCGTGAACATGGTCAAGCGGCACCTCAAGCCCAAGGGCATGGGGCAGCCGGGTGGCATCCAGGAGAAGGAGGCGACCATTCACCTCTCGAACCTGGCTCTGATCGATCCGAAGTCCGACAAGGCGACCCGCGTCGGCTTCAAGGTCGTGGACGGCAAGAAGGTCCGGGTGGCGAAGGCCTCCGGCGAGGTGCTCGACGCATGAGCGAGACTCAGAAGGAGCTGCCCCGCCTGCAGCAGCACTACCAGGCGGTGGTGCGTGAGGCGATGCAGAAGGAGTTCGGCTACTCCAACGTCATGGAGATGCCGAAGCTCACCAAGATCGTGCTCAACATGGGCGTGGGCGAGGCCGCCGGCGACAGCAAGAAGCTGGATGCCGCGGTCGCCGAGATGATGGCCATCGCTGGTCAGAAGCCGGTGAAGACGATCGCCAAGAAGGCCATCGCGGGGTTCAAGATCCGCGAAGGCCAGGCGATCGGCTGCAAGGTCACCCTGCGTCGTGCCCGGATGTACGAGTTCCTGGACCGCCTGATCACCATCGCGCTGCCGCGCGTGCGTGACTTCCGTGGCCTGCCGGGCAACCGTGGCTTCGACGGCCGTGGCAACTTCGCCATGGGCCTGAAGGAGCAGATCATCTTCCCCGAAATCGCGTACGACAAGGTCGATGCCATCCGCGGCATGGACATTCAGTTCGTGACCACGGCGAAGACCGACAAGGAAGCGAAGGCGCTGCTCAAGGCGTTCCAGCTTCCCTTCGCGAATTAACCTGGAAAACCGGTTCCGCCGCCCCCTCACTCCGGGCGGTCGGGGCCAGGTTCTGGAGGATCAAAACCGCATGGCGAAGACTTCTTCCATCGAGAAGAACAAGCACCGCATGCACCTTGCGGCCGCGCACGCTGAGAAGCGTGCCGCCCTCAAGGCGCTGGTGATGGACCGCGAAGCCCCCGTCGAGGAGCGCTTCGAGGCCACTCTCAAGCTCGCCCAGCTGCCGCGTAACGGCGCCAAGGTCCGCATTCGCCTTCGTTGCGAGCTGACCGGCCGCCCCCGTGGCAATTATCGTAAGTTCCAGCTGAGCCGCAACAAGCTCCGTGACCTGGCCTCCAGCGGCCAGATCCCCGGGCTTGTCAAGGCTTCCTGGTAAGGCGGAGGACCGATGTCCCTGTCCGATCCCCTGGGTGATATGCTCACCCGCATCCGCAACGGTCAGCGCGCGCGGCAGAGCCGCATCGCCTCGCCCGCGTCGCGCCTGCGCGCCGACGTGCTCGAGGTGCTGAAGCGCGAGGGCTACATCCGCACCTACTCGACCGAGGACGTCCGTCCCGGCGTGAAGATGCTCCACATCGAGCTCAAGTATTCCGAGGGCGAGCCGGTCATCAAGGAGATCAACCGCGTCTCCAAGCCGGGCCGTCGCGTTTACGCGAAGATCAAGGAGCTGCCGAAGATCTACAATGGTTTCGGCATCTCGATCCTCTCCACGCCGCGGGGCGTGATGAGCGACACTGAGGCCCGCGTCGCCAATGTTGGCGGCGAAGTCCTCTGCCGCGTGTTCTGAGGAGGCCGGCAAGATGTCTCGAGTCGGCAAGTATCCCGTTTCCGTTCCTTCGGGCGTGACCCTCACGCTGGCCGAAGGCGCGATCGTGGCGAAGGGCAAGCTCGGCGAGCTGCGCCTGCCGCTGACGGACGCGGTGGACGTGACCGTGGACGGCAACTCCGTGGCCGTGGCGCCGCGCGGTTCCGACCGTCGCGCCCGCACGATGTGGGGCACCACCCGTGCCCTGATCAACAGCATGGTCACCGGCGTGTCCAAGGGCTTCGAGAAGTCCATGGAGATCACCGGCACCGGCTACCGCGCGGCGGTGCAGGGGAAGGAGCTGATCCTCAACCTCGGCTACAGCCACGAGATCCGCTACGCGATCCCGGAAGGGATCAAGATCACGACCGAGCGCCCCACGGCGATCAAGGTCGAGGGTGCGGACAAGCAGCGCGTCGGCCAGGTGGCGGCGGAGATCCGCGGCTACCGTGGTCCCGAGCCCTACAAGGGCAAGGGCATCCGCTACACCGATGAGACGATCCTCCGGAAGGAGGGTAAGAAGAAGTAATGCACAAGCTCGCACTTCAGGCGCGCCGGCGTTCGCGCCTCCGCTACCAGCTGCGGCAGAAGTCCGGTGGGCGTCCGCGCCTGTCGATCTACCGCTCGGGTCGCCACATCTACGCGCAGATCATCGACGACAAGGCGGGCCGCACGCTGGCCCACGCCTCGACGCTCGAGAAGGACCTGCGCGCCAACACGGGCGCCGATCTCGAGGCGGCCACCACCATCGGCAAGCTGATCGCCGAGCGTGCGGTGGCGGCCGGGGTGACGGCGGTGGTCTTCGACCGCGGTCCCTACCTCTATCATGGCCGGGTCAAGGCCCTGGCGGACGGCGCCCGTGAGGGCGGCCTGTCCTTCTGAGGAGCTGACGCATGGCATATGCACCGAGGTCCGGTGGCGAGGGTGGCGGCGAGGGCGGTGAGCGCCGTGGCCGCGGTCGTCGCCGCGACGACAACCGCAATCAGCCGCAGCAGAACGCCGAGGGCGATGAGCTCCGCGACAAGCTGGTGACCATCAACCGCGTCGCCAAGGTGGTGAAGGGTGGCCGTCGCTTCTCCTTCGCCGCCCTGGTGGTGGTGGGTGACCAGAAGGGCCGCGTGGGCTGGGGCGCCGGCAAGGCGCGCGAGGTGCCGGAGGCGATCCGCAAGGCCACCGAGCGCGCCAAGAAGACGATGATCCGCGTGCCGATGCGTGAAGGGCGTACCCTTCACCACGACATGATCGGTGAGTTCGGCGCCGGTCGCGTGATCCTTCGCGCGGCTCCCGCCGGTACCGGCATCATCGCCGGCGGCCCGATGCGCGCGGTGTTCGAGTCCCTGGGCATGGGCGACGTGGTCGCCAAGTGCACCGGCACCACGAACCCGCACAACATGATCAAGGCGACCTTCGCGGCGCTGGGCAAGGTGACTTCCCCGCGCGCCGTGGCCGCCCGTCGCGGCAAGAAGGTTTCCGACCTGATCGGGCCGCGCAAGGAAGATGCCGCTCCGGCGGCGCAGGAGGCCGGCGGTGTCTGAGACTGCCCAGAAGACCGTGAAGGTGACCCAGACCGGGTCGCCCATCGGCCGCAAGCCCGGTCAGCGCGAAACGCTGATCGGCCTCGGCCTGAACAAGATGCACCGGAGCCGCGAGCTGGAGGATACTCCTGCGGTGCGCGGCATGATCCGGAAGGTCGCCCACCTCATCAAGGTGGAGGATTGATCCCATGGTGAAGCTCAACGAGCTGCGCGACAACGAGGGCGCCCGCCCGAAGTTCAAGCGTATCGGTCGCGGTATCGGTTCCGGCAAGGGCAAGACCGGTGGCCGCGGCGTGAAGGGCCAGAAGGCTCGCTCCGGCGTGTCGCTGAACGGGTTCGAGGGCGGTCAGCTCCCGATCTACCGGCGCCTGCCGAAGCGTGGCTTCGTGAACCTGTTCCGCGTCGAGTACGCGCCGCTCAACCTCGGCTCGATCGACAAGGCCATCACGGAAGGCCGCCTGCCGGCCGACCAGGCCCTGGACGAGACGGCGCTGAAGGCGGCGGGCGTGGTTCGGGTCGGCGGCAAGCGCTCCGGCGTTCGGCTGCTGAACAAGGGCCAGATCACCCGCGCGGTGAACCTGACCGTGTCCACCGCTTCCCCTGCGGCGATCGCCGCGGTCGAGGCGGCGGGCGGCAAGGTCACCGTGACGGTGGCCAAGGCCGAAGAGCCTGCTGCCGCTTGATTGAAGCCCCCCGGGGGCATTACCTGACCGCTTAAGGTCTTCGCTGCGGCGCGCGGGGAACTCCCCCGGGCGCCGCAGTCATGAGGAGGGTAGGCATGGCGTCCGCCGCCGAGCAGCTCGCGGCCAATCTCAACCTCGGGGTGCTGTCACGCGCCACCGAGCTGAAGAAGCGGCTTTGGTTCACCCTAGGGGCGCTGATCATCTACCGCCTCGGCACCTACATCCCGGTCCCGGGCGTGGACACGGCGGTGATGGCCGACGTGCTGCGCCAGCACGGCGGCGGCGTCCTGGGCATGTTCGACATGTTCACCGGCGGTGCGCTGGGGCGCATGACGGTGTTCGCGCTGAACATCATGCCCTACATCTCGGCCTCGATCATCGTTCAGCTGATGACCGCCGCCATCCCCTCCTGGGATGCCCTCAAGAAGGAGGGTGAGACCGGCCGCAAGAAGCTCAACCAGTACACCCGCTACCTCACCGTGCTGATCGCGCTGGTTCAGGCCTACGGCATCGCCGTCGGGCTCGAGAGCATGCGCGGCGCGGCCGGCGGATCGGCGGTCTACACGGCCGGGCTGTTCTTCCGCTTCTCCTGCGTCATCACGCTGGTGGGCGGCACCATGTTCCTGATGTGGATCGGTGAGCAGATCACCGCGCGCGGCATCGGCAACGGCACCAGCCTGATCATCTTCGCGGGCATCGTGGCCAACCTGCCGCATGCCTTCGTGTCGACGCTGGAGCTCGGCCGCACTGGCGCGCTGAGCACGCCCTTCATCATCTTCTTCTTGCTGGTTGCCCTGGCCGTGATCGCCTTCGTGGTGTTCATGGAGCGTGCCCAGCGCCGCATCCCGGTGCAGTACCCCAAGCGCCAGGTCGGCAACCGCATGTTCGGCGGCGACAGCACCCACCTGCCGCTGAAGCTCAACACCGCCGGCGTGATCCCGCCGATCTTCGCCTCCTCGCTGCTGCTGCTGCCGGCCACCTTCGCAGGCTTCAGCAACGCCAACGGCACCGATACCTGGCTCAGCCGCGCGGCGGGGCTGCTGGCGCATGGCCAGCCGCTCTACATGGTGGCCTACGTCGCGCTGATCATCTTCTTCGCCTTCTTCTACACGGCGGTGGTGTTCAACCCCACCGAGACGGCGGACAACCTGAAGAAGAACGGCGGCTTCGTGCCTGGCATCCGTCCGGGCCAGGCGACGGCCGACTATTTCGACCGCGTGCTGACGCGCCTGACCCTGGTGGGCGCCCTCTACATGGCCGTGGTCTGCCTCATCCCCGAGTTCCTGATCGCGCAGTACGGCGTGCCCTTCTACTTCGGCGGCACCTCGCTGCTGATCATCGTGTCGGTGACCATGGACACGGTGGCACAGGTGCAGTCGCACCTCTTCGCGCACCAGTACGAGGGCCTGATCCGCAAGGCCCGCCTGGGCGCTCCGGGCGCGGGTCGCTCGCTGCCCAGCAACCGTCCGACCGTGGGGAGGCGTCGTTGAACCTGATCCTGCTGGGACCGCCGGGCGCGGGGAAGGGTACCCAGGCCAAGCGGCTCGAGGAACGCTACGGCGTGGCGCAGATCTCCACCGGGGACATGCTGCGCGCCGAGGTGAAGTCGGGCTCCGAGATCGGGCGCGAGGCCAAGGCGATCATGGAAAGCGGCGGGCTGATGCCCGACGCGATCATCACCGCCATGCTGGCGCTGCGCGTGGCGCAGCCCGACTGCGCCAAGGGCTTTATCTTGGACGGCTTCCCGCGCACCGTGCCGCAGGCCGAGGCGCTGGACGTCATGCTGCGCGAGAAGGGGATGGAGCTCGAGCACGTGATCGAGCTCAAGGTGGACAGCGAGGCGCTGGTCGAGCGCATCGCCGGCCGCTTCACCTGCGCCAAGTGCGGCACCGGCTACCACGACAGCTTCAAGCCGACCGCCGTGGCCGGCGTGTGCGACGTGTGTGGCTCGACGGAGTTCATCCGCCGCGCCGACGACAAGGCCGAGACCGTGGCCGCGCGGCTCGCGGCCTATCGTGCCCAGACGGAACCCCTGCTGCCCTACTACCAGGCGCAAGGAAAGCTGCGCAGCGTCGACGGCATGGCCGACATCGACGACGTGACCGCAGCGCTCGAGGCGGTGCTGAACCAGCCTTGACCTGATGGGGCGAGGTGGTCTATCTCGCCCCCTCTCTCGCGGTGGGTCCTGCCCGCCGCGATCCCCTATGCAAACTGCCTGCTTCTTCTGGAGTCGGGCGGTGATCACCTCGCCGGCCTTGGCTGCCCGCCGTTGCCGGCCCTACAGGAGCGTATGCTCCAGGAGAGCGAACGTGGCGCGTATCGCCGGCGTGAACATCCCCGACAACAAGCGCGTGCAGATCTCGCTGCGCTACATCTACGGCATCGGCCCGAAGAACGCGGCCGAGATCTGCGAGAAGCTGAACATCGCCGACGACCGTCGCGTGAACCAGCTCTCGGATGAGGAGATCCTCCGCATCCGCGAGATGCTGGACCGCGACTACCGCGTGGAGGGTGACCTCCGCCGCGAAGTGGCGATGAACATCAAGCGGCTGATGGACATGGCCTGCTACCGCGGCCTGCGTCATCGCCGTGGCCTGCCGGTCCGCGGTCAGCGCACCCACACCAACGCCCGCACCCGCAAGGGCAAGGCCGTGGCGATCGCCGGCAAGAAGAAGGTTACCAAGTAAGATGGCCCGTCAGCCGAGCGCCGGTTCCCGTCCGCGCAAGAAGGAGCGCAAGAACATCGCCACCGGCGTGGCGCATGTTCTGTCGACCTTCAACAACACCATCGTCACGATCACCGACAGCCAGGGCAACGCCATTGCCTGGTCGTCCTCGGGGTCGCAGGGCTTCAAGGGCAGCCGGAAGTCCACCCCCTACGCCGCGCAGGTCGCGGCCGAGGACGCCGGCAAGAAGGCGCGCGAGCACGGCATGGAGACGCTGGAGATCATGGTCTCCGGTCCCGGTTCGGGTCGTGAGAGCGCGCTGCGCGCCCTGCAGGCCGTCGGCTTCTACGTGACCGCCATCAAGGACGTGACCCCGATCCCGCACAACGGTTGCCGCCCGCGCAAGCGTCGTCGCGTCTGATCAGGAACGTCCGAGGAGAAAGCCCCGTGCTGGATCGCAATTGGCGTTCCCTGATTAAGCCTGAGCGCCTGGACATCGATCCGGGCGCCGACCCGTCGCGCGTCGCCACCGTGGTGGCGGAGCCGCTGGAGCGCGGCTTCGGCCAGACCCTCGGCAACGCGCTGCGTCGCATCCTGCTGTCCTCGCTGCAGGGCGCGGCCGTCACGGCCGTGAAGATCGAGGGCGCGCTGCACGAGTTCAGCGCGCTGCAGGGTGTGCAGGAAGACGTCACCGACATCATCCTGAACATCAAGCGCCTCGCGATCCGCATGCCGGGTGAGGGCACCAAGCGCCTGTCGCTCGAGGCCACCGGCCCCGGCGAGGTGACGGCGGGTCAGATCCAGGTCTCCGGCGACATCGAGATCGCCAACCCGGAACTGGTCATCTGCACCCTCGACGACGGCGCCCGCCTGTCGATGGAGTTCACGGTCGCCACCGGCAAGGGCTACGTGCCCGCGTCGGAGAACCGTACCGAGGACCAGGAGATCGGCGTGATCCCGGTGGACGCGATCTACTCGCCCGTCCGCCGCGTCGCCTTCCAGGTGCAGCCGACCCGCGTCGGTCAGCGCACGGACTACGACAAGCTCGTGCTCACGGTGGAGACCGACGGCACGGTCGCGCCGGATGACGCGGTGGCGCTCGCCGCCCGCATCCTGCAGGACCAGCTGCAGCTCTTCATCAACTTCGACGAGCCGCGCGAGGCCAAGGTGCAGGAGGTGCAGGACGACCTGCCCTTCAACCGCAACCTGCTGCGCAAGGTCGATGAGCTGGAGCTGTCGGTCCGTTCGGCGAACTGCCTGAAGAACGACAACATCGTCTACATCGGCGACCTGGTGCAGAAGTCCGAGCAGGAAATGCTCCGGACCCCGAACTTCGGGCGCAAGTCGCTGAACGAGATCAAGGAGGTCCTGGCCTCCATGGGTCTCGGACTTGGGATGTCGGTGTCTGGCTGGCCGCCCGAGAATGTCGAAGACCTGGCCCGCCGGGTCGAAGAACCCTTCTGAGAAGCCCCCGGGGCCTAGGAGACTACAATGCGTCACGGGATGGCTGGGCGTAAGCTCAACGTCACCTCCGCCCACCGGATCTCGATGTTCCGGAACATGGCGACCTCGCTGCTGAAGCACGAGCAGATCACCACGACCCTGCCCAAGGCGAAGGAGCTGCGCCCCTACGTCGAGCGCATCATCACGCTCGGCAAGCGCGGTGGCCTGCATGCCCGTCGTCAGGCACTGGCCCAGATCCGCGACCCGAAGGTCGTGGACAAGCTGTTCACCACGATCGCCGAGCGCTACGCGACGCGTTCGGGCGGCTACAGCCGCGTGCTGAAGGCCGGTGTCCGCTTCGGTGACGCCGCCGACATGGCGGTGATCGAGCTGGTGGACCGCGACGTCGCGGCCAAGGGCCTCGACAGCGGCCCGAAGGCCGAGGTGTCCGAGGACGAGCAGCAGGCGGCGTGATCCGTTCCTTCGGATCGTTCTGCCGCGGGGCGGGTGGGCAACCACTCGCCCCGTTGCTTTTGGGGCTCCTCCTCGTGCTGCTGGCCTCGTCGGTGGCCCGGTCGCAGGACGTGCCCACCGCCGAATCCCTCCGCGGCAAGACGATGCAGGAACTCGGCGCCCAGCAGGACGTGGCGCCCATGCTGCGAAACGTCGCCCGTGGCCGCCAGCAGGTCATCTTCGACCATCTGCGCGCCCCGGGTGAGGGCGTGCAGGTGAAGGACGGCTACGCCTGGGCCTGGGGCTGCAATGGCGGGAACTGCCGCGAGAACGGGTTGCTGATCGGCTACGAACCCGCCGACGCGCTGTTCTGGATGGTGCTGATCCGGGACGGGGAACTCGACCGGCAGGTGCCGCCGCGCGGCTCGCCCTGGCCCGCGCCGCTCGCCGCCGCGGTGTCGGCGATCGACCCGACGATCGGGGAAAGGCTGGCTTCGGGCCGCTGACCGGCGGCCCGGCAAGGACGGGGAGGGGACGGACCGTGTCCCCTCCGCCGCGTCAGTGCGGAACCTTGCTCAGTTCCGCCACCAGGAAGTCGCGGAACACCGCCACGCGCTTGGAATGGCGCATCTCCTCCGGATACACGAAGAAGGCCTCGAACTTCGGCGTCTTCATTTCCGGCAGCACCGGCGTCAGGTCGGAGAAGTCGTCGTCCATGTAGTCCGGCAGCGCCGCGATCCCCATGCCCGAGCGCACGGCGCGCAGCATCGCGGGCAGGCTGTTCACCTCCATGGCGGCGCGGCGTGGGCTCCCCGGGCGGCGGCCCGCCTCGGTCAGCCAGTTGATGTCCTCCACCGGCGGGCGGTAGTCGCCGTAGGTGATCAGCCGGTGGTTATCGAGGTCCTCCGGCCGGTTCAGCGGCCCGTTCGCCTTCAGGTACTCGGGCGAGGCCACGACCTTCCAGCCGAAGGTGGCGACGTGGCGCTGGATCAGGTCGGGCTGGCGCGGCGGGTGCATGCGGATGGCGACGTCGGCCTCGCGCATCGCCAGGTCCAGCTCGACGTCGTCCAGCAGCAGCGTGACCGTGACGTCGGGGTGCTTGTCGATGAAGCGCTGCAGGCGCGGCGCCAGCCACAGCGCGCCGAAGCCGGTGGCGGTGGTGACCTTCAGCCGTCCCGCAGCCCGCTCCCGGCTCTCGGTCAGCAGCGTTTCGGTCATGGCCAGCTTGGCGAAGACCTCGCGCACCGTCTTGTTCAGCGTTTCGCCCTGCTCCGTCAGGATCAGTCCACGCGCGTGGCGGTGAAACAGGGGCACCGACAGCGCTTCCTCCAGCGCCTGGATCTGCCGCGACACGGCCGACTGGCTAAGGTTCAGCGACTCGCCGGCATGGGTGAAGGACCCCGCCTCGGCGACGGCGTGAAAAACGCGGAGCTTGTCCCAGTCGAGCGGCATGTGGAGTTTTGTCCCCCAGGGTTGGGAAGCGGTGGTTGGACGGCGTTGGTGTCAGAGGTAGGCCGCAGGGGCCGGGGCCTCGTCGGGGATGCTGGCCAGCCACTTCTCGGCATCCAGCGCGGCCATGCAGCCCGTGCCTGCCGCCGTGATCGCCTGGCGATAGATGTGATCCTGCACGTCGCCCGCGGCGAAGACGCCCTCGACCGAGGTGCGGGTGGAGCCGGGCTCCGTCACGAGGTAGCCGCTCTCGTCCATGGCGAGCTGCCCCCGGAACAGCGCAGTGGCGGGGGAATGGCCGATCGCCACGAACAGGCCCTGGATCGGCAGCTCCCGCCGCGCGCCGGTGGTGACGTCCTCCAGCAGCAGCGCCCGCGCCACCGGGACGCGGCCGCTCTCGTCGGCCAGCACCGCGCCCACCGTGGTGTTCCACACGATCTCGATGTTGGGCCTGGCGAAAAGGCGGTCCTGCAGGATGCGCTCGGCCCGGAAGGTTTCGCGGCGGTGGATCAGCGTGACCTTGCGCGCGAGGCCCGACAGGTAGAGCGCTTCCTCGATCGCGGTGTT
This sequence comes from Roseomonas elaeocarpi, assembly GCF_042433915.1. NCBI lineage: Bacteria > Pseudomonadati > Pseudomonadota > Alphaproteobacteria > Acetobacterales > Roseomonadaceae > Roseomonas > Roseomonas elaeocarpi. The sequence continues at coordinate 460,110 of NZ_JBHLUN010000008.1, read as the reverse complement.
GCCGCCGCCCACCACGGCCACGTCCTTGCCGCGAAAGAAGAAGCCGTCGCAGGTGGCGCAGGCCGACACGCCGAAGCCCGACAGCTCCCGCTCGCCCGGGATGCCCAGCCAGCGGGCCTGGGCGCCGGTGGCGATCACCAGCGCATCGGCGGTGTAGGTGTCGCCGCTGTCGCCCACGCAGCGGAAGGGCCGGCTGCCGGTGTCCACCGACACGATCGTGTCCATGATGATCTTGGCGCCGACATGCTGCGCCTGGGCGGCCATCTGCTCCATCAGCCAGGGGCCCTGGATCGGGTCCGCGAAGCCCGGGTAGTTCTCCACCTCGGTGGTGATGGTCAGCTGCCCGCCGGGCTGCAGCCCGGCCACGACGAGCGGGGCAAGTCCGGCACGGGCGGCGTAGATCGCGGCGGTATAGCCCGCGGGCCCTGCACCGAGGACGAGGAGCTTGGTGCGATGATTCTCAGACACGGCTGAATTCCTGCGAGTCGCGGGTCTCGCGCAGCATATCGGTCAGCCCTGCGTGTATCGCAACCCGATATGCCATGAAGGATGGGCTGGACGGCATGGGACGTGCAAGGATATTTCGTTCCCCCGCCACTTCGGGCAATGAAACTGATGCCGAACGAAGCGCCCGACCTGGACGCGACCGACCTCCTGATCCTGGATGAGCTGCAGCGGGACGGGCGGATGACCAACGTGGAACTGGCGCGCCGCGTGGGCCTGTCCGCCCCGCCCTGCCTGCGCCGCGTCCGCCGCCTGGAAGAAACCGGCGTCCTGCGCGGCTACCATGCTGACCTCGATGCCTCCGCGCTGGGCTGGGAGGTCACGGTCTTCGCGCTGGTCGGCCTCGAAACGCAGAAACTGTCGATCCTGGAAGCGTTTGAGCGCATGGTCACCGCCTGGCCCGAGGTAAGGGAGTGCCACATGATCCGGGGTGGCGGCGATTTCCTCCTGCGCATGGTGGCGCGCGACACCGCCCACGAGAACGCGCTCACGGCCCGCCTGACGGGGGCGGACCACGTCATGCGGGTGCAGACGCTACAGGTCATCCGCACGGCCAAGGAGGCCGTGGGTGTGCCGCTGGGGGGCGAAGCCATGCCCGGGTGAACCCGGCGTGCCCGCGCGGGGCAGGGATCACGTCCTGGATGTGATCCGTGGCGTGGCGGCGGTGCAGGTGGTGTTCCTGCACCTGGCATCGGCCTATTGGCCGGAATGGATCCTGGCGCCGAGCGGGAGCACGGGCGCCACCTGGCGGGCAACGCCGCTCTTCGTACCCTTCGACGGCTACTCGGCCGTGTTCCTGTTCTTCGGGCTGAGCGGCTTCGTGCTCACCCGCGCCTGGTCGGGCGACAGCTCCGTGCTGCCCGTGGTGGTCGGGCGCTACCTGCGGCTCGCCTTGCCGGCGCTGGCGGCCTGCCTTCTCGCCTGGGTGGCGATGCGCCTGTTCGGACATCCCAACCTTCGGGCCGGTGAGGTCCTGGCGTCCTCCTGGCTGCAGGGCAGCTGGGACCTGCGGCCCAACCTGCCCGACGTGTTCCGCGACGGGCTGCTCGACGCGCCGCTGCTGGGCTACGACGGCGCGGGTTATCTCAGCAAATACGATTGGCCGGGACCGGAACTAAGGTCGCTCACCCGTGCCTGGGTGCCGCTGCTCTGGACGCTGTCGCTGGAATTCCAGGGCGCGATGCTGGTGCTGGCGCTGGTCCGCTTACGGCAGAGCTTCCCGCGGCTCTGGCTGCCGGCGGTCGCCGGGCTGCTGGTGGTGCTCGTCCGCAGCGCCTTCCTGTGCTTCCTGCTGGGCCACCTGCTGAGCTTCGTGTCGCCCGGGCGCGCGCCGGGCGCGGCGAGAACCACCGCGACGAAAAACACAATGGCGATCCCGCTCCTCGGCCTGTTGCTGGTGTCCCTCGGCGCCTGGATCGGCGTTCTGGCAGAGGGCGGCGTGGCCGCGGCCATCGGCACGCTGTGCCGCGCCGAACTGCCGGCGCTCCCCTGCCTGTCGGTCTATCAGTGCCAGAAGATGACGGGCGGAATGCTGGAGTTCCTGGGCCTCGTGCTCGCCTTCGGCGGGGTTGCAGTGCGCCGCCCGATCCTGCTGGCCCTCGGGCGCTGGTCCTTTCCGCTTTATCTCGGCCACTGGCCCGGCGTAGTGGCGGCGGGCGCTGCGACCTACCTGCTGCTGCAACCGGTCCTGGGTGAGGTGCCGGCGCGCCTGATGGCCTGCGTCACGGCGCTCGCCTGGACGGCGATGGCGGTGGCGCTGCTCCTGCGTGCGGATGGGTTCGCGCAGTCGCTCAGCCGCGTCCTGCGCGGCCGGCCGCGGCGCGTGGGGGAGGGTGGGGCGGGGCACCCCGGCTGAGGCCGGTCCGTGGCGCCCAACCGTGGCGCCCAACCGTGGCGCCCAACCGTGGCGCCGGTCCGTGATGTCGATCCGTGGTGGCCGACCGCTGAGCCCGCCCCGTTGAGCCTGGGCGCCGGGCCGTGGTAGCGAACCGGACCGCCGAACGGCGCGTGCCCGCGGCCGATGCCGCTCGTCCGTGCGTGGCACGGCCGTTTTCACGTCTCCATCTATCGAGGCGCCCCGCCCCGGAAGCCGGGGCCGTCCTGCGACGTTGGAAAGGCCGATGGCGAGCAACGATCCCTACCAGACCCTGGGCGTGAGCCGGACGGCGAGTGCGGACGAGATCCGCCAGGCTTTCCGCGCCATCGCCAAGAAGAACCACCCCGACCTCAACCCGGGCAACCGGGAGGCCGAGGAACGCTTCAAGGCCGCCAACGCCGCGAACGACCTGCTGTCCGACCCGGACAAGCGCGCCCGGTTCGACCGGGGCGAGATCGACGCCGAAGGGCAGGAGCGGCCGGAGCGCAGCTACTACCGCGACTACGCCGCGGGTGCCGGTGGGGCACGTTACCGCCCTGGCGCGGCCGGCGCCGGCAGCCGTGGGAACCGGGCGGGGGGCAGCGAGGCCGGCGGCTTCGCGGGCTTCAGCGACTTCGACTCCGGCGACTTCGGCGACATCTTCAGCGACTTCCTCCGCACCCACACCGGGGCGGGCGGCGGCACCACCCGCGCGCGCCGGGGCGCCGACCACCAGTACCGGATGGAGGTCTCCTTCCTGGACGCGGTGAACGGCGCCACCCGCCGGCTGACGCTGCCTGAGGGCGGGGAGCTCGACGTGCGCATCCCGCCCGGGCTGGAGGACGGGCAGATCCTGCGGCTGCGCGGCAAGGGCGAACCGGGGCGCAACGACGTCCCCGCCGGCGACGCGCTGATCGAGGTCACGATGCTGCCGCACCCCTTCTTTCAACGCGACGGCCGCAACCTCGCGCTGGAACTGCCGGTGACCTTCAGCGAGGCGGTGCTCGGCGCCCGGGTGCCCGTGCCGACGCCGCGCGGCGAGGTGTCGCTCACCATCCCGCCGCATTCCGACAGCGGCACCAAGCTGCGCCTGCGCGGACGCGGCGTGGCGGCCGGCAGCGGGGCGGAGGCCGGTGACCTGACGGTGACGCTGCGCCTGGTGACCGGGCCCGTCGACGGGGCGCTGGAGGAGTTCCTGCGCAGCTGGCAGCTGAAGCAGCCGCCCTTTGATCCGCGAGGCAACCTGGGGGGAGAACCGGGATGAGCGCCACCACCACGCCCGCCGGCACGATCACCGTGGCCGCCGTGCTCAGCCGCTTCCGGCGGCTCGACCCGCGCACGCTGGAAGGCTGGATCGCCTCGGACTGGGTCCGCCCGTCGCGTGAAGGGGGCGAGACACTGTTTCGCGCCGTGGACGTGGCGCGCCTGGGCCTGATCCTGGAACTGCGCGACGAGCTGGAGCTGGGCGAGCCCGCCATCCCCGTGGTGCTGTCGCTGGTGGACCAGCTGCACGACAGCCGCCGGCAGATGCGCCGGCTGCGCGACGCGCTGGGGGAACTGCCCGAGGAAAGCCTGCGCAGCCTGGCGCGCCGCCTGTCGGCGCTCGAGGAGGACTGAAGCCGGGGCGTCAGCCCTGGTGGAAATGGGGGCTGGGACGCCAGCCCCGTGGGGGACCTGAAACCCTGGCGTCAGCCCCTGCGAGGGAATGAAGCCGAGGCGTCAGCCCCAGAAGGGGAATTGAAGCCGGGGCGTCAGCCCCGGCGCACCACGTAGTCGCCCGCTTCCAGCGTCGCGATGATCGCGGCGCCTTGGGCGGCGTCGCGGACCTCGACCATCAGCTCCAGCTCGGTGGACTGCACCGTGGGCGCGCCGAAGAGCTGCTGGTGCTTCACCTCGATCACGTTGCCGCCGGCTTCCGAGATCCGGCGGGAAATATCCGCCAGCACGCCGGGTCGGTCGGGGATGTCGAAATGCAGCCGCAGCAACCGCCCGTCGCGCAGCAGCTGGCGCAGCAGCACGTTGCTCAGCGCCCGCGCGTCGATGTTGCCGCCGCAGACCGGCGTGCCCACGCGGTGCCCGGCGAAGCGCGCCGGATGGCTCAGCAGCGCCGCGACGCCCGCCGCCCCGGCACCCTCGGCCACCACCTTGGCGCCCTCGGCCAGCAGGGCGATGCCCTGTTCCACGGCGCGCTCGGGCACCACCAGCACCTCGATGCCCATCTGCCGCAGGAGCGCGAAGGGCGTCTCGCCCACGTCGCGCACCGCGATCCCCTCGGCCACGGTCGGACCGCCCACCGTGATCGGCCGCCCCGCCAGGCGCTGTGCCATGGCCGGGTAGCCTTCCACCTCCACGCCGAAGACGCGCAGGTTCGGGTTGATCTCCAGCGCCGCTGCGGCACAGCCGGCCAGCAGTCCGCCGCCGCCCACCGGGAACACCAGCGTGTCGATCGCCGGGGCATCCTCGATCATCTCGATCGCCATGGTGCCCTGGCCGGCGATCACGCCCGGGTCGTCGTAGGGATGGATGAACACCAGCCCGTCGCGCAGCGACAGCGCGTGGGCATGCGCCGCGGCCTCCGCCAGGGTTTCGCCGTGCAGCACCACCTCGGCGCCCCAGCTCTCGGTGCGCACCACCTTGGTGGCCGGCGTGAAGCGCGGCATCACGATGGTGGCGCGGATCCCCAGCAGGCTGGCATGGCGCGCCACGGCCTGGGCGTGGTTGCCGGCCGACATGGCGACCACGCCGGTGGCCTTCTCGCGCGCGGAAAGCAGCGCCAGGCGGTTCGCCGCCCCGCGCTCCTTGAAGGCGCCCGTGGCCTGGAGGTTGTCGAGCTTGAGCCAGACCTCGCAACCCGCCGCGCGGCCGACCGCGGGGGCCTGGATGGTGGGCGTGCGCACCACCGCGCCGCGGATGCGCTCCGCCGCCGCCCGGACTTCTGCCAGTGTGACCGGGGGTGCCGCCACGCGGCTGGCGAAGGCGGTGGCGGTCACGGCGTCGGGCGCGGCGGCGGTCATGCAGGGCGGGCCTTAGTTGTAGGCGACCTTGGTGATCTCGACGGAGCGTGCCCCGCCCGGCGCCGGCACCTCGACCGTGTCGCCGACGCCCTTGCCCAGCAGCGCGCGCGCCAGCGGCGAGGAGATCGAGATGCTGTTCTTCTTCATGTCGGCCTCGTAGGCGCCGATGATGCGATAGGTCTTCTCGTCCTCGGATTCCTCGTCGACGATGGTGACCGTGGCGCCGAAGCGCACCTGGTCGCCGGCCATCTTGGCCACGTCGATCACCTCGGAGGACGGGATCACGGACTCCAGCTCGGCGATGCGGCCCTCGATAAAGGACTGCCGCTCGCGCGCCGCGTGGTACTCCGCGTTCTCCGACAGGTCGCCATGGGCGCGCGCCTCGGCGATGGCGCGGATCACCGCCGGCCGCTCCTCGGCCCGCAGCACCCGCAGCTCGTCCTCCAGACGGGCCAGCCCTTCGGCTGTGATGGGGAACTTCTGCACGGCGTAAACCTTCCCAGAACACGACGCGACCGCGCCAGCCACCGGTGAACCGGAAGCCGGCACGGCGCCGGGTGGGCGATCCCACCCCAAACACGGTGCCTCTTAAAAGCAGGGGCGGGTGCCGACCGTTCGGTCAGCCCCGCCCCGTGCCCTCAGAACGAAGACTGAAAGTAGGACTGCAAGGGGGCCACATCAAGCGTTCCCGCACGCAGCGCCGCGATGGCGTGCACCGCGGCCCGCGCGCCGGCCACCGTGGTGTAGTGCGGGATGCCGCTGGTGAGCGCGGAACGGCGGATGTCGAAGCTGTCCGCCACCGACTGGCCCGAGCCCGCGGTGTTGATCACCAGCTGGATTTCGCCCGACTTCATGGCGTCCACGCAGTTGGGCCGGCCTTCCAGCACCTTCTTCACCTCGCTCACCGGCAGGCCGGCCTCGCGCAGGCGGGCGGCGGTGCCGTGGGTGGCCGCGACGCCGAAGCCCATCTCCACCAGGCGCCGGGCCAGCGACACCATCGCCGCCTTGTCGCCGTCGCGCACCGAGATGAAGGCCGTGCCGGCCTCGGGCAGCTTCACGCCGGCGCCCATCTGGGCCTTGAGGAAGGCGCGCTCGAAGGAATGGTCGAGGCCCATCACCTCGCCGGTGGACTTCATCTCCGGCCCCAGGATGACGTCGACGTTGGGGAAGCGGTTGAACGGGAACACCGCTTCCTTCACCGCGACGTGCGGGCTGATGGCGTCGTCATCCAGGCGGAACTCGCTGAGCAGTGCGCCCGCCATCACCCGCGCGCCGATCTTGGCCACCGGCACGCCGGTCGCCTTGGCCACGAAGGGCACGGTGCGCGAGGCGCGCGGGTTGACCTCGAGAACGAAGATCTCGTTGCCCTTCACCGCGTACTGCACGTTCATCAGGCCCTTGACCTTGAGCGCGCGGGCCATGGCCTCGGTCTCGGCCTTGAGCTCGGTGATCACCGCCGGGCTCAGCGAGTAGGGCGGCAGCGAGCAGGCGCTGTCGCCGGAATGGATGCCGGCTTCCTCGATGTGCTCCATCACGCCGGCCACGTAGACGTTGCCCGCCTCGTCGGCGATGCAGTCCACGTCGACTTCGATCGCGTCCGACAGGTACTGGTCGATCAGGATCGGGTTCTCGCCCGACACCTTCACCGCTTCCGCGCCGAAGCGCATCAGCTGCGCCCGGTCGTGCGCGATCTCCATCGCGCGCCCGCCCAGAACGTAGGAGGGGCGCACCACCACCGGGTAGCCGATGCGGTCCGCCTCGTCCGCCGCTTCCTCCAGCGTGCGCACCGTGCCGTTGCGCGGCTGCTTGAGGCCCAGGCCCTGGAGCAACTGCTGGAAGCGCTCGCGGTCCTCGGCGATGTCGATGGCCTCGGCCGAGGTGCCCAGGATGGGGATGCCGGCCTTGTGCAGCGCCTGGCTCAGCTTGAGCGGCGTCTGCCCGCCATACTGCACGATGCAGCCCAGGACCTCGCCGCGCGACTGCTCGACCCGGATGAGCGAGATCACGTCCTCGGCGGTCAGCGGCTCGAAGTAGAGGCGGTCGGAGGTGTCGTAGTCGGTCGACACCGTTTCCGGGTTGCAGTTGACCATGACGGTCTCGAACCCGGCCTCACGCAGGGCATAGGCCGCGTGGACGCAGCAGTAGTCGAACTCGATGCCCTGGCCGATGCGGTTGGGCCCGCCGCCCAGGATGATGATCTTCTTCCGGTCGCTCGGCGCCGCCTCGTCCACGGGCGCGCCGAAGCCGCCCTCGTAGGTCGAGTACATGTAGGCGGTGGAGGAGGCGAACTCGGCGGCGCAGGTGTCGATGCGCTTGAACACCGGCCGCACGTCCAGCGCCAGCCGCGCCGCGGTGACGTCGGCCTCGTCGCTGCCGGCGAGCTTCGCCAGCCGACGGTCCGAGAAGCCCAGCGCCTTGAGCCGGCGGAAGCCCGCCGCATCCACGGGCAGCCCGCCCGCGCGGACGCCTTCCTCGGCCCGCACGATCCGCTCGATCTCGCGCAGGAACCAGGGGTCGAAGCGGCAGGCGCCGTGGATCTGCTCAACCGACAGGCCGGCGCGGAAGGCCTGCGCCACCACGACGGAACGGTCCGGCGTCGGCGTCGACAGCGCCGCGATGAAGGCTTCCACCGAGCCGTCGCCCGGGGCTGCGATGTCATCGAGCCCGGTCAGCCCGGTCTCGAGCGAGCGCAGGCCCTTCTGGAAGGCCTCCGCGAAGGAGCGGCCGATCGCCATGGCCTCGCCCACCGACTTCATCGAGGTGGTCAGCGTCGCCGGCGTGCCTGGGAACTTCTCGAAGGTGAAGCGCGGGATCTTCACCACCACGTAGTCGATGGTGGGCTCGAAGGAGGCTGGCGTGCCGGTGATGTCGTTGGTCAGCTCATCCAGCGTGTAGCCCACCGCCAGCTTCGCCGCGATCTTGGCGATCGGGAAGCCGGTGGCCTTCGACGCCAGCGCCGAGGAGCGCGACACGCGCGGGTTCATCTCGATGACCACCATGCGGCCATCCACCGGGTTGATGCCGAACTGCACGTTGGAGCCGCCGGTATCCACGCCGATCTCGCGCAGGCACGCGATGCTCGCGTCGCGCATCCGCTGGTATTCCTTGTCGGTCAGCGTCAGCGCCGGCGCGACGGTCACGGAATCGCCCGTATGGACGCCCATCGGGTCGAGGTTCTCGATGGAGCACACGATGATGCAGTTGTCCGCGGAATCACGGACCACCTCCATCTCGAACTCCTTCCAGCCGAGCACGCTTTCCTCGATCAGCACCTCGTTGGTCATCGAGGCAGAGAGGCCGGCCGAGACGATCTGCTCGAATTCCTCGCGGTTGTAGGCGATGCCGCCGCCCGTGCCGCCCAGCGTGAAGGAGGGGCGGATGACGCAGGGCAGCTTCACCTCGTCGAGGCCGGCGCGCGCTTCCTCCATCGTGTGCGCGATGGCCGAGCGCGGGCTCTCGATGCCGATCTTGGTCATCGCGTCGCGGAACTTCAGCCGGTCCTCGGCCTTGTCGATCACCTCGGCCTTGGCGCCGATCAGCTCGCAGCCGTACTTCCCCAGCACGCCGGCCTCGGCCAGCTTCAGCGCGGTGTTGAGCGCCGTCTGCCCGCCCATGGTGGGCAGGATCGCATCGGGCCGCTCCTTGGCGATGATGCGCTCCACCACCTCAGGGGTGATCGGCTCGATATAGGTCGCGTCCGCCAGGCTCGGATCGGTCATGATCGTGGCGGGGTTGGAGTTCACCAGGATCACCCGGTAGCCCTCGGCGCGCAGCGCCTTGCAGGCCTGAGCGCCGGAATAGTCGAATTCGCAGGCCTGCCCGATCACGATGGGCCCGGCGCCGATGATCATGATGGACTGGAGGTCGGTGCGCTTGGGCATGGTGGCTCCGCTCGGGTGATCGGGCGTTGAAAGAGGTGAGGGGCGGCGCTTAACGCCGCCAGGTCAGCGCGATGGCCGCCGGGATGTTCATGACGCAGGCGATGTAGCCGGCCTCGACGAAGCCGTTCACCGGAAAGGAGGGCGAGATCCAGGGCCGCAGCAGCCACAGCACCACGGCCGACACCGCGAGCGTCAGCAGCAGCGCCACGCCGCCCTTGTTGTGCAGCCCCTCGGCCCGGCGCCGCAGCACGGAGCGCAGGAGGAAGACCAGCGCGAGGCAGGCGAGGCAGCCGACAAGGAAGGCCAGCAGCAGGTCCGCCCCGCCGAGCATGCTGCTCTCGATGGCGGCCCTGTCGATCGGCGCGTCGCCCGTGGTCACCCCGTTCATCCGGCGCGGCCTTCCGGCTCAGCCGCGCGCCGAGTAGCCGCCATCCACCGGGATGGCGGTGCCGGTGACGAAAGCGGCCGCGTCGCTGGCCAGGAAAGCGGCGATGCCGCGGAAATCCGCGGGCTTGCCCCAGACGCCGGCGGGCGTGCGCGCGATCACGCTGTCATGCAGCGCCGGGTTGTCGCGCTGGGCGCCCACCGTCAGCTCCGTCTCGATCCAGCCGGGCAGGATGGCGTTGCAGGTGATGCCGTCGCCGCTCCAGGCCACGGCCAGCGACTTGGTCAGCTGCACCACGCCGCCCTTGGAGGCGCCGTAGCTCACGTGCTGCGGCCCGCCGAAGATCGACATCATCGAACCGTTGTTGATCACCCGCCCATGGCCGGAAGCCTTGAGCGCCGGGTAGGCCGCGCGGCACAGCCGCATCATCGAGGTCAGGTTGGTGTTGAGCACCGTGTCCCAGGCCTCGTCGGTGATCGCCTCGGGCGGCTGGCGGATATTGGTGCCGGCATTGTTCACCAGGATGTCGAGCCGGCCTGCCAGGCGCAGCACCTCGGCCACGGCGCGGTCGCACCCGGCGCGGTCGGTCACGTCCACCACCAGCGCGAGGGCGTCGCCGCCCAGCGCCGCCACGGCGGCCGCGTTCTTCTCGGCGTTGCGCCCGGTGATCACCACCCGCGCCCCGCATTCGGCCAGCCCCTGCGCGAGACCCAGGCCGATGCCGCCATTGCCGCCGGTGACCAGCGCCACCCGGCCGGACAGGTCGAACAGTGCCGTCACGCCGGCTCTCCCTTGGCCTTGCTCATCACCGCGGTGAAGCGGTGGAACAGGTAGTGGCTGTCGCTCGGCCCCGGCGAGGCTTCCGGGTGGTACTGCACCGAGAAGGCGCGCTTGGCCTCGCAGGCGATGCCCTCGTTGGAGCCGTCGAACAGCGAGACGTGGGTGATGCTGACGCCTTCGGGCAGCGACTTGTCGTCCACCGCGAAGCCATGGTTCTGCGAGGTGATCTCCACCCGCCCGGTGGCGAGGTCCTTCACCGGCTGGTTCGCGCCGCGGTGCCCGCGGTCGAGCTTGTAGGTCTTGGCCCCCAGCGCCAGCGCCAGCAGCTGGTGGCCGAGGCAGATGCCGAAGACCGGCTTCTGGGCCTCCAGCACGCCCTGGATCGCCGGCACGGCGTATTCGCCCGTGGCCGCCGGGTCGCCCGGGCCGTTGCTCAGGAAAACGCCGTCGGGCTCGTGACGCAGGATCTCCTCGGCGGTGGCCGTCGCCGGTACCACCGTCACCTCGCAGCCGGCATCGGCCAGGCAGCGCAGGATGTTGCGCTTGGCGCCGTAGTCCACGGCCACCACGCGGTGGCGCTTCGGGGTCTTGGCGGCGTAGCCCTCGGCCCAGCTCCAGAGACCGCCTTCCCAGTTGTAGGACTGCCGGCAGGACACGTCCTTCGCCAGGTCCATGCCTTCCAGCCCCGGCCAGCCCGCCGCCTCGGCCCGCAGCGCGGCGAGGTCGAACACCCCGTCCGGCGCGTGGCAGATCACGCCGTTGGGCGCGCCGAGGTCACGGATGCGGATCGTCAGCGCGCGGGTGTCGACGCCGGCGATGCCGGGGATGCCGAAGCTCTTGAGCCAGTCGTCCAAGTGGCGCGTGGCGCGGTAGTTGGAGGGCTCGGTCAGGTCGGCCTTCACGATCAGCCCGCGCGCGGCGGGCGTCGTGCTTTCCACGTCCTCGCCATTGGCGCCGACGTTGCCGATATGGGGAAAGGTGAAGGTGATGATCTGCCCGGCATAGGACGGGTCGGTCAGTGTTTCCTGGTAACCCGTGAGGCCCGTGTTGAAGCAGATCTCGCCCACCTGCCGCGCCGCCGCGCCGAAGCCGCGGCCCCAGAACACGCTGCCGTCGCTCAGCACCACGCAGGCGGTGGCGCCGGGCGGAACATCCCCGCCGCGGGTCCCGGACACGGTCTCGACAGGCTCGGGCATCGTCTTCTCCGGAGGGGTTGGTTGCGCCGCGGCGGCCGACGGCTTCTCGCCCGCGGACGGGTCGGAACCGGCATCGGCGGAGCCGCCGCGCGGCATCTCGTGGAAGCCCAGCCCGGTGGCGGACAGCACCGCCGCCCAGTGCTTGGGCGGGATGGCGCGCGACTGCCGCCACTTGCGCACGGCTTCGAGGCCGACGCCGCAGCGGCTCGCCACTGCCTCGGCGCCGCCCATCAGGGTGATGATCTCTTCCACGGACCGCATGGAACCCTTATCTGGGAACTGATTTCCCAAGTCCACCATTTCCCATCCATAAGGCTGGGAAATTTTTTCCCAACCTTCTTCCCGACCCTCCGGAGAGCCCGTCCATGGACCTGCGCACCCGCTTCACCGCCGACCTCAAGACCGCCATGCAGGGCGGTGACAAGGCGACGACCTCCACGATTCGCATGATCATGGCCAAGCTGAAGGACACCGACATCGCCGCACGCCCGTCGGGCGTCGACAAGGTGCCCGACGAGCAGATCGTCTCGATGCTACGCGGCATGAGCAAGAGCCGGCGCGAAAGCGTGGAGATGTACCGACAGGGCAACCGCCCCGAGCTTGCCGAGAAGGAGGAGGCGGAGATCGCGGTGATCGAGTCCTTCCTGCCGCAGCAGATGGACGAGGCCGCCACGGCCGCCGCCGTGGACGAGGCCGTGGCCGAGACCGGCGCCACCTCGATCAAGGAGATGGGCAAGGTCATGGCGGCGCTGAAGGCCAAGCACGCGGCCACGCTGGACATGGCCAAGGTCGGCCCGCTCGTGAAGGCGAAGCTGGGCGGCTGAGGCACGCCCGGGGTGGGGCCTGGCCCCGCCCACCCGCGGGCCGGCGGTCCCTTACTCGACCGCCAGCTCCGGGCAGTCCCCGCCGCCCGGCGCCGGCGGCAGGCCTTCCCAGCTCAGCGTCTGGCCCACCGACACCTCGCCGCGGTCCGGCACCGCCCAACGGGCCTCTTCGCCGTCCTCGCTGAGGTCGATCACGTCGCTTTCCCGCAGGAGGCAGTTGTCGGTGACGCGGTAGAGCCGCACCAGCGCCGGTTCCTCGTGCAGGGGGTGGAGGATCTGCTGCACCCGCGTCGGGCGCCAGAACTCCAGCCGGTAGTCCGCCTGTGGGCTGACCGCGACCGAGAGCTGCCGCCCGCCGCCCAGCATCCAGGCCGTCGCCACGACGCTGGCCAGCATCAGCCCGGCCACGATCCCGCCCTCGGCCAGGCGCTCGCTGCGGCGACGGTCGTCGCGCCGCGGGTCGCGGCCGGACCAGGTGCCCCGGGATTGCCCTTGGAAGCCTGAGGGCTGCTGCGGGCCGGGGAGGTGCGAATCGATGCTCATGGGTTCTCGCGCCATCATGATGCCGATCTATCCTGGCACGACCTTGCGGCGCACAAGGAGGCTGAACATTGCTGATCCACGCAGATGACGCGCAAAGCCCCGTGCGAACTGCCTTAAAGACAGGCTGATGGCCCTCCCGCCCGCCTTCCTGGAAGAACTGCGCGCCCGCACGCCGCTTCCCTCGCTGATCGGGCGCCGCACCAAGCTCGTGAAGAACGGGCGCCAGTGGAAGGGCTGCTGCCCCTTCCACAACGAGAAGTCGCCCTCCTTCTACGTCTACGACGACCACTACCACTGCTTCGGCTGCGGCGCGCACGGCGACGCCATCGCCTTCGTGATGAACACCGAGGGCGCCCCCTTCCGCGACGCGGTGGAGCGGCTGGCGGCCGAGGCCGGGCTCGAGGTGCCGAAGGAAAGCCCGCAGCAGGTGGAGCGCGAGAACCGCGCCCGCGACCTCCACGACGTGATGGAGGCCGCCTGCCAGGCCATGCAGCGCCGCCTCCGCTCGCCCGAAGGGCAGCCGGCGCTCGACTACCTGCGCCGCCGCGGCCTGACGGAGGACACCATCGAGCGCTTCGGCCTGGGTTGGTCCGGCGGCGGCCGCGGCGCGCTGGCGGCGGACCTGGCGCCGCTGCGGATCGAACCCGCCCGCCTGGCCGAGGCGGGCCTCACCAAGCCCAACGAGCGCGACGGCGGCTTCTCGGACTTCTTCTTCAACCGCGTGATGTTCCCGATCCGCGACCGGCGCGGGCGGATCATCTCCTTCGGCGGCCGCATCCTGGGCGACGGCCAGCCCAAATACCTGAACGGCCCGGAAACCGAGCTCTTCTCCAAGCGCCGCAACCTGTACGGCCTGGATTTCGCGCGCGAGGCCGCCCATCGCGGCGCCACGGTGGTGGCGGTGGAAGGCTACATGGACGTGATCGCCCTGCATCAGGCGGGGTTTGCCAGCGCCGTCGCCCCGCTCGGCACCGCGATCACCGAGGACCAGATCAGCGAGATGTGGCGCATGGCGCCCGAGCCGGTGCTGTGCTTCGACGGCGATGCCGCCGGCGCCCGCGCCCAGGCCCGCGCCGCCGAGATCGCGCTGCCGCTGCTCAACCCCGAGCGCTCGCTGCGCTTCGCCACCTTACCCGCCGGAGAGGACCCGGACACGCTGGTGCTGCGCCAGGGCGCGCCCGCCTTCCAGGCGGTGCTGGACGGTGCCCGGCCGATGCACGAGGCGCTCTACGATATCCTGGCGAAGGACCGGGAGGGCGGCTCACCGGCCCAGCGCGCGGCGCTGCGCAACGACCTGGCGGAATACGCCGCGCGCATTCCCGACAAGGCGCTGGCCTCGGAATACCGCTCGGCCCTGTTCGAGCGCTTCTTCAGCAACCGCCGCAACAACCGCCCGGGCGGCGCGCCCCAAGGTGCCGGTGGCGGCGGCGCCGGCGTCCCGGCACCCCGCCGGAACAGCGACGGGGAGGGCGGCTTCAGCCGGCGCCCCGGTGGCAACCGCCGCCCGCCGCCGATCCGGATCGAGCGCCGGCCGATCTCGGCCGACGGCGCGCGGCTGGAACAGGCCCGCTGCCTGCTGGCGATCACCGTGGCCCATCCCTGGATCCTGGACGAGGTCGAGGAAGCCTGCGCGCTGCTGGACCTGCCGCCCGGCGAGTGCGAGCGGCTGCGCCACGGCGTGCTCAGTTGTCACGGATCGCACACGGAAAACTCACGAACGCTTGACTCCGCGACTCTGCTCGCCCACCTGCACGCGGCTGAACTGGGTGAGGTTCACGCCTGGGCCACGGAAAAGACCGGGCTGCCGGCGGCGGCCGGACCGGATGCTCAGCCGGCGGAGGTTCTGGGGGCGTGGTGGCATTTCTACGCCCTGCTGCGGGGCAAGGACACCTTGATCGAGGATCGGCGTCAGGCCTTGCAGGAATGGATCGAAACCAATGATCCGGCGGCGGAGCGGCGGGCCTACCGGCTGAAAGAAGCGCTCGACGCCGTTCAGCGTGGCGATACGGGCCTGGACGGGCTCTAGGGTAGACACAATTTCACGGCATGGACCCGGCGGGCAGGCGTCGGGTGCCATGCATTTCGGAGGCTCGGAATGGCGACAAAGACCGCGACAGGCACGGAAACGACCGAGACCCGCGACGAGCAGGTGGAGGGCGCGCTGCTCGATACCCTGACCGCGACCGTCAAGAAGTTGGTCGCCCGCGGCAAGGAGCGCGGCTACGTCACCTACGACGAGATCAACCAGGCGCTCCCCTCCGAGCAGGTGTCTTCCGAGCTGATCGAGGACACCATGGCGATGCTGAGCGAGGGCGGCATCAACGTCGTCGAGGCCGAGGAATCCGCCGAGGAAGACGGCGAGAAGAAGGCCGTCGCCGAGGACGAGGACGGCGAGAAGAAGGAAGAGGACGAGGAGTCCGGCGGCAACACCAACGAAGAGTCGATGGGCCGCACCGATGACCCGGTGCGGATGTACCTGCGCGAGATGGGCTCGGTGGAGCTGCTGTCGCGCGAGGGCGAGATCGCCATCGCCAAGCGCATCGAGGCCGGCCGCGACATGATGATCGGCGGCCTCTGCGAGAGCCCGCTGACCTTCAAGGCGATCCTCGGCTGGTACGAGGACGTCAAGGAAGGCCGCAAGCTGCTGCGCGACGTCATCGACCTCGAGGCCACCAACGCCGGCGACGCCGATGCGCCGCCCCCGGCCGAGGTCGAGGAAGTGGAAGAGGGCGAGGAAGGCGAGGGCATGGGCCTGTCGCTGTCCGCCCTGGAAGAGAAGCTCAAGCCCGAGGTGCTGGCCAACTTCGAGGCCATCGAGCAGACGCTGGGCAAGCTCGACAAGCTGTCGAGCAAGCGCATGGAAACCTACACCACGGGCGGTGAGCTCGCGGGACGGTCCGAGAAGACCTACGAGAAGCAGCGCCAGGAACTGGTGACGCTGGTCGAGAAGGTGCGGCTGCACAACAACCGCATCGAGGAGCTGGTGGATCAGCTCAAGGGCCTCAGCCGGCGCATGACCAACTTCGAGGGTCAGATCCTGCGCATGGCCGAGGGCTCCAAGGTCAAGCGCGAGGACTTCCTCAACCAGTGGCGCGGCAACGAGCTCGACCCCGCCTGGCTGGATCGCGTCAACACGCTGCCCGGCAAGTACTGGAAGGCCTTCGTGGCCAAGAGCCGCGACGACGTGGAGCTGGTGCGCGCCGAGATCAGCAAGACCGTCAGCCTGACCGGCCTGCCGATGGCCGAGTTCAAGCGCGTCTACGCCACCGTGTCGCGCGGCGAGCGCGACATGACGCAGGCCAAGAAGGAGATGATCGAGGCCAACCTCCGCCTCGTGATCTCGATCGCCAAGAAGTACACGAACCGCGGCCTGCAGTTCCTGGACCTGATCCAGGAAGGCAATATCGGCCTGATGAAGGCCGTGGATAAGTTCGAGTACCGCCGCGGCTACAAGTTCTCGACCTACGCGACCTGGTGGATCCGTCAGGCGATCACCCGCTCCATCGCGGATCAGGCGCGCACCATCCGCATCCCGGTGCACATGATCGAGACGATCAACAAGCTGGTCCGCACCTCGCGCCAGATGCTGCACGAGATCGGGCGTGAGCCGCAGCCGGAGGAACTGGCCGAGAAGCTCGGCATGCCGCTGGAGAAGGTCCGCAAGGTCCTCAAGATCGCCAAGGAGCCGATCTCCCTCGAAACGCCGATCGGCGACGAGGAAGACAGCCACCTGGGCGACTTCATCGAGGACAAGGCGGCGATCATCCCGCTCGATGCCGCGATCCAGACCAACCTGCGCGAGGCGACCACGCGCGTGTTGTCCAGCCTCACCCCGCGCGAGGAACGTGTTCTGCGCATGCGCTTCGGCATCGGCATGAACACCGACCACACGCTGGAAGAGGTCGGCCAGCAGTTCAACGTCACGCGTGAGCGTATCCGCCAGATCGAGGCCAAGGCGCTGCGCAAGCTCAAGCACCCGTCCCGCAGCCGCAAGCTGCGCTCCTTCCTGGATAGCTGAGCCCATGTCGGTCCATGTGGTGCACCCCCAGGCCGTCGTCCCCGTCACCGTGGACGTCACCTTTCTCCGCATGGACCACCCGCCGGAAGGAGCCGTCCGGCCGCTTCCGGCCGACGCGGTGGTGGAGCGGCTCAGCCGCCCCACCGTGCCGTTCTACCGCTACCTCTACGACACGGTGGGCGGCGAATACCTCTGGTGGTTCCGCCGCACCGTGCCCGATGCCAGGCTGCGCGACATCCTCGCCAGCCCGGCCATCTCCATCCACGTCCTCTACCAGGGCGGCGAGCCGGCCGGCTTCTACGAGCTCGAGCGCCGCGCCGGCAACACCGTCAACCTGAGCTACTTCGGCCTCCTGCCGCACGCGGTGGGGCAGGGACTGGGCCGCGCCTTCCTGCGCCAGGCGGTGGACACGTGCTGGGCGGAAGGCTGCACCGTGCTGACGGTGAACACCTGCACCGCCGACCATCCGCGCGCCCTGCCGAACTACCTCGCGGCCGGCTTCACCACGATCCGCCGGGTGCGCGAGGAATGGCCGGTGCCGACAGGCCTGGGCCTGCGCATCCCCGCGCATCTGCGGGGCTGAGGCAGGCCACTCACCAGCGCCAGGAGATGCCGCCGGTGACGGTCTGGGCGGTGTAGTTGCTGCGCAGGTCGACGCCGTAGGAGGCGAAGACCGCGAGGTTCCAGGGCAGGTCGATGCTGGCCCCGGCCCCCGCCAGCAGCCGGTCGCGCCCGCCATGCGAGGAAGTGACGCGGAACACCGCGTCCTGCGCCCCCGCGAAGGCGGCCTCCGTGCCCGTGGTCACGTCGGCGAAGTCGTGCCCCCATTGCAGCCGCAGGCTCGGCGACACGCCGATGCCGGGCGAGAGCGCGAAGCGCCGCGACGCCGTGGCCCCCAGCGTACCCAGCACCCCCGTCACGCCGTCATCCTCCACCCGCAGGCCCAGCGCCCCGGCGCCGCGCTCGCGCACCCCGTCGCGGTGCTGCGCATCCACCCGCAGCCCCGCGCCTGGTCGCAGCCGCCAGCCGCCGAGCAACAACTCGGCCCCGGCGCCGACCTCGCCCGCCACGCCGGAGGTGTCCGGGTCGCTGCGCACCGACAGGCCGGTGGCGCCCAGCGAGCGGCGCACCTTGGCCTCGCCCAGGCTGCCGGTCACCTGCGCCTCGACGTACCAGGGTCCCGGCGTCCAGCTGCCATAAAGGCCGAGATGCCCCGTGTCGGAGCGCGCCTGCGCCCCGGTGGCCTTGGACGACACGCGCCCCGTGGTGAAGCCGAGCGCGAAGCCCGCCAGCCAGTCCTCGTGGCCGCGCGCCTCGGCACCGGCCGACACGCCGCCGAGGTCGGCGGTGTAGCCGGTCTGGCCGCCCCGCTCGCCGGTGCGGAAATGCTGGCCCAGCCCGCTGATCCAGGCCGTGCCATTGGCACCGAAGGGCGCCACCTCGTCGCCGGACGCCAACGGCGCGTCCTCGCCCGCGAGCCGGCCGGACAGGGTGCGGCCGAACAGCCGCTCGCGCTCCACCGCGCCCACCAGCGCGTCGCCGTAGATCGGCGCGCCGAGCGTGCGGATCGTGGCCGCCACCGCCGGCAGACCCAGCGGGTAGAGCCGCTCCAGCGCCGGCGCCACGGCTGCGTCCGGCCGCTGCCCCGGCAGGGGGCGCAGCGCGTCGAGGCCACTGCCCACCGCGCGCTCGTTGGCCGACTGCCGCACCCCCGCCGCAGCCAGCCCGGCATAGGAGGCCGGCGTGGCGTAGAGCGTCAACGTGTCCGAACCGTAGAGCGCGTCGAAGCGCGTGCCCGGCGCCAGCCCCTCGGGCTGCGCCAGCGCCGCGAAGCTGCCCGCGACGCCCCCTTGGGCCGCGACCACCGTGAAGCCCTGGCCGACCGGCGGGGTGTAGCCGTTCGTGGCATCGCCCGTGATGCCGCGCAACACTGGTGCCAGCGTGCCGGCGGCGGTGAAGCCCGCCCCCTCCACCACGACGCGGCTATAGTTGCCCGCCCCGTTGCCGGTGCCCGGCCC
The DNA here is from genome assembly GCF_042433915.1 of Roseomonas elaeocarpi. Lineage (NCBI taxonomy): Bacteria > Pseudomonadati > Pseudomonadota > Alphaproteobacteria > Acetobacterales > Roseomonadaceae > Roseomonas > Roseomonas elaeocarpi. The sequence continues at coordinate 441,092 of NZ_JBHLUN010000008.1, read as the reverse complement.
ATCGACGTCGAGGCGCAGCACCGCCCCGTCGGCCAGCGTCACCGGCGCGGTGAAGCGCAGCGTGCCGGGGCTGTTGCCCGGCGCCAGCGTGCCCGCCACCGCCGTCGGCGCCGCGACGGTGCCGGTGCCACGCAGCACCGCGCCCGGCCGGACCTCCAGCGAGGCGGCCGAGAGCGTGCCGTCCACGCGCAGTTCCCCCTCTGCCGCCGTGACCGCGCCGCCGAGATCCGCGGCGCCGGCCAGCGTCAGCCGCCCGCCGCCCTGCGCGGTCAGGCCGCCCCCGCCCGTCACGGCGTTGCTCAGCACAAGGTCCGCGTCACGCGTGTCCACCACGGCGCCGGCCGCGGAGACCGCGACCGGGCGTGGGATCTGGGTGGTGATGGAAGGGCGCAGGGTGCCGCCGTTGAACTGGACCGTCGCCAGCCGCGCCGCGGTGTCATCCTGCGTGAAGAAGGGCTTGGAGCGGTCGATCACCATGCTCTCGACTGGGGTGCCACCACCGCCGCCCTTCACGGGCTCCTGCCGCAGCACCACCACCACCCGATCGGCCCCGTAGAGAACCGTGACTGGCAGCCCGTCCAACGAGGCCGGCACGGCCTGGAAGTAGCCCTGTACCCCTCCGGCCGCTGTCAGCACCTCGTATTCACTATTCAGGGTGAAGCCGGTGCCGAGCGGCAGAAGCGACAGCGTGCCGGCCAGTCGCGCCGTGCCACCGACGTCGAGGCGTGAGCTGGCCGCCGGCGTGATGGCGACTGCAAGCGTTCCGCCCACACCCTGCGTGTAGTCGCCGCCCAGCCGCAGCGTTCCGGTGCCGGGCGCGTAGCCGACGACAGGGCTGAGAAGCAGACCTTCCGAACCCGGCGCAACCACGCCATCGCTGACAACGCTTCCAGCGATCGCGCCGTAGCCGGCCAGGGCTCCCAGGCTTCGCACGGACACCGCTCCGGCTAGGCGGGCGGCAGCGTTGCCGCTTCGGCCGATCACCAGCGTGCCGGCCTCGATCAACGTGCCGCCGGTGTAGGTGTTCACCCCTTCCAGGTACTGGCGCACCACCGCGTTGTAGGCGGCCGGATCGGCGAGAATACCTTCTGGGCCCAGGATCAGCGGCCCGTCGCCGCTGATGGTGCCGTTAAAGTACCCGTCTCTCGAAACGCCGATCGTGCGCGGATTGTAGCTCGGGTTGGTCAGGCGCAGTCCCGAGGACCCAAGGCGCACCTGTCCGGACGTGGCGACAGTGGGAGCAAAGGGATTGTTGCCGTCGAGGCTCAGGATCGCCGGCGTCGTGGTGGTTCCGGTCAGGTCCAGCACGCCGTTACCGCCGATCGAAAATCCCGCGTAGGACGCGGAGGCCTGTCCCGTGAGGGCCAGGACACCCCCGCCCACGATGACCGGCCCGTACAGCGCCTGAGGATTCGTCAGCGTCAGGGTGCCGGTCCCGCTTTTTGCCACCACCTCCGACGAGTGGCCCAGGGAGCTGGACCCAACGTAGCTGGTGTACCCGCCGGAAATCTGGCCGTCGAAGCGGCTGTCGCTGTTATCGCCCCCGACGTAGAGCGAGGCATTGTCCAGCGTGATCGTGCCGCCACCGCCGAGCGTCGTGACCGACAAGACATTCTGAGAAAGATAGAAGCTGGCGCCCGATGCCACGAACAGCGGCGCGTTGCTGGCGAGTGACCTGATCCGCGAAGGAAAGATATAGGCGGGGCCGGCTGCGAGTTCCCCTTCCAGGATGTAGGTGCCGCCCGTGTAGGTGTTCTCGCCTGTCAGCCAGAGCGAGCTGGAGCCCGTCTTCACCAGGGCGCCGGTGCCGCTGATCACGCCGCCGAAGATGTTCTCGTACGGGATCTGCGTGGTCGGCGGCCCGATGTTCAGGGTCAACGTCCCACTGCCGAGCACTACATTGCCGCCGACGTTGTTGGTGGGGAGCCATTGGTCTGATCCACGGAGCCGGCTGAGCGTCTGGTTCTGTCCATTCAGGTCGAGCGTGCCGCCTCTGGGAAGGAACACCCCTGTGCTCGCCGAAAGGCTGCCGCCCGCACCCAGCCGCAGCGTGGCGCCGGACTGGATCGTGGTCAGGCCAGTATAGGTATTCGTTCCACCCAGCGTCAGCGTGCCGCCGCCGACTGTCAGCCCGCCATCCTGCTGGATGCTGCCCGCGAAGCTGCCGCCGGCGCCGATCGTCAGCGTGTTGGTCCCCAACGTCACCCGGCTGCCGGCCGCGCCGTTGAGCGTGTCGATCGTGGCGCCGCTGCCCACGCCGATGTCGTAGGTCTGCCCCGGCGCCAGCACCACGTTCTGCGCCAGCGCGGGCGGGATCGACACCAGCGCCGTGGAGGCGAGTGCCGCTACCAGCCAGGAAGACCGTCCAAAAGGCGACACTAGGACGCGACTCCTGCGCTGAAACACCCGTCGCACTCTGATACAGCCGGAACCTGCCGGGCAAGATCGGCCCTCCCGCAGAATGGGGGCGACGCGCGGCCACGCCCGCCGCGCGGCGGCGCCCCGCCGCCATCGCGCTTGTTCCGCCGCCCGCGCCCTGTAGGGTGCCGCCCGCCATGACCGCCACCACCACGCTCGACCGCCTCGCCGCCGGCACCCTGATCCCCTTCGCGGGCAACCGCGCCGTGGCCGTGCCGCCGGAACTGGCCGAACGCTTCCGGCCGGGCGACCACCTCCTGGTGGTGCAGGACAGCGGCGCGCTGCTGCACGTCCCGGCCGAGCAGCACCGCATCGCCGCCGGGGCCGTGGGCCGCGCCCACGCCGCCTTCCGCCGCATGGCCGAGGTACCGGACGAGGCCGTGACGCGCTTCTTCGACCGCTTCGCCGCCCTGCTGGAATCGCCTGAGGCCTGGGCCCCGATCGCCGAGGCCAACGCCGCCGACGTGGAGCGCGCCCGCGCCCGCGGTCGCTCCACCACCCGCCTCCTCGCCACCGAGCGCATGCGCGCCGACATGGTGGCGGGCCTGCGCGCCTGGCGCGACGCGGGCTCGACGCGCGGGCGCGTACTGAACCGCGTGGAACATCCCGGCTGGACCGTGGAACAGGTGGTGGCGCCGCTGGGCGTCGTCGGCTTCGTCTTTGAAGGCCGCCCCAACGTCTTCGCCGACGCCGCCGGCGTGCTGCGCACCGGCAACACCGTGGTGTTCCGCATCGGCAGCGACGCGCTGGGCACCGCGCGCGCCATCGTGCAGCACGCCCTCGACCCCGCCCTGCGCGAGGCCGGTCTGCCGGAAGGCGCCGCCGCCCTGGTGGAAAGCGCCGAGCACGCCGCCGGCTGGGCCATGTTCGCCGACCGCCGCCTGTCGCTGGCGGTGGCGCGCGGCTCCGGCGCCGCGGTGGCGCAGCTGGGCGCCGTGGCGCGCCAGGCCGGCACCGCGGTCAGCCTCCACGGCACCGGCGGCGCCTGGATGTTCGCCGACCGGGCAGCCGATGCGGCGCGCTTCGCGGCGGTGGTGCGCAACTCGCTCGACCGCAAGGTCTGCAACACGCTCAACACCTGCCTGATTCACCGCGACCGCGCGGCGGAGCTGGTACCCGTCTTCCTCGATGCCCTCCACGCCGCCGGCGAGGCGCGGGGCCACAATTGCAAGCTCCACGTCGTGGCGGAGGATTGGCAGCACCTGCCGGCGCACTGGCAGGAGGCGCGCGTCCGCGTCCGCCGCGCCGAGGGCGAGCGGGAGGAGCCGATCGCCGAGCGCATGGCGGCGGATGAGCTCGGCCGCGAATGGGAATGGGAAGACACGCCCGAGGTCAGCCTGCACGTGGTGGACGATCTCGACGCCGCGGCGGCGCTGTTCAACCGGCACAGCCCGCAGTTCACCGCTTCGCTCCTCAGCGAGGACCGCGCGGCGCATGACCGTTTCTTTGAGGCCGTGAACGCGCCCTTCGTGGGCGACGGCTTCACCCGCTGGGTGGATGGGCAGTACGCGCTGGAAAAGCCCGAGCTCGGCCTGTCGAACTGGGAAAACGGCCGCCTCTTCGCGCGCGGCGCCATCCTGTCGGGCGACGGCGTGTTCACGGTGCGCTCGCGCGTCCGGCAGGCGGACACGTCGCTGCGCCGCTGAGGCGTTGCCCTGTCCCGGGGGAGAGAAGGAATTCTCTCCCCCGGACCCCCGCTCATCTTTTTCCGAAACGCTGCCGCACGGCGGCGGTGACCGGCCGCGGAATGGCTGAGCCTTCGCTCCGCTGAAACGAAAACACGCGCTTCAGCGCGGGATGACGCGCCCGTCGCTCCGGCTTGGTGAGCCGAGGCGCACAACGCCGGACACGCTCCTGCGGCAGCGTTGCGAAAGAAGATGAGGGGCGAGGGGTCCGGGGAGGGGGAGAATTCCTTCTCCCCCTCCCTGGCCGGCGGCCACCGCTGAACCGGCGGCCGGAAAACGCCTTACGACCCGCTCTTCTCGCCGGCCGCGGCCAGGCCGCGCTCGATCAGCGCCAGGGCCTGCTCCTTGGTGCCCCAGCCGGTGACCTTGACCCACTTGCCGGGCTCCAGGTCCTTGTAGCGGGTGAAGAAGTGCTCGATCTGCTGCTTGGTGATCGCCGGCAGGTCGTCCACCGTCTGCACGTCCTTGTACAGCAGGCTGATCTTGTCGTGCGGCACGGCGACGAGCTTCTCGTCCTGGCCGGCCTCGTCCTCCATCAGCAGCACGCCGATCGGGCGCACGCGGATCACCGCGCCCGGCACCACCTGGGTGGGCACCAGCACCAGCACGTCGGTCGGGTCGCCGTCATCGGCGATCGTGCCGGGGATGAAGCCGTAGGCCGCCGGATAGGCCATGGGCGTGAACAGGAAGCGATCCACCACGATGGCGCCGCTGTCCTTGTCCACCTCGTACTTCACCGCCGAGCCCTGCGGGATCTCGATCACCACGTTGATGTCGTGCGGCGGCGCCTTGCCGGTGGGGATCAGGGACGGGTTCATGCGGAAACTCGCTCGCGGGTGTGGGGTGGCCGGAGGAACGCCGCAGGGCGCCCCTTTGCAACACCGCGCGACCTAGCAGCAATGCTGCTTTCCCGCCACCGCGAGGTTGCGCCACAACCGCCCCGGCGTCAGCATCCCGGCCCGCCCGGCCAGGACCGGCAGGCGTCCGCAGCCCGCGCCGGCGACGGCGCCGCCCGGGCCGCCAGCCAGGGCAACCCCTGGCGTAAAACCCCGGGGCGTAAACCCCCCCCCGGGCGTAACCCCTTGGGGCAACCCCCTGGGGAAACCTTGGGCAAACCACGAGGGCCGGGCACACCGGCCACCGGAGAACCGCACGCATGATGCCCCGCCGCACGCTCCCCGCCCTCCTGCTCGGGATGTCCGCGTCGGTGCAGGCGCTCTGGGGATCACAGGCCCAGGCGCAGACCACACCGCCCGCCGCGCCACCCGCCGTGCCGCCACCCGCCGCGCCTTCCGCCACCCCGGCCGAGGCGCCGCTGGTGGAACGCAAGGTCTTCGAGAGCAGCGACTACGCCACCCGCGGCGGCGCCACGGTCGGGCGCCTGCGGGTGGGCTACCAGGTCGCGGGCACGCTCAACGCCACCGGCGACAACGCGGTCCTGCTCTGCCACTCCTTTCTCGGCAACGGACAGGCCTTCGGACGGACCGACCGGGAAGGCACGCCGGGCTGGTGGGACAGCATCATCGGACCCGGCCGCCCGATCGACACCGACCGCTACTTCGTGGTGTCGAGCGACGTGCCGGCCAGCCTCCACGCGCGCGACACCCGCATCACCGCGACCGGCCCCACCAGCGTCGATCCCTCGACCGGCCGTCCCTACGGCATGAGCTTCCCCGTGCTCTCGATCCGCGACTTCGTGGAGGTCCAGAAGCTCCTGCTCGACAGCCTTGGCGTGAAGGCGCTGGCGATGGTGGGCGGTCCCGCCATGGGCGCGATGCAGGCGATCGAGTGGGCCGCGGCCTATCCGCAGATGGTGCGGCGCGTCGTGGCGGCGGTGCCGACCGGCGCGATGGACGCCTATCTCCAGGGTTGGATGGAGGTCTGGGAAGCGCCGATCCGCAACGACCCCAACTGGCGGGGCGGCGAGTACTACGCGCAAGGGAGGGAACCCCCGACGCGGGGCCTGACGGACGCCCTGCGGATCCTGATGCTGCAGACCCGCGACCGCGGCGACCTCGCGCGCTTCAACCGGCAGGTGCCCGAAGGGCAGGAGCCCGCCAAGCGCATCGGCGACACCGTGGCGGTGGACCGCTTCCTGCTCGACGCCGCGGCGGCGCGGGCGCGCGTGTCGGACGCCAATTCCTTCCTGTACCTCACGCGGGCGATGCAGCTTTTCCTCAACGAGTACCCCGACACCGCCGCGGCTCTGGCCCGCAGCCAGGCCGCCTGGCTGGTGCTGCCCGCCACCGGTGACCGCGTCTTCCCGGTGGAATACGGGCGTGAGCTGGCGCGGCAGCTGGAGGAGGCGAAGCGGCCGGTGGTGCTGCGCGAGCTCGGCGGCGACCGCGGCCACAACGAGGGCACGCTGGGCATCGAGCAGGCGGCCGAGGCGATCCGCAGCTTCCTTGCCCAGCCGGCGCCGGCGCCGTAAACCGCTCGGGCCTCGGGCCGGTAGCTCAACGGTTAGAGCTGGCCGCTCATAACGGCTTGGTTGCGGGTTCGATTCCTGCCCGGCCCAGGCGACACCCCGCGGCAGAACCCTAAGCGGTGCCCCCCCCCGGGGGAATATTCGGGAAACATCCGGGGGAACACCGGCGGGTCCACCTCAGCGGCTCGCCGGAATAGCGGTGCCCGGAATAGCGGTGCGGGGCGGCGGCCGGAGCGCGGGTCCGGGTCGGGCCCACCCCGCTCAACCTCGGCGCTGGCGGTCCTGGCCCGGCGATTGCAAGCTGCAGGCGCCAGCATGAGCCAACCCGCCCGGCCGACCCACTGGCGATCCCTGCCCACCGGCAGGATCGCGAAGGGGTTGGCCGGACCATCGCCACGGAGCTTTCCGCCTATGCGCCTGACGACCCTCGCCGCCGCGCTGACCCTGACCACCGCGCTCGGCGCCAGCCTCGGCACGGCGCTGCTGCCCGGAACCGCCGCAGCGCAGGCCCCGGCGGCCGCTCCTCAGGGGACACCTCAGGGCCCGGTGACGCTGCTGACCTACAGCGGCATCTTCCGCGACAACTACCTCGACACGGTGGTGAACCCCTTCGCGCAGCGCACCGGGATCGCGGTCCAGTACGGCGATGCGGGCCTGGGCGGTTCCGCCCAGTTCCTGGGCACGCTGCGCGCCCAGAAGGCCGATCCGCAGGTGGACGTGGTGATCATGGACGCCACCACCGCCGCCGCAGCCTGCGCCGAAGGGCTGGTGGAAAAGCTCACGCCCGAGGATGTGCCGGAACTGGCGCAGCTGGACGAGCAGGCGCGGAGCTCCGGCGCCGGCTGCGGCCCGGCCGTGACCTACGACCACCTGTCGCTGGTCTACGACACCGAGAAGGTGAAGCCCGCGCCCACCCGCTGGGCCGATTTCGCGAAGCCCGAATTCGCCGGCAAGCTGTCCTTTTCCACCCTGCCCAACATCCAGGCGCTGGCGCTGATCGGCGCGCTGGCCAACCACGCCACGGGCGACTGGCGCAAGATCGACAGCGCCATCCCCACGCTCAAGGCCATCGCGCCCAACGTCCAGACCTTTGAGCCCAGCCCCGACGGCGGCGCCATGGTGCTGAGCGGCCAGGTCGAGATGGGCACGCTGTGGAACGCCCGGGCGCAGTACTACCACGACCAGAGCAAGGGCCGCCTGGGCGTGATCATCCCCGAGGAAGGCACCGCCTTCCAGATCAACACCATCAACATCGTGGCCAACGCCCCGCACCGCGCCGCCGCCATCGCCTTCGTGCGCAACGCCCTGTCCGCCGGGCCGCAGGTCGCCTTCACCGACCGGATGTTCTACGGCCCCACCAATGTCGAGGCACAGCGCACCGCCAAGGCCATCGACCGCACCGCGCTCGACCCGAAGTACCGCAGCCGCGTGGCCCCGATCGACTGGCTGGAGGCCGTGCGCCTGCGTGACCGCTGGAACCAGGTCTGGCGGCGCGAGGTCATGACGGCGGCGAACCGTTGAGCGGCATCCCGTTGAGCAGCACCTCCCTGCGCAGCACCACGGTGACGGCCGATCCCCTGAAGTCCGGTGCCTTGACGCCCGAGGTTCCGAACACCGCCGCCCCGCAGCCCGGCGCGGGCGCCACCGAGCCGCACCTGCGGCTCGAAGCGCTCACCCGGCGCTTCGGTGCCGGCGCGGTGCTGGCGGCCGACCACGTGTCGCTGACGCTGCCCAAGGGCGCGCTGCTGGCGCTGTTGGGCCCCTCGGGCTGCGGCAAGACCACCACGCTGCGCATGATCGCGGGGCTGGAGCGTCCCGACAGCGGCCGCGTCGTCGTGGCGGGGCGCGACGTCACCGCCCTGCCGCCGCACCGGCGCAACATGGGCGTCGTGTTCCAGAGCTACGCCCTGTTCCCGCACATGACCGCCGCCGCCAACGCCGCCTTCGGCCTGGAGATGCGCGGCCTGAACCGTGCCGAGCGTCAGGCCCGCGCGGCCGAGGCGCTGGCGATGGTGGGCCTGGAAGCCCTGGCCGACCGCAAGCCGCGCGCCATGTCGGGCGGGCAGCAGCAGCGCGTGGCACTCGCCCGCGCCCTGGCGATCCGCCCCGACCTGCTGTTGCTGGACGAACCGCTGTCGGCACTGGACGCCAAGCTGCGCGACAGCGTGCGCGACGAGATCCGCAGCCTCCAGCAACGCCTGGGCACCACCGCCGTCTTCGTGACCCACGACCAGGCCGAGGCGCTGGCCATGGCCGACCTCGTGGGCGTGATGAACGCCGGCCGCCTGGAGCAGCTCGCCACGCCGGAAGAAATCTTCGAGCGCCCCGCCACCCGCTTCGTCGCCACCTTCGTCGGCCGCGCCACGCGCTTCGCCGGCCGGGTCGAGCCGGGCGGCGTGTTCCGCGCTTCCGGCGGCGGCGCGCTCCAGGTCCGGGCCGACATGCCGGAAGGCCCGGCCGAGGCCTTCCTGCGCCCGCACCGCGTGGTCTTCGTGCCGCCCGGCGCCGCCGCCCCGGGCGATGCCCTGGCGCTGGAAGCCCGCGTCACCCGCCGCACCTATACCGGCGAGGCCGTGGCCATCGAATCCGAGACCGCGGCCGGCCCGCTCCATGCCGAGTTCCCGGCCCACCATGCCGCGGCGTCGCTGCGCCCGGGCGACATGGCGCGCCTCGCGGTGCGCCCGGCCGACCTGCGGGTGTTCCCGGCATGATCGGCTGGCTGCTCAGCGCCCCGGCGCTGCTCGTGATGGCGCTGGCCTTCCTGTACCCGATGGCGGGGCTGCTGCGGATCAGCTTCAACCGCACCACCGACACCGGCGCCATGGAAACGGCGCTCACCCTCGACAGCTACGCGAAGGTCGCGACCGACCCTTACGAATGGGGCATCGCCTGGGACACCCTCGTGCTCAGCACCACCAGCGCCGCCATCGCCACCGCGCTGGCCCTGCCGGTGGTGCTGGTGATCCGCCGTGCCGCGCCGCGCTGGCAGACGCCGCTGGCGATCCTGGCGATCTCGCCGCTGCTGATCTCGGGCACCGCCCGCGTGGTGGGCTGGCGCGCCATCCTGGGCGACCTCGGGCTGGTGAATTCCACCTTGCGCGCACTCGGCCTTACGAACGCGCCGATCGCGCTGCTCAACAACTGGACCGGCGTGCGGATCGGCCTGGTCGAGAGCCTGATGCCCTACGCCGTGCTGGTGCTGATCGCGGGGCTGGGCCGCCTCGATCCGCGGCTGGAGGAAGCCGCCGCCACGCTGGGCGCCGGCCGCGCCCGCACCTTCGCCCGCGTCACCCTGCCGCTGGCGGCGCCAGCCCTCGGCGGCGCCTTCCTGCTGACGCTGGTGCTGGGTATCTCCTCCTTCATCACGCCCAAGCTGATGGGCGGCGGCCGCGTCTACACCGTGGCCACCGAGATCTTCGACCAGGCGCTGCAGACCGTGGACTGGCCGGTGGCCGCCTCTATGGCGATGCTGCTGCTGCTGACCCTCCTCGCGGTGATGGTGCTGCGCGCCGTGCTCCGCCGCGGGGACGAGGCATGAGCGCCGGCGCCGCGACGCCCGGTCCGGTGATGCGCCTCTTCGCCGCGCTGGGCTACGTGATCCTCCTGTCACCCGCCGTGGTGGTGCTGATCGTGTCCTTCAGCAGCGGCAACTACCTGAACTTCCCGCCGCCCGGCTTCTCGCTGCGCTGGTACGAGGCACTGTTCACCAACGGGCAGCTCATGTCGGCGCTGGGCACCAGCGTCGTGCTGGCGGCGCTGGTGGCGGCGCTGTCGCTGGTGATCGGCGCGCCCGCCGCCTACGCCATCACCCGCCTGCGCTTTCCGGGCAGCGGCGTGGTGGCCGGGCTGATGGCGGCGCCGCTGCTGCTGCCGACCCTGGTGCTGGGCCTGGCGCTGCTTCTGGCCTTCCAGCCGCTGCGCCTGGTGGCCACCTGGCCTGGGCTGATCCTGGCGCACCTGCTGGTGGCGCTGCCCTTCGCGCTGCGCATCATGGTGCAGGCCTTCAGCACCGTGCCGGCCGACGTGGAACAGGCAGCCTGGACGCTGGGTGCCACGCCCTTCCGCGCGGCGCTGCGCGTCACGCTGCCGATGGCCGCCCCCGGCGCCATCGCGGGCGCGGCGCTCGCCTTCCTGGTCTCCTTCGACGAGACCGTGATCACCCTCTTCCTGGTGGGGCCGCGCCTGACGACCCTGCCGGTGGAAATGTTCCGCTACGCCGAGAGCCGCTCCGACCCTCTGGTGGCGGCCCTTGCCATGGCCCTGATCGTGGTGGCCCTGGTTGTCGTGTTGTGCGTCGAGCGTCTGGTCGGTTTCCAGCGCGCCCTGGGTAAGGAGTAAGCACCCGTGCCGAAATACGTCGTCGAGAAGAGCGCCCCGCAGATCAGCCGCGAGGTCATCCAGCTCCTTGAGCAGACCGAGACCGCCACCGTCGGCCACTGGCGTCACTGGGGCTTCGTGGACCGCGGTGTGCAGCCGCTGCTGCGCCGCCGCCGCGTGGCCGGCACCGCCGTGACCGTGCAGATCCTGGGCCCGGATTCCACCCTGCTGCACCACGCGCTCGGCCTGCTGCGCCCCGGCGACGTGCTGGTGGTGGACCGCCTGGGCGACGACCGCCACGCCTGCTGGGGCGGCGGCGTGACCGTGGCCGCCAAGGCCGCCGGCGCGGTGGCGGGCGTGGTGGACGGCCCCTGCACCGACTTGGAGGAGGTCGAGGCCTCCGACTTCCCGCTCTGGTGCCGCGGCCAGGCGCCGATCACCACGCGCGGCTACGACCTGGGCGGGCGCATGAACGTGCCGGTCGCGATCGGCGGCGTGGTGGTGATGCCGGGCGACGCGGTGCTGTGCGACGACAGCGGCGTCCTCGTCCTGCCGCCGCACGAGGCCGAGGCCGAGGCGCGCGAGGCGATCGCCCGCCAGGAGCGCGGCCTCAAGACCCAGGCCCGCGTCGCCGCCGGCGAGAAGCTGGGCGACATCAGCGGCGCGACCGCGAAGGTCCTGGCCGGGCTGGGCTAAGTTCGGGCCGGGGAACCGTCCCGCTGTCCCGGGGGAGAGAAGGAATTCTCTCCCCCGGACCCCCACTCATCTTTTTCCGGGACGCTGCCGCGGGAACGGGGCAGGCCGGTCGCGGTGCGGGGGCCGCTGGCGCTGCCCGGAAAAATCAAACTTCCTGTCAGCCCTGGATGAACCGTCCCTCGCTCCGGCTCATCGAGCCGGAGCGCACGACGCTCGCCACGTTCCTGCGGCAGCGTCTGAGAAAAAGATGAGGGGCGAGGGGTCCGGGGAGGGGGAGAACACTTTCTCCCCCTCCCTGGCCACGGCAACACCCCCGAAAGCAACGAAGCCCGCCGTGACATCGATCACGGCGGGCTTCGCGCATATCGACCGGAACGCTGCCGTCAGATGCCGGCCTTCTCGCCCTGAGCCTTCAGCGTGGCGAACTTGCGCACCAGCGGGTCGAGGCTGTCCTCGCACCACTGCGCCATGCGCTCTTCCTCCGACAGCGACTGCTTCAGCGCGGTCGGTGCCTGCGTGTCGCCGGCGAGGTCGGCCAGCGTCAGCAGCGACTTATAGGACGCGATCTCGAAATGCTCGAAGGCGTAGTTCGCCAGGGCGTTCTTCAGGATCTCGTCCTGCATCGGCGCGTGGGCGAGCGCGGCCATGTTGCCCATCAGCCCGGTGATGAAGTCCTTCACGCCGGAATTCGACGTTCCAAGCGACTCAAGGATCGCGTCGAGGCGGTCGCGCTGCTGCTCGCTCTCGGTGATGTGCCGACGCAGCGCCTGCTCCACCTCGGGGTAGCTCTCGACCCGCTCCACCTGCCGCGACAGCAGCTCGATGGCCTGGGTTTCCAGTGCCCGGGCGTTCACGAGGCCGGTGACGTAAAGGTCGCGATAACCTTCCTGCATGGAATTCTTCCTTTTTCCCGGTGCGGACCAATGGCCCAGCCGCAAACCGCAAGCACAACGCTTCGGCGCGGCGGAACGTTCGGCATGCCGGCCTCACGTCTCCTTGGGCAGCTCCAGGCAAGCCGTGCCAGGCAGTCCGTCCCGAGGGTGTCCCAGGCCGCCTGTCTCAGGAGGCTCATCCTGGGCGACCTGTCTCAGGCGGCGCTCCCGGGCTGCAAGGGTCGCGCCACCCTGCGTCGCCGCGATGCTCAGGCGGACCTGCCGGACCCCCGGCCGAAGCTGCGCAGGATGGTAAAGGCGCCCAGGATCACCGCCGCGTCCTCGACCAGTCCGGTAGGCGTCTGCCCGTAGCGCGGGATGGTGGCCACGCGCAGGCGCCAGCCGGGGTAGGATGCCGCCACCGCCGTCGTGGCGCCGACCGCCGCACCCAGCCAGCGCTGTTGGCGCGGCGCCAGGGATGCGCCCGCGATGGCGGAGGTGACGAAGCGCGCGACGAGCCCGATCGGCACGATGCGGTCCGGCGCATCCTTCTGCTTGTCGCCCGCCAGTTCCGCCACGGCGAGAACCAGCGTCGCCGCGGCCACCCAGGGCGAGGCGAGGATGCGGGGCGCGCCGTTGTCCGCCGGCAGCAGGCCGCGCGAGGCCGCCACCGACACCGTGGCCAGCGGCGTCATGGCGCGCTGCCCGCCCACCAGGCCCATCAGGAAAGAGGCGAGCATCGTGTTCATCCGAACGCTGTTCGGGGATGCAACATCCGCCGCCCGCCGCCGGTTTCCGGATGCCTGTCCGGCACCTGCGCGGGACGGCAACCCGGCCTGCCGTCCGGCACCTGCGCGACATCACAACCCGGTCTGTCCTGCCGTCGTCGCGGCCGTTCCCGCCCACGGTGCGGGACCGGCGCTGCCCCGATCGTGGCAGGCGCGGGGCGGGGTGCCACAACATGGTCAGCGCGCGGCGGAACTTCCGCCTCCTTGGGTGGTTCACCTTGTCATGCCGGCAAGTTCAAGCCGGAAAGAGGAACCATCATCATGCGCCTTCGTGCCACCATCCATGGCCTCGCGGCCGCAGCGCTGATCACCGCCGCCGTGCCGGCCCTGGCCCAGAACGTCGACGGCACCACCGGCAACCCGCCGGGCACGGCCGCCAGCCGCGCGCTCGACCGCGCCGCCGGCACCAACACATCGGGTGCCTATCCCTCGCAGTCCGACGGCACGCCGGGCAACCCGCCCGGCACCGCCGCCGGCCGCGCCGCGGACCGCGCCACGAACAGCGCGCGCCGCGCCACCACGACGCACCGCTCCACCACGCACGGCACCACCACCAACGGGCGTGCGACGACGCATCCGGGCACGTCCTCGGCCAATCCGCCGGGCACGGCGGCCAGCCGCGCGCTCGACCGTGCCGCGGGCACCAACACCTCGGGCGCCTATCCTTCGCAGTCCGACGGCACGCCGGGCAACCCGCCCGGCACCGCCGCCAGCCGCGCCCTGGGCACCACCAACCGCTGAGCCCGGCGGGGAGGGGCGGCGTTCCGGCGCCGCCCCTTCCACCTGGCTGGCGCGATCCCCACATCCGGGGCGTGTCACGACGCCACGAACGACGCGCCGCGCGATCCGCCTTCGAGCAGGGCGCGGACGCCCAGGCCTCTGGCCCGCCGGTCTGCCCGCTCTGCGATCGTCCCATCCCGCCGGATGCGAAATCCTCGCTGCACCACCTGACGCCCCGCCTGAAGGGCGGCACGCACCGCGGCACGGTGCGGCTGCATCAGCTCTGCCACAGCGCCATCCACGCCCGCTTCACCGAAACCGAGCTGGCGCGCGACCTCCATGAGGTCGAGGCCCTGCGCGCCGATCCGCGCATGGTGGATTTCCTCGAATGGGTGCGAAACAAGCCGCCCGCCTTCCACGCCCCGACCCGTGCCGCGAAGAGCCGCACGGCGAAGTGGCGCTGAGCCTTTCCGCGCCGGCTCCTTCCGCCCGGTCTCCCCGCCGCTCCAGGCTTTCCGGCACCGAAACTTTTCCCTTGTTCACGATCTTGCCCCGGTGTCGCGCGAAGGGAGCGGCTGCTCCCCGCGTGAGACGGAAATCCGACCCGGAGGTTCTGCGTGAAATCACCGCTCCCGCTGCTGCCCCTGCTGGCCGCGCTCCTCGCCGTTCCCGCCGCCGCGCAGCCACCGGTGGTGGCGCCGTCGGAGAAGCCGGCTCCGGCCGTCGAGGAACAGCCGGCCGGCGCCACCACCACCCTGTCGCTGGAACAGCCGGGCGGCGGCAATCCGCGGGAATACCAGCTGGAAGACCTGTCCTTCTCGATTTCCCGCGGCATGGACCCGCGCGGGGAAGGGCGAGGCGATGTCAGCATCGCGGCCGGCAGCCCGAAGCCCATGGACGCCTTCCTGCTGCAATGGCTGCGGCAGGGGAACTACGGCCCTGAGGCGTCGCGCAAGGTGGTGATCACGGTGTCGGTGCCGCAGCCCTCGGGCGCGCCCACGGTGATGCGCTACCAGCTCGACGAGGCGCGCGTGGTGTCGCTGACGCTGAACTACTCGGGCAGTGCCGGGATCGCGCAGACCATGCTGCAGATCTCGGCGCGGCAGGTCACGCTCGACGGCATCGTGCTGAACTGAAGGCGCGGCGACCGCGGGAATGGCCCCGCCGGCTGCCACCTGCCGCGCCGGATGTGGGGGACCTTCACCCGCTCCGGCCGCGTGCCCATCTGCGTGGGGACCTCACCGCCGCCGCCCGACCCTTGGCCCCGTGCTCGACGCAGGGGGACTGAGCCGGTAGAACCGGCCCCGAACAGCCCCACTCAAGCGACCGAGACCTCGCCCATGCCCGCCTACCAGTACGTCTACGTCATGAAGGATCTCACCAAGTCCTACCCGGGCGGACGCGAGGTCTTCAAAGGCATCACGCTGAGCTTCCTGCCCACCGCCAAGATCGGTGTGCTGGGGCCCAACGGCGCCGGCAAGTCCACGCTGATGCGCATCATGTCGGGTCAGGACAAGGAATACGGCGGCGAGGCCTGGGCGGCCGAGGGCGCCAAGGTCGGCTACCTGTCGCAGGAACCGCACCTCAACCCGGACAAGACCGTCGGTGAGAACGTCATGGAGGCTTTCGCCGCCGTGAACGCCGACCTCGCGCGGTTCAACGAGATCTCGGCGAAGTTCGCCGAGCCGATGGACGACGACGAGATGAACAACCTCCTCGCCGAGCAGGCCGAGCTGCAGGAGCGCATCGACGCCGCCAACGGCTGGGAGATCGACCGCACCGTCGAGATCGCGCTGGACGCGCTGCGCTGCCCGCCCTTCGACAGCCCCGTCACCAACCTGTCCGGCGGTGAGCGCCGCCGCGTCGCGCTGTGCAAGCTGCTGCTGGAAAAGCCCGACCTGCTGCTGCTGGATGAGCCCACCAACCACCTCGACGCCGAGAGCGTGAGCTGGCTCGAGAAGACGCTGCGCGACTACGAGGGCGCGGTGCTGATCGTCACCCACGACCGCTACTTCCTCGACAACGTCACCAACTGGATCCTGGAAGTCGATCGCGGCCGCGGCATCCCCTACGAGGGCAACTACTCCGCCTACCTGAACGCCAAGCGCAAGCGCCTGGCCCAGGAGGAGAAGGAGGAGAGCACCCGCCAGCGGCAGCTGGCCGAGGAGCAGGAGTGGATCGGCCGCTCGCCTTCCGCCCGCCAGGCGAAGAGCAAGGCCCGCATCCAGGCCTACGAGGAGCTGCTGGCCAAGTCGCTGGAAAAGGCGCCCGACCCGACCGAGATCCAGATCCCGCCGGCGCCCCGCCTGGGCAACACCGTCATCGTGGCCGAGGAGATCCGCAAGGGCTTCGGCAACCGCCTGCTGATCGACGACCTGAGCTTCAAGCTGCCGCCCGGCGGCATCGTCGGCGTGATCGGCCCCAACGGCGCCGGCAAGACCACGCTGTTCAAGATGATCACCGGCGCCGACAAGCCCGACGGCGGTTCCATGCGCGTGGGTGACAGCGTCGAGCTCGGCTACGTCGACCAGAGCCGCGACAGCCTGGATGACAAGAAGACCGTCTGGCAGGAAATCTCCGAAGGTCAGGACATGATCACCATGGGCAAGCGCTCGGTGCCGAGCCGCGCCTACTGCGCCGCCTTCAACTTCAAGGGCGGCGACCAGCAGAAGCCGGTGGGCGTGCTCTCCGGTGGTGAGCGCAACCGCGTCCACTTGGCCAAGATGCTCAAGACGCCGCACAACGTCCTGCTGCTCGACGAGCCGACCAACGACCTCGACGTGGATACGCTGCGCGCGCTGGAAGAGGCGCTGGCCGACTTCGCCGGCTGCGCCGTGATCATCTCGCACGATCGCTGGTTCCTAGATCGCCTCGCGACCCACATCCTGGCCTTCGAGGGCGACAGCCACGTCGAGTGGTTCGAAGGTAACTACCAGGCCTACGAGGCCGACAAGAAGCGACGCATGGGCGCCGCGGCCGACGAGCCGCACCGGATCAAGTACCGCCCCCTCACGCGCTGAAGCGCCGGCGCGCCGGCCCGTCCTCCTCACCTCGGGGCAGGGCGGTCCCGGCGCGCGGCAGCTTTCGCGCCGCCCGGCACCGTGCCGCACCAGCGGCACCCGGGCGCCCAGCGTCGTGTCGAGCCTGCTCCCCATGATCTTCGCCCCATCCTCCCTGCACCTGTCGCGCGTCGTGCGGACGCAGCGCCTGCTGCTGCTGCCCGTGGGCTGGGAGAACCTGCCCGAGCTCACCCAGCTCA
Organism: Roseomonas elaeocarpi; assembly: GCF_042433915.1. Taxonomy (NCBI): domain Bacteria; kingdom Pseudomonadati; phylum Pseudomonadota; class Alphaproteobacteria; order Acetobacterales; family Roseomonadaceae; genus Roseomonas; species Roseomonas elaeocarpi. Next base: position 423,909 of record NZ_JBHLUN010000008.1, on the reverse strand, counting down.
AGGGTGACGAGCGCGTCTTCGCCATCATGCTGCACGGCGTGCGAACGCCCGAGCGCACGCGCGAGGAGATGGAGGACGACATCGACTTCTGGACGGTGCGCGGCTACGGCACTTGGTGCATCCATCTCCAGCAGGACGAGAGCTTCCTCGGCATCGTCGGCCTGATGGAGCGCCCCGACGGGCGCGGCGTGGCGCTGCGCTTCGCGCTCTGGCCCGAATGCCGCGGCCACGGCTACGCGCGGGAAGCGGCGCGCGCGGCGCTCGAGTTCGGTCATCGCGCCGGGCTGGACCGCATCATCGCGGTGGCGCGGGAAACCAACGACAGTTCCCGCTCCGTGCTCGCCGGCATCGGCATGCGCGAGGCCGACCTGTTCCTGCACCGGGGCAGCCGGATGGTGGTCTACGAGAGCCGCGCCGGCGACACTTCCGCCACCTGACGCCAAATCGTGAACTTCCGGCAACGCAGGTGTGAGAAGTCCGTCACGACCCGCGGTGCCATCATGCCTCCGTCGCCGATCTCCGGCGAAAGGAGACAGGGATGCTCAAGCCCTTGATCGCTGCGGGTGCCGTGCTGATGCTCGCGGCCTGCAGTGGCTCCGGAGGGCTGCGGCCGGACGTGGACCGGAGCCCGCGGGACAGCTTGAACAACAACTTCGACCCGACGACGCGAAGCAGCGCCGGCTCCACGCCGCGCGACGAGAGCAACGCAAATTCCTCGGCGCGGGGCGGCCCGGGCACCGGCGCCATCCGCTGAGAAATGCCGTAGCGGCCCCTTTGCCCAACGCCACGGGCCGCTGCTGCCCGACGCGGTACCGGATAACATAACATGCTGATGTTCTTCGATAATTCTCGAAGAACCCCTCGACGCGCGGGGCTGGCGCGCTAAGTGTCCTGGGCCACCCTGCCACCGCGCCGGCCACCTTGCCCCCGCTTCAACCCAGCCCCGGATCGCGTCCGGCGGGGGCGGGACCGGTGACCTGGCGCCCTGGCCCGGGCCGGCATCTCCCATGCGACGAGGGTTCCATGTTCACTTGCACCGGCTACGCCGCCGAAACCGCGCAGGCACCGCTCGCGCCCTTCACCTTCCAACGTCGCGACCCTGGCCCCACCGACGTGCAGATCGACATCCTCTACTGCGGCGTCTGCCATTCCGACATCCACCAGGCCCGTGGCGAGTGGGGCAACACCCTCTACCCCTGCGTGCCGGGCCACGAGATCGTCGGCCGCGTCGCCGCCGTCGGCGGCAGCGTCACCAGGTTCAAGGTCGGCGACCTCGCCGGCGTCGGCTGCATGGTGGACAGCTGCCGCGAATGCGCGAACTGCCGCGACGGCCTGGAGCAGTACTGCGACAACGGCTTCATCGCGACCTACAACGGCGAGGACAAGATCAGCGGCGGCCACACCTTCGGCGGCTATTCCCGCGCCGTGGTGGTGGAGCAGGACTTCGTGCTCCGCATCCCCGAGGCGCTCGACCTCGCCGCCGTGGCGCCGCTGCTCTGCGCCGGCATCACCACCTATTCCCCGCTGCGGCACTGGAAGGTCGGCCCCGGGCAGCGCGTGGGCGTCGTCGGCCTGGGGGGCCTCGGCCACATGGCGGTGAAGTTCGCCGCGGCCTTCGGCGCCCAGGTCGTGATGTTCACCACCTCGCCCAGCAAGATCGAGGACGCCAAGCGCCTCGGCGCGCATGAGGTGGTGCTGTCCCGTGACGAGGCGGCGATGGCGGCCGAGGCCGGGCGCTTCGACTTCATCCTCGACGCCGTGGCGGCCGAGCATGACATCAACACCTACCTCAACTTGCTCAAGCGCGACGGCACGCTGGTGCAGGTCGGCGCGCCCGAGAAGCCGCTGCCGGTGCAGGTGTTCAGCCTGATCATGAAGCGCCGCTCCTTCGCGGGTTCGCTGATCGGCGGCATCGCCGAAACGCAGGAGATGCTGGACTTCTGCGCCGAGCACAACATCACCTCGGATATCGAGATGATCCGCATGGACCAGATCAACGAGGCCTACGAGCGGATGCTGCGCTCCGACGTGAAGTACCGCTTCGTGATCGACATGGCGACGCTGCCGGCTGCGGTCTGAGGCGGTCGTCCCGGGGGAGAGAAGGAATTCTCTCCCCCGGACCCCCACTCATCTTTTTCTCGGACGCTGCCGCGGGAGGGGTGAAGGCCGGTCGCGGCACGATGGCCGCTGGCGCTTCCCAGAAAAATCCAGGCTTCCTGTCAGTTCTGGCTGACGCCTGCCTCGCTCCGGCTCCGTGAGCCGGAGCGCACAACGCCCACCACCTTCCTGCGGCAGCGTCCCAGAAAAAGATGAGAGGGAGGGGCCCGGGGAGGGGGAGAACACTTTCTCCCTCTCCCTGGCCACAGACAGCCGCGTCCATGAACGGCAAAGGGCCGGGAGATCGCCCTCCCGGCCCTTTCCTGAAGCGATCCCGGTTTGGCCCGGGGCGCGGCTCAGCGGCCTTCCTGGGCCTGGAGCTGCGCGATCTGCTGCTTCATGGCGTCCAGCAGCGCCGACACCTTGCCGCCGTTGCGGCTGACCACCGAGGAATACTCGGAGCGCTGCGTCAGGCGCAGCGAGGTGCCCTCGGCGATCAGGTCCACGATCTTCGGCTGGCCGCCGACATCGCCCACGCGCCAGTCGAGGCTGACCGGCGCCGCGTTGGGACGCTCCACGACCGTGTTCACCAGAACGTCGTCCTCGGTGCGCTGCTGCGCACGGCCGAGCGAGAAGCGAACGCCCTGGTACTCGCCGAAGCGGGCCGACAGGTTGCGGATCAGCGTTTCCTCGAACAGCTGCATGTACTGCTGCTGCTCCGCCGGGCTGGCCTGGTTCCACCAGCGGCCCAGGATGAAGCGGCCGACGCCTTGGATGTCCACGGCGCGGCGCAGGATCGCGGCCACCTGCTGGCGGCGCTGCGCCACCGGCGAGCTGGCGTTGATCGCCGCCACCATCTCCTGGCCCGTGCTCTGGATGAAGCTCGTGGCGCGGCTCGGATCCACGCCCTGCGCCAGCGCCGGGTGGCGCAGCGCCACCAGGGCGGGAAGGGCCAGCGTGGCCGCCAGCAGGCTGCGTCGGTCGATCATGGTCATCGGCACTTCTTTCCGTCTCGTCGTCCCGGGCGGCCGCGAGGCCGTCGGGGAAAGGTGGCGCGGGGTCGTGGTCCCGCGGCGGCGATCCCGTGGCCGCAAGCTGGCAGCCAGGGGAGGCCGGGTTGGAGGAACGCCCGGGTATGGCGCAAACCCCGGCGCGGGCCGCTGGCCCACGCCGCGATCCGCGCCGCGTCTCCTGTTAGCGCTGCGAGGGCGTCCGGGTTCCCGCGCCGAGCCCCGTGGAGGGCGCGGCCTTGCCGGCGTCGGGCACCGGGGCGGCGGCCGGGCCTTCCGGCGTGGCGCCCGCGGCGTTCGGGCCCTTGCCCGGCGGCCAGACGGGCCCGGTGCTGGCGATGTCGCGCGCCCGCTGCTGGCGATAGCCGGAGCGGTAGGTGGCGTAGGGGTCGAGGCTGGTGCGGTTCACCGAATCCAGCGTCTCGATCAGACGCTCGCGCGTGTCGAGCGCGGTCAGCACGGGGATGCCGTAGTCGTAGGCGTAGTTCAGCCCGTCGCTGCCGAAGGTCAGGTAGGTGAAGGGATTGGCCGCGATGCCGGCGCCGAAGCCCGCGAGGTCACGCGGATTGCTCGGCCCCAGCAGCGGGATGAACAGGTAGGGCCCTTCGCCCAGCCCCGCCTTGCCGGCGGTCTGGCCGAAATCGGCGGTATGCGCCGGCAGGCCCATCTTGTCGGCCACGTCGATCAGCCCGCCCAGGCCCACCGTGCTGTTGAGCAGGAAGCGCGTCAGCGTGTCGCGCGCGCGCCCGGCCTCGCCCTGGGCGACGTCGTTGATGAAGGTCACCGGGCTCTTGAGGTTGCCCAGCGCGTTGTGGATGCCCTCGCGCAGCGGATCGGGCACCACCGCGCGGTAGCCCACCGCGGCCGGGCGCAGCAGGTTGCGGTCGATCGCCTGGTGGATGCCGAACATCGAGCGGTTAAACGGCTCGATCGGGTCGTTGGTCTGGTTGAACTCCGCCACCGCGTCGGGGTCGGACGGATCGGGGCGCGTCGCGCAGGCGGTGGCGCCCAGCGCCAGCGCCACGGCCAGGCCGCGCGACAGGAAGCGGCCGAAGCGGCGCCCCCGAGCCTGTCCGTGCGGACGTCCGGGGGAGGGGTGGCGCAGGGCGCCGGGGATCGTCCCAACGGTCTTCAACGAAAGCGTCCTCAACTCGGTCTTTGCGCCGCAGCCATAGCATCCACGCCACCGAAAAGCGTGGAGCGCCGCACAACAACATACCGCGACAGATGTAAACACCCGCCACCCGGCGGGCAGCATGGCCCGGAGCGTTGTTCCTGTCACATATCCTCTCGCGCCGATGGGTACGGAGCCGGGGGCACGAAGCCGGGGCGCGCGAAGCCGGGGCACACGGGGCGCAGGGCGCGGCGAACGGGGAAGAGGGGCACCGGACGGTGCGGGCCGTCGGCCATCCGCCCGGGGCGCCGGCGCAACGGCAGCCTGCCCAGGCACGCGGTGCCGCCGCATCCCGGCCATGCCGCGGCACCGCACGAACCCCCTGCCGTTCCGGAGCGGAGCCGCTATGTTGGGGCCATGAATCACGTTGCTCAACCGGATCAAGGCGCCTCCCATGGGAACACCGGGGGGAATACCGGGGGAAGCATGCCGGCGAACCCTCTCGGCCGCTGGCTGACCGGCCCGCGCTTCGGCGCCTTGCCGACACCGGCCGCGCTGCCGGCGCCGGCGCTGAGCTTCGAGTTCTTCCCGCCCCGCACCGAGGCGCTGGAAGCCCAGCTCTGGAGCTGCATCCGCAGGCTCGAACCCCTGGCGCCGCGCTTCGTGTCGGTCACCTACGGCGCCGGCGGTACCACCCAGGCCCGCACCCACGCTACGGTGTCGCGCATCGTGCGCGAAACCGCGCTCACCCCCGCCGCCCACCTGACCTGCGTCGGTGCCTCGCGCGGAGAGGTCGACGAGGTGGCGCGCCAGTACTGGGATGCCGGCGTGCGCCACATCGTGGCGCTGCGCGGCGACCCACCGGCCGGCACCGAGCGCTACGAGCCGCACGCCCAGGGCTACGCCTACGCCGCCGACCTGGTGGAAGGCCTGAAGCGCGTGGCGCCCTTCGAGATCTCGGTGGCGGCCTATCCGGAAACCCACCCCGGTGCCGCCTCGGCCGAGAGCGACCTCGACAACCTCAAGCGCAAGATCGACGCCGGCGCGACGCGGGCGATCACGCAGTACTTCTTCGACAACGGCACCTTCCTGCGCTTCATCGACCGCGCCCTCGCCGCCGGGATCGAGGTGCCGATCGTGCCGGGCATCATGCCGGTGTCGAACTTCGCCTCCATGCGCAAGTTCTCCGCCATGTGTGGCGCCAGCGTGCCGGACTGGATGGCGCACCTCTTCGACGGGCTGGACGACGATCCGGAAACGCGCCGCATGGTGGCCGCCACGGTGGCCGCCGAGCAGGTCCGCATGCTCCAGGCCAACGGCGTGGACGAGTTCCACTTCTATACGCTCAACCGCCCCGACCTGACCTACGCCATCGCCCATATCCTGGGCGCGCGGCCCGCCAGGCCGGCGGAACCCGCGAGCCCGTCGGGCGCCGCCGAAGAGGCCAAGGCCGAGCAGGCGGAGAAGTCGGTGGGCTGAAGCCCGCCCGGCCGGTCCGGCTCCTCCCGCGGAGCCGGACCGGCCGGAACCCGCACCGCGCTGTCGCGCGGGGCGGCGAAACCGGCGCGCATGGTTCCCCTTGTTCGCCACCCGTTCTATATCCGCCCGGTGCCCCGGCTCGCCCTCCTCCTGCTCCTGCCGCTGCTCCTGGGCGCCCTTCCGGCCCGGGCCGCCTGCAACGACACGCCCGCCCCGGGCGTGGATTTCCGCCGCTGCCTGCTGGATGAGCGCGACCTGACGGGCGCCGACCTCGCCGGCGCGGTGCTGCGCGACGCGAGCCTCATCCGCGCCCGCCTGCCCGGCGCCAAGCTCGCGGGGGCGGAGGCCGCGCAGGCCCGCTTCGTGTCCGCCGACCTCACCGGGGCTGATCTCGCGGGCGCCAGCCTGCTGGGCGCCGACCTCACCCGCGCGGTGCTGTTGCGCGCCAGGCTTACCGGGGCCGACCTGCGCCGTGCCAAGCTGTTCCGCACCGACCTGACGGGTGCCGATCTTTCCGGCGCGAACCTTCTCGGCGCCGACCTGTCCTATGCCATCCTCGACGGCGCCCGCTGGACGGACGGGACGCGCATCTGCGCGCCCGGCTCCGTCGGCGCCTGCCAGTAACGAAGGAGCCGCGACCATGCCGCTGCCCGACCACGCTTCCGCCGCCGCCCGCACCGTCATCGCCGCGGCGGCACCGGACGGCCGCCCTTCCGGCATCCCCGCCGCCCCCGCCGCTTCCGCACCCGACGGCCGCTTCGGCGGCGGCCAGGCCCCCGCCGTCGCGGCCCCGCCGCCCGACTACCTGGCGCGCCTGAATTCCGAGCAGCGCGAGGCGGTGGAAACCGTGGACGGGCCGCTGCTGGTGCTGGCGGGTGCGGGCACCGGCAAGACGCGCGTGCTGACCACCCGCTTCGCCCATATCCTGATGATGCGCCGCGCCTTCCCCAACCAGGTCCTCGCGGTGACCTTCACCAACAAGGCCGCGCGCGAGATGCGCGAGCGCGTGGCGGCGATCCTGGGCCACCCGGCGGAAGGGCTGTGGCTCGGCACCTTTCACGCGCTCTGCGCCCGCATGCTGCGGCGTCACGCGGAATACGTGGGGCTCACCAACAGCTTCACCATCCTCGACACCGACGACCAGATGCGCCTGCTCAAGCAGGTGATGGACGCGGCGGGCGTGGATCAGAAGCGCTGGCCGGCGCAGGGGCTGATGGCGATCATCCAGCGCTGGAAGGACCGCGGCCTGACGCCGGCCCGCGTCACCCCGCAGGAAGACAGCGACTATGCCAACAACCGCGCGCGCAGCCTGTATGAGGCCTACCAGTCGCGGCTGAAGGACCTCAACACCGCCGATTTCGGCGACCTGCTGCTGCACACCACCGAGATCCTGCGCACCCAGCCCAACGTGCTGGCGCAGTACCACCGCGCCTTCCGCTACATCCTGGTGGACGAGTACCAGGACACCAACACGGTGCAGTACCTCTGGCTCCGCCTCCTGGCGCAGGAGCACAAGAACATCTGCTGCGTGGGCGACGACGACCAGTCGATCTATTCCTGGCGCGGCGCCGAGGTGGAAAACATCCTGCGCTTCGAGAAGGACTTCCCCGGCGCGCGCATCGTGCGCCTCGAATCCAACTACCGCTCCACCAAGCCGATCCTGGCCGCCGCCGCCGGGCTGATCGCCAAGAACGAGGGCCGCCTCGGCAAGACGCTGCGCGCCGGCCGCAACGACGCGGATGGCGAGCGCGTGAAGGTCGTCTCGCTGTGGGACTCCGAGGAGGAGGCCCGCATGGTCGGCGACGCCATCGAGGCCGCGCACCGCGAGAAGTTCCGCCTGTCGGAGATGGCGATCCTGGTGCGCGCCGGCTTCCAGACCCGCGCCTTCGAGGAACGGCTGATCGTCCTCGGCGTCCCCTACAAGGTCGTTGGCGGCCTCAAGTTCTACGAGCGCGCCGAGATCCGCGATGCCATGGCCTATATGCGCATCCTGCACCAGCCGAGCGACGACCTGGCCTTCGAGCGCATCGTCAACACGCCCCGCCGCGGCATCGGCGACGGCGCCCTGCAGCAGATGCACATCGTGGCGCGCGACCAGAGCATCCCGCTGGCCGTCGCGGCCGACAAGCTCGCCCAGACCGACGCCTTCCGGCCGAAGCCCCGCAGCGCGCTGCGCGAGCTCTTCGAGGGCTTCAACCGCTGGCGCGCCACCATGGCCAAGGAAGGCCACGTCGTCGCGGTCGCCACCATGCTGGACGAGTGCGGCTACACCGAGATGTGGAAGCAGGACAAATCCGCCGAAGCGCCGGGCCGCCTGGAAAACCTCAAGGAACTGGTGCGCGCGATCGGCGAGTTCGAAACCCTGGCCGGCTTCCTCGACCACGTGGCGCTGGTCACCGAGAACGACGAGAAATCCGAGGCCGACCGCGTGTCGCTGATGACGCTGCACGCCGCCAAGGGGCTGGAATTCGACCTCGTCTTCCTGCCCGGCTGGGAGGAAGGCCTCTTTCCCCACCAGCGCGCATTGGACGAGGGCGGCACCAAGTCGCTCGAGGAAGAGCGCCGCCTCGCCTACGTGGGTATCACCCGTGGCCGCAAGCGCGTGGTCATCAGCCACGCCGCCAATCGCCGCATCTACGCCAACTGGTCCGCCGCCATCCCGTCGCGCTTCCTCGACGAACTGCCCGAGGACGCGGTGGAGCGCGAAGGCTCTTCCTCCATGCAGCGCCAGCGCATGGCCTCGGCCCCCAGCGTCTTCAGCAACGGCCCGCTCACCGCCGCCCGCAAGCCCCGCGTGATCGAGGCCGGCGCCTGGGAGGTGCAGGAACGCCCGGCGCGCAAGGATGCCATGACCGTCGGCACCCGCGTCTTCCACCAAAAATTCGGCTACGGCCGCGTCACCCGGGTGGACGACGACCGCCTGGACGTGGATTTCGAGAAGACCGGCAGCAAGCGCGTGCTGGACCGTTTCGTGGAGCGCGCCCAATAAGCGGCCGCATGAAGGCAATCCCCGCATGAGCACGCAGACCGCCATCCAGCAGAAGCCCGGCCACTGGCCGACCCAGGGCAACACGCACTGGGCGATCCCGCTGGAAACCCTGGTGCTCCGCGGCCTGCCGGACGAGGCCGTGCCGGTCTACGAGGCCGCGCTGCAAAGCCTTTGCCGCACCGTCAGCTACTTCCGCGAGGAACCGGGCGAGACCTGGCGCCTCGAAGGCGTGTGGGAGCAGAACGGCGACGAGGCCGCGCTCGCCGCCGCCCTGGCGCTGGCGGGCATGGTGAGCGGCCACGACGCCGGCACGCCGGAGCGGCACGAGACCGAGGCCGAAGGCTGGCTCGCCCGCACGATCGAGGCCTTCCCCGAGCAGGCGCTGGGCACCCGCTTCATCATTCGCCCCACCCATGTGGAGGACCGCAAGGAATGGGGCAGGGTGGTTCTGCGACTCGACGCAGGCCTCGCCTTCGGCTCCGGCGAGCACGAATCGACCCGCGGCTGCCTGATTGCCTTCGAGTCGGTGGCCAAGCGCCACGGGCGCGGCCGGCTGCGTTCGGTGCTCGACCTCGGCTCGGGCAGCGGCATCCTGGCCATGGGCGCCGCCAAGATCCTGCATCAGCCGGTGCTGGCCACCGATATCGAGCCCTGGTCGGTCCGCGTCGCCGCCGACAACGCGGTGATGAACGGGTTGCGCAACCGCTTCCGGGCCGAGCTCGCCGATGGCTGGCGCTCGCCGAAGGTCAACCGCCGCCGCTACGACCTCGTCTTCGCCAACATCCTGGCCCGCCCGCTCTGCGCCATGGCGCACGACCTCGCCGCCCACCTCAACCCGGGCGGTACCGCCATCCTGGCCGGCTTGCTCGGCACCCAAGTGCGGATGGTGCTGGCCGCGCATCGCCGGCAGGGGCTGGTGCTGGAACGGCGCCTCGACTTCGGCCACTGGTCGACGCTGGTGCTGCGCCGCCGCTGAGGCCATCGCCCACTGCCACCCGGGCCGCTGGCTGCCTCAAATCGCGCCATACAGCCGGTCGGACCACCCGGCCGATGCTGCGATGCAAAAGAAAAAGGCGCCTGGCTCATGGAGCCGGCGCCTTTTCTCATGCTTCATGGCCGCTTATGCGACCAGCGCAGGTCTCACGCAGTGGTGAGACCCAGCCGCCCGCCTCAGGCCGCGGCGCGGCCCTGGCGGAAGTCGTTGGCCGGACGAACCACGCTGGTGCGGGCCGGGGCGGCCACGACCTGCTCGCCCATGCGGGCGAAGAGGCCCGGGATCTCGGCGCGGTTCAGGCCGATATCGGCGAGCTCGCGATCGCTCAGCTCCTGCAGCTCGGCCATCGCGCGGCGGCGGGCCAGACCCTCGGACAGGCGGGCGAACAGGCCGGAGAACCAGCGGCCGAGGCCGGCGTCGCTCTGCTGCATCGCCTGCTGGCGCAGGGCCTGCACGCGGGCGGTTTCGGCATTGGCGGCGCGGGGCATCATCAGGCTGGCTTCTGTCTGGTTGAAGTTCGGGTTCATGATCAGGCGTCCTTTGCGGCGCGGTTCAGAGGTCCGGGAAGGTGGCTCCGTGCCGCCTCTCGCCCCGCCGCGCTTGATGGGGAGAACATAATCTCTCAGCCTCGTTTCGGGCGTGCCGATCCGGCCTTGGAGGCATGCGTCGGGCGCATGAAATAGGAGTGAAACATGTTTTTTACGAAGGTCGCGAACCCGTGAGTGCGGTGCAGCATCTCGCGGCGCTGCGCGAGGCCCTCGGCCGCGCGGGCGTGGACGGGTTCATCATTCCCCGCTCCGACGAATACCTGGGCGAGTACGTGCCCCCTTCGGCCGAGCGCCTCGCCTGGCTGACCGGCTTCACCGGCAGCGCCGGCATGGCAATCGTGCTGCCCGAGCGCGCGGCGGTCTTCACCGACGGCCGCTACACCACCCAGGTCGCCGACCAGACCGATCCCGCCCTGTGGGAACGGCAGCACATCACCGAGCAGCCGCCGGCCGACTGGCTCCGGCAGCACGCCGGCACCCGCCGCATCGGCTACGACCCGCGCCTCCTCCCGCAATCCACGCTGGACCGGCTCGCCGCCTCGGGCGCCACGCTGGTGCCGCTCGCCCAGAACCCGGTGGACGAGAGCTGGACCGATCGCCCTGCCGCCCCCGCCGCCCGCGCCGTGCCGCACCCGGTGGAACACGCCGGCCTCGCCGCCGGGGAGAAGCTGGCCGCCGGCGCCGCCGCGCTGCGCGAGGCCGGGCTGGACGCCGCGGTGCTGGCCGACGCGCACAGCACCGCCTGGCTGCTCAACCTCCGCGGCGAGGATCTCGGCCACACGCCGATCCCGCTGACCCAGGGCATCCTGCGCGCCGACGGCACGGCCGAGCTGTTCATCGACGGGCGCAAGGTGGACGACGCGCTGCGCGCCCATCTCGGCAACGCCGTGGCCCTGCGAACCCCCGCCGAACTGCCCGAAGCCCTGCGCGCCCTGGCCGGCCGCCGCGTCGGCGTCGATCCCGACCTGACCCCCGCCGCGTTCGGGCAGATCCTGCGCGAGGCCGGGGCCGAGGTGGTGGCCGCCGACGACCCCGTGCGCCTGCCGCGCGCCCGCAAGAACGCCGTGGAGCAGGAGGGCAGCCGCGCCGCCCATCGCCGCGACGCCGGGGCGCTGATCCGCTTCCTCCACTGGTTCGCGCAGGAGGCCCCGAAGGGCGCGCTCACCGAGGTCGGCGCCGCCGAACAGCTGCTGCGCCTGCGCCGTGAGCTTCCCGGCTTCCGCGCGGAGTCCTTCCCCGCCATTTCCGGCGCCGGGCCGAACGGCGCCATCGTCCACTACCGTGCCACCGCCAGCAGCGACCGGCGGATCGCGCCCGACGAGTGCTACCTGATCGACAGCGGCGCCCAGTTCCCCGACGGCACCACCGACGTCACCCGCACCCTCTGGAGCGGCCCCGGCCCGGCCCCGGCCGAGCTCCGCCAGCGCTACACGCTGGTGCTGCGCGGCCACGTCGCCCTGGCGACGCTGCGCTTCCCGCAAGGGCTGGCCGGACCGCATCTCGACGCCATCGCCCGCCGCCCGCTCTGGGACGAGGGGCTGGACTACGACCACGGCACCGGCCACGGCGTGGGCTCCTTCCTGAGCGTCCACGAGGGCCCCGTCGCCTTCTCGCGCGCCGCCAAGCCGGTCGCCATCGCCGAGGGGATGATCCTGAGCGACGAGCCCGGCTTCTACCTGCCCGGCCACTACGGCATCCGCATCGAGAACCTGCTGCTGGTGCAGAACGACGGCACCGGCCTGTCCGGCAAGCCCTGGCTGCGCTTCGAAACCCTGACGCTGGCCCCCTACGAACGCGCGTTGATCGAGCCGGCGCTGCTCACGCCCGCGGAGCGGCGCTGGGTGGACGACTACCAGGCGCGCGTGCTGCGCGAGGCCGGGCCGGGCCTCGACGCGCCGGTGCGGGACTGGCTGGCGCGGGCCTGCGCGCCGCTCTGACGACGGCGGCCTCCCCGCTGTCCGTTGGAAAGCCGGGCGGCGTCGGGGAGCAGCGGTGGGAAGCCGGCACGGCGAACCGAGGCGGGAAGCGACGGTGGAAAGCCGTCACGGCGAGGGCGCAGGTGAACCAGGACGCGGAACCGGCACGGGGCGCCGCGCCCCAGGGCGGAAACCGGGTCCGGCCGCCACACCCCGCGTCCCAACCGGCACCGCCCGAAACCCCTTGGCGGAAACCTGTCCACCCGTTCATGATCCCGCCATCCCCGTGGCGACGAGGCACGCCTCCGTCCCGTCCTGCGGCCGGCCCGCGACGCGCAGCCCTCGCGGGCCCTTCACCCCGCACCACCGGCCGGGGCTGGGGAGGAACCGGTGCGAGCGGGGGGAGGGGGACGAACATGCACCGCAGGCAGTTCAACGGCCTGGCGATCCTGGGCCTCGGCACCGCCGCCTCCGGCAGCGCGCTGGCGCAGCACGCGGGCCACGGCGGCCCGGCGCTGGAAGCCCTGCCGTCCTCGCCGGCGCCCTTCGGCGCGCTGGCGCAGAACGGCGCGCCGCATCACCTGACGGCGCAGCAGGAAGCGCAGCGCTTCTTCGAGAGCAATGCCCCCGAGGGCCCCGCCGGCCGCTGGGAAACGCGCGCCGAGATGCCGATCCCGCGCAGCGAGATGGCCTGGGCCACGGCGGCCGAAGGGCGGATGCACGTCGTCGGCGGCTACGGCGAAGGCCAGTTCAACCGCGCCTACCACACCGTCTATGACCCGGCCGGGGATCGCTGGTACGGCGCGGCGCCGCTGCCGCGCGGGGCGAACCACATCGCCGTGGTGGCCGACCGGGGGCAGGTCTACGCCCTGGGCGGCTTCATCGAGCAGAACCGCGCCTGCGACAACAAGGCCTTCCGCTACGACCTCACCGAGGACCGCTGGCGGGAGATCGCGCCGCTGCCCCGTCCGCGCGGCGCCGCCTCGGCGGTGGTGCTGGACGGGCGGATCCACCTCGTCGGCGGCGCCACCGACCCCGCGGCGGAGCGCGCCAGCGTCGGCTGGCACGAGGCCTACGATCCCGCCGCCGACCGCTGGGAACTGCGCCGCGCGCTACCCGCCGCCCGTGACCACGTCGGCTGCGTCAGCCATGACGGGCGCATCCACGTGGTGGGCGGCCGCTTCAACACCTTCCAGTACAACACCGGCCTGCATCACGTGTACCTGCCGGACCGCGACACCTGGGAGGAGCGCGCCCCATTGCCCACGCCGCGCTCGGGCCACGGGATGGTGCTCTACCGCGGGCGGATGTTCTGCATGGGCGGCGAGGGCGGCATCATCGAGCGCGGCCAGACCCTCGAGGCACGGGTCTTCGGGCAGATGGAAAGCTACGACCCGGCCACGGACAGTTGGCAGCGGCACGCGCCGATGATCACGCCGCGCCACGCCGTCGGCGCCACCGCGATCGGCGACTGGATCTATGTCGCCGGCGGCGGCGCGGTGCTGGGCGGCGCCGTGCAGTCGGCGGTGCACGAGGCTTTCACCCTCGGTTGAGCCAGGCGGGCTGAGGCGAGGGGGCTGAGACCGGGGCGCTGAGACCGGGGCGCTGAAGCGGGTGCCGGGGCGGCGGGGAAACCGCCGAACCCGCACGGTTCCGCTTGCATCGCCGGGAAACCGCCCGTAACCCTGTTGCGACGCAACACGACGCGGCCTGCCCCGGAGCCCCTCCGGCCCGGGCTGCCCGAAGCAGGATCACCGGTCCGATGTAGTCCCCGCTCGCAACACCGTCATGCCACACCGCCCGCGACCCGGAGTCCCTCCGCCGCGGCGCGTCCCATGATCCGCTGTTGCGAGCGTTCGACCGGACCTGCGCCCCGCGCCCTCCGCCGCCGTGCCCCGCGCACGCGCCCCGGAGCGGACCGGCCAGCCGCCTTCCGCGCGTGACACGGCTCCCCTGATCCCGGAACTCCATGAGCACACCCCCCACCGCCCTCGGCCGCTACGGCGCCGAATGGTTCGGCAATATCCGGCGCGACATCCTGGCCGGGCTGGTCGGCACCTTCGCGCTGATCCCCGAGGTCATCGCCTTCTCCTTCGTGGCCGGCGTCGACCCGGAGGTCGGCCTCTACGCCTCCTTCGTGATCGGCATCGTCATCGCCATCACCGGCGGGCGGCCCGCGATGATCTCCGGCGCCGCGGGCTCCGTCGCGCTGGTGGCGGCCGCCCTGGTGCGCGAGCACGGGCTGCAATACCTCCTCGCCGCCACGCTGCTGGCCGGCGCCTTCCAGGTGGTGTTCGGCCTCCTGCGCCTCGACGTGCTGATGCGCTTCGTGTCGCGCTCGGTCCGCACGGGCTTCGTCAACGCGCTGGCGATCCTGATCTTCTCGGCGCAGCTGCCGCAGATGATGGACGTCACCTGGCACACCTACGCGATGATCGCGCTGGGCCTCGCCATCATCTACCTCGTGCCGCGCCTCACCGAGGCCGTGCCGTCGCCGCTGATCTGCATCGTGATCCTGACCGCGATCAGCATGAGCTTCCCCATGCCGCTGCGCACCGTGGCCGACCTGGGCCACCTGCCGTCCAGCCTGCCCGCGCTGGTGCTGCCCGACATCCCGTTGAACTGGGCCTCGCTGCGGATCGTGGCGCCCTACGCGCTGGCGATGGCGGCCGTGGGCCTGCTGGAATCCATGATGACCGCCGGCGTGGTGGACGACCTGACCGAGACCACCAGCTCCAAGCGGATGGAATGCACCGGCCTCGGCATCGCCAACATCGCCGTGGGGCTGTTCGGCGGCATCGCCGGCTGCGGCATGATCGGCCAGACCGTGGGCAATGTCCGCTACGGCGGGCGCGGGCGGCTCTCGACCTTCTGCGCCGGGCTGTTCCTGCTGGTGCTGATGGTGCTGCTGCGCCCCTGGGTGGCGCAGGTGCCCGTGGCCGCGCTGGTCGCCATCATGATCATGGTCTCGATCAGCACCTTCTCCTGGAGCTCCTTCCGCGACCTCGTGGTGCATCCCAAGGTGTCGTCCGCGGTGATGCTCGCCACCGTCGCGGTGGTGGTCGCCACCAGCAACCTGGCGCTGGGCGTGCTCGTCGGCGTGCTGCTGAGCGGCGTCTTCTTCGCCTTCAAGGTCATGCACCTGATGCGCGTCGACAGCCAGTACGACGCCGCCACCGACACCCGCACCTACACGGTGCACGGCCAGGTCTTCTTCGCCTCGGCCGACATGTTCGCCGACAGCTTCGACCTGCGCGACACGGCGCGGAACATCCGCATCGACCTGCGCGCGGCACAGCTGTGGGACATCACCGCCGTGGGTGCGCTGGAAAACGTGGTGAACAAGATGCGCCGCCACGGGCTTCGCGTCGAACTGGAAGGGCTGAACGAGAGCAGCGCCACCATGGTCGAGCGCCACGGCCGCTTCTCGCCGGCGGAACTCTGAGGCTGGGCGGTACTGTTCGGCCGGCGGCCAGGGGAGAGAAGGAATTCTCTCCCCCGGACCCCCACTCATCTTTCTCTTTGACGCTGCCGCAGGGCGGTGGAAACCGGTCGTGGAACGGTCGCCGCCGGTGCTGCTGAAACGGACAAGAAGTCCTTCTCAGCGCTGGCTGAGATGTCCCTCGCTCCGGCTCCATGAGCCGGGGCGCACAGCCTCAGCCACACTCCTGCGGCAGCGTCTCAAACAAAGATGAGGGCGGAGGGGTCCGGGGAGGGGGAGAATTCCTTCTCCACCTCCCCGGGGTTCAAACCAGCGCCCCCTCTCAGTCCTCGCGCTCGATCTTCGCCGTCTCGATCACGCCCTTCCACAGTGCCACCTCGCCCGCCAGGTAGGGCGCGAACTCGCGCGCCGGCATCGGCGAGGCGGTGAAGCCCGAGGCCGCGTAGGCGTCCCGCACGCGCGGCAGGGCCAGGGCGCGCGCCGTCTCGGTTTCCAGCCGCGCCAGGATCGGCGCCGGCAGCGCGGGCGGGGCCGCCAGCCCGTACCAGTTGTTCACCCGGAACTCGCCCAGCTTGCCGTCCAGCACCGGCGTGGCGGGGCTACGCGCCCAGGGCTCGGCGGTGGAGACCGCCAGCAGCCGCAGCGTTCCCTGTTCCACCAGCGGCCAGCCCGCGGCATCGCTGAAGCCCACGTCGACATTGCCCGAGGCGAGGTCGGTCAGCAGCGGCGTGGTACCGCGATAGGGCACGTGCAGCATCTTGATGCCCATGCGGATGTTCATCAGCTCCAGCGCCAGGTGCGTGGAGGACCCCACCCCGCCCGAGCCGAAGCGCACCTGCTCCGGCTTCGCCTTGGCCCAGGCAATAAAACCGTCGATGTCGGCCGCCGGCAGGTCCTTGCGCGCCATCAGCAGCAACGGGCTGGTGGTGAGGCGCGAGACATGCGTCAGCTCCAGCGCCTCGTAGGGAGTTTTGCGCAGCAGCGGGCCGATGGTGATGTTGCCGGCGCTGGTGATGCCCAGCGTCTCGCCGTCCGGCGGGCTGCGGAACACCTGCTCGATGCCCAGCGCCCCGGCGGCGCCGGAACGGTTGTCCACCACCACCGGCTGCCCCAGCACCGGCGCCAGCGCTTCCGCCAGCACCCGCCCCACGAGGTCGAGCCCGCCGCCCGCCGGGAAGGGCACCACGATCCGCACCGGGCGGTCCGGCGCCCAGCCCGATGCCGGGTCCGCAGCCCGCGCGACACGGGCGAGGGCGGGAAGGATCGCGGGCGCGGCGAGGAGGCCCAGCGCTGCGCGCCGTGCCAGGGGGGCGGCCAAGGGGGTGGCCAGAGGGGACGCCATGGAAGACGCCAGGGGAGATGCCGGGCGCGCGGCCAGGAAACGTGTCATCGTCGTGCTCCGGGTGGATTATTCGGGAAGGGCGGTGCGGCCGCGCACGGCGCGGGGCGGCCGCGGCAGGCCCAGGTGCTCGCGCAGCGTCGTGCCCTCGTACGCGGAGCGGAACAGGCCGCGCCGCTGCAGCTCAGGCACCACCAGCGTCGTGAAGTCGGTGAAGCCCTGCGGGAAGGTGGGCGGCATGACGTTGAAGCCGTCGGCGC
This sequence comes from Roseomonas elaeocarpi, assembly GCF_042433915.1. Classification (NCBI taxonomy): domain Bacteria; kingdom Pseudomonadati; phylum Pseudomonadota; class Alphaproteobacteria; order Acetobacterales; family Roseomonadaceae; genus Roseomonas; species Roseomonas elaeocarpi. The sequence continues at coordinate 406,721 of NZ_JBHLUN010000008.1, read as the reverse complement.
CGCGGCCCTCGAACCATTCCTGCATGCGGTCGGCCACCTCGGTGGCGCTGCCGATCACCATGTGATGCCCGCGCGACACCGCGATGCGCTCGTACAGCTGGCGGATCGACAGGTTTTCCCGCCGCGCGAGGTCGGCGATCACCTTGAGCCGTGCCTTGCCCACGTCGGTATCCGGCAGCTCGGGCAGCGGACCGTCCACGTCGTAAGGGCTGAAGTCGAAGCCGCCCGTGAGGAACGACAGCAGCGACAGGCCCACGTCGGGGTGCAGCAACCGCTGCAACGCCGCCATCCGGTCCTCCGCCTCGGCCCGCGTGCGCCCGACCACGGGAAATAGGCCCGGCATCACCTTCACCGACGCCGCGTCGCGCCCGTGCGCCACCAGCCGCGCCTTGACGTCTGCGTAGAAGCTCTGCGCTTCCTCCAGCGTCTGGCTGACGGAAAAGATCACCTCCGCCTGCCGCGCCGCCAGGTCGCGCCCGGCATCGGAGCCGCCCGCCTGCACCAGCACCGGGTAGCCCTGCGGCGGCCGCGACAGGTTCAGCGGCCCGCGGACGGCGAATTCCTCGCCACGGTGTTCCAGCACCTGCAGCTTCGCGGCGTCGAAGTAGATCCCGCCCTCCTTGTCCTTAAGGAAGGCGTCGTCGGCGAAGCTGTCCCAAAGTCCCTTGGCAACATCGACGAACTCCGCCGCGCGGCGATAACGGTCGGCATGCTGCGGGTGACTTTCGCGCCCGAAGTTCCAGGCCTCGTTGCTGTTGGAGGTGGTGACGATGTTCCACCCGGCCCGCCCGCCCGACAGGTGGTCCAGCGTCCCGAAGCCGCGCGCGACGTGGTAGGGCTCGGAATAGGTGGTGGAACCCGTGGCCACCAGGCCGATCCGCTCCGTCACCATCGACAGCGCCGAGAGCAGCGCGATCGGCTCCAGGATATGCTCGCGCGTGGTGCGGCGCACCGCCGGCCAGTCGGTCTGCGGCACGCAGTTGTTGTCGGCCAGGAACAGCATGTCGAAGCACGCGGCCTCGGCCTGCTGCGCGACGCGGACATAGGCGCGCAGGTCCATCGGCATCGCGGCCCAGCTCTCGGGGTGCCGCCAGCCCGCGATGTGGTGGCCGGTGGAAAGCAGGAACAGGCCGAGGCTCAGCCTGGATCGTTCGGAGGGCATCGCATGTCCGTCCATGGCCTGCCGTCGCGCGGGCGCGGCCGGCGTGGTGGGCGGCGTTCCTTCTCCCCCGGCGGATCTGCGTCCGCATTGCTTGTTGGCAACCTAGGGTCTGCGGGACCCTCCACCAAGACCCACCCCGCCCAAGCGAGACGCTGCGCCGTCACCGTACCAGGGGTGCGAAACGACGCGCGCGGGCCGTGGGAGGAACGAAATCTCCCGGTTCCGCGAATGGCAGAAGGCTTATGCCGGAAGCCGGGGAATCTTCGGTAAACACGGTCATTGGGACGCACGCCGCATCGCCGTAGGATTTTTCACATGAGTGAGCACGACGCGATGTCCGCCCGACCCAGGCTGCACGACCCCCGGCGCGGTGCGCCAGGCGATCTGCGGCGCTCCGCTTCGGCGATCTCACGGCCTGTCGCGCTGAACGCCCCACGGCGTAGCGCGTCCTATGCCCCGCGGCGCGTCGCACCGATGCGCCGCCCCGCCGATCCGCCGCGCTGTACCACCGGCTGACGCGCGCCGCAGCGCGTCACGAAACAGGCCGCGGCAGCGCCGCCCATCCTCCATCCCGAACAGAAACACCGCGGCGGCAACGCGGCGGTGAACCGGAAAGCACGCCCGCATGAACCAGATCACCCGACCCGCAGAGGCGCAGCCCCTCGCGCAGCCCGCGATCCTCGATCGTCACGACTTCGGCAAGCTCCTGCGTGAAGGCCCGCCGCCGCGCGACCTCGCGGCCGAGCGCCTCCATCGCCAGCAGTCGCTCGCCATCACCTTTCGCCTCTTCGCGCGTCTGGGCTTCGACCAGGGCCTCGCCGGCCACGTCACCGCGCGCGACCCGGAATTCCCCGACGAGTTCTGGGTGAACCCGCTGGGCCAGCACTTCGGCCGCATCCGCGTGTCCGACCTGATCCGCGTCAACCATGAGGGCGAGGTCGTGCACGGCCACCAGCCGGTGAACCGCGCGGCCTTCGCCATCCACGCCTCGATCCACGCCGCACGCCCCGACGTGGTGGCCGCCGCGCACACGCATTCCACGCACGGCAAAGCCTGGGCCTCGCTCGGCCGCAAGCTCGACCCGCTGACGCAGGACAGCTGCTCCTTCTTCGAGGATCACGCGCTGTTCGACGACTTCACCGGCGTCGTGCTCGACCGTTCCGAGGGCGACCGCATCGCCGACGCGCTCGGCCCCCACAAGGCGGTGATCCTGCTCAACCACGGCATCCTCACCGCAGGGCCCACGGTGGAAGCCGCCGCCTGGTGGTTCATCGCCATGGACAACGCCGCCCGCACGCAACTCCTGGCCGAGGCCGCCGGCACGCCGCGCCCGATCCCGGACGAGGTCGCGCGCCACACCGCGCGGCAGGTCGGCTCCGCCACCGGCGGGATGCTGAGCTTCCAGCCCATGCGCGACTGGATCCTCGCGCAGGAACCGGACCTGCTGGACTGAGGCGCGCAGCATGACAAACCTCCACCGACGCTCGGTCGCCGCCGCGCTGCTCGCCGCACCGGTCCTGCTCTCCGGTCGCGCCCGCGCCCAGGGCACATCCTCACCGGGCACCACCGTGCTGCGCGTGGGCGACCAGAAGGGCGGCGCGCAGTCGCTGATCGCCGCCTCCGGCCTGCTCGAGAAAAGCGACCTGCGCATCGAATGGTCGCAGTTCGCCGCCGCCGCCCCACTCGCCGAGGCGCTGAACGCCGGCGCCATCGACGTGGGCGGGATCGGCGACGCGCCCTTCGCTTTCGCCCGCGCGGCCGGCGCACCGATCCGCGCGGTTGGCGCCACGCGTTCCAGCGGCGGCAGCACCGCGCTGGTGGTGCGGCGCGACGCCCCATATCGCAGCTTCGCCGACCTCAAGGGCCGCACGATCGGCACCGGCAAGGGCTCGGTCGGGCATTTCCTCATTCTCGCCGCGCGCGAGAAGGCGGGGCTGGCGGCCTCCGACATCCGCATCGCCTTCCTGTCGCCCTCCGAGGCCAAGGCCGCCTTCGCCTCGGGCCAGATCGACGCCTGGAGCACCTGGAGCCAGTACGTCCACCTCGCCGTGGCCGAGGACGGTGCGCGCATCCTCCTCGACGGGCAGGGGCTGATGAGCGGGCTGAGCTTCCAGGTCGCCACCGAGAGCGCCATCGCCGCGAAGCCGCGCGAGCTGCGCCGGTTCATCGCGCTCTGGAGCGAGGCGCTACGCTGGGGCAACAGCAACCTCGACCTCTACGCCGCCGCCTGGGCGCGCGAGACCGGCGTGTCAGCCGCCGTGGCGCGCGCCACGCTCGACGCGCGCGGCTTCACGCCCGCGCCGATCGATGCCTCGGTGATCGCGGCGCAGCAACGCACCGTCGATCTCTACGCCCGCGAGCGCATCCTGCGCGCCCGCTACGACGTGGGCAGCAGCTTCGATCCCGGCTTCTCGGCCTGATCCCCCCGACAGCACAGCAACCCCGCCCGGCGCGTCCCGTCCAGGGACCCGCCACGGGCGCCATCATCGGAGACCCGCCATGAGCGTCGAATTCATCGGCTACGTCGGCAGCTTCAACTCGTCCGAGATTATCCGCCGCTCCGGCCCGGCACTGGATCTCGGCTTCGTCGAAGCCTCCGCCAAGGCGCAGGAACATGCGGGCTTCGACCGCGTGCTGATCGCCTTCCACTCCAACTCGGCCGAAAGCATCCTGCTCGGGCAGCACATCGCGAACCACACGACGCGCCTCGGGCTGATGGTGGCGCACCGCCCGGGCTTCACCGCGCCCACGGTGGCGGCGCGGCAGTTCGCGACGCTGGACCAGGTCTCCGGCGGCCGGGCCGCGGTGCACATCATCACCGGCGGCAACGACGCGGAGCTGGCGCAGGACGGCGACCACCTCACCAAGGATGAGCGCTACGCCCGCGCCAGCGAGTACCTCGACATCCTGCGGGAGGAATGGACCGCCACGGCGCCCTTCCACTACAGCGGCCGCTACTACGAGGTGGAGCGCGGCTACGCCGACGTGAAGCCGCTGCGTCCCGAAGGCATCCCGGTCTACTTCGGCGGCGCTTCCGACGCGGCGGTCGCGGTGGCCGGCAAGCACGCCGACATCTACGCGCTGTGGGGCGAAACCCAGGCCCAGGTGCGCGAGATCATCGCCCGCATCCGCGCCGCCGCCGCGCCGCACGGCCGCGACCCGCGCTTCTCGCTCTCGCTGCGCCCGATCCTGGCCGACACCGAGGAGGAGGCCTGGCGCAAGGCCGACCGCATCCTGGAACAGGCCAAGGCGCTGCGGGCCCAGGGCGGCGACAACCGCGCGCCCCACAACAACCGCCACGGCAAGCCGCAGGCGGCACCCGCCAACGAGGGCTCTCGCCGCCTGCTCGCGGCCGCGGCGCAGGGCACGCGCCTCGACAAGCGGCTCTGGACCGGGATCGCCGCGCTGACCGGTGCGGCCGGCAACTCCACCGCGCTGGTGGGCACGCCGGACCAGGTGGCGGAAGCGATGCTCGACTACTACGACCTCGGCATCTCGACCTTCCTGATCCGCGGTTTCGACCCGCTGCCGGACTCCATCCAGTACGGGCGGGAGCTGATCCCTCGCGTGCGCGCGCTGGTGGCCGAGCGCGAGGGCCAGGCCGCGCGGGGCATCGCGGCGGAGTAACCGGCCGGGAAGGGGGAGCGGCCCGGTCGCCTCGCCCGGCGCCGCCACGGGGCCGACCCGCCGGGAAGAGGGCTACCGGGAGGGCCGCCCGGGCTGCCGGGTGCTGCTGCGGGCCGATCCGCAGGGCGGCGAGGGGAGTTGACGGGCGGGGGGCCGGGCGTGGGGGGGCCGGTCCGCCGCCCGCCCCGCGCCTCAGTCCGCCGGTCCCGCCAGCGGGCCGTTCCCGGCGACGAGGCGCTCCACCAGCGCCTCGGCCTGCCGGCGGATTTCCGGCACGGCGGTGATCTCCCACCACCCGCCCGCCGCGCAGGGACCGACGGCGAAGAGGTCCGCCGTCAGCCGGCCTTCGCGGTCGGGCATGGCGCAGCTGTCCGGATCGGCATCGAGCCCGAAGCCCAGCGGGTCGAGCCGGATGCTGCCGCGCTCCAGCATCGCCGCCGTGGGCGCCTGCGCCTCCCAGGAGCGGCCCTGGCCCACGCCGGTGCAGAGCCGCACCTCGCGCACCGGCAGCTGCTCCTCGGCTCCGTCGCCGCGCCGGACCACGCGGGCGATCAGCCCGCCGGCACCGCGCTCGCAGCCCCGGAAACGCCCGGCCTGGATCGTGAGCTGTTCTTCCGCCGCGGCGCGGGCCAGCGCCCGGCTCACCGAGGGGGCGACGCGGTGCCGGTGCTGCCCCCAGGGCGAGCGCCCGTGGCGCAGGAAGCGCCGCCGCTCCGCCAGGGACAGTCCCCGCCAGAGCCCCGGCGCCGCGCCGCGGGCGGCGTCCATCACCGCCTGCCAGGGGACGCCCGCCGCCTCGGCCCGGCGGGCCTCGGCCCGCAGCCAGCGCATCAACGCCAGCAGGGTCGCACCATTCCCATCTGCCGCCCCATCCATTGTGCCCGCAACGGCCGTGGCGCCCGGTGGCGGCTGCAGCTGCCAGGGCTCCGCGGCCGGCACGTCGGGATGCGGCAGCGGCAGCCAGCCGTGCCGCGACACCACCCGGATCGGCCCGCGATGCCCTTCCGCCAGCAGCGACAGCACGTTGTCCGCCATGGTCAGCCCGCTGCCCACCAGCAGCACCGCGTCCTCCGTCGTTGCCGCGCCGGCCGGTTCGCAGCCCTCGGGCACGCGCGGCGCCGGCGCGTTGCCCAGCGCCAGGATGCAGAGCCTTGCCCGCGCCCCTGCCTCGCCCGCCTCGATCCGCCAGCCGCCAGCCGGATCGCGCCGGAGGTCCGACACTGCCACCCGCCGGTGCTCCAGCCTCGCGCCCGGTGCCCGCAGTGCCCCGTCCAGCAGCTCCGCGACGTAGCGGCCGTAAAGGCGGCGCTGTGCGAAGCGCCGGCCCGCCGGCATCGCGCGTTCCTCCGCCACGGGGCCGGGCAGGTCGGTACCCTCCGCGCCGCTGGCATCCTGCGCCAGGAGGAAGTCGCGGAAGCCCTCGGGCGTGTCGGACAGCGCGCTCATTCCCGAGGCCGGGGCGTTCAGCAGGTACCAGGGGTCATCCGTGCCGTAGGCCACGCCCTGTCCGCCCTCGGGCCGCGGCTCGAAGAAGCAGACCCGGCGCGACGGGTCGAGGCGGCGTTGCAGGAGGATGGCCAGCACGGCCCCGGTGAAGCCTCCGCCGATGATCGCCACGTCGATAGGGTGTTCCATCCCCGGAGGATACCGGGCGGTTCCCGGAGGCGGCAACCGGGGGCTCCGGCGTTCGTCCGGCAGTGCTCCCTGCGGCCTCCGATACCCTATCCGGCACCCCCGCCGCCGGCGCCTTCCCGCACGCTTCATCGCGGCACCCCTGGACAAGTGGCCTCCGCGGGGGCTGCATGGGGCACACCATGTCCACGACCGACGCCCCCATCCTTCCCGAGCTGCGAAGCCTCCGCGACAGCATCGACAACATCGATGCCGCGATCATCTACATGCTGGCCGAGCGCTTCCGTTGCACCCAGCGGGTCGGCGCCCTGAAGGCCGAGCACCACCTGCCGCCCGCCGACCCGGCGCGCGAGGCACGCCAGGTCGCCCGCCTGCGCCAGCTCGCCGATGCCGCCAACCTCGACCCGGAATTCGCCGAGAAGTTCCTGGCCTTCGTGGTGCGCGAGGTGATCCGCCACCACGAGGCCGTGCCGCGCCCCGCGGCGCCCTGAGACCCTTCCTGAACCTTTCCCCCGAGGCAGGTCCTCGCCCAACGCAAGGAGTACGAGCGATGCAGAGATCCGGTTCGGCCGTTTGGAGCGGCACGCTGCGGGACGGCAAGGGCACCATCTCGACCGAGAGCGGGGTGCTCAAGGACAACGCCTACGGCTTCAACACGCGCTTCGGCGACACCCCCGGCACCAATCCGGAGGAGCTGATCGGCGCCGCCCATGCCGCCTGCTTCTCCATGGCGCTGAGCAACATCCTGGGCGAGGCCAACGTCGTGGCCGACCGCCTCGCCACCAAGGCGGTGGTGACGCTGGAAAAGCTCGAGGGCGGCTTCAGCATCACCAAGGTCCACCTGACGCTGGACGCCGCCGTGCCCGGCCTCGACGATGCCCGCTTCCAGGAGCTCGCGGCCAAGGCCAAGGCCGGCTGCCCGGTGTCGAAGCTGCTCAAGGCCGAGATCACGCTGGACGCCCGGCTCGCCGACTGAGGGGTTGCGCTGAGCGCGTCGGGTTTGGGGCGGGAAACCTCCCGCCCATGCCGTGTTAACAGCCTGCGGTCCGGCCGAAACCTGCTTCACCGCCCGGCGTCCCCGCCCGTTCCATGCCGGATTGCACCGGCGAGCGGAGCGGGGGCGCCGCGCGGAGCCCCCCACCATCTCGGCGGCCTGCTTGCGCCTCGCCGCCTCAGGCGGCCTGCTTGCTCAGGTGCTGCTCGATGATCGACGGCAGGTTCTCACCCAGCCAGTCGCCCATCTCCTGTTCTTCCGCCATCGACTGCTTCAGCACCGTCTCGTCCTCGCCCGCCCCGGCGAGCTTGGCGGTGGCGATCAGCGCCTTGTAGGACCCGATTTCGTAGGCCTTGAAGCCAATCGCCGCGAGGACGTTTTTGATGACCTCGTCCCGGGCCGCGATGTGCACCACGCCGGACACGCTGCCCACCGCGGCGGTCACGGTCTCCTTCAGCGTGGACGCGCCCGTGCCGTGCTTGCTCAGCAGCGTTTCCAGCCGCTCCAGCTGGGTCTGCGAGCGCTGCAGCTCCTGCTGCATGCGGCTGTGCAGCGCCGGGTAGTCGGACATGCGGCCGAGCTCGCGCTCGATCGTCTCGATGGCCTGCTTTTCCACGGCGTGCTGATTGCTCAGGCCGGACAGGTAGTAGTCGCGCGCAGCGTCGGTCATGGCGGATCGTCCCTTGTTCTGAACACCCGCTTAACGCCCTGGAAAGCCAGGAATTTTCCCCTGCCCGGCATCACCTTTTCCTGCCGTTGACAGGGCGCCGCCCGAACCGACCTAGGGGTGTTGTCTCCGACGCCGGGCGGGTGGCGCGGCCGCCGGCCCGCCGCCCGCCCGCCGTGCCCGGACAAGCCGCGGTCCCGGGCAGGTCGCAACCTCGGACAGGGTCCGGGCAGGTCGTGCTCAGCCGCTGTTTCGCTGGCACGACACCCGGCGCGCGCCGGCGCCTGGGCGCAACCCTGTCCCGCGCCGGGCGGGGCAGGGGGCGCGATCGGGTCTTGGACATCACGGCACCGAGATGTAATATTGCGGGATGTGACCCGGTGGCCGAAGGAAAGTTGCCGCCGTCGCCTCCACCAGGACTGAAACGCGATGACCCTAGCCGCCCCCAACCCGGCGCAGCACCGAAGCCTGACGCGCAACGACACGCGCACCCTCGTTCTCGCCTCGCTGGGCGGCGCGCTCGAGTTCTACGACTTCATCATCTACGTCTTCTTCGCCGCCGCGATCGGCAAGGTGTTCTTCCCGGCCGACATGCCCGGCTGGCTGGAACAGCTGAACACCTACGGCATCTTCGCCGCCGGCTACCTTGCGCGCCCGCTCGGCGGCGTGATCATGGCGCATTTCGGTGACAAGTCCGGCCGCAAGCGCATGTTCACCCTGTCGGTCTTCCTGATGGCGCTGCCGACGCTGATCATCGGCCTGATGCCGACCTTCGCCACCATCGGCTACGCGGCGCCGGTGCTGCTGCTGGTGATGCGCCTGCTCCAGGGTGCGGCGATCGGCGGCGAGGCGCCCGGCGCCTGGGTCTTCGTGAGCGAGCACGTCCCCGCCAACCGCGTGGGCCTGGCCTGCGGCCTGCTGACCGGCGGCCTCACAGGCGGCATCCTGCTGGGCTCGCTGATGAACACCGCGATCAACTACAGCTACACCCCGGCCGAGGTTGTGGATTGGGCCTGGCGCATCCCCTTCGTGGTGGGCGGCATCTTCGGCTTCATCGCCATGTACCTGCGCCGCTGGCTGCACGAGACCCCGGTCTTCGAGGCGATGCGCGCCCGCAAGGCCACCGCCGAGCTGCCGCTCAAGCACGTGCTGAACAGCCATGGCGGCTCGGTGATCGTGTCGATGCTGGTGACCTGGCTGCTGACCGCGGCGATCGTGGTGATGATCCTGCTGACCCCCGGCCTGCTGGGCCGCCTGAACGGCATCCCGGCCACCGTGACCTCGGTCGCCAGCATCTGCGCCACCCTGACGCTGACCGTTTCGGCCATCGTCTGCGGTGCCCTGATGGACCGCTTCGGCGCCGTGGTGGTGGCGGTGATCGGCGGCATCGCCCTGATCGCCTCCTCCTACTGGCTCTACATCGGCACCGCCGCCAACCCGGCCAACATGGCGGCGCTGTCGGCGCTGTGCGGCGCCACCGTGGGCATGATCACCGTGGTGCCCTTCGTGATGGTGCGCGCCTTCCCCGGCGTGGTGCGCTTCACCGGCGTGAGCTTCAGCTACAACGTCGCCTACGCCATCTTCGGCGGCCTGACGCCCATCGCGGTGACGCAGATGCTGGGCTACGACAAGCTGGGCCCGGTGCACTACGTGGCCTTCACCGCGGTGGTGGGCGTGCTGGCGGTGATCGCCAACGCCCTGCGCGGCACCAACCGCGTCAGCGCCCCGCTCGCGGCCGAGTAAGCCGCGATCCGGAAACGGGCGGCGCCCCGCCGCCCGTTCCACCACCCCCGCCGGCGGACCGGGTCGCGTCCCGGTCGCCAGGCGCGAGGAGGGGCGGGCCACTCACCCGCCCGCCGTTTGCCTGGCTTCGGCACCCCCGACCTGCAATCCTGTTCCCCGCGCCGGCACCGCGCCGCGCGGGGAACGCCCATGTCCATACCTCCGACGGTTGCCGGTTCGCCCTGCTTCGGCCCCTCGGTGCCGCTGTTCATGTTCGCGACCGGCATCGAGAACAGCAATCCGACGGTCGACGGGCGGCGGGTCGACCAGATGGCCGCCAGCGGCCACCTGCACCGCTGGGCGGAAGACTTTGCGTTAGCCAAGGAGCTCGGCTGCGGCTTCCTGCGCTACGGACCGCCGCTGCACACGACCTGGCGGGGCGAAGGCCGCTACGACTGGGGCTTCGCCGACGAGACGCTGGCCGCCCTGCGCGCCCAGGGCACCTATCCCATCGTGGACCTTTGCCACTTCGGGGTGCCGGACTGGATCGGCGACTTCCAGAACCCCGACTTCCCGCGGCTCTTCGCGAACTACGCGGAGGCCTTCGCGCGGCGCTTCCCCTGGGTGCAGCTCTACACCCCGGTCAACGAGATGTACGTCTGCGCGCTGTTTTCCGGTCGCTACGGCTGGTGGAACGAGCAGCTGAGCAGCGAGCGCGGCTTCGTCACGGCCATGAAGCACCTGGTGGGCGCCAACCTCGCGGCCATGCGGGCCATCCTGCGGGTGCGCCCGGACGCGATCTTTATCCAGAGCGAGTCCGCCGAGCAGTACCACGCTGCCTCGCCCGCGGCCTGGGCCGAGGCGCGCCGCCGCAATGCCGAGCGCTTCCTGTCGCTCGACCTGAACTACGGACACCCCGTGGACGCGGCGATGTACGAATACCTGATGGACAACGGGATGACGCGGGCGGAATACGCGGGCTTCCGCAACACCGACCTGAAGCGCCACTGCGTGCTGGGCACCGACTACTACCAGACCAACGAGCACCTGGTGGAGGACGACGGCAGCACCCGTGCCTCGGGCGAGGTCTACGGCTACGCCACGATCATCCAGCAGTACTACAACCGCTACCACCTGCCCCTGATGCACACGGAAACCAACCTCGTGGACAGGCCCGAGGCGGATTCCACGGAATGGCTCTGGAAGCAGTGGGCCAACCTGCTGCTGCTCTGGGAAACCCCGATCCCGGTGCTGGGCTTCACCTGGTACTCGCTGACCGACCAGGTCGACTGGGACACCGCCCTGCGGGAGAATGCCGGCCGCGTGCACCCGGTCGGGCTCTTCGACCTCGACCGCAGGCCGAGGCGCGTGGCCGGGGCCTTCCGGCGGCTCATCGCGCAGTGGAGCGAGGTGCTGCCGGCCCGCAGCCTGTGCCTGCGCCTCCCCCTCGCGCCGCTGCGCCCCGATATCGGCGGTTGAGCAAACCGCCACCCGCCTTCGCGGCGCGAACCGGTGGCCGCCGTCCCGCCACCTCCCGCGGCGCGAAGCAGCGCCAGTGGTCCACCCCCGCGACGCGGACAAAGCCCTTTGTTCCGCCACCTCACGCGCCGCGGGCGGGCCTCCGTGACCCGGGCAGGTCGCCTCGCCACCTCATCCCGATCGGGGACCGGGCGCTTCAGGGAGCTGATCGGCGGCTGCGGGGGGCAGCGCGCTTCCGACCCTGCCGCCGCCCACCGCCCCGCCGCGCCCGGTCAGGCGCCGAAGCCGCCGTCGATGGTGTGCATCGCCCCGGTCACGAAGCCCGCCTCCGGCCCCGCCAGCCAGGCCACCATCCCGGCCACGTCCTCTGCCGGCCCGTGGCGCTTGATGGCCATCACGGCGTGCTGGATGTCCTTCATGGGCCCGTCCGCCGGATTCAGGTCGGTGTCGATCGGGCCCGGCTGCACCACGTTCACCGTGATCCCGCGCGGCCCGAAATCCCGCGCCAGGCCACGCGCCATGCCTTGCAGCGCCGACTTGCTCATGGCGTAGGCCGACATGCCGGGAAAGGGGATGCGGTCGCCGTTGACCGAGCCGATCACGATGATCCGCCCGCCATCGGGCATCCGGCGCGCCGCTTCCACCGAAGCATGCCAGGGCGAGGCCACGTTGATGCGGATCAGCCGGTCCACCGCGTCCGGGTCCTGTTCCAGCGGGTCGCCGACGATGGCCACTCCCGCATTCACCACCAGCACGTCCAGCGGCCCGCTGTCGCGCACCCGCGCGATCACCGCGTCGCGGTCGGCGCTGTCGGTCACCACCGCGTTGGCGCCGGTTTCCGCCGCCAGCCGCTCCGCCGCCTCGCGCGATCCGGCATAGGTGAAGGTCACCTTCGCCCCGTCACCGGCGAAGCGCCGCACGATCGCCGCCCCGATGCCCCGGCTGCCACCGAGCACGAGCACGGACTTACCCTGGAAATCGGTCATCACGTCCTCCTTGAGGTTTAACCTAGTGAACGCTACATAAATGCTCCGATCGCCCCGTCAAGGCATTCTGTACTGATGACTACAAATTTGCCGCGCTCCGGCGGCTGTCCGGAGGGTCGCCCCGATGCTCCTCCCGCCGCCCGTCCCCGGGGCCGGCCCCGCCGCTTCGACCCCGAGCAGGCCGTCGCCACCGCCCAGCGCCTGTTCCACGCCCGCGGCTACGACGCGGTCAGCGTCGCCGACCTGACCGAAGCGCTCGGCATCAACCCGCCCAGCTTCTACGCCGCCTTCGGCAGCAAGGCCGGCCTCTATGCCCGCATCCTCAACCGCTACACCGCGGCGGAGGGCGTGCCCCTGGCCGAGATCCTGCGCCCCGGACGCCCCGTGGCGGAAGCACTCGCCGAGGTGCTGGAGGAATCCGCCCGCCGCTACGCCACCGACCCCGCCGCCGCCGGCTGCCTCGCGATCGAGGGCGCCCGCTGCAACGACCCCGAGGCGCGTGAGGCCGCTCGCGCCCTCACCGTCGCCGCCGGGGACACGATCCGTCGCTTCGTCGCCACGACCCACCCCGAGGCGGCCGGGCGGCTGGCCGACTACGTCGTCACCCTCATGGCCGGCCTGTCCACCATGGCCCGCGAGGGCCACGGCCCGGAGCGCGTCCTCGCCACCGCCCGCCTCGCCGGCCTGGCGCTCGCGCAGGCCCTTCGCGCCTGAGCGCCCCCCGAGGTGGCCCAGCCGCCTTTCGCGAAGCAGGCGTCGGCGTCCGGCTGCCTGTGGACCGGGCCGGGTGGAAAGCGGCTGCCCACCTCGATGTCAGCCCTGAGCTGGAAGTGTGACCTGGGTCGAAGCCCGGGCAGCTGAAGCCGGGCCCTTTGCCAGCGTGGTCGCGCCCGAAGCCCGTGCAGGTCTCAAGAACTCTCGTCACCCACCGCCAGCACCTGCCGCGCCGTGGCGATGAAGGCCCGTAGTGCTGGCGGCGGCTGGCGCCGGCCCGGGTAGTAGAGCGAGAAGCCCGGCAGCGGCGGGCACCACTCCGTCAGCACGCGCGTCAGCCTTCCCGCGGCGAGGGCGTCGGCGACGTCGTGCTCGAACAGGTGCGCGAGCCCGGCTCCCGCGATGGCGGCGGCCCGTCGCAGCGCGGGATCGTTGCTGGCGACGCGGCCGGCGACCTCGACCCGCAGCGTTTCGCTGTCGCGCGCGAACTCCCAGGCATAGCGGCCGCCCGAAGGGTAGCGCTGGACGATGCAGTCGTGGCCGGCGAGCGCGGCCGGGCTTTCCGGCGTGCCGCGCCGCGCGAGGTAGGCCGGCGACGCCACCACGGCGAAGCGGCGGCGCGGTCGCAGCGGCACGGCGGTCATCCCGGGCGTCAGTCGCCATTCCGGCCGGATGCCCGCATCGAAGCCGGCGGCAACGATGTCCACCAGCCCGTCCTCGGCCACCACCTCGAGCGTCACGGCCGGGTAGTCGGCCAGGAAGCGCGGCAGCAGCGGCGCGATGATCAGCGGAACCGCGCTGTGCGGCACGTTGAGGCGGAGCCGGCCGGACGGCTGCGCCGCCTCGGCGCCCAGCGCCGCCACGGCATCCTCGATCTCGCCCAGCGCGGGCGCCAGCCGCGCCACCAGCCGCTCGCCCGCTTCCGTCAGCCGCACGCTCCGGCTGGTGCGGTGGAACAGCCGCGTCCCCAACCGTGCTTCCAGGCCGCGCATCGCGTGGCTGAAGGCAGACGGCGTGACGCCGCGCGCCGTGGCGGCGGCGCGGAAGCTGCCCAGGCGCGCCACGGCGAGAAACGCCTCCAGGGCGGCGAGGCCGGGATGCTGGGGTGAGTTCGGGCTCATCGGTGCGGTGAGGAGGCCGCATATCGTCTCACCCCGCAAGCCTGCCCAGATCGGGGTGACCACGAAGGAGGCTCACTCATGGATCTCGAACTGACCGGCCGGCGCGCCCTGGTGACCGGGGCCAGCGCCGGCCTCGGTGCCGCCATCGCGGAGGCGCTCGCCGCCGAAGGGGTCCGGCTGGCGCTGATCGCCCGGCGCGAGGAACCGCTGCGCGCACTCGCGGCCAAGCACGGGGCGGTGGTGATCCCCTGCGACATCACCGATCCGGCCGCGCTCGACCAGGGGGCGGAGGCGGCGGTGGCGGCCCTGGGCGGCGTCGACATCCTGATCAACGCGGCCGGTGCCTCCGGCCCGGTCGAACTCGGCGCCGAAGACGCGACGTGGGAGCGGAGCCTGGCGCTGAACTTCACCGCGCCGCGCCGGCTGGCGGAGCGTCTGCTGCCGGCCATGCGCGCGGCACGGTGGGGCCGGGTGATCAGCCTGACCGGCACCAGCGAGACCCACGCGCTGAACACGGCGGGCTCGGCCAAGGCCGCGCTGACCTTCTGGTCCAAGGGCGCGGCGAGCCTCGTCGCGGCGGATGGCGTGACGGTGAACTGCATCGCGCCCGGCCGGCTCTGGAGCGAGCAGATCCGCGAGCGGCTGCACCCGGAAGCAGCGGCGCGCGACCGCTTCATCGCGGCCAACATCCCGATCGGCCGCTTCGGCGAGCCGGAGGAACTGGCCTCGGTCGCCGTGTTCCTCGCCTCCGCCCGCGCCGGCTACGTCACCGGCACGACGGTCACCGTGGACGGCGGCATGGCCCTGGCCGTTCGCTGACACGGCTCCGGCGGTCCCTGGCCCCGCCGCGGGCTTCGGCTCCACCCGGGCCGGAGTTCGCCCGGGGCTGGCTCCGGCGGCCGGGCGCCCGAAGCCACGTTTCCGCTCCGCGTCAGCCCTCAAGACCTGCCGGTCCGTTCCCGGCCGGACCATGCCGCGAGCGGCAGACCTGGACGGCAACTCTCCACCCCTCGCGGACGCGGATGAGCCGCGGGGACCCCCGCGCGACCCGTCGCGGAGCTTGCAACGGGAAGCGAGTTGATATAGGATTATTTACCTGAATCGGCCGGTTCGTGCCCTCTCAGCGCCCGAAGCTGTAGGAACCGCCCCGCTCCACGGCCCGCTGAAAGGCCGGCCGCTCGTGCAGCCGCTGCACCCAGGCCGTCAACGCGGGATAGGGTTCGCGCAGCCCCAGCACGCCCGCGAACCCGCCCACGAAGCTCATCTGCACGTCGGCGCCGCTGAACGTCTCGCCCAGCAGGAAGGAGCGTCCTTCCAACGAGCGGTCGAGGTAGCCGAGATGGGTCCGCACCTCGTCCGCGATCCTGGGCCGGATCGGCGCGGCGCCGTCGCCGGTCTTCAGCGCGTAGAAATGCAGGATCAGCGGCAGGATCGCCGAGCCCTCGGCATAGTGCAGCCACTGCACGTAGTCGTCGTAGGCGGCGCTCGCCGGGTCGGGCTGCAGCCGCCCGCCGCCGTGTCGCCGGATGATGTAGTCGATGATCGCGCCGGACTCGATCACCAGCCGCCCGTCATCGGTGATCACCGGCGACTTGCCGAGCGGCGAGACCGCCAGCAACTCCGGCGGCGCCAGCCGGTTCGGCAGGCGCTGGTAGTGCCGCAGCTC
The DNA here is from genome assembly GCF_042433915.1 of Roseomonas elaeocarpi. Taxonomy (NCBI): domain Bacteria; kingdom Pseudomonadati; phylum Pseudomonadota; class Alphaproteobacteria; order Acetobacterales; family Roseomonadaceae; genus Roseomonas; species Roseomonas elaeocarpi. The sequence goes on along the minus strand of NZ_JBHLUN010000008.1, from coordinate 390,951 downwards.
GTAGGGAAGCCCGAGTTCCTCCAGCAGCCACAGGATGCGGTGGGACCGACTGTCGTTCAGGTGGTGGACGGTGATCATGTCGCTGTCCCGTTCTGCGCAGCCGCCCCGCGCAGGGGACGGCGGAAAGTAAGATGGTAAGATGGTAAGGAAGTAAGGCGGAAGCGCTGCCGGCGGCGGGGCTCAGCCGAACCCCGCCATATCCCGCCACTCGGCCTCGGTCAGCACGCGCAGTTCCAGCTCCGCCGCCTTCTTGGCCTTGGAGCCGGCGTCGGCGCCCACCACCACGAAGTCGGTCTTCTTCGACACGCTCTTGACCACCTTGGCGCCGAGGTTCTCGGCCCGCGCCTCGGCCTCCTGCCGGGTCATGGTTTCCAGCGTGCCGGTGAAGACGATGCTCTTGCCCGACAGCGCGCCCTCGGCCACCGCCTCGGCCTCCTCGGGCGTGACCTCGCGCAGCAGGTCGTCCAGCGCCCGGACGTTGCGCTCCTCGGAGAAGAAGGTGACCAGCTCCTGCGCGATGGCCGGGCCGATGCCCTGGATGCCGCCCAGGTCCTCGCGCGCCTCGCTGCCCACGATCCGGGCGTCGAGCATCGCCTGCCGCCAGGCCGCGGCGGTGTGGTAGTGCCGCGCCAGCAGCCGGGCGTTCTGCTCGCCGATGCGGCGGATGCCCAGCGCGAAGATGAAGCGCTCCAGGCTCGGACTGCGTCGCGCGTCGATGGCGGCCAGGAGGTTCGTGACCTTCCTGGACTCGCCCTTGGCCGAGCCACCCCAGCCCTTCCAGCCCCGCATGGTCGCGACGTGTTCGCGCAGGCGGAAGATGTCGGCCGGCGTCTTCACCAGCCCCGCCTCATGGAGCAGCACCACGTTCTCGATGCCCAGACCCTCGATATCCAGGGCGTTGCGCGAGGCGAAGTGGATCAGCCGCTCCACCTGCTGCGCCGGGCAGATCAGCCCGCCGGTGCAGCGGCGCACCACCTCACCCTCGGGGCGGATCGCCGGGCTGCCGCAGTCGGGGCAGTGGGTCGGCGGCTGCCAGGGCGCGGCGCGGCCGGGGCGGTCGGGATCGACCACGCGGATGATCTGCGGGATCACGTCGCCGGCGCGCTGCAGCTCCACCGTGTCGCCGGGGCGGGCGTCGCGGCGGGCGACCTCGTCCTCGTTGTGCAACGTCGCGTGCTGCACCATCACGCCACCGACGCCCACCGGCTGCATGATGGCGCGCGGCGTCAGCGCGCCGGTGCGGCCGACCTGGATCTGGATCTCCAGCAGCTTCGTGGTGGCGCGCTCGGCCGGGAACTTCCAGGCGATGGCCCAGCGCGGCGCCCGGCCCACGAAGCCCAGCCGCGACTGCCAGTCCAGCCGGTCCAGCTTGTAGACGACGCCGTCGATATCGTAGTCGAGCCCCGCCCGCTCCTCGCCCATGCGCGCCTGGAAGGCGGCGGCCGCGTGCTCGTCGTCCAGCGGCGTGCTGAGCGGGTTCACCCGGAACCCCCAGCCTTCCAGCACCTTGAGGTAGCCGGAATGGGTATCCGCCACCGGCGCGGAGGACACCCCTTGAGCGTAGGCGAACAGCTTCAGCGGCCGCTTCGCGGTGACGGCGGGGTCGAGCTGCCGCAGCGAGCCGGCGGCGGCGTTGCGCGGGTTGACGGGGATGCGCACGGCCTCGCCCACCTTCTCGCCCGCCAAGCGCCGCGCTTCGCGCTCCTCGAACAGCCGCGTCTGCTCGGCATGGAAGGCGAGGAAGTCCGGCTTGGTGATGAAGACCTCGCCGCGGACCTCGATGCGCTCGGGGAAGGGGGCCACGAGCTCGCGCGGCAGTTCCGCCAGCGTCAGCAGGTTCTCGGTGATGTCCTCGCCCACCGTGCCGTCGCCGCGCGTGGCGCCGCGCACGAAGCGGCCATCCTCGTAGGTGAGGTTGACCGAGAGCCCGTCGATCTTGGGCTCGGCCACGAAGCGCAGCACTTCCTCCGCCGACAGGCCCAGGAAGCGGCGGATGCGGGCCGCGAACTCGCTGAAATCCTCCGGCGCGAAGGCGTTGTCGAGCGACAGCATCGGCGTGCCGTGGCGCGACTTGGCGAAGCCGGCGGCCGCTTCCTCGCCCACCTTGCGCGACGGGCTGTCGTCGCGCACCAGTTCCGGGAAGCGCGCCTCGATCGCCTGGTTGCGGCGGAACAGCCGGTCGTACTCGGCATCCGTCATCACCGGCGCGTCTTCGACGTGATAGGCGCGGCTGGCGCGGTTGATCTGCTCGGCCAGGGTGGCCAGCTCGCGCGCGGCCTCTTCCTCGGTCAGCGCCTCGACCTCGTGCGCGGCCTCGGCCAGGACGGAAGGGGGCGGGGATGCGGTCATCGTGCGGGTCAACCCAGGCATCGCGCGGCGGTTGCGGAGGGCACGGCACCGTGTGCCGTCACCCATGGCAGGACGGCCTCGCAGGACCGCGGAGATGATACCCCTGGGCGTGACACTCCCGAGCGTGACATCGCTGGGCGTGACAGCCCCGGATGGGACAACTCCGGGCGCGACACTTGCCTGGCCGCGCGGACGTGACGCCGCAGGGATGGCCGGCGCGGCGTAACCCTTCCGCTCAACGCCGCACCGGCTTCACGCCGAGGGCGAGCTTGTAGACCTGCACTGGGAACTGCACGCGCGAGGTTCCGCCGTTGAAGGGCGCCATGCGGTTCAGCTGCGCCGCCGGCATCCACAGCGCGCCCGCATCGTCGATCCACATCGCATCCACCCAGAGCAGGCGCGGGTCCTCGGTGATCACGGTGGAGGTCCGGTCGGGCGCAATGCGCACCACCCGCTGCTTATCCGTGTCGCTGACATAAAGGTTGCCGTCGGCGTCGATCGCCGTGCCGCCGGTGGAGCCGGTCTCGACCCAGGGTTCCACGTAGCGGCCGCGCACCGCGTCCGTCAGCGCGCGCTCCTCGATCCAGCGCGTAGCGATGCGCGACATCGGCCCCGAGGCGCTCTGGTAATAGAGCCACTGCCCGTCGGGCGACACCTCGAGCTGGTCGGCATGGACGAAGACAGGCTTGCCGTCCGGCCCGCGAAGCTCCTGCCCCTCGGCTGTCAGCGGCCGTTGCGCCGTCATGGACGGATGCCCGTCCAGGGCGCGGTAGCCGGTGCCGCGGTCGAGGTCGAGCACGATCAGCCCCGGCTTGCCCGCGTCGGTGACGTAGACGCGCCGGTCGTTGAAGCGCAGGTCGTCGATGAAGCTCGTTTCGCCCGTCAGCTCATCCAGGCGGTAGATGCGCCTGGCCGCGTTGGTCTTGAGGTCGATCTGCACCAGCTTCGGCCCGCCCGGCAGCTTCGGGTTGCCGATCCCCGGCGCGCCCACGTCGAGCACCCAGAGGTCGCCTTCCGGCCCGATGCGCAGCGAATTGGCGCGCACGAAGCTGTTGGACGCGCTGGCACCCGGCCGCCAGCCGTTCCAGGCGGCGTCGGGATAGGCGCGCTGCTCGCCGTTGACCCACTCCACCACGCGCGGCCCGTCGCTGCCATCGAGGCGCGCCAGCACCAGGAAGACGCGCCCGTCGGCACTGGTGGTGACGCCCTGGACCACGGTGTTGGAGGCGATGGCCGGCACCGGCGTGCCGCCCACGCCCGGCACGGCGCAGGCATTCAGCAGGGGCAGGGCCAGCGCGGCGGCCGCGCCGCGAAACAGGGTCCGTCTGTGCATCGCATCCTCTCCCGGCAAGCGGCTGGCCGGAGCGATGCCGGAACCAGCCTCAGGCCCCGGCCGGCAGGCGGCCGCGGGGCAGGGCGCGGACACTAGCGCCCCGGGCGAACATGTCACCCGCCTCCGCGGCAAAGAGATGGCGGTGGCGCGGTGCCGGACTCTCCGGGGAAGGCGGGAGAAGGAATTCTCCCGCCTCCCCTCGACCCCTCCGCCCTCATCTTCTTTTCGGGACGCTGCCACGGGAACCTGGCCGGACCTACGCGCTCCGGGTCCATGACCCGGAGCGAGAAACGTGTCAGCCAGCGCTGACAGGAGGCTGTCTCTTTTCAGGATGAGCAGCGGCCGCCATCACGCGGCCGGCTTCCACCCGCCGCGCGGCAGCGTCCCAGGAAAAGATGAGAGGGGGTCCAGGGGGAGAGAATTCCTTCTCTCCCCCGGCCTCACCCCGTCAGTGCACGGCGCAGACGTTCAAGCAGCGCCGGCCAGCAGCTCGTCCGCCGCGGCGCGGGCGGCCTCGGTGATGCGCTCGCCGGCCAGCATCCGGGCGATTTCCTCGCGCCGGTCGCCGGTGTCCAGCGGCTCGACGCGGGTTTCGGCGCGGTCGCCGCGCACGCCCTTGGCCACGCGCAGGTGCGAGGCGCCGCGCGCCGCCACCTGCGGGCTGTGCGTCACCACCAGCACCTGCAGCCGGTCCGCCACGCGCTGGAGGCGCTCGCCCACCGCGGCGGCCGTGGCGCCGCCGATGCCGCTGTCGACCTCGTCGAACACCAGCGTCGGCACCGGCGAGCCGCGCGCCAGCACGACCTTGAGCGCCAGCATCAGCCGCGACAGCTCGCCGCCCGAGGCGATCTTGGCGAGCTGCCCCGGCGTCTGGCCCGGGTTGGTGCTGACCAGGAAGGTCACGCGGTCCACGCCGTCGGCCGCCCAGGAGGCTTCCTCGCGCGGGGCGATCTCGATGTGCAGCCGGGCGCGGTCGAGCTTGAGCGGCGCCAGTTCCCGCGCCACCGCGGTTTCCAGCTTGCGCGCGGCGGCGGTGCGCGCCTCGGTCAGGGCGTTGGCGGCCCCGAGGAAGCTGTCGCGCGCGGCCTTGGCGGCGGTTTCCAGCGCGGCCACGCGGCCGGTGCCGGCGTCCAGCGCGCCGAGGCGCTCGCGCAGGCTGGCGAGCAGCGCGGGCAGTTCCACCACCGGCACGGCGTGCTTGCGGGCGGCCGCGCGCAGCGCGAAGAGGCGTTCCTCCAGCTGCTCCAGCCGCTTCGGGTCGGGGCCGATATCGGCGCTCAGCCGCTCCAGCAGACCTTCCGCGTCCGACAGCGCGTCCTGCGCCGCGGCGAGGGCGGCGAGGGCCGGGGCGGCTTCCTCGTTGGGCGGCGGCAGGCGCTCCAGCGCACGGGCGGCGTTGCGAAGGGCCGCCGCCGGGCCGGTGCCGCCGCGACGGTCGCGCGGCTGCAGCTCGCTGAGTGCAGAGGCGATGGCCTCGGCCCGGCGCTCGCCCTGTTGCAGCGTCTGCCGCTCGGCCGACAGCGCGTCCTCCTCGCCCTCCTCGGGCGCCAGGTCGCTGAGCTCGCCCACCGCGTGGCGCAGCCATTCCTCGTCGCGCTGGGCGGCGGCGATGGCGTCCTGCGCCTCGCGCAGGGCACGGTTGGCGTTGCGCCAGGCGCGGAAGCACTCGCCCACGCCGTTGCGCCGGGTTTCCAGCGCCCCGAACGCGTCCAGCAGCCCACCATGCGTGGCGGCGTCGGCCAGGCCCACCTGGTCGTGCTGGCCCTGCACCTCGACCAGCAGGGCGCCGAGGCGGCGCAAGAGGCCCACGCCCACCGGCTCCCCGTTGACGAAGGCGCGGGAACGGCCGTCGGCATTGACCACGCGGCGGACCACGATCTCGTCCTCGGGCTCCATGCCCTGCTCGGCGAGAAGCGCGAAGGCCGGGTGGTCGGGGGTGGGGGCGAAGGCGGCGGTGACGCTGGCCTGCGACTGGCCGGCGCGGACCATGCCGCTCTCGGCACGCTGGCCCAGCGCCAGCCCGAGGCTGTCGAGCAGGATCGACTTGCCGGCGCCGGTCTCACCGGTCAGCACTGTCAGGCCGGCGCCGAAGCGCAGATCGAGGCGCTCGATCAGCACCACGTCACGAATGGAAAGTGAGGCGAGCACGCGGGCTCCCGCAGCGGTTGCGGTTCAGAAGATGGCGTTGGTGACCCGCCGGAAGAAGCCCGGACGTTCATCCGGCGCGGGCGGGGCACCCTCCACCAGGAGAGCATAGCTGTCCTGGTACCAGGGATTGCCCGGGTAGTTGTGGCCCAGCACGCTGGCGGTCTGCCGCGCCTCGTCGCGCAGGCCCATGGCGAGGTAGATCTCGGTCAGGCGGTGCAGCGCCTCGGGCACGTGGTTGGTGGTCTGGTAGTTGTCCACCACCACGCGGAAGCGGCCGATCGCCGCGGCGTAGAGGCCGCGCTTCTGGTAGAAGCGGCCGATCTCCATCTCGCGCCCGGCCAGGTGGTCGCGCGCCAGGTCGATCTTGAGGCGCGCGTCGCGGGCATAGGGCGTGTCGGGGAAGCGGTTCACCACATCCTGCAGCGCCGCCATCGCGGTGGAGGTGCCGGACTGGTCGCGCTGGGCGTCGTTGATCTGCTCGTAGTAGCACAGGCTGCGCAGGTAGTAGGCGTAGGCGATGTCGCGATGCGCCGGGTGCAGCTGGATAAAAGTGTCCAGCGCGGTCAGCGCCTCGGTGTAGCGGTTGCGCGAGTATTCGGCATAGGCGCCCATCAGCCGGGCATTGGTGGCCCAGCTGGAATAGGGGTACTCGCGCTCCACCGTTTCAAACAGTTCCACCGCCTGCGCCGGCTTCTCGGCCTTCAGCGCATCCATGCCGCCGGCGTAGAGGCCCTCGGGCGTGTGCTCCCGCGCCGCCAGCTCCTTGGCGCCCAGCGAGTCCGCCTTGCCGTTCCAGGAACTCAGCCCGAGCGTTTCGCAGCCCGGCAGCATCAGCGGTGCCAGCACCAGCGCCGCCAAGGGCAGCAGGCGCCGGGGGCGGCGGTTGGCGGGGCGGGGGTCGGCGGACATGCGCATGGTGGGCGCCCTATAGCACGGCCGCGCCCGGCCGGCAGGGGTGGAAGTGCCGATCTCCGTCCGGGGGGAGGACGGCAGGCGGGCGCGATGCGGGGGAGGGGGGACGAGGGGGGAAGGAAAGGTCGGGCGAGCGGGGTGGAAGCGGGGGGAGGGTCAGGCCGGCACGGCGGCGGCCGGCAGGCGGGCATTGGCGGGGGCCGTGGCGAAGCTCGGGGCCGCCAGCCGCCAGGCCTTGTTGTCCGCGAAGAGGGCGCGGAGCAGGCGGTTGTTCAGCCCGTGGCCGGAGCGGTGGCCGACGAAGCGCGCCTGCAGCGGCGCGCCGGCCAGCGACAGGTCGCCCACCACGTCGAGCAGCTTGTGGCGCACGAATTCCTCCGGGTGGCGCAGCCCGCCGGGGTTCAGCACCAGCGGGCCGTCCACCACCACCGCGTTGGCGAGCGAGCCGCCGCGGGCGAGACCGGCGGCGCGGAGTCGCGCCACGTCCTCGGCCATGGTGAAGGTGCGGGCATCGGCCAGCGCCTCGCGGAAGGCATCGGCCGTCACGCGCAGCGACAGGGCCTGGCGGCCCACCGCGGTGCCGGGGAAGTCGATGCACAGCGCCGCCTCGAGGCCGGGGCGCTTCGAGGGGTGCAGCTCCGCCCAGGCCTCGCCCTCCTCGACGCGCACGGTCTTCAGAACCTCGATCGTCTCCCGGGGGGTGAAGGAGGCGACCGTGCCGGCGCAGTCGATCAGGAACACGAAGGGGGCGGCGGAACCGTCGAGAATGGGGATCTCGGGGGCATCCACCTCGATCACGGCGTCGTCCACGCCGCAGGCCGCCAGCGCGGCCAGGACGTGCTCCACCGTGCCCACGCGCGCGCCATCGGCCTCGAGCGCGGTGCAAAGGCGGGTGTCGTTCACGCGGTCGAAGCGGCCGGGGATGTCGCGGCCGAGGTCGGTGCGGCGGAACACGATGCCCGAGCCGGCCGCCGCGGGGCGGAGCGTCATGGACACGCGCGCGCCGGTATGCAGGCCCGTCCCGACGCAGCCGATGGCCGCCTTCAGGGTCCTGCGAAAACCGGAAGCGTTGGGGATGTAGCCGTCCACGAACCCACTCCTGCCGACGGACATGCTTCCGTCGAGAAGGAAACTGGCACCCTCCGGGGAACAACGCCATTCAAGCGTTGTTTCTCCATATTTCGCCGCAAGTGACTGATTTCGCCTGAATTTCGGCATGAAAAAACCCGCCCGGAAACAACCGGGCGGGTTCGAGTCGTGCTGCGCCCGCGAAGGCGCGGCGGCGTGTCAGTTCTTCTGACGGCGCAGGAAGGCCGGGATGTCGAGCCCGGTCTCGGTGGCCTGCGGCGCGCGGGGCGCGGCCTCGGCCCGCGGCGCCTGCGGGACGGCGGGGGCCTGCAGCTGCGGCTCGTCCACGGGCGGACGGCGCATCAGCCCGGTCGCCTGACGGAACAGGCGGTTCAGGCCACCCGGCGCGGCGGTGGGCGCGGGCGCCACCGGGGCGGGGGCGCGCGGCGCCGCCAGCGGGCCGCGCAGCACGGGCTCGTTGGTGGGCAGCGGGCCCTGCGGCGCCTCTTCCTCGACGGGTTCGGCGGCCACCGGGGCGGGCGCGGAGGGCGCCGCCTCGGCCACCGGCGGCTGGTCCAGGTTGGCCGGACGACGCGCGGCGAGGCGCACCGGGCCGGGCGCGTTGGAGCCGCTGCTCTGCACCATCGGCGAGGGCGCGGTCATCGGCACGGGGCCGATGGTGGGCGCGCCGATCGGGCCGGAACGGGCGGCGGGCTGCACGCCGCCGGCGCGCGACACCGGCACGCTGCCGGGCACCACGGGGGCACCGATCGGTGAGATCGGGGCGCCGCCGCCGACCGCCACGAGGCGCGGCGCCTCGGCCTGCTGCTGCTGGAGCGTGATGGCCTCGGCGTCCTGGGCGTCGATGCCGGTGGCGACCACCGACACGCGCAGGCGGCCGTTCATCGTCTCATCGACGGAGGAGCCGAAGATGATGTTGGCTTCCTCGTCGACCTCGCGACGGATGCGGTTCGCGGCCTCGTCGACCTCGAACAGCGTCATGTCCCAGCCGCCGGTGATGTTGATCAGCACGCCGCGGGCGCCGCGCATGGAGGTGTCCTCCAGCAGCGGGTTGCTGATCGCGGCCTCGGCGGCCTTGACGGCGCGCTCGTCGCCCTCGGCCTCGCCCGTGCCCATCATCGCCTTGCCCATCTCGGCCATGACGGTGCGGATGTCGGCGAAGTCGAGGTTCACCAGGCCCGGATTGACCATCAGGTCGGTCACGCCGCGCACGCCCATGTAGAGGACGTCGTCGGCCATCTTGAAGGCCTCGGCGAAGGTGGTGCGCTCGTTCGCCTTGCGGAAGAGATTCTGGTTCGGGATGACGATCAGCGTGTCGACGTACTGCTGCAGCTCCTCGAGCCCTTGCTCGGCGGAGCGGCGGCGCTTCGGGCCTTCGAAGTCGAAGGGCTTGGTCACCACGCCGACCGTCAGCACGCCGCGCTCACGCGCCATGCGCGCGATCACCGGGGCCGCACCCGTGCCGGTGCCGCCGCCCATGCCGGCGGTGATGAACACCATGTGCACGCCTTCGAGATGGCGCGCGAGGTCCTCGGTCGCTTCCTCGGCGGCGGCGCGGCCGATCTCGGGCTTGGCGCCGGCGCCCAGGCCCTGCGTCAGGTGCGGGCCGAGCTGCACGCGACGCTCCGCACGGCTGTTGAGCAGCGCCTGCGCGTCGGTGTTGCTCACCAGGAACTCGACCCCATCGAGCCCCATGGCGATCATGTTGTTGACCGCGTTGCAGCCGGCACCGCCGACGCCCACCACGGTGATGCGCGGCGAGAAATCCGTATGCTGCTGACGCGGCATGGTCAGATTGAGTGTCATCGGCGTAGCCCCCCTATCGGCGACGCAATCAAAGCGAAAAGAACTATCCCCACCGGCACATTGCCTCAGACCCGATCCTTTAGCCAGTTCACGAAGCGCGCAAATTTGCCGCGCGCCGCAACTGTTCCGGGATCGAGGTCGAGGATCGGCCGACCTTCACCCGCCCCCCAGGCGAGCAAGCCCAATGTCGTAGCAAAGCCCGGGCCATGCGCGATCTCCGGCAACCCGCGCACCGGATGCGGGCGTGCGAGTCGCACCTGGCGATCGAGCACGCGTGCCGCGAGTTCGCGCACGCCGACCATCTGGCTCGCACCGCCGGTGAGCACGACGCGCGAGCCGACTTCGGAGCCCAGCCCCGCGGCTTCAAGACGGTCGCGCACGAGTTCCAGTGTTTCTTCCAGCCGCGGGCGCACGATGTTCATCACCATCGACCGCGGCACGCGCGCGAGGTGGTCCTCGTCCTCGCCCACCTGCGGGAAGTGCAACATCTCCTTCTCGTCCTCGGCGGTGCCCATGACGCCGCCGTGCAGCGTCTTGATGCGTTCCGCCTGCACGATCGGCGTGGTCAGCCCGCGCGCGAGGTCGTTGGTGACCTGCCAGCCGCCGACGGGAACCTGCGCGGTGTGGATCAGGTGGCCTTCGTGAATCACCGCGAGGCTGGTGCAGCCGCCGCCCATGTCCACCACCGTGGCGCCGAGTTCCTTCTCGTCATCCACCAGCACCGCCAGCGCCGCGGCGTAGGGCGCGGACACGAGCTCCTCGATCTCGAGATCCGAGCCCGCGAGGCAGGCGCCGAGATTGCGCAGCGATGCGGAGGACGCATTCACCAGGTGCAGCTGCGCGCCCAGCGTGTCGCAGATCATCGAGCGCGGATCGTCCACGCCCGGCGTCGCGTCGATGGTGAAGCCGAGCGGCACGGCATGAACGCTTTCGCGCCCTTCCTCCATCGCGCGGCGGCGTCCGTCGGTCAGCACCGCGCGCAGGTCGGCTTCCGTCACCGCGCGGCCGCCGATGGTCCATTGCAGGTTCTGCAAGCGGCTCTCGGGCTGTCCGCAGGACAGGTTGCAGATCACGCCCGACAGCTTGTGGTCCGCCATCTCCTCGGCGGTGGCGACGGCGTCGCGCACGGCGTGCTCGGCTTCCACGAGGTCGACCACGTTGCCGCCCTTGATGCCGGCGGAACGCTTCCATCCGTAGCCCAGCACGCGCGGCAGCCCGTCATTGTCGATGCGCGCGATCAGGCAGGCGACCTTGGTGCTGCCGAGGTCGAGCACGCCGAAGATGCCGGGCCGCGCGCGGCGCAGCCGGCGGCGCGGCGGCGGCGGTGCGTCGTCGAGGTTCTCGACCGGGCGACGGCGGGTGATCTGGTTCACGGCGCTCTCACCCTTTGATCTGCTGCGCGGTCCGTTCCGCGCTTCGCTGCGTGCGTCGTTCCGCGCGCGGCCGGGCGCGCCGGATGCCGTTCCGGGCGCGTCGCCTCGTGGGTCGCCTTGTGGGTTGCCCCGTGGGTTGCCCCGGTCGCCACCTGCGCCTTCACCCTCTGGCGCTGCCGCGCTTCGGATCGGCTGGGGCCTGCGGCGCGTTGACCTGCCGCACCACGAGACGGTCGGGCAGGCGCATGTCCACGCTGGCGAGCGGCCGGTCGAGCAGGGCGTTTCGCTGCTGCAGCTCGGCGAGGCGCTGGATGGCGGGCTTCTCCTCGCCCTCGGGCAGCAGGATGTCGGCGCCGTTGTGCAGATGGAGGTTCCACCGACGCTCGCCCACCCGCACCAGCGCCTGCGTCCGCGCCAGCACGTCGGGTGCCGTCTTCAGCAGGTCGTAGAGTGCCGCTGCGCTCTTCTCCGCCCCCGTTCCCACGATCAGCGGCAGGGGTCCGAAGGCGTCCAGCCGGTCCGTCGCCACCACCCGACCCTCCCGGTCCACCACCGAGAAGCGGCCCTGGTTCTGCCAGATCGCGAAAGGGCGGCGTTCGGTCACCCGCACCACCACGGTTCCGGGAAGGTGGCGCTCCACCTCGGCGCTCTCGACCCAGGCCAGGTTCTGCAGCCGCTCGCGTGCTTCCTCGGGCGAGAAGCTGAGCGTCGGATCCCCGACCTTCACGCCGAGCGCCTGCCGGATCATCGCCCGCGGCGCGTTCTCGGCACCGTCGATCTGGATGTCGCGGATGCGCAGGCCCGCCTCGGCCGTGGCGGAGGCGAGGCCCGAGCCCAGGGCGAAGAGCTGTCCCGCCGGGTTGAAGGCGGCGACGCCCAGCGCCACCACGCCGACCAGCGCGGACGCGATGCCGATGCGGATGGCCGGCCGCACGAGGTTGCGGCGCCGCCGCAGCCACAGGCGGAAGCCCGAAGGGCGGACGGCCTCACGCGGCATGGCGCTGCACCCCGTCGTGCCGGGCCTGTTCCACGATCCAGCGGCACAGGTCCGGGAAGGCGATGCCGTTGTGCGCCGCCTGTTCCGGCACCAGCGAGGTCTGCGTCATGCCGGGCTGGGTGTTGACCTCCAGCAGCACGAGGCGCCCGGGCTCGCCGGCGGTGTCGTCGTAGCGGAAGTCGGCGCGCGACACGCCGCGGCAGCCCAGCGCCAGGTGCGCCGCCACCGCGACCGCCATCGCCTGCGCGCGCACGTCGGGATGGATCGGTGCGGGCAGCACGTGGCGGGAGCCGCCATCGGCGTACTTGCTCTCGTAGTCGTAGAACTCGCCGGCCTCGGCGCTGATCTCGGTGACCTCCAGCGCGCGGTCGCCCATCACCGCCACCGTCAGCTCGCGCCCCGCGACGTAGGGCTCGGCCATGATGGCGCCGAAGCGCCAGTTGCGCGCGATCTCGGCACGGCGGTTGTCGCCGGCCTTGAGGATGTGCACGCCCACCGAGGAGCCTTCCTCGACCGGCTTGATGACGTAAGGAAGCGGCAGCGGGTCCTCGCGCTCCAGCTCGGCGGCATCCACCACCTTGTGCGGCACCACCGGCAGGCCGGCGGCGGCGAAGGCAGCCTTGGCGGCGGCCTTGTTCATGGCGACCGAGGAAGCGCGCACGCCCGAATGCGTGTAGGGGATGCCCAGCCAGTCCAGGATGCCCTGGACGCAACCGTCCTCGCCGAAGCGGCCATGAAGGGCGTTGAACACCACGTCCGGCTTGGCCTCGCGCAGGGCGGCGATCAGCGCGCCCGGGTCCTCGCCCACCTCGATGCGGGTGACCGCGAAGCCCGCCTTTTCCAGCGCGGCGGCGCATTGCCGGCCGGACGACAGCGACACCTCGCGCTCCGCCGAGATACCCCCCAGCAGCACGGCAACGCGCATCATCGGGCCTTCTCCCCCAAACGCTTGATTTCCCATTCCAGCGAGATGCCGGACATGGACAACACGCGGGCGCGAACGACCTCGCCCAGCTCCTCGACCTCGGCCGCGGTGGCACCGCCGAGGTTGAGCAGGAAGTTGCAATGCTTCTCGCTGACCTGCGCGCCGCCGATCTGCAGCCCCCGGCAGCCGGCCGCGTCGATCAGCCGCCAGGCCTTGTCGCCGGGCGGGTTCTTGAAGGTGCTGCCGCCCGTCCGTGCACGAACCGGCTGCGTCGCTTCCCGGCTCTGACGGATCTCCCCCATGCGGGAGGCAATAGCAGAGGCGTCGCCGGGCGACACACGGAATCGTGCACGCGTGACGATTCCCCGTTCGGGCAGGGTCGCGTGGCGGTAGCGGAAGGCGAACTCGGCGGCCACGAGGCGGCGCAGGCCCGTGGGCGTCGCGATTTCGGCCCAGTCCAGCACGTCGCAGACCTCCCGTCCGTAGGCGCCGGCGTTCATCGCCACCGCGCCGCCGATGCTGCCGGGGATGCCGCTGAAGAATTCGAGGCCGGTCATCGAGGCAGCGGCCGCGACCTCGGCCAGGGTCGCGTCCAGCACGGCCGAGCCCGCCACGAAGCCGTCGCCATCGCGCGTGATCTCGCTGAAGCCACGCGCCAGGCGCAGCACCACGCCGCGCAGGCCGCCGTCACGGATGATCAGGTTGCTGGCCGCACCCAGCACGGTCAGCGGCACCTCGGCCGGCAGGGCGCGCAGCAGGGCGAGCAGGTCGTCCAGGTCGGCCGGGCGCACCAGCCACTCGGCCGGGCCGCCGGTGCGGAACCAGGTCTGCGGCCCGAGCACCGCCTCGGCGGCCACGCGGCCGCGCAGCCCGGCGAGGAAGGGCGGCAGCGACGCGGCCTCGCCCGCCGGCGGAGCCGTGTTGCCGGCACCCGCAGCGGGGGCGCTGCCGTCGGGTCCGGCCCCGTCCACCATGGCGGCGTCACTCCCGGCCGTGGCGCTCATGCGGTGGGCGCGGCCACGCGGCGCGGCGCCTGCGAGGGCGCGCCGAAGGCGTCGCGCGGGCCGGACTTGGCCTGCAGCGCCTGCAACTGTTCCGGCAGGGCGTGCGCCCAGGTGGTGATGGAGCCGGCGCCGAGGCAGACCACGTAGTCGCCCGGCCGCGCGATGGCGTGCACCATCTCGGCCAGGCTGTCCGGGCCCGGCAGCGGCACCACCGAGCGGTGGCCATGGGCGCGCAGCCCCTCGACCAGCCCGTCCTTGTCCATCCCCTCGATGGGTTGTTCACCCGCCGCGTAAACGTCGGCCACGATCACCGTGCCCGCGTCGTTCATGCACTTGCAGAAGTCCTCGAACAGCGATTGCAGGCGGGAATAGCGGTGCGGCTGCACCACGGCGACCACGTCGCGGGCGCCGGCCTGGCGCGCGGCCTTGAGCACCGCCGCGATCTCCACCGGGTGGTGGCCGTAGTCGTCGATCACCGTGATGCCGCTGGCCTCGCCGACGCGGGTGAAGCGGCGCTTGACGCCCTTGAAGGAGGCGAGGGCGGAGCGGATGACCTCTTCCGGCACGTCCATCTCGACGCCGACGGTGATGGCGGCCAGGGCGTTGAGGACGTTGTGCTGGCCCAGCATCGGCAGGCGGAAGGGCTTGAGGTGGCGGGTGCGCTTGGCCAGGCGGTCCTGCACCACGACCTCGAAGGTGGCGCCCATGCGGTCGGTGATCACGCGCTCGGCCCGCACGTCGGCCTGGGGCGAGAAGCCGTAGGTGATCAGGCGGCGGTCGCTCAGGCGGGGGATCATCGCCTGCACCTCGGGGTGGTCGGCGCAGAGCACCGCGAAGCCGTAGAAGGGGATGTTGCCGACGAACTGCGCGAAGCCCTCCTTCATCGCTTCCGCCGTGCCCCAGTGGTCGAGGTGCTCCGGGTCGATGTTGGTGACGATGGAGACCACCGCCGGCAGCTTCAGGAAGGAACCGTCGCTCTCGTCGGCTTCCACCACCATCCAGTCGCCCTCGCCCAGGCGGGTGTTGGTGCCGTAGGCGTTGATGATGCCGCCGTTGATGACCGTCGGGTCGAACTTCGCCGCTTCCAGTACCGCCGCGATCAGCGAGGTCGTGGTGGTCTTGCCGTGCGAGCCGCCCACCGCGATGGCCCAGCGCAGGCGCATCAGCTCGGCCAGCATCTCGGCCCGGCGCACCACCGGCAGCAGGCGTTCGCGCGCGGCGGAAAGTTCCGGATTGTCGCGCTTGATGGCCGACGACACCACCACCACGGCGGCGTCGCCCAGGTTGGCGGCGTCGTGGCCGATGGTGATCTTCATGCCCGCCTTGCGCAGGCGGTCGATGTTGTAGCCCTCCGACACGTCGGAGCCCTGCACCTGGTAGCCCAGGTTATGGAGGACCTCCGCGATGCCGGACATGCCGATGCCGCCGATGCCGACGAAGTGGATGGGGCCGATGTTGAGCGGCAGGGCGCGCATGCTGGCAGCCTCCCCTGGGTCAGCGAGTGGTGGTGTGGTGGGAGCGGGCGAGCGCCTGCACCCGGTCCGCGAGCAGGGCCGCCGCGTCGGGGCGGGCGAGGCGTGCCGCGGCGGCGGCGGCCTCGGCGAGGCGGGTAGGGTGTTCCAGCCGCGCGGTCAACGCGGAAGCCAGGGCTTCCGGCGTGAACGAGCTTTGCGCGATGACCTCGGCCGCGCCGGCCTCGGCCAGGGCGCGGGCGTTGCCGGCCTGGTGGTCGTCGATGGCGCCGGGCAGCGGCACCAGGATGGCGGGGCGGCCGGCGCAGGCGATCTCGCAGACGCTGGAGGCACCTGCGCGCGAAACCACGAGGTGGGCTGCGGAATACAGCGCCGCCACGTCGGCGAAGAAGGGCGCGAGCTCGGCCCGGACCCCGGCATCGGCATAGGCGGCGCGGACGCGGTCGAGGTCTTCCGCACGGCACTGCTGCGTCACCCGCAGGCGGGCGCGCAGCGGGGCGGGGATCAGGGCCAGGGCCGCCGGCACCACGTCGCTGAACACCCGGGCGCCGAGGCTGCCGCCCAGCACCAGCAGGCGGATCTCTTCGGTCGGGGCCTCGTAACCTTCCCCCGCCAGGGCGGCCAGCGCCGGGCGGATGGGGTTGCCCACGACCTCGGCCCGGACATTCCCCGGCACGCGGGTGGTGCCCTCGAACACCAGCGCCAGCAGGTCGGCGCCGCGGCTGAGGAAGCGGTTGGCGCGGCCGAGCACCGCGTTCTGCTCATGGAGGATCACCGCCGGGCGCTTCGCAGCCGGCAGGGTGCGCACCGCCAGCACCGGCGGCACGGAGGGGTAGCCGCCGAAGCCCACCACCGCCGCCGGCTCCAGCCGGTTCAGCAGCACCCGCGCCGCGATCGTGCCGCGCGCCAGCGCCAGCGCGCCCAGCGCCGCCTTGGCCGCGCCGTGGCCAGCCAGGCCCGAGCCCGGCAGCACGAAGCGCTCGGCGCCCGCGAAGGCCGCGCTCTTCAGCGCGCCGGAGCGGCTGTCGGTCATCAGCGCCACGCGCTCGCCGCGCGCGACGAGTTCCGCCGCCAGCGCCTCGGCCGGGAAGACGTGACCGCCGGTGCCGCCGGCCGCGATCACGTAGGGGCGCACGCGCGGGCCCCTCACGCCCCAACCTCGGCGTGACGGCCCTCGGCATTGCGGCCGGTGCGGCGGCGCGTCAGCGCCAGCAGGAAGCCCATGCCCAGCGCGATCGCCACGACCGAGGAGCCGCCGTAGCTCACGAAGGGCAGCGTCATGCCCTTGGTCGGGATCAGGTGCAGGGTGGAGGCCATGTTCACGAAGGCCTGCAGCCCGAACTGCGTCAGCAGCCCGGTGACGGCCAGCACGATGAACATGTCGGTCTCGGCCAGGAGGCGGATCAGCCCGCGCACCACGATGAAGATGAACAGCGCGATGATCGCGGCGCAGACGATGGCGCCGAACTCCTCGCCCATCACGGCGAAGACGAAGTCGGCATGGGCGTCGGGCAGGACGTTCTTGATGCGGCCCTCGCCCGGGCCCACGCCCATCAGCCCGCCATTGCCGAAGGCTTCCAGCGCCACGTTCACCTGGTAGTTGTCGCCCGCCGCCGGGTCCATGAAGCGCTCCACGCGCGAGCGGACGTGGGGCAGCGTCAGGTAGGCGCCGACGCCGGCCAGCGCGCCCAGCCCGGCGACGCCGCCCACCGCCACAACCGGCAAGCCGTTGATGAAGGCCTGGGTGAAGAACACCACCGAGATCACCAGCAGCATGCCGATGTCGGGCTGGCTCTTCAGGATCAGCGCGATAAAGGCGTAGCAGCCGACCGCCGCGGCCCAACCGGCCCAGCGGGAGATCGGGCCGCTGCCGCGCACCTCCGACAGCAGCCAGGCGGCCGCCACGGCGAAGCAGGGCTTGAGGAACTCGGAAGGCTGCAGCGACATGCCCGGGATCGGCAGCCAGCGGCGGCCGCCCTTGATCTCAACACCGACGACCAGCGTGGCGGCGGTCAGCACCAGCCCCGCCGCGAAGCCCAGGAGCGCCAGGCGCAACACCTGCCGGGGCGAAAGGATCGAGACGCACATCATCACCGCCGCCGAAAGGGCGAGGTAGCCTACCTGGCGAATGATGAAGAAGTTGCGCGAGGAAGCGCCGATGCGCTCGGCCACCGCGGGCGAGGCCGCCAGCATCATGACGTAGCCGAAGCCCATCAGCGTCAGCAGTGCCGCCAGCGTCCAGCGGTCGATCGTCCACCACCAGCGTCCCAGCACCGAGGAGTCCGCGCGCGAGAGGGCCATGAGGAGGCTGCTCCGATCAGGAGGAAGTGGCGGGGTGGAGAACCAGCTCGCGGAAGCGCTCGCCGCGCGCCTCGAAGCCGGAAAACTGGTCGAAGGAGGCGGCGGCCGGGCTCAGCAGCACCACCGGCGCGCCGGTGCGCCGGGCGGCCTCGCGCGCCGCCGGCACCGCCTGCTCCAGCGTGCCGGCCACCGCGTGCGGCACGCCGTGCGCGCGCAGGGTTTCGGCGAAGTCGGGGGCGCACTGGCCGATCAGGATGGCCTCCGCAACCCGAGGGAAGAAGGGCGCCAGCGGCGCGATGCCGCCTTCCTTGGGCACCCCGCCCGCGATCCAGACCACCCGGTCGTAGGTGCCCAGCGCCCAGGCGGTGCTGTCGGCGTTGGTGGCCTTGCTGTCGTTGACGAAGCGGATGCCGTCCTGTTCCGCCACCCGTTCCTGCCGGTGCGGCAACCCGCCGTAGCTGCGCAAGCCCGCGGCCACCTGATCGCGCGAAAGGCCGATCCGCAGCGCCACGGCGGCGGCGGCGGCGGCGTTCTGCGCGTTGTGGGTGCCGGGCAGGGCCGGGGCCTCGCGCAGGTCGAGGAGGGGGCCGGCCTCGTCGCGCAGGATCGTGCCCTCGGCCCAGACGCCACCGGGCTGCGGCGTGCTGCCGGAGACCGGCACGAGGCGGCCGGTGACGCGCCCCGCCAGTTCTCGTGACAGGACGTCGTCCATGCCCAGCACCGACACCGTGTTGCCCAGGAAAATCCGCGCCTTGGCTTCGGCATAGCCCGCCATGCCGCCGTGCCGGTCGAGATGGTCCGGGCTGAGGTTCAGCATCACGCCGGTGTCGAAGCGCAGCGCGTCGAGGCGCTCCAGCATGTAGGAGGACATCTCCAGCACGTAGGCGCCCTCGCGCAGCAGGGGCAGCGAGGTCGCGGCCGGGCCGAGGTTGGCGCCGGCCTCCGCCGCCATGCCGGCGCTGCGCAGCATGTGGTGCAGCAGCGCCGTGGTGGTGGACTTGCCGTTGGTGCCGGTGACGCCCAGGAAGCGCGCGGCGGACCCCGCCGCCTTGGCGGCCAGGAACAGGAACTCCGCGTCGCACAGCACCGGCGCGCCGGCCTTTAGGGCGCGGGCGGCGGCGGGGTGGACGCGCGGCAGGCGGTGCGGGATGCCGGGCGAGAGCAGCAGCGCCTCGGCCGCGAAAGGTTCCGCGCCCGCGTCGCGCAGGGTGAAGCCTTCCGCCGCGGCCTCTGCGCGCTTCGCGGCGTTGTCGTCCCAGACGGTGATCTCCGCGCCCCAGCCGCGCAATCGGCGCGCCGCCGGCAGCCCGGCCTTGCCCAGCCCGACCACAACGAAGCGCCGCCCGGCGAAGGGGCGGAAGCCCACCTCGTCGATCGCCGCGTGGGGGTTCGGGGCGGCGGTCATTAGCGGATCTTCAGCGTGGAAAGGCCGATCAGGGCCAGGATCATCGCCGCGATCCAGAAGCGGATCACGATGGTGGGCTCGGCCCAGCCCTTCTTCTCGAAGTGGTGGTGCAACGGTGCCATCAGGAAGACGCGGCGGCCGGTGCGCTTGTACCAGAAGACCTGAACGATGACGCTGACGGTTTCCACCACGAAGACGCCGCCCACAATGGCCAGCACGATCTCGTGCTTGGTGGCGACGGCCACCGCGCCCAGCGCGCCGCCGAGCGAGAGCGAGCCGGTGTCGCCCATGAACACTGCGGCCGGCGGCGCGTTGTACCACAGGAAGCCGAGCCCCGCGCCGATCAGGGCGCTCAGGAACACCGCGAGCTCACCCGTGCCGGGCACGAAGTTCAGCTGCAGGTAGTCCGAGAAGATGCGGTTGCCGACCAGGTAGGCGATCAGCGAGAACACGCCCGCCGCGATCATCACCGGCACGATGGCGAGACCATCCAGCCCGTCGGTGAGGTTCACCGCGTTGGAAGCACCCATCATCACCAGCATCGCCACCACGGGGAACAGCAGCCCCAGCGGGATCAGCAGGTCCTTGAACACCGGCACCGTCAGCTGGTGCTGGAGGTTGTAGGGCATCAGCCAACTCAGCCACACGGCGACCACCAGCCCGAGGCCCGCCTGCACCACGAGCTTCATCTTGCCCGACACGCCCTTGGTGTTGCGCTTGGTGACCTTCAGCCAGTCGTCCCAGAAGCCCAGCAGCCCGTAGCCCAGCGTCACGATCAGCACCGCCCAGACGATGCCGGAACGCAGGTCCGCCCAGAGCAGCGTCGAGCCGCACAGCCCCAGCAGGATCAGCACGCCGCCCATGGTGGGCGTGCCCTTCTTCTCGATCAGGTGACGCTCCGGCCCGTCCGCGCGGATCGGCTGCCCGCCGCGCTGAAAGGTGCGCAGCCAACGGATCACGGCGGGGCCGAAGATCATGGACACCAGCAGCGCCGTCAGGCAGGCGGCGCCCGCGCGGAAGGTGACGTAGCGAACCAGATTGAACAGGAAGAACTGCTCGCCCAGAGAGGTGACGAGGTTATAGATCAACGCGAAATTTCCTTGTCACCGTTCCGGAGCGCCGCGACCAGCACCGCCATGCGCATGCCGAGCGAACCCTTGATCATCACCGCGTCGCCGGGCCGCAGCGCCCCCGCCAGCACCGGCGCCAGCGCCGCGGAGTCCGGGGCCCAGGCGCCGCGCCGCGCGGGCGGCAGCGCTTCGAACATCCCGCGCATCAGCGGACCGCAGGCATACACGAGATCGGCCGCCGCGGCGGCGTCGGGCGCCAGCGAAAGATGCAGCCCTGGCCCGTGCTCACCGAGTTCCAGCATGTCGCCCAGCACCGCCACCCGCCGCGCCGCCGGCTGCGCGCCCAGCACGCCCAGCGCCGCGCGGATCGACACGGTGGAAGCGTTGTAGCTTTCGTCCAGCAGCAGGATCTCGCCGCCCCGGAAGGGCAGGCGCTGCCGTGCGCCGCGACCGGCGCCGGCGGTGAAGCCGCCCAGCGCCTCGGCCACGACGGCCGGATCGGCGCCCAGCGCTTCGGCCGCGGCCAGGGCGGCGGTGGCGTTGAGCGCCATGTGCCGGCCGGGCAGGGGCAGGTGCAGCCGGAGGCTGCGGCCGTGCAGCACCACCTCGGCCCGCGACGAGGTCGCGTCGCCGTCCCAGCCCAGGAGGCGCGCCTCGGCCGCCTCGTCCAGCCCGAAGCGGACCAGCCGCGCCCCGGCCTCGGCCGCGCGCTCGGCCAGGCGTGCCGCGTGGGGGCCGTCGGCCGGGATCACCGCCACGCCGCCGGGCTTCAGGCCCGCGAAGACGTCGGCCTTTTCCTCGGCGATGATCTCCTCCGAGCCCAGGTGGCCGACATGCGCCGGCGCCACCACGGTGATCACCGCCACGTCCGGGCGCGCCAAGCGCGACAGCGGCGCGATCTCGCCCCGGTTGTTCATGCCGATCTCGATCACGGCGAAGCGGGCCTCGGCCGGCTGCCGCGCCAGGGTGAGCGGCACGCCCCACTGGTTGTTGTAGCTGGCCACCGCCGCGTGCGTCGGCGCCACGGCCGAGAGTCCGTGGCGCAGCATCTCCTTGGTGGTGGTCTTGCCGACGCTTCCCGTCACCGCCACGAAGCGCGCGCTCGACCGCGCCCGCGCCGCCGCCCCCAGCGCCGTGAGCCCCGCCAGCGTATCCGCCACGCGCAGCAGCGGCGCGTCGGGCCCGACGCCCGGCGGGTCATGGTCCACCAGCACCGCCGCCGCGCCGGCCGCCAGGGCCTGCGCCACGAACTCGTGCCCGTCGCGCTGGTCGCGCAGCGCCACGAAGAGGTCGCCCGGCTGCAGCGTGCGGGTGTCGATCGACAGGCCGTCCACCGCCACCTCGCCGGGCAGCGTGCCGCCCGTGGCCGCGCGCAGCGCCTCCGCCGTCCACAGCGTCATGCCGCCACCCCCAGCCCGAGGAGGCGCCGCACCACCGCCACGTCGTCGAAGGGCGTGGTCACGCCGCCCACGGTCTGGCCGCTCTCGTGGCCCTTGCCGGCGACCGCCAGCACGTCGCCCGGGCGGAGGTCATCCAGCGCGGCGGCGATGGCGCCCTCGCGGTCGCCGGCGTCGATGCCGCCGGGGCAGCCCGCCAGCACCGCGCGGCGGATGGTGGCCGGGTCTTCGGAGCGCGGGTTGTCGTCGGTGACCCAGCAGCGGTCGGCGCCCGCCGCCGCGGCCGCACCCATCAGCGGGCGCTTGCCGGGGTCGCGGTCGCCGCCGGCGCCGAACACGACGTGCAGCCGCCCGCCCGGCGCGACGTGCGGACGCAGCGCCGCCAACAGCCGTTCCAGCGCGTCGGGCGTATGCGCGTAATCCACGTAGACCGCGGCACCGTTGTCGAGCCGCGCCGCCAGCTCCATCCGGCCGCGCACGGTGCGCAGCGACGGCAGCAGCGGCAGCACACGATCGAGCTCCAGCCCCGTCGCCACGGCCAGCGCCAGCGCCATCAACACGTTGTCGGCCTGGTACCGGCCGGGCAGGGTGAGCGGCAGCGTGGCCCGCTGCCCGAAAGCCTCAACCTCCAGCACCTGTCCTTCGGGCAAGGGCTCGTGACGCAGCAGGCGGATCGTTTCGCCGCGCTCGCCCACGGTCAGCAGGCGCAGGCCCCGCGCCACCGCGACGTCGCGCAGCGCCACCAGCGTCGCGGCCTCCATGTCCGCGTTCGCCACGGCCGGGGCGCCCGCCGGCAGCAGCGCGTCGAACAGCCGCAGCTTGGCGGCGCGGTAGCCCTCCATGCCGCCGTGGTAATCGAGGTGGTCGCGCGTCAGGTTGGAAAACCCCGCCGCCGCCAGCCGCGTGCCGTCCAGGCGGCGCTGTTCCAGCCCGTGCGAGGAAGCCTCGATCACCGCGTGCGCCACACCCGCCCGCGCCAGCGCCGCGAGGTCCCGGTGCAACGCCACGGGTTCGGGCGTGGTCAGCGAGGGGCCGGGCGGAAACCCTTCCGCCACGAGGCCCAGCGTGCCGAGCGAGGCCGCGCGGAAACCGGCCAACCCCCAGATCTGGCGCAGGAAATCCGCCGTGCTGGTCTTGCCGTTGGTGCCGGTGACCGCCACCAGCACCTCGGGCTGCGCGGCGTGGAAGCGCGCGGCCATGCGCGCCAGCGCCGCCCGCGCATCGGTGGCCAGGATCAGCGGCCGCGCCGGCACGCCCACCGGCCAGGTGGTGCCCGCGGGCGCCAGCACCGCCGCCGCGCCGCGCGCCACCGCGCCCGCGATATGGTCGCGCCCGTCGTGGCGGGTGCCGGGCAGGGCGGCAAACAGCCAGCCGGGTTCCACCGCGCGGCTGTCGGCCGTCAGGCCGAGGATGGCCACGTCGCCGGTCCCTGCTTCACCGGCACCGGCGGGCGGAGCCGCCCCGTCCGGCAGCAGCGAGGCTTCCGTCAGGGCGCTCCGCAGCTCATCGAGCCGCGGCATAGGTGTTGTCCCATCGTCCCCCGCCCGTGCCGCTGGCGGCGGGCAGGGCCTCGGTGGTGCGCAGCGGGCCGCGCGTCGGGTTCTCGGCCGTACCCGGCGGCGTGGTGGTGGCCGGCGGCGCGAGCGGGCGGGGCGGCGTGGCGAGGTTGCGGGTCGAGGCCGGGCGCGTGGTGGCGGGCGCGGCGGCGGCGCCGGGCTGGCTCGCAGGCTGGGCCGCCGCCTGGGCGGCGCCGGTGGGGGCGGGGTTGCGCGGGGCGGGCCCGCGGCCGGGCTGCAGCGGCACGTAGAGCGACTGGAGGATCGCCGGGTCCTTCGGGTCGTCGGGCACCATGCCCAGGATCGGCGCGATGCGGGCCACGGCGCGCGCGGCGGCGGGCGCCGCCACCCAGCCCGCGGTGGCGTAGCCGTAGCTGTGCGCGTTGGGCTTGGGCTCGTCGATCATGAGGTAGATGGCGTAGCGCGGCGCCTGCATCGGGAAGGCGCCGGCAAAGGCGGTAATGCGCTTGCCCTGCACGTAGCCGCCGTTCGGCCCGGCCTTCTGCGCCGTGCCGGTCTTGCCGCCGAGGAAGTAGCCCGGAACCTCCGCGGTCTTGCCCGAACCGTCGGTCACCACCACGCGCATCAGCTTGCGCACCAGCTCCGTGGTCTTCTCGGTGATGACGCGCACGCCGTCGCGCTGCGTGCCCGGCGGCTGCATCAGCAGCGTCGGCTGGCGCAGCGTGCCGCCGTTGGCGATGGTGGACACCGCGTTGATGACGTGCAGCGGCGTGACGCTGATGCCCTGGCCGAAGCCGATGGTGTAGGTGCTGGCATCCCGCCACAGCGAGGCCGGGGGCGCCAGCGGCGTCGCCAGCTCCGGCAGCTCGAGATGCAGGCGCGACAGCATGTTCATGCGCCCGAGGAACTCGCGCTGCCGCTGCGCGCCGACCTGGATGGCGATGCGCGCGGCGCCGATGTTGGAGGAGAACTGAATCACCTCGGGCAGCGACAGCACGCGGTTCTTGCCCTGGAAGTCGCGGATGGTGAAGCGGCCGATGCGGATCGGGTGCCCGGCGTCGAAGGTGCTGTAAAGATTGGCCGTGCCGTAATCGAGCGCCATCGAGGTGGTCAGCAACTTGAAGGTCGAGCCGGGCTCGTAGGTGCCGACCGTGGCGCGGTTGAAGCGCTGCTCGGGCGTGGCGCCACCGATGTCGCCCGCGTCGTAGTCGGGCAGCGACACCATGCCGATGATCTCGCCGGTGCGCACGTCCTCGAGCATGCCGGCGCCGCCGATGCCGTTGAAGTCGCTGATCGCCTGCGTCAGCGTGTCGCGCAGCGCCACGTTCACGCGCACGTCGATCGACAGGCGCAGCTCCTGGTCGGGCGCCTGCCGCAGGCGCTCGTTGAAGTAGCGCTCGACGCCCGACACGCCCTCGTTGTCCACGTCGACGTTGCCCAAGACGTGCACCGCCGCGCGCCCCTGCGGGTAGTAGCGCCGCTCGGAGGTGTGGAACTCCAGCCCCGCCACGCCGAGGTCGTTCACCGCCTGCGTCTGACGCGGCGTCAGGGCGCGCGCGATATAAGCGAACTGCTTGTCGCCCGACAGCCGCGCGGCCAGCTTGGCGCGGTCCATCTGCGGCAGGATGCGCGCGAGCTGGTCGGCCACCTGTGCTGGGTTCTCGATCTGGCGCGGGTTGGCCACCAGCTCCGTCACCGGCAGCGACACGGCCAGGATCTCGCCGTTGCGGTCGGTGATCGGGGCGCGGCTGGCGGCCGTGGCCACCGGGGCGCCGGTGGCGGCCTGCATCGCGATGCGCCGCGGCTCACGCGGGTCGAGCATCGTGGCGATGGCGAGCTTAGTGCCCACCGCGGCGAACAGCACGCCGAAGCCCATCGCGGTCAGCACCAGCCGGCCGCGCGAACGTTCCAGCGCGGCGCGCCGGGCGAGGTCGGGCTGCGACTGCCGCGCGCGGCTGCCGTTGTCGTCCACCCGCGCCTGGGCGCGGGGCAGGGGCGGGGCGGCGGCGGGACGGCCGGGCTGCGCGTCCGGCTGCGGGGCGCGGGGGCCGCTCATCGCGCGCCGTAACCGTAGCCGCCGTTATACCCGCCGGCCGAGGCCACCGGCACCGGCGGCGCCAGGAAGCCGCGGGCCGCGCCCAGCGAGGAGCCGAGCGCGGAGGCCGGGGCCTGGGGCGGCGACATGGCCGGGCGGTAGAGCGGCTGCGGCGCGGCCTGCGCCACCTGCGCGGCGGCGGGCGGCGCCAGCGGCACGGAGCGAGGCACTGCCACCGGGGCGGTGTAGGGGCGGGGGGCGGGAAGCGGACGGGCGGAGGCCAGCGTGGCGCGGGGCGGCTCAACCGCGCGCTCCGCCGCATCGGCGGCCGCCAGCTCCTGCCGGCGGCGCTCGGCGCGCTCGGCCAGGCGGCGCTCGTTGTCGGCGCGGCGGCGCTGGGCGGCGGCGAGCTCGACGCGGCGGCGCTCCGCCTGCTCGGCGGCCTCGGCCGCTTCGGCCCGCGCCGCCTCGGCCCTTGCGCTTTCGGCCCGTGCATTTTCAGACCGGGCGATCTCGGTCCGGCTCGGCTCGGTGCGCGCCGGCTCCGCCCGGGCGGGTTCCGCGTGCGCCGGCTCGGCGCGGCGCGGCGCCGGGGCCGCCACCGCGGCCGAGGCGATGGCCAGCGACGGCGCGTCGGCCGCGGGCTGCGCGGGGGCCGCGGCTGCCACGGCCTCGGCCGGCGCTTCCGCGGGCTTGTTCTCCGCGACCGCGGTGCCGGGCAGGTTGGCGAAGATGTTGGGCGCGCCGTTGAAGGCCACCGCCTGCGGCAGGCGGCGGTCGAGGTCGGCCGCGCGGATGAACTGCGACGGCTGCATGGTGTCGAGCGGCAGGTACTGCTGGACGTTGCGGCGCAGGCGCTCCGGCTCGTTCAGCAGCTGCCACTCGGCCCGCAGGATGCCGGTGCGCGCCCGCGCCGCCTCGGTCTGCGCCTGGATGCCGGCCAGCTGCTTATCGAGCAGCGAAACCTCGTGCTTCACCTGGTACAGGTGCAGCCCCGCCCCGCAGGCCGCGATCAGGGTGAGCAGCGTCAGGGGCCGGATCATGCGGCAAGTCTCTCCATGGCGCGCAGCCTCGCGGAGCGGGCACGCGGATTCGCTCGGGTCTCGTCCGCCTCGGGGCGCTGGGCGGAGGTGGTTAACAGGCGGAAGCCGGCGGCGTCGCGCGGGCGCAGCGCCGCCGGGTCGTGGCGCGACGCGGCCGGGGTGCGGCCTGTGGCGTCGCGCAGGAAGCGCTTCACGATGCGGTCTTCCAGCGAGTGGAAGGCCACCACCACCAGCCGCCCGCCCGGCGCCAGCAGCGCGGCCGCGGCTTCGAGGCCGCGCTCGACCTCGCCCAGCTCGTCGTTCACGTGCAGGCGCAGCGCCTGGAAGGTGCGGGTGGCGCCGTCGATCCCCGACGGGTCGCGCGGCACGGCGCCGCGCACGATCTCGGCCAGCCGCGCGGTGGTGGTGATTGGCGCTTCGGCACGGGCGGCCAGGATCGCGCGCGCCACGCGGCGGGCGAAGCGTTCCTCGCCGAGTTGGAAGATGATGTCGGCTAGCTCGCGCTCGCCCAGCCTGTTCACCAGGTCGGCCGCGCTCTCGCCCGCGCGCTCCATGCGCATGTCGAGCGGCCCGTCGGTGCGGAACGAGAAACCGCGCTCGCCCTCGTCGAGCTGAAAGGACGACACGCCGAGGTCGAACACCACCCCATCCGCCGCCGGCACGCCGTGCTCGGCGGCCAGGGTCCCGAGGTCACCGAAGCGCCCCTCGATCAGGTGCAGCCGGCCGTTCGAGGCCTCCGCCAGCGGGGCGCCGCGGCGGATCGCGTCCGGGTCGCGGTCCACGGCCCAGACGTCGCAGGCAGCGGCGTTCAGGATCGCGCCGGTGTAGCCGCCGCCGCCGAAGGTGCCGTCCACGTAGTGGCCGCCGTCGCGCGGCGAGAGCGCGCGCAGCACCTCGCGCAGCATCACCGGGGCGTGGCCGGGCTTGGAGGCGAAGTCGAGGGCCGCGCTCATGCCTCGCCCCGCACGGCGCCGGTGCCCAGCGGGCCGTTGGCCAGCTTCATGGCGCGCTGGATTCGCTGCGCTTCCTGGCGGGCCTTGGCGGCCTCGGCCAGGCGGTGGCGCAGCGCCGTGGGCTCCCAGATCTGGAACTTCTTGCCCATGCCGGCGAAGCAGACGCTGTCGGTGATGTTGGCGTGGGCGATCAGGTCCTCGCGCAGGGTCACGCGGCCCTCGCCGTCGGGGCGGATGCCCTCGGCCTGCGAGAAGAGCGTGAGCAGCAGGTCGTCCTGCGGGTCCTCGAAGGGATCAACCGGCTCGGCCGCGGCGGAATGGTGCTCGAAGGCGCTTTGCGGCCAGCCTTCAACGCAGGGGTCGAGCTCGTAGGGACGCAAGACGATGTCCTCGACGCCCAGGCGGGTCAGAACGCCGCGGAACGGGGCAGGGATGGAAACGCGCCCCTTCTTGTCGAGCTTGTTGGTGAAAGTGCCCAGGAAGAGGGTCATGATGCAGCACGCCCTCCCCAAAGGCTCGGGAGCCTGCGGACCCCCTCCGCAAACTCCACCGTTCGGTCGGGACAGCGGCCGGCGGGACCCCCCGATCCCACCGGCTCGCCCGACCACCCCATGGGCCCCTCGCCCCCCTCAGGATTCGGGCCTCACGGGATGACGTGGGATATCATGGGCCGGAGACCCACGCCAAGGACGAAGACGGGCGATGCGCAGAAAGGCGGTTTGTTGCGCTTTGGTGTTGCTTCGCTGTCACATTGTAAAATCAGGGGGTTAAAAGGCGAGCTTAAGAGCGATCGCCAACGAAACAACAACTTGCGGTGGAATAAAGTGCCAGACGGCCTGTAAGCCGGGTTCTGTCGTTTCCTGATAGAAACGGACGACCATTCCTCTGGGACGCACCTCGCGGCGCGCCTCACGCGACCAACCCGGGCAACGAGGCGGGAAAGCCTCCGCGTCGGCCAAGATGCTGTTGCATCAAGGCTCGCCGGTTGCCCCTATTCGGTCTTGCTCCCGGTGGGGTTTACCGTGCCGCCGCCGTTGCCGGAGGCGCGGTGCGCTCTTACCGCACCGTTTCACCCTTACCCGCCGAGGTTGCTGGAACCTGGGTGGGCGGTCTGTTCTCTGTGGCACTGTCCCTGGGGTTTGACCCCCGCCGGCCGTTAGCCGGCACCGTTTTCCCGTGGAGCCCGGACTTTCCTCGAGTCGAGGTGTCGCCACCCCGCCCCGCGGCCGTCCAGCCGTCTGGCGGGGGCGGTATGGGGCCGGCGGCGTCCGGGGGCAAGCGGGAAGCGGCGACCCGAGTCGTTGTGCAGTGCCGGTCGCGCGGAGCGGAGCGGGCCGAGTTCCCGCCGGGGAGCGTGCTTGGCAGACGCTTCGCCCCAGGGGGCCGCGCCCTGAGGAAGCCACACCCCGGAGGAAGCTTCGCCCCGAGAAAGCTTCGCCCCGAGAAAGCTACGCCTTGAGGATGTCACGCTCCGCGGAAGCGACGCTCCCGGTAACCACCCCCGGCGGAAGCCGTGTTCAGCGACCGCACCCCACGTCGTCGGGCGGGTCGCCGTGGCGGCGGTCAGGCCACCTGACTGCTGTCGGGATCCCCGCCGGGACCGCTGCCGGGCAGCCCGTTCGGCGCGTCGCTGGTCAGTTCCCGGCACAGCGTCGCCACCGCGCGCAGCCGGGCCAGGGTTCCCGCGTCGGATTCGCCCGACACCGCTTCCTGCCGCCAGTGGCGCTGAAAAGCCGTCACCGCGATCTCCGGACGGGCCTCGTCCACCGGGTAGCCGATGGCGCGCAGCAGCGGCACCGCCTGCTCGGCCCCGCCGGGAACGGCGGCCAGGCTGTTGCCCGAGATGCCGAAGGGCCACAGCCCGACGCCGTTCGCGGCCAGCCCTTCCCAGTCGAACAACTCGCCCGGGTCGCGCTTGCGGTCCGGCGCCACGTCGGAATGGGCCACCACGTTGCGCGCCGGAATCGGCCAGCGGCCGAGAATGTCGAGGCACAACTCGCACAGCGCCGCCATCTGCAGCGCGGGGAAGGGGCGATAGCCGCAGGAATGGCCCGGGTTGACCACCTCGATCCCGATCGAGCGGCCGTTCAGCGTCTCGTGACCCCGCCAGTGAGAGACGCCGGCATGAAAGGCGCGGCGATGCTCGGGCACCAGCCGGAAGATCGCGCCGTCCTCCTCCACCACGTAGTGCGAGGACACGCGCGCCACCGGGTCGCGCAGCCGCTCGATCGCCGCGGCGCCGCTTTCCATGTCAGTATAATGAAGGATGAGCGTGTCCACCGGCGTATCGGCGGGACGGTCGTCCTGATTCGGGCTGAGGAGGTCCCGGATAAACAGGTGGTCACTCATAGCCCGCGCTCCCGCTTGATCCTGTCCCAGGCGGCGTTGATCTCGGCCACCTTGCCCGTGGCGCGGCGCACCAGATCCGCCGACACGCCCCGGGCCGTCAGGCTGTCGGGGTGGTGTTCGCGCACCAGGTTGCGCCACGCGGCGCGCACCGCCTCGTCGCTGGCCCCCGGCGCCAGGCCCAGCGTGGCGTAGGGATCGGGCCCTTCCGGCACCGCCGCCGGGTGGCCCATGCGCGGCCGGCCGCGGCTCGCGCGTTCCCAGGCCGCGGTGTCGAGCGCGAAAGCGCCGTGCACCGACTGCAGAAAGGCGAGCTCGGCCCGGTTCACCGGCCCGTCCGCGCCGGCGATGCGGAACAGCGCCCCCAGAACATCCTCCAGCACGCCCGCATCGTCGCCGAAGGCTTCCCCCAGCTTCGCAGCATAGGGCAGGTAGCCACCCGGCGTGTCGCGCGCGCGGTCGAACAGCTCCCCCACCTCGCGCATGTTCTCGGGCGGAATGCGGAACTGCGTCTTGAAAGCATCGATCTCGGCGCGCCGCACCGGCCCGTCGCACTTCGCGAGCTTGGCCGACAGCACCACCGCCGCCACCGCGAACACCGTTTCGCGCGAACCCAGCATCCCGGCCAGCGTGGCGCCGCCCGGCAGGGCACCACGCACGGCGCCGCCCAGCGCGCCCTCGTCCGCGGCATGGCCCAGCGAAGCCCCCAGCATGGCGCCGAACGGCCCGCCCACGGCGAAGCCGAGGGCGCTGCCGATGATCTTGCCCCAGACGCTCACCGAGAGGTCCTCAAAGCCGGCTGCTCAAGGACGGAAAGCGCACGGAAAACGGTCCAACGTCATCTGCTCACGGTTGGCTGCAACGCGGCGCATGGTCACCGGGTGGCGGGGGCATGGGAAGGCTCAACACCGAGGGTTTTATCGGAACCTCCATCCAAAAATCTGCAACCTGAGACACGAAGGATAACATGATCCAGGGCGGATTACGAAACATACAACCTGTGCGTGCAGAGTTGGTGGGGCCCGTAAAGGCGGTGGCAACCGCTGGTGCAGGCACCACCGCACCGCGGCAGCGGCACCGCCTTACCAACGACGATCCTCAGGCGCGGTACCCTGGCGCGGCGACGGGCACCGCTGCGCAGCGGTTCTGCCGCGTGCCTGGGCACCCGGGTGACGCGCGACGCGCCGGATCGCCTGCGCCCGCAGCCTCCGGGCGGCGCGCGGCATGCCAGGCACCGGCCCGCGCTGCTTGCCGCATCCCGGTCGCTTGCGCATCGTGCCCCCGGATTCGGTGCTTTCGGGGTGTACGCGCATGGCGGCTTGGCAGTTCTGGGTGGATCGCGGCGGCACCTTCACCGACATCGTGGCGCGCGACCCCGAAGGGCGGCTGACCACGCGCAAGCTGTTGAGCGAGAACCCGGAAGCCTATCGCGACGCCGCGGTGGCCGGGATCCGCGCCGCGCTAAGCCTGGCCCCCGGGGCGCCCATCCCGCCGGGCACGGTCGAGGCGGTGAAGATGGGCACCACCGTCGCCACCAACGCGCTGCTGGAACGCAAGGGTGAGCGCGTGCTGCTGGTGCTCAACCGCGGCTTCGCGGACGCGCCGCGCATCGGCAATCAGGCCAGGCCACGCCTCTTCGACCTCGACATCCGGCTTCCCTCGCTGCTGCACGAGCGCGTGGCCGAGATCAGCGGCCGCCTCGACGCCACGGGGGCTGAGATCGCGCCGCTGGACGAGCGCGAGATCCGTGACGCCCTGCGCGCCGCGCGCGCCGAGGGCATCGCCGCCGTCGCCGTGGCGCTGCTGCACAGCTGGGCCAACCCGGCGCAGGAGGACCGGGTCGGCGCCCTCGCGCGGGAAGAAGGCTTCACGCAGGTTTCCTTGTCGCACCGCGCCTCGCCGCTGCCGCGGCTGGTGCCGCGCTCCGACACCGCGGTGGTGGATGCCTACCTGTCGCCGATCCTGCGCCGCTACGTGGCCCAGGTGGCGGCCGAGCTTGACCCGACGGGGCAGGGCGGCACGCGGCTGAGCTTCATGCAGTCGAGCGGCGGCCTCGCCGACGCGGCCGCCTTCGAGGGCAAGGACGCGATCCTTTCCGGCCCCGCCGGCGGCATCGTCGGCGCCGCGCGCACCGCCGCCATGGCCGGGTTCGACCGTATCATCGGCTTCGACATGGGCGGCACCTCCACCGACGTGGCGCTGTATTCCGGCCAGTTCGAGCGCGCCTTCGAAACCGAGGTCGCGGGCGTTCGGATGCGCGCGCCGATGATGGCGATCAACACCGTGGCGGCCGGCGGCGGCTCGCGCCTCGCCTTCGACGGCGCCCGCTTCCGGGTCGGGCCGGAGAGCGCCGGCGCCGTACCGGGCCCGGCCTGCTATCGCCGCGGCGGACCGCTGACGGTCACGGATGCCAACGTCATGGTGGGCAAGGTGCAGCCGCGCCACTTCCCGGCGATCTTCGGGCCCCACGGCGACCAACCACTCGACGACGCGGTGGTGCGGGAAAACTTCGCCGCCCTGGCCGCCGAGATCGCCGCCGCCACCGGGCAGCCGCCGCAGGACCCGCGCGCCGTGGCGGAAGGCTTTCTCCGGGTCGCCGTCAGCAACATGGCGCACGCCATCCGCCAGGTGAGCATCCAGAAGGGCCACGACGCCGCGCGCTATGCCCTTCAGTGCTTCGGCGGCGCCGGCGGGCAGCACGCCTGCCTCGTGGCCGACGAGCTGGGCATGGAAACCGTGTTCGTGCATCCCTTCGCCGGCGTGCTCTCGGCCTACGGCATGGGCCTGGCCGATGCCAGCGTGATCCGCGAGGCACCGGTGGAGCAGCCGCTGGCGGCCGACGGCATGGCGGCGCTGCGGGCGCGGCTCGAAACATTGGCCGAGGCCGGTACGGCGGAGCTGCTGCGGCAAGGCAACGACCCCGCGCGCCTGGACGTGCAGCGCCGCCTGCACCTGCGCTACGCCGGCACCGACAGCTTCCTGCCGATCCCCTTCGGCACCCACGCGGAGGTGCTGGCGGCGTTCGAGGCGGCGCACCGTCGCCGCTTCGGCTTCACCTCGCCCGGTCGTGCCGTGACCGTGGAGGCCTGCGTCGCCGAGGCCATCGCCGCGGGCGAGGCGGTGCGCGAGCCCGAACTGCCCGCGCGCCTGGCGGGCGAGGCGCCGGAGCCGGTGGACACCGTTTCCCTCTGGACCGGCGGGCAGGCGCACGAGGCGCCGGTGCTGGACCGCGACGCCCTGCTTGCCGGCGACCGCATCGCAGGCCCCGCCCTGGTGCGCGAGGCCACCGCCACCACGGTGATCGAGCCGGGCTGGACCGCCGAGGTCACGGCGCTCAACCACATGATCATCCGCCGCACCGAGCCCCGCGCGAATGCCGTGCTGGCCGACGCCTCGCGCCCCGATCCGGTGATGCTGGAGCTGTTCGGCGCGCTGTTCATGAGCATCGCCGAGCAGACCGGCACGGTGCTGCAGAACACCTCGCTGAGCGTGAACATCAAGGAGCGGCTCGACTTCTCCTGCGCCATCTTCGACAGCGAAGGCCGCCTGGTCGCCAACGCGCCGCACGTCCCGGTGCACCTGGGCGCCATGGGCGAGAGCGTTCGCACCGTGATCCGATCCCGCGGCCCCGGCACGGCGCGGCCGCTGCGGCCGGGCGACGTGGTGGCGCTGAACAATCCTTATAATGGCGGCACGCACCTGCCGGACGTGACCGTGATCACGCCGGTCTTCGAGGAGGCGGGCCCAAATGGGGAAGGGGGTGAGATCCTGTTCTTCGTCGGCTCGCGCGGGCACCACGCCGATATCGGCGGCCTGACGCCGGGCTCCACGCCGCCGAACTCCCGCACGCTGGAAGACGAGGGCGTGGTGATCGACGACTTCCTGCTGGTGGATGGCGGCGCGTTTCAGGAGGACGGCTTCCGCGCCATCCTCGCCGGTGCGAAGCACCCTGCGCGCTCGCCCGACGTGAATGTCGCCGACATCAAGGCGCAGGTCGCGGCCAACGAGACCGGGGTGCAGGAGCTGCGCCGCGCGGTGCGCGAGCACGGGCTCGACACCGTGCGCGCCTATATGCGCCACGTGATGAACAATGCCGAGGAGAGCGTGCGCCGCGTCCTCGACCGGCTGGCCGACGGCGAATTCCACTACACCATGGACGACGGATCGCCGCTGCGGGTCGCGGTGCGGGTGGACCGGGCAGGGCGCTCGGCCACGATCGACTTTTCCGGCACCGGGCCGCAGCGCGCCGACAACTTCAACGCCCCGCGCGCCGTCACCCGCGCCTCGGTGCTTTATGCCTTCCGCTGCCTGGTGGGCGAGGACATCCCGCTCAACGACGGCTGCCTCGTGCCGCTGCACATCGTGATCCCCGACGGCACCTTCCTGTCGCCGCAGCCCGGTGCGGCGGTGGTGGCCGGCAACACCGAGGTCAGCCAGGCCGTGGCCAACGCGCTGCTGGGCGCGCTGCACGCCTGTGCCTGCGCGCAGGGGACCATGAACAACCTGCTCTTCGGGGATGCCACGCGGCAGTATTACGAGACGGTCTGCGGTGGCACCGGCGCGGGGCCGGGCTTCCACGGGCAGTCCGCGGTGCAGACGCACATGACCAACACCCGCATGACCGATCCCGAGATCCTGGAGATGCGCTACCCCGTGCGGCTGGAGGAGTTCTCGATCCGCCGCGGCTCGGGCGGGGCGGGGCGCTGGCACGGCGGCGACGGCGCGCGCCGCCGCATCCGCTTCCTGGAGCCGATGGAAGCGGTGATCGTCGCGTCCCGGCGAGAGGTCGCGCCGCACGGGATGGAAGGCGGCGCCCCCGGTGCGCCCGGCCGGCAATGGGTCGAACGCGCCGATGGTACGCGCGAAACGCTGGGCGGCTGCGACCGCGTGGCGCTGCAGCCCGGCGATATCCTGGCGCTGGAAACGCCGGGCGGCGGCGGCTGGGGCGTGGCCTGAGCGGACTGCGGGGCGGGCTGCCCTGTTTCTACCGTCCAACCCGCGCCTGCCCGGCCGGGTCCGCGCCGCATCGGTCCATCCGCCCGGGCCCATTCCCCCTGGACCCGGCCGGGGCGGCACGTCATTGAGGGCGCATGAGATTCGCCGCATGAATCCCGTCCGGTGAGACCGGCACCGTGAAGCACAGCCCATGAAGGGTGACCCATGAGCTGGGTGCGACGCCTGGGCTTCGCGCTGGCGGCGCTGGTGCTGCTGGCGGTGCTCGGCCTTTGGCTGGCGCCGCGGCTCACCGACTGGACCGCCCGGCGCGACCAGCTGGCGGCGCTGGCGGCGGAACAGCTCGGCGTGCCGGTGACGCTATCGGGCCCCGTCCACCTGACGCTGCTGCCCAGCCCGATGCTGGAGGCCGAGGGCGTGTCCGTCGGCAGCGAGGACGCGGCCCTGGGCTTCGGCGCGCGGGCGCTGCACCTGCGGCTCGACGGCTGGCGGCTGCTGCTGGGCCGGCTCGCCCCGCGCGAGCTGACGCTGGTGGGCGCCGCGATCCGCCTGCCCTGGCCGCCCGCGCCCTCGCTGCGCTTCTCGGCGGGGCTGAGTTCCTTCCGGGCGGAGATCGAGGACAGCACCCTGACGCTGGCCAGCCCGGACCTCGGCAACGTGGTGCTGCAGCAGGTGCGCGCCCGGCTCTCGGCCGGAACGGAGTCCCAGGCCTTCGAGGTGAGCGGCAGCTTCGTGCCGGCCCCGCTGCCCAGCGCACCCCGGGCGGGCGGCTGGGCGGGACGCGAGGTCCGCTTCGCGGCCACGCTGGGGCGGGGCGGCTACGACGGCGCCCTGCCGCTCGACCTGACGCTGAGCTCCGGCGGCACTACGGTGTCGGCGCGCGGCACGCTGCTGCCCGAGGGCGGGATGGAGGGCCGCGCCGAAGCCTACGGCCCCGACCTGTCGCTGCTGCTGCCGGGCCCGCCCGGCCCCTTCCGGGCGCAGGGCCGCTTGTCCGCATCGGCGGAAACCGTGGTGGCCGACGACCTCGCGATCGACTTCAACGGCAGCCCGGCGCACGGCGCGTTGACCCTGCGGCTGCGGCCCGAGCCGCGGCTGGACCTGGCGCTGGCGGCGGGCCGGCTCGACCTCGACAGCTGGGCCGGCAGCCTGCGCGGCGGCACCGGCCTGCCCTTCGGCCTCGACCTGTCGGCCGAGGCCGCCACCTTCCGCGGCGCCTCGCTGCGGCGCCTCCGCGCCTCGGTGTTCCGCGAAGGCGACCGGCTGGCGATCAACGATGCTTCCGCCATCCTGCCGGGCGAAACCACGGTGGAGGTCAGCGGCGCCACCGCCGGCCCGCCCGCCAGCGCAAGGCTGGAAGCGCTGCTGCGCTTCACGGGCGGCGACCTGCGCGCCACGCTGGCGGCGCTGGGCTGGCCGCTGCCCAGCATCGCGCCCGACCGCTTCCGCAGCGGGCAGGGCAGGGCGCGGCTGGTGTTCGAGGACGGGCAGCTTTCCTTGCCCGAACTTTCCGCCACGGTGGGCGGCGCGCAGGTGAGCGGCGCCGGCGTGTTCCGCACCGGCGGGGCGCGGCCCTCCTTCGGCCTGGGACTGACGCTGGACCGGCTGGCGCTGGACGGGCTGCTGGCGCCCGGCCGCTCCTGGCAGACGCTGTCGCGCGAGCTCGGCGGCTTCGACGCCGACCTGCGCCTGTCGGTGGCGCGCGCCACGCTGGGCGGGCTGGTGGCGGAACGCGCCGGCCTCGACGGGGCGCTGGAGAACGGGCGGCTGACGCTGCGACAGCTCACCGCCCGCGTCCTGGGGGCCGACCTCACGGCCTCCGGCACCGCGCAGCTCACCGCCCAGCCGCGCCTGGGCGAGCTGCGCCTCGATTTGGCCGCGCCGGACCCGCGGGCGCTCTTCGCCTCGATCCCCGGCGGCTGGCCCGATGCCACGCGCATGGCGCAGCAGCCGCTGACGCTGCGCCTGGGCGGCAGCGGGCCGCTCGACGCGCTGGCGCTGCGGCTGGAAGGCGACTGGGGCGACCTGCGGCTGGAATCCACCGTCACCGCCAATCCGCTGGCCCGCAAACTCGCGGGCAACCTCACGCTGCGCCACCCCGGCGCCCCGCGCCTGGCGCAGGAACTGCTGGAGCAGGACCTGTCGCCCTGGCTGGGTCAGGGCTCGCTTTCCCTCGTGGGCACCGTCAGCGCCGGACCGCAGGGCATCTCGGCCGAACGCTTCGACCTGGTGGCCGGGCAGCTGCGGACCTCCGGCCAGCTTTCGCTGGCGCTGGGCGGCGCGCGGCCAAGCCTGACCGGCCGCCTCGATGCCGAGGACCTGCCGTTGCCGCCGCTGCGCGCCCGCAGCACCGAGCCGCTGCCCCTGCAGCCGCTGCGGGGCTTCGACGCCGATGTGAGCTTCACCGCCGACCGTCTGCTCTGGCCCGCCGCGCAGCCGGTGCTCACGGATGCCGACGGTCGCGTCCGGCTGGAGGCCGGCGTGCTACGCCTCGACCTCGGCCATGCCAAGCTCGGCACCGGCAATCTCTGGGGTTCGCTGGTGGCGGATGCTTCCGGCCTCGTGCCGCGGCTGCAGGTTCAGGCCGCGCTCGGCGACGTGGCACTGACGGAGCCGCTGCCGGGCCCGCCCGTCGACGTTGCCGCCAGCAGGCTCGAAGGCAACCTGGCGCTCTCGGCCGAGGGCAGCAGCCCCGCCGCGATGCTGGCCACCCTGGACGGCGACGTGTCGGCGGACCTGCGCGACGGCACGCTGTCGGGGCTCGACCTCACGCAGGCCGTGGCCGCCGCCACCGCCACCGACAACGAGGCCGAGAAGCGGCTCCGCGCCGCGCTCGGCGGCGGCAGCACGGCGTTCGGCCGGATGCACCTGGATGCCTCGGTCGAGGCGGGGCAGCTGCGCCTGGACGACGGCTGGCTGGAAGCGGGCGGGCAGAGGGCGGTGCTCGGCGGCACCGTGGACCTGCCGCGCGGGGCCGACGACCTGCGGCTGACGCTGCCCGTACCCGGTGGCCCGGCCCTGGCCGTGGGCCTTTCGGGACCATGGTCCGCGCCGCGCGTGGTGCCGGACCTCACGCCCTGGCTGGTCTGGCACGCCGCCCGGACGAACTGAGGCGGCCGGACCGGAGCCCAGCCCGGCGCTCGGTCTGGGGCCAGTTCCGGCGCTTACTCCTCGGTACGCTCGATCATGCGGCGGCCGCGGATCGGCGAGATGTCCACCGGCCCGCCCAGCGCCTGCGCCAGCTCGCTGCTGTCGCCCGCCTGGAACTCGCCGGGGGAAACGGGTTCGCCCGCCGTGCCCGCCGCGGGGTCGTCGCCGCGCTCCTCGGCCTTGCGGCCATGCGCCTGGCGGCGAACCGTCGGGTCCTGCTGGATCGGGTCCTTGGTGGGGAAGTTGCGGTCCTCTCGGTTGGCAAAGGTCTCGTCGATCATCGGAGCACGTCCCGTCCTGGTCTGAGGAGGGGAAAACGCGGCGCCGGGCGGTGGGGTTGCCCGGCGGGACCGTCGGCTGCCGAACCCAGCCGCTGCGGCCCGGAAAACGAAGGCTGGGCCGCCTGTCACGAAGCTGTCGCCGTCGGCCCCGGCAACACTGCGCCGGCTCAACCGTTCAGCATGAGGCAGCCCCGCCGCCGTGCCCCGCGCCGGGCCTGACGGCGGGGCCGGTCTCATCCGGGCGCGCCCCCGTCGGCGCGGTCACCGGCCCATGACGCCGCCGCGCCCCGTTCCGGGCGCCGATCCCAGGCAGGAAAGCATCTCTCATGAGCAGCCACGACGGCAACGATCCCTACCGCATGCGCGACCCCCGCACGCAGTACCCGCAGCCGCCCTTTCCCCGGCAGCCGCAGAACGCGCCGGGCGAGGTCCGCCGCATGGACCCCATGCCCGACCATGGCGAAACCAGCTATCGCGGCGCCGGCAAGCTGCCCAACCGCAAGGCGCTGGTGACGGGCGCGGATAGTGGCATCGGCCGCGCCGCCGCCATCGCCTTCGCGCGTGAGGGCGCCGACGTGGCGATCGGCTTTCTGCCCGATGAGGAAGCCGACGCGCGCGAGGTCGCCAGGCAGATCGAGGCGGCCGGGCGCAAGGCGGTGCTGCTGCCGGGCGACGTGTCGGACGAGGCGTTCTGCAAGACGCTCGTGGCCGATGCGGTGCGGCAGCTCGGCGGCCTCGACATCCTGGTCAACAATGCCGGCAAGCAGACCGCGGTAAAGTCGATCACGGAGCTGACCACGGAACAGTTCGACGCGACCTTCCGGACCAACGTTTACGCGATGTTCTGGATCACCAAGGCCGCGCTGCCGCACATGCCGGCGGGCGCCGCCATTATCAACACCACCTCGATCCAGGCGATGCAGCCTTCGCCGACGCTGCTGGACTACGCGCCCACCAAGGCCGCGATCATGAACTTCACCAAGGCGCTGGCGAAGCAGGTGGCGGAGAAGGGCATCCGCGTGAACGCCGTGGCACCGGGTCCCTTCTGGACGCCGCTGCAGCCCTCCGGCGGCCAGCCGCAGGAAAAGATCGAGGAGTTCGGCGGCCAGACCGTGTTCGGCCGTCCCGGCCAGCCGGCGGAACTGGCGGGCGCCTACGTGTT
The DNA here is from genome assembly GCF_042433915.1 of Roseomonas elaeocarpi. Classification (NCBI taxonomy): domain Bacteria; kingdom Pseudomonadati; phylum Pseudomonadota; class Alphaproteobacteria; order Acetobacterales; family Roseomonadaceae; genus Roseomonas; species Roseomonas elaeocarpi. The sequence continues at coordinate 351,930 of NZ_JBHLUN010000008.1, read as the reverse complement.
CCTGGCCTCGCAGGAGGCGAGCTTCATGACCGGCGAGGTGATCGGCGCCACCGGCGGCTCCACCCCGTTCTGAGCGCAGCACCCGGTTCCTGACAAAGAAAGGGCGCGGACCTCGCGGTTCGCGCCCTTTCCCTTGTGCGGCCCGTCCCGAAAAAGGGGCGGACGGCGGTTCTTCAGCCCATCTTCTTCTTTAGGTTCTCGTCCAGCTTGGCGAGGAAGTTCTGGGTGGTCAGCCAGGGCTGGTCGCGGCCGATCAGGATCGCGAGGTCCTTGGTCATGTGGCCGGCCTCGACCGTCTCGACGCAGACCTGCTCCAGCGCGTTGGCGAAGTCCACCACGTCCTGCGTGCCGTCGAAGCGGCCGCGATAGGCGATGCCGCGCGTCCAGGCGAAGATCGAGGCGATCGGGTTGGTCGAGGTCTCGCGGCCCTTCTGGTGCTCGCGGTAGTGGCGCGTCACCGTGCCGTGGGCGGCTTCGGACTCGACGGTGTTGCCGTCGGGCGCCAGCAGCACCGAGGTCATCAGGCCGAGCGAGCCGAAGCCCTGCGCCACGATGTCGGACTGCACGTCGCCGTCGTAGTTCTTGCAGGCCCAGACGTAGCCGCCTTCCCACTTCAGCGCCGCCGCCACCATGTCGTCGATCAGGCGGTGCTCGTAGGTCAGGCCGCGCTTGTCGTACTCGGCCTTGAACTCGTTGTCGAAGATCGACTGGAACGTGTCCTTGAAGGTGCCGTCATAGGCCTTCAGGATCGTGTTCTTGGTCGACAGGTAGACCGGGAAGTTACGCGCCAGGCCGTAGTTGAACGAGGCCCGGGCGAAGCCCTCGATCGAGCTGTTCAGGTTGTGCTGCATCATCGCGACGCCGCCGGCCTTGAACGGGAAGTCGCCGATCTCCTGCGGCTGGCCGCCCTCGGGCGTGTAGGTCATGGTGACCTTGCCCGCACCCGGGACCTTCATCTCCACCGCGCGGTAGATGTCGCCGTAGGCATGGCGGCCGACCACGATCGGCTTGCTCCAATGCGGCACCAGGCGGGGCACGTTCTGGCAGATGATCGGTTCGCGGAAGATCGTGCCGTCGAGGATGTTGCGGATCGTCCCGTTGGGCGAACGCCACATCTTCTTCAGGTTGAACTCCTTCACCCGCGCCTCGTCCGGGGTGATGGTCGCGCACTTCACGCCCACGCCGTACTGCTTGATGGCGTTGGCGGCATCCACCGTCACCTGGTCATCGGTCTGGTCACGGTACTCGATGCCCAGGTCGTAGTACTTCAGGTCCACGTCGAGGTAGGGAAGGATCAGGCGGTCCTTGATGAACCCCCAGATGATCCGCGTCATCTCGTCGCCGTCGAGCTCGACGACGGGGGTCTTCACCTTGATCTTGGCCATGCTGGAACCTCTCCGGCGGAAATCTGCGGGGCCGCCAGTCCCAGGGGTTCGAGGTGGCCGGCGGCGGAGCGGGCCGGACATTCGCACCCGCACCCTTGGGCGGCAAGTGCCGCGGCAGCCGGAAGAGGGCGCCATCCGCGCCACCCCTGCCACGCCAGCCGGGCAGGGGTCGCCGGTTATCGCGCGGTTCGCCTCGGGGGCAACTCCCTGGACGACCCTTGGGCAATCCCCGGACAAACCCCTGGGGCAACTCCCCCGGCCGGCAGCCCGTTTCCCGTCCAGCGGGTGCGCAGGCGCCCGGACCACACCGCCGGAGGAAGCACCCGAGATGACCCGCACCGTGAGCGCCCTGTTCGACCGCCGCGAGGATGTCGACCTGGTGATCGAGCACCTCGTGCAGCAGGACGGCGTGGACCGCCGCAACATCGAGGTCCACGCCGCCGACGACACCACCACCACCGGGCAGACGGCGGAACACACCGGCATCTGGGCTTCGCTGAAGGCGCTCTTCTCCTCCGACACGGAGCGGCACCACTACTCCGAGGGCATCCGCCGCGGCGGCATCGTGCTGACCGCCGAGCTCGAGGAGCACGAGGCCGATCACGCCGAAACCGTGTTCCGCGAGCACAATGCGGTGGACCTCGACAGCCGGCGGGAAGAATGGCGCTCCTCCGGCTGGGAGGAACCGGCCGGCGGCGACCCGTTCGCCTCGGCGCAGATGCAGGCGCTCGCCGCCGCCAGCGCCGGCTCGCCCGATCCGATCGCCGTCACGGGCGCGCCGCTGGGCTACCCCGACGCGGACGGCACCGCGGCGCTCGATCCGATCACCGGCACCCGCGTGCCGCTGGTCACCGACGAGGAGGATGAGCGGCGGCGCTGAGGCGTCGCGCTCAGGGCGTTTCGGGCGGCGCCGCGGATGCGGTGATCAACAGGGCGACGCCACCCGGACGTGGCTTCGTGGCCGAGAGCACAAGGTTGAAGCCGCCCCGCTCGATCGGCCTGGCACCGACGCGGAAGGCAACGCGTCGCCCTGGCTGATCGCCGAGATCAACCGTTCCGTCGGCATCCTGGCGCACCTGCAGGCCGTTCGGCCGCGCTAGCGACATCACCGTTTCGCGGAACAACCGGGCCGCCTGCTCCGGATCGGCGGTCGGCGCCATGATCTGGCAGCTGATGCCACTGGGGCGGGTAATCACCGCGAAGGGCAGGGCAGGCTCGCCGCTCAGCCACACCGAGCCTGGGCGACCCATGGTCAGCTGTGCCGCGGCCAGAGGCGACGCCGGCCGGAACAGGTGCAGCGCCAGCCAGGCATCCATGGCCTCCTTGTTGAGCGTGTTAGCCAAGCAGGCATCGCGCAACACGAGCATCGCGGCCTGGGTGACGTTGGCGGCCTGCCCTTCGGTCGCGACGACTTCTTTGGTGGCGACCGTGGCCACCGGCACACGCGATGCGCAAGCAGCCAGGCCGAAGACGGCGATCAAAGGAAAGACGAACCTGAAGGCGTGACGTGGGGCCGCGTGGCGCAAGGCGAAAGTTCCCGAATCGTGCTGATTTGACAGCCGTTTCCTCTTAGCCCAGGTCGTTGCTTATTCCGAAACGTGAGCAGGCACGCTGTCGCTCGTCCGAGTTGCCGGGCCCCTCAGGCCGCCTCGCTCTCGCTGCCTTCCACCATCGCCATCAGCGTGTCCAGCCGGTCCGCCTCGGCGGCCGGCTTGTCACGCCGAATGCGGGCAATGCGCGGGAACCGCATCGCCACGCCGGACCGGTGCCGGGTGGACAGCTGCGCGGCGTCGAAGATCACCTCCAGCACCAGCTCCTTCTCGACCTCGCGCACCGGGCCGAAACGGCCGGTGGTGTGTTCGCGGATCCAGCGGTCGAGCCAGATCAGCTCCTGGTCGGTGAAGCCGGAATAAGCCTTGCCTACCGGCACCAGTTCCTGCCCACCGGCGCCGTCGTCGCGCCACAGGCCGAAGGTGTAGTCGGAATAATAGCTCGAGCGTTTCCCGTGGCCGCGCTGCGCGTACATCACCACAGCATCCACGCTCAGCGGCGCGCGCTTCCACTTCCACCACAGACCCTTCACGCGGCCCGCCACGTAGGGGCTGTCGGCGCGCTTGAGCATCAACCCCTCGATCGAGGCCGCCCGTGCGCCCTCGCGCAGCCGCTCCAAGTGGTGCAGCGAGGAAAAGGCGATCTGCGGCGACAGGTCCATCCCCCGCGGACGCACCCGCGCGAACCAGGCTTCCAGCCTTTCCCGACGTTGGTCGAAGGGCAGGGCGCGCAGGTCCTCCTCGCCCTCGGTCAACAGGTCGTAAAGGCGAACGCCCACCGGAAACTGCGCCTGCATCTTCGCCGTGATGACCTTGCGGTTCAGGCGCTGCTGCAGGTCGGCGAAGGGCGCGACCACCTTCTCGCCCGCCGAGCCCTCGCGCATCACCAGCAGCTCCCCATCCAGGGTCGCGTGGAAGTCCAGTCCCTGGAGAACCTCCGGAAAGGCGTTGGACACGTCCTCGCCGGTGCGCGACCACATGCGCTGCCCGCCCGGGCTGCCCACGATCTGCACGCGGATGCCGTCCCACTTCCATTCCGCCCGCCAGCGCTCCGGCTCCGCCTCCACCGCCGGGGCGTCGGCCGCTTCCAGCGGGTGCGCCAGCATCAGCGGCCGGAACACCGGCGCGTCCTTCGGGTCGGGGCGTTCAGCCTTGCCTTCCAGCCAGCGGAAGATCGGCAGGTAGGGCGGCGCCACGCCGTGCCAGACCTCCTCCACTTCCTCCACCGACTTGCCGGCCCATTCCGCCAGCGCCGTCTTGGCCAGCCGCGCGGACACGCCGACGCGCAGCGCGCCCGTCACCAGCTTGATCAGCGCGTAGCGGCCGTTGCTGTCGAGCGTGTCGAGCCAGCGCTCGATCAGCCGCGGCACCTCGGCGCGCGAGGCCAGCTCCAGCTCCTCCACCACCTCGCTCAGCGTGGGCGGCGGCGCGTTGACGCCGGTCTTCTGCGGCCAGATCAGCGCCACGGTTTCCGCGAGGTCGCCCACGTAGTCCTGCGACAGCGACAGCAGCACCGGGTCCACCCGTTCCGCCACCAGCGCCTTGACGACCGACGGCTTGGCGGCGGTGAACACCAGCTCGCCCGTCAGGGCCGCCAGCCCGACGCCGCGGTCGGGGTCCGGCTGTTCCGCGAACCAGCGCCGCAGCAGCGCGAGCTTGGCTAGGCGCCCGGGGGTGAAGACCAGCCGTTCCAGCAGGTCGGCGAAGGCCTCGACGCTCATGCCGCCGGCTCCGTCGCCGCGGCTTCCTCCGCGACGGGAAGCTCCGCCGCCTCGTCATCCTCGTCGCGGCCCACCAGGTGCAGCGCCCGGCCGCGAACGCCGCGCAAGCCCAGCGCATGCACCAGCGCGTCGTCGCGCCCGTGCGTCACCCAGACTTCCGGTGCCTCGACCTCGGCACAGGTGGCCAGCAGCTCCCCCCAGTCGGCGTGGTCGCTGACGATCAGCGGCAGCTCGACGCCGCGCAGCCGCGCGCGCTGGCGCACCGTCATCCAGCCGGAGGCGGCGCAGGTCACCGGGTCGGCCATGCGGCGCGCCCAGGGTGTCGCTTCGGCGGAGGGCGGCGCCAGCACGATCTCGCCGGCCAGGATCGGCGGGTGGCCACGCTTGAGCCCCTTGGGCACCGGCTCCAGCGGTCCGAGCGCGATCCCCAGCTCCTCGTACAGGGCGCAAAGGTTCCACAGCGCGCCGTGCAGAAAGATCGGCTTCTCGTAGCCCGCCTGCCGCAGCAGCTTGATGATGCGTTGCGACTTGCCCAGCGCGTAGGCACCGACGACGTGGGCGCGGTCTGGGAATACGGTCAGGCTCTTCAGCAAGCGCGCGATTTCGTGTTCGGCCGGCGGATGGTGGAAGACCGGCAGGGCGAAGGTCGCCTCGGTGACGAAGACGTCGCAACGCACCGGCTCGAAAGGCGCGCAGGTCGGGTCGGCGGCACGCTTGTAGTCGCCTGACACCACGACGCGGCTGCCCCGCCAGTCCAGCACCACCTGCGCCGAGCCCAGAACATGCCCCGCCGGCCGCAGCGTCACCGTGACGCCGTTGCGGGTGACGCTTTCGCCGTAGGGCAGGGGGCGCGGCCGGCGCCCGGCATTCTCGGCCCCGAAGCGGGACCGCATGATGGCCAGGGTTTCCGGCGTCGCCAGCAGCGCGTCGTGTCCGGGGCGGGCGTGGTCGGCATGGCCGTGGCTGACCACCGCGTGGTCCACCGCGCGCACCGGGTCGATAAAGAAGTCCCCCGGCTCGCAGTAAAGGCCCAGCGGGGTCACGCGCATCCAGCTGTCCGGCCGGGGTGCCCCGATGGCGGGCGCCTCCATTGCGGGGCGCGCCGGGTCATCCTTGCCGGGCCAGGGGGCCTGCGACCTTTCGTTCAAGCGCGCCTGCTCCCCGGCTGTTCCGGAGGGCTCAACGCCCGAAGGGGCCGGGGGATACATGGGCCGGCCGGAAGGGGATCGACCCGGCCCCGTTAAGGCGGCGCACCGCGGCGGCTCGGTTGTTTCGACCGGCCGTTTGCGGCCGGAACTCCTGCTTCGCGCTCCAGGCGAGGCATCCCTGGCCGGGTGCCCCGATGGGCCCGCCGGGCGGGATCTTCGGCCGTGGTGCCCCGCTCAGGCCACCCCGTCGCCGTTCCGGCGCCCGCCGTCTACCGGTCCGGCGCCTCGGCAATTTCCAGCAGCGCCGCGCCGTTGCGACGGTCGCGGGCGAAGCCGCCGCCGCAGGACTCATCGGACAGGATGCGCGAGCCGGGGTTGGTCACCTCGAGCTTGGCCTGGATGCGGCACACGAGGTTGTTGGCCGTGCGCGCGGCGCCGCCGTTCCAGCGGCGGATCGCATCGCCCCAGTCGCCGGTCTGGTTGAACTTTTCGCGCAGGTGGCGGGCGGCCCAGCGGGTGGCCTGGATGGGGTCGAGCGGCCAGTCGGAGTTGCGGGCGTGGACGCGGGCGTTGATCTGGACGCAGCCGGCCATCACCGACTGCTGCGGCTTCGAGCCCGCCAGCAGGCGGTGCGCGGTGTCGGAATCCTCGGGGAAGTAGGAGCGCCCGCCGATGTTCAGCGCGTAGGCGTGCAGGCCGGATTCCGCCAGCGCCACCGCCACCAGCAGGCCCTGCGGCAGGTTGCTCTCGGCCTCGGCCATGCGGGCCGCGGCGAGGCAGGCGGCGCGCGGGTTGTCGCCCGCCGGGGCCGTGTTGCCCCTGGCCTGGGCCACGCCGGAGCCCGACACGGCGATCACGCCCGCCAGGGCGGCGCCGGTGCAGAGCCGGCGCACCCGCAGGTGCCGGACCAGAAGCCTTGCGGGAGGCTTCCCGGTCTTCTTCGATCGATGGGCGTTCCTCGGCATCGCGCTCAAGGAGGCCGCGTCTCGTCGCCGGCGCGGGGGCGTCGGCAGGCTGCTCGCATGCATCATCGCGATCGGGCCTAGCAGCCCGATGCCGGAGCGCAAAGAAGATTATGTTCCTGTTTGTGAACGGAGATTCCCGGATTTCGAGACAGGTTTCTTGAACCAAACGATCCGGAATGCGTTCAACCCGCCTTTACCCAGGGGAAAGGGGTGCTCCCGCCCTGGTCAGGCGCGTCTCACGGCCTGAGACGACCCGGCGCCGGGCCACCGCATCGTGAACAAACCAGCGCCTGCCGGATGCTCCCGGGCCGCGTCCGCGGCCGGGCGCGGGCGCGCCGGATCAGCGGCCGCCGCTGAAGAAGCAGCGCGCGATCTCGGCGCCGAGGCGGTTGTTGTCGTTGATCACCGCTGTCAGGAAGCCGTGCAGGCCCAGCGCCACGAGATCCTCGATCCGCCGGTTGTCGCAGCGCAGCCGCAGGCTTTCCGCCATCTCGCTGCAGTCGCCGCAGGGGTGCGTGCCGTCGGCCGCGATGTCGCGCAGGGTCTGCGCCACGCGGGCGTTGCAGAAGCGCAGCGAGCGCGGCAGCTCGCGCCGCAGGATCAGCAGCTCCGCCACCCGCACCGGCTCCAGCCGCGCGCGATACATGTACTGGTAGGCCCGCATCGCCGACAGCGCGCGCAGCACCGTCTGCCACTGCGTGTGCAGGGCGGGGTCGGTGGACTGGAAGGCGGCGTGCCGGGCATCGAGCAGCCGCGCGGTGTTGTCGGCACGCTCCAGCATCGTGCCCAGATGCGTGAAGCGCCAGGCGTCGTCGCGCAGCATCGTATCCGCCGCGGAGCCGCTGAAGGCCAGGGTGCGCGACTTCACCCAGTCGAGGAAGGCTGGCAGCCCGTCATCCTGCACCGCCTCGGCCCCGGTGCGCTGCAGCGCGATCCAGGTGTCGTTCACCGCTTCCCACATGTCCACCGTCAGCGCCGTGCGCACGGTGCGCGCGTTGCGCCGCGCGGCCTCGAGGCAGGAGGCGATGGAGGAGGGGTTGGCGGTGTCGATCGTCAGCCATTCCACCGAGGCCTGCGCGGAGGGTTCGGCATGGCGGCCGCGATAGCCTGGCTCGGTGCCGGAGCTCAGCAGCAGGTGGCGCCACTCGCCTTCCTCGCCGTCCATGGTGGCGAGCGAGGCCATGCGCAGGCTGGCGGCCAGGCTGCGCGCGACGTTGCCCGCGCGCTCGTTGTAGCGGGCGAGCCAGAACAGGCTGTCGGCGGTGCGGGCGAGCATCAGCGCGATCCTTCCTCGCCGGAGGGCGGGGGATTGCGCGGCGGGGGCGGCGGCATCTCCGGCATCGACTGGGTCATGCCGCCCATGCTTTGCACCATGCCGCCGGGGCCCATGCGCTGCGCCATGCCGCCGAACATCCCGTCCTCGATCACCCAGGTGTCCTTGGTGCCACCACCCTGCGAGGAATTCACCACCAGCGAGCCTTCGCGCAGCGCCACGCGCGTCAGCCCGCCCGGCACGATGCGCACCTCGCGCCCCATCAGCACGAAGGGCCGCAGGTCGACGTGGCGCGGCGCCAGCCCGCCCTCGGCCAGGGTCGGCACGGTGCTCAGCGCCAGCGTCGGCTGGGCGATGTAGTCGTCGGGCTTGGCGCGGATGCGGGCCGCGAACTCCTCGCGCTCGGCGGGCGTGGCGTGCGGGCCCACCAGCATGCCGTAGCCGCCCGAGCCGCGCGCCAGCTTCACCACCAGCTTGTCGAGGTTGGTCAGGACGTGCGCCCGGTCGTCGTCGCGCGAACACATGAAGGTCTGCACGTTCTGCAGGATCGGCTCCTCACCCAGGTAGAAGCGGATCATCTCCGGCACGTAGGGGTAGACGGCCTTGTCGTCGGCGACGCCGGCACCCGGCGCATTGGCCAGCGACACGTTGCCGGCGCGGTAGGCCCGCATCAGGCCCGGCACGCCCAGCGCGCTGTCGGGGCGGAACACCTCCGGGTCGATCCAGTCGTCGTCCACGCGGCGATAGATCACGTCCACCCGCCTGGGCCCCGCGGTGGTGCGCATGAACACCACCTCGTCGCGCACGAAGAGGTCGGCGCCCTCCACCAGCTCCACGCCCATCTCGTCGGCCAGGAAGGAGTGCTCGTAATAGGCGCTGTTGTAGGGGCCGGGGGTGAGCACCACCACCGTCGGCGTCGCGGCATCGCAGTTCGCCGGCGCCAGCGATTTGAGCGTTTCCAGCAGCTCCTCGGGGTAGTGGCTGACCGGCGCGATGCGGTGGGCCGCGCAGAGCTGCGGCAGGAGACGCATCGACGCCTCGCGGTTCTCCAGCATGTAGGACACGCCCGACGGGATGCGGCAGTTGTCTTCCAGCACGAAGAAGCTGTCCGGACCGGTGCGCACCATGTCGATGCCCGAGATCGCGGTCCACACGCCGCCGGGCGGCACGAAGCCCACCATTTCCCGCCGATAGCCCTCGTTCTCCAGCACCAGCGCGCGGGGGATCAGACCGGCTTCGAGGATGCGCTGCGGCCCGTACACGTCGGTGAGAAAGGCGTTGAGCGCGCGCACCCGCTGTTCCAGCCCCTTGGCCAGCCGGTCCCATTCGCCGCGCGACAGGATGCGCGGCACCACGTCGAAGGGGATCAGCCGTTCCGGGTCGCCGCCGTCGGAATACACCGCGAAGGTGACGCCGATGCGCCGGAACAGGATCTCCGCCTCGCGCCGCTTGGCCTCGAGCACGTCGGGGCCGTTCTGTTCCAGGTAGCGGCCGAGCCCGGCATAGGGCTGTCGGACCTCCCCGTCGGCGTTCATCTCGTCGAAGGCTTTGGCGCTCATGACACGACGTTACAGCAAGGCTCGTGCCGCGAAAGGGACGACCAGGGGCATTCCGCGCGACGGGCGGGTCCGCCCGGCCGACATTCTCGCGAGGCACTCCGTCCCGTTTCGGCAGGCGGTACGCAGAAGGGGCGAATCCTTGGCTCACGCGTGCTGCGCCACTGTCCGCGAGACTTCAAAGGCTGACCCGGCGGCCGTGCGCCCGTGCGACCGGCGGATGGCCCACGCGGCACCACCCGGCGCCCGGCACGGTTCGCGAAGGCCTGCGCGACGGCCTCGCACCCCGTGTCCGTTCGTCCGGCGCCGTGGCGCCGGAAGATCGGGCAGGAGGTCGCCCTTCTAGCGGGCAGCGGCAGCCTGGGGAGGCAGCGGTGTCGCCTCCGCGGCCGCGCCGCGCGGGGCACCCGCCGCGGCTTCCAGCATCCGCCGGGCGATCTCGCGCTCACCCATCACCGTGAGGTCGGCGCCCAGCCGGCTCAGGTGCTCCACCGTCATGTCGGAATGGGCGCGCGCCACGATCTCCAGCCTGGGGTTGAGCTGCCGCGCCTGTTCCACCACCTGGCCCGCCTCGAAGGCTTCCGGCACCGTGACGAAGAGCCTGCGCGCCGCCTCCAGGCTGGCCAGCGCCAGCACCGAGGGTGCCGCCGCGTTGCCCTGAAAGGCTTCCATGCCCAAGGCCTGCGCTGCCGCCACCGTGTCGTCTTGGTCGTCGATCACCACCACCGGGTTGCCCGCGGCATGGAGGCCTTCGCCCACCAGCCGCCCGACGCGGCCGTAGCCGACCACCACGTCGTGCCCGCGCAGCGCCGTGGGGGTCGGGATGCCGTTCTCCTCCGCCGCCGGCTCGGGCGGCAGGGGCGCCGGCACCGCCTCGGGCGCCGCGACCTCGGCCACCGCTGCCGGCCTGGCCTCCGTCCGGCGCGGCCGCAGGCGCCGTGCCGGGCGACGGTCGGCGGCGGCGAACAGGAAGGGATTGACCAGGATCGACAGGATCGCGCCCGCCAGGATCAGGTCGCGCCCTTCCGCCGGCAGGAGGTTCATGCCGGTGCCCAGCCCCGCCAGGATAAAGGAGAACTCGCCGATCTGCGCCAGGCTGGCCGAGATCGTCAGTGCCGTACCGTTGCCGTGGCCGAAGGCGCGCACGATGATCCAGGCCGCCACCGACTTGCCGACCAGGATGATCAGCAGCGTGCCCAGCACCGCCCAGGGTGCCTGGATCAGCACCGCCGGGTCGAACAGCATCCCCACCGACACGAAGAACAGCACCGCGAAGGCGTCGCGCAGCGGCAGCGCTTCCTCGGTGGCGCGCTGCGACAGCTGGCTCTCGGCCATCACCATGCCGGCGAAGAAGGCGCCCAGCGCGAAGGAAACGTCGAACAGCTTGGCCGCGCCGAAGGCCACGCCCAGTGCCAGCGCGTAGACCGCCAGCCGGAACAGCTCGCGCGAGCCGGTATGGGCGACGTAGTGCATGATGGCGGGAATGACCCGGCGGCCGCCGATCAGCATCAGCACCACGAAGGCCACGACCTTGGCCAGCGTGATGCCAAGGCTCCAGGCGAGGTCGGTGCCCGACACCGAGCCGCCGCTCAGCGCCTCGCCCACGGCGGGCAGCAGCACCAGCGCCAGCACCATCACCAGGTCCTCGACCACCAGCCAGCCGACCGCGATGCGGCCGCGCTCACTGTCCAGCAGCCGCCGCTCGCCCAGCGCGCGGGTCAGCACCACGGTGCTGGCCACCGACAGCGCCAGCCCGAACACCAGCCCGCCGCCCAGGCTCCAGCCCAGCAGATGCGCCAGCCCCATGCCGAGCAGCGTCGCCACCGTGATCTGTACGACCGCGCCGGGGATGGCGATCCGCCCGACGGACACCAGATCCTTGATCGAGAAGTGCAGGCCGACGGCGAACATCAGCAGGATCACGCCGATTTCGGCGAGCTCGCCCGCCAGGTTCATGTCGGCCACGAAGCCCGGCGTGAAGGGCCCCACGGCCACGCCCGCCAGCAGGTAGCCCACCAGGGGCGAGATCCTCAGCCGGTTCGCCAGCAGCCCGAAGGCGAAGGCGAGGACGAGGCCCGCGCTGATCGTGGCGATGAGCGGTGTCTGGTGCTCCATCCCGCGTCCTCCTGCTTGACCGTCCGGCCGCTGAAACATGGAGAGGCTGTCAGTAAAATTCAACCTTTTTGCTCAAGATTGACATTGTTGCGTGAAGGCGCATGGTGTTCCTCATGCCACTAACGCCGGGCCAGTGCCGTGCGGCGCGCGCGCTCCTTGACTGGACGCAGGATGAGCTCGCCGCCCGGGCCGAGATCAGCCGCAGCACCGTGCGGGGCTTCGAGCGGGCGCAGCACGAGCTTCAGCGCGCCACCGCCGCCGCGATCCGGCGCGTGCTGGAAGAGGCGGGCGTGGTGATCCTAGATGCCGGGCCGGAGGGCGGCGTCGGGGTGCGGCTGCGGGGCGAGGTCGTGTCTCCCGGCTGACCAAGGCCAGGGCAGGGGGCGGAAGCGCTTCCCGGCGGCACGCTCCCGCACTAATCTCGGCTCACGATCCCGTCAGCCGTGCCGGGGCCAGCATCGCCGGGGGCCGGCATCGGCCCGGCCCCGCCGGCTTCAGACCGACGCCTCCCCGAAAAGAGGGAGCGTGAACCTCACCCGGAAGCGTCGTCATGCCCGTCACCACCGCCCCTCCTCGCGAGGCCCAGTCCTGTTCCGACCCACGCTGGCAGGACCGCACGGTCGTGGACGCGGCACCCCCCGACGCCACCCCGGCGCGGTGGAGCGTCGGCTTCCTGTACAACGCCCAGGCACACCACATCCTGCACAGCCTGCCACTGGCCTGTGCCCTGTCGCGCCATGCTGAGGTCGCCGTCACGGTGATGTCGCCCTCGGCCACGCACCTCGCGCTGGCGGAGCGGCTGGCCGGCTACTACCCCGGCCATCGCCTGCGCTTCCAGCGGCTGCGCGCGCCGCCCGGCCTCGCGCGCAGCAAGGCCGTGGTGCTGCTGCTCAACGCCACGACGCTCGCACGCTTCGATGCGCTGGTGCTGCCGGAACGCACCAGCCTGCTGCTGCGCCGGCTGGGCGTGCGGCATCCGAAGCTGATCCATTCCTTTCACGGCGCCAGCGGGCACGACCGGGCCGGGGACCCGCGCCTGGCGCAGTTCGACCTTCTTCTCGCCCCCAGCGCGCAGCGGCTGGAGCGCATCGCCGCCGCCGGTATCCGCCCGCGCGCCGCCGCGGTCACCGGCTACAACAAGCTCGACCTGATCCGACGCATGGGTACGGACCGACCGCAGCTGTTTCCGAACTCCGCGCCGGTGGTGCTCTATAACCCCCACCACCGCCCCGCGACCTCGTCCTGGCCGCTGGTGGGCCGACAGGTGCTCGACCACTTCGCCGCGCAGCGAGAGCGCAACCTCGTCTTCGCGCCGCATATCCGGCTCTTCGACCCGCCCGCCGCGTACCGCAGCACCTTTCGCCGCTACGAAGGGCTGGAACAGCTGCGGATCGACCTCGGCAGCACCGCCAGCATCGACATGACCTATACGCTGGGGGCCGACCTCTACCTGGGCGACATCAGCAGCCAGGTGACCGAGTTCCTCATCCGCCCGCGCCCCTGCGTCTTTCTCAACCCGCGCGGGATCGACTGGCAGGGCCGTCCCGACTTCGCCGCCTGGCAGCTGGGCCGCGTGGTGCGGACCCTGCCCGAGATGGTGGATGCGATCCGCACCGCGGACGAGTGGCAGGCGGAGTTCGCGGAACGGCAGCGGGAAGCCTTCGCGGAAGCCTTTCCGGAAGGCGAGGTTCCTGCCCCGGTGCAGGGCGCGGAAGCGATCCTGAAGCTCCTGCGCGGGGAGCGGTAGAGGCCAAGCAGGGGAGGGTGCCCGCGGATCAGCGGTGTCTTCCGAACGGGCGGACCCCCGGCAGCCGGGGATCCGTCCGCCGAAGCTCAGCGGCGCGGAAGCGTCGTATCCGGCGTCGCCGCCGGCACGGTGCCGAGGTTGTCGCGCTCGTCCTCGACCTTGACCTCGGTATGGCGGACCGTGTCGCTGACGGTCTGGATGTCCTCGGTGGCGACCTTGCGGATCACCAGCTCCTCCTTGACCCGCGCTTCCTTGGCGATCACGGCCTCCTCGGCATGCTCCGTCGCCTCGATGGTGCGGTCCTGGAACAGGTGCTCCGCGTCGGTCAGCGGGCGGTCCACGGCGCGGCGCTGCACGTCCACGTGCTCCTGCCGCAGCGTCACCTGCTCGCTCACCGGGGTTTCCACCGTGTAGGAGCGCACGCGCACCCGGCCATGCTCCACGTCGCGCTTGCCGACGCGCAGCTGCTCCTCCACCAGGGGGATGACCTCCTCGTCACCGCCCCGGGCCAGGCCCGCCGCCGGCAGCGCCGTGTCGGCGGTGGCCGCGACCGGCGCGTCGTTCACCGGCACGGCGCTGGTGCCGCCGAGGCCGGTCTCGCTCGTGGCGGCGCTGCCGCCCATGGAGGCCGTGGCGCTGCCGCCCATTGCGGTCGTGGCGGTCGTGGCGCCGCCCGTGGCGGCCGTGGCACCCAGACCGGTGGACGCGGCCGGCGTCGCGCCGGTTCCCGTAGCGCTCCAGCCCTCGCTGCGCCACTCGGCTTCGCGGCTGTCGAGGTCCACGGCGCCGTTGGCTTCCAGCACGTCGGAAGCGTGTTCCACCAGCTCATCGGGAACATCCACCGACAGCAGCACGCCGCCGCGGCGCAGGCCTTCGGAATAGGCGGAGCGGTCCTCCTCGGGCACGAACAGGTCCTTCAGCGAGGCCCAGAAGCCGCGGTCCTCGCCCGCGGTGCCGGAAGGGGTCGCCCCGTCGGCGGCATAAACCTTGATGTGGCTGCGCTCGATCGAGTCATGGCTCAGCAGGTGCTGAACGGCGGCATCGGCTTCGAGGCGGCTGTCAAACAGACCGGTGATGGTGCGTGACATCGTTGCTCATTCCTTGAGAGGGGGTTCCGGGGACAGCGTGGCAGGGCTGGCGGTCGGGGGCTGATCGTCGGCCCCGCTCCGCAGGACGGTTGCCGCCTGGACGCGGCGCGTCACCGGCACGTCAACCACCTCGGTGGTGTCGAGGGTGCGGATCCGGATCTCCTCCTTGAGGACGAGCCTTTTCTCCACGACCAGAACTTCCTCGACGACCGGGACGATGAGGACGCCGTCCTCTTCCCGGGTGCCGGGGACGCGATCCACCTCCCGGTCGATCGGGACGTGCTCGATCTCCACACGGCGGCCGTGCAGGGTTTCCCGCACCGCCTCCGTCACTTCCTCGGTCTTCAGCGAAACGCGAACGCGCCCCGTTTCCACAACGCGCTTCGTGACGAGGACGTGTTCCTCGGCAACCGGAACCACCTCCGCCGGATCGTCAACGGACATGGCGACCTCCTCGGAACTGCGTCTTAACGGCGGAGTCGGTGCGGTGGTTCAGGGCGCCGGCCGGTTTATTCGCGTGCCCCCAAGGTAAAAACCTCGATTCATGACAGGACCGTTAAGTATTGACCTGGGTTATGGTGGGCAGGAATTCTTTCCCGCGTTCTGAAATCTTTACAGATGGCCTGCTTATTCTTTGGACACAGCCTGTGAGCCTGCGCCACGTGGTGCAGGACTGTCGTGCAGCCACCGGTCGCCCGGTGGCGTTGCGCCGGCGGTAGCGGCCGGGCAGCGTTCAGGTTTGAGGTGCGGGTCGGGACGGCGCGTTGCCAAGCCCGCAGCAAGCCATCGCAACGGGCATGACAGCGCCGGGGCCACGCCTCCGCCCCCCGGCCCTGCTGCCCTGGGCTGCGCTCATCACGCGCTGCCGATGTGCCGTCCCGAGAAGCGCCGGAGCAGCGCCACGAAGCGCCAGCGGTGCTCCAGGACGCGGGGCACCGGGCGCCGGCGATCCCGCTGTCAGTCCGCCCCGCCGCTCCGCCAGTCGATCGCGCCGCGTCCGTGGCGCTGAAGGAAGTCATTGACCTGCGAGAAGGGGCGCGACCCGAAGAAGCCGCGATGCGCCGACAGGCCCGACGGATGCACCGAGCGCAGGATCAGGTGCCGCTCCGCATGCAGAAAACCCGCCTTGTCGCCGGCCACCTTGCCCCAGAGGATGAACACCACCGGCCCGGCGAGGTCGTTCACCGCGGCGACCACGGCGTCGGTGAACACCTCCCACCCCAGGCCGCGATGGCTGCCGGCCTGGGCTTCCTCCACCGTCAGCACGGTGTTGAGCAGCAGCACGCCCTGGCGCGCCCAAGGCACCAGGAAGCCGTCGCGCGGCAGCACCAGCCCCAGGTCGCTGTTGCGCTCGCGCAGGATGTTGCTCAGCGAGGAGGGCAGGCGCATCCCCGGTTGCACCGAGAAGGCGAGGCCGTGCGCCTGGCCCGCACCGTGATACGGGTCCTGCCCCAGGATCACCGCCCGGACCTCGCGCAGCGGCGTGAGCTCCAGCGCCTGGAACAGCCGCTCCGGCGTCGGGAAGATGCGCCGCCCCTCCATCAGCCGCGCCCGCAGCGCCGCCCGCAGCCGCGCCATGACCGCGAGGTCCAGCCGCGGTCGCAGCGCCGCCGCCCAGTCCGCCGGCAACCGGCACAGCGGCCAGTCCTCGGCCGGGCCGAGCAGCGCGTCGGCCGCTTCCGCGGTCACCGCCGCACTGCCCGCCGGGGATGCCGATGCTGCTGCGACTGCCGATACGGCCGGAGCTGCCGATCCGGTCGTTGCTGCCGGTACGGCTTTGGTCCTGGTTTGGGCCGAGGGCAGCGCCGCTGCCGTGCCGGCGGGCGCGCCGAACTCCAGGGCGCCCTGTTCCTCCACCGGCCCCTCGACGGTGCGCTTCGCCGTCCGCCGCCCCGGGCGCGCGCTCAAGCGCCCAGCGCCCGCAGCCGCGCCGGCACCGCCCGCAGCGCGTCCTCGGGCGCGTTGGCGAAGGCGACGCGCAGGTGGCGTTCCTGCCCCGGGCCGAAGAAGGAACCGGGCAGCACCATCAGCCCCGCTTCCGCCGCCAGCCGTTCCGCCACCGCCTCAGCATCCGGCAGCCCGTCGGGGATGCGCAGATAGGCGAAGTAGGCGCCGATCGCCTCCACCCGCCAGGTCGGCACCGTCGCCATGATCGCCGCGAAGGCGGCGGCACGTTCCGCCATCAGCTGCCGGTTCGCGTCGCGCCAGGGGCGTAAGCCCGGCACGGCCCAGGCCACGGCTTCCTGCGGGGCGCGGCCGGGGCAGATCTGGAAGGTGTCGAGCGCCTTGAGCAGTTCCGCCCGGAAGGCGCCGCCGGCGGTGATGGCGCCCAGCCGGTGCCCCGGCACGCAGTAGCTCTTGGAGAAGGAATAAAGCTGCACCACCCGATCCCGCCAGTCGGTGGCCTGGAACAGCGCGTGCGGCGCCGCGCCGGCCTCGGGCAGGAAGTCGCGATAAGTCTCGTCCAGGATCAGCCAGACGTCGCGCTCCCGCGCCAGCTGCGCGAAACGCTCCAGCCGCTCGGGCGAAAGGATCGCGCCGGTCGGGTTGTTGGGGGTGATCAGCACGATCGCCCGGATGGCGGGATGCCGGTCCAGCAGCGCCGCGGCCGCCTCCGGATCGGCCAGGAAGCCTTCCTCGGCGCGGCAGGGCAGGGGAACGACGCCGATGCCCGCCATTTCCAACGCCATGCGGTGGTTGAAGTACCAGGGCGTCGGCAGCAGCACCGCCTCGCCCGAACCCGCCACCACGGTGGCCGCCATGGTGAAGGCGAGGTTGCAGCCGGCGGTGATCGCCACGTCGTCGGGTCCGATCGCCGCGCCGTAGGAGCGTGAAAGGTCGTCGGCCAGCGCCTCGCGCAGCGCCCGCTCGCCCTCGATCGGGCCGTAGCCGGCATTGGCCGGGCGCGCCGCGGCGGCGGCCAGCCGTTCCAGCAGCTCCGGATGCGGCGGGTAGCCCGGCACCGCCTGCGTCAGATCGAGCGCCGGGCCGGCCCCGCCACCGTAGGCGGCGGCCCAGCGGCGAGCGGCGGGGATCGCGGGCGTGGCGGTGCGGAGCAGGCGGGGGGAGGGCGCGGGCATGTTGGCCGGACTCCTCCCACGCGGCGGCGCGCCGGTCCAGGCGCCCTGGTCCGGGCGCCCCAGTCCAAGCGAGGGGGAGCCGCGCCGGTCGCATCATGGTGGGGGAGAAGAGGCGGCGGGCAACCTGAGGGGGGTAGTGCGGTAAACCCGCCGCCTGCTACCACCGATGCCCCGTGAGGAGGGGGAATGGGCATCGGCGTGCCCATAACATGTGCCTTTCCGCGGCCGCTGGCATCCCCGCACGCATGCGAAAGTGAAACGGCTGGCAACGGATGAGCGCATTGTTACACGGCGACACCCGATACCCGCGCAAAACGTCGCGGCGCGCGCTATGTAACAGCGCATGGAGCCCGCCCCCCACATCCTGATCGTCGACGACGATCGCGAGATCCGAGACCTGCTGTCGCGCTTCCTGGAAAAGCAGGGACTGCGCGTCACCGCCGCCCGCGAGGCGCGCGAGGCGCGGCGCGTCTGGCCGCTCGGCCGGTATCATCTGGTGATCCTGGACCTGATGCTGCCGGGCGAGTCCGGCCTCGACTTCGCGCGCTGGCTGCGCGGGCAGTCCGACGTGCCGATCGTGATGCTCACCGCCATGGGCGAGGAAACCGACCGCATCGTGGGGCTGGAGCTCGGCGCCGACGACTACGTGGCCAAGCCCTTCAACCCGCGCGAGCTGCTGGCCCGCATCCGCGCCGTGCTGCGCCGCGCGTCCGGCGAAGGCGCCGCGCCCAAGGACCCGCCGGCCAAGGCCGTGCGCTTTTCCGGCTGGACGCTGGAGCCCGCCCGCCGCCGCCTGCTCAACCCCGACGGCGCCGAGGTGCCGCTGACCGGCGGCGAGTACGAGCTGCTGACGGTGCTGGTGGAACGCCCCAACCGCGTGCTGACGCGCGACATGCTGATGGACCTGCTGCGCGGGCGCCAGGCCGGGCCCTTCGACCGCGCCATCGACGTGGCCGTGTCGCGCCTGCGCCGCAAGCTCGAGGATGACGGGCGCAACCCCAACCTGATCAAGACGGTGCGCGGCGGCGGCTACGTGCTGGCGGCGAGCGTCGAGCGCGCCGCGTGAGCGGCCAGCCTTCCGGAACCCCGGCACCCGGCCTCGGCGGCGCCGCGCCGCTGCTGCCGGGGCCGACGCGTCCCCTCGACGCGCCGGAGGGCCCGCGACCCGGTCCGCGACGCTTCCTGAGGATGCCGCCGCTGGGCGGAACCCGGCGGCACGAGGCGCCGCCGCGTGCCCGCCGCTCCTGGAGCTGCTTCCTGCCGCGCTCGCTGGCGGCCAGGACCGCGATCTTCCTCTTGCTGGCGCTGATGCTGGTGCAGGCCGCCGGGCTCACCATCCACGCGCTGGACCGCGTGGACCTCCAGCGCCTGGCCGAGGCGCGCGAGATCTCGTCGCGCGCCATCGGGCTGTGGCGCGCGCTGGTGATCGCCACGCCCGACCGGCGCGACTTCATCCTGAGCGAGATGGACCTGCCCGACGGCCTCGACGCCCGGCTGGAAAACCTGCCCTCGGCGCGCAACAGCATCGCGCCGCCGCCGCTGCCGCTGCTGCAGCTCTTGCGCCCCGAGGCGCTGCTGGTCACGCCCCCGCGCCTCCGGCCCAGCGAGGTGCTGGCCGGCACCGGCAAGGGCGGCTCGCTGCTGCTGTCGCTGCGCCTGCCCGACGGCGACGACTGGCTGAACCTGCGCCTGCGCGTGCCGCCGCCCCGGCCCTGGCACTCGCCCACCTTCCTGGTGGCCTTCGTGGTGATGACGGTGGCCGCCGCCTTCCTGATCCTGGGCACCACGCGGCGCATGATCCGCCCGGTGCGCGACCTCGCCCGCGCGGCCGAGGCGCTGGGCCGCGACGTCAACGCCCCGCCCATGTCCGAAGACGGCCCCACCGAGGTCGCCACCGCGGCGCACGCCTTCAACACCATGGCCGAGCGCATCCGCCGCTTCGTGGGCGACCGCACCCAGTTGCTGGCGGCCATCGGCCACGACCTGCGCACGCCCATCACCCGCCTGCGGCTGCGCGCCGAGTTCCTTGACGACGACGAGCAGCGCCGGCGGATGCTCAACGACCTCGACGAGATGGAGGCCATGGTCAACGCCACCCTGGTCTTCGCGCGCGACGACGCGGCGGACGAGCCGTCCGTGCCGCTCGACCTCGCCGCCCTGTGCCGCACCGTGCTGGACGAGGTCGTCGACGCGCACCCCGAGAACACCGACAGCATCCGCTACGAGGGGCCGGAGCGGCTGACCGTGCATGGCCGCCCGATCGCGCTCAAGCGCGCGATCGCCAACCTCGTGGGCAACGCGCTGAAATACGGCAACGGCGCGCAGCTCCGCCTGGAAGCGCCGCGCGCCGGGCCCAACCCGGTGATCCGCCTCGTGGTGGAGGATGAGGGACCGGGCATCCCCGAGGAATCCCAGGAAGCGGTGTTCCAGCCCTTCCGGCGCCTGGAAACCAGCCGCAACCGGGAAACCGGCGGCACGGGCCTGGGCCTGCCGATCGCGCGCAACATCCTGCGCGCCCATGGCGGCGACGTGGTGCTGGGCAACCGCCCCGAGGGCGGGCTGCGCGCCACGGTGACGCTGCCGATCTGAGAACAACGGCCAGAGCCGGTCGTGGCGGCTCTGCCGGAACGGACACCGCCCCGGCGCGGTGATCCGCCGGCACGCCGCGCCGGCGGCTGCTTCCGGCAGGCCTCGGCCGTCGGGCGGCGTCACGGCGAAGGGCCTGCTCTCACCCCGTGACGTTCTGGCGCGGGGAGCGTGCCAAATATGCCGCGCCTTTCGCAAACCTTTCTCGAAGTGGTCCGGAACTCGCCGCCGGCCGGGTGACCGGGCGCGCCTGCGTGTCATCGTGTTGCGGTGCCGAGAGCCGGCGTCCTCGCAAACTGGACCGATACATGCACTCCCTACGTTTCGCCGCGACGATACTGACGCTTTCCCTGCCTGCCCTGACCGTTCCTGCCTTGGCGCAGGCACAGCAGATATCCGGCTTCTATGTCGGGGCGGGCGCGGGTGCGAACAGCGTGATGGACAGCAGCGCCAACCTCGGCGGCGCGAACGGCAACCTGCTGCGCGAGGCCGGCCTGTCGCGCGAGATCCGGCAGCAGTGGGACTGGGGCTGGACCGGCGTCGGCAGCATCGGCTACGGCCTGGGCAACGGTTTGCGCTTCGAGATCGAGGGCAACTACCGTCGCAACAACAGCGACGGCACCACCATCATCGGCTACCGCCTGCCGCAGCATGGCGGCCACCGCGAGTCCTACGGCGTGATGGCCAACACCTACTACGATTTCGACCTGACCTCGGTGGGCATCTCGTCGCGCACGGTGATGCCCTACGTCGGCGCGGGCATCGGCTACGCCTGGGTCAAGGCGAACGATGTTTTCGGCGGGGTGCAGGTCCGCTCGCCGGCGAGCGTGGACGTGGCCAGCGTGCTGGACCGGCTGAACATCAACCCGTCCCTGGCCAATGACGCGGCGAGCCTGGACGTCCGGCAGAACGGCACCGAGGGACGCTTCGCCTTTCAGGGCATCGCCGGCCTCGCCTTCCCGATCGGCTGGGTTCCGGGGCTGAGCCTGACCGCGGAATACCGCTTCTTCGGCACCACGGCGGCGCATGCCCGCACGGTGGTGACCGGCAGCGCCGCCGGCCGCACCGCAACGCTGCGCAGCGCCGATATCGGCTACGAGAACTTCAACCACTCGATCCTGGTCGGCCTGCGCTACGGCTTCAACCAGCCCGCGCCGGCGGTGGCCGCCCCGCCGCCGCCGCCGGCCGCTGGCGCCATGCCCGCGACGGCGCGCACCTACCTCGTCTTCTTCAACTGGAACAGCACCGAGCTGACCCAGGTGGCGCATCAGGTGATCGAGGACGCCGCGCGCAACAGCCGCAACGGCGGCACCTCGCGCCTGGAGGTGAGCGGCCACGCCGACCGCTCCGGCACCGAGACCTACAACCAGCAGCTTTCGCGCCGCCGGGCCGAGGTGGTGGCGGGCGAGCTGGTGCGGGCCGGCATCAGCCGCTCCGAGATCGTGGTGCAGGCCTATGGCGAGAGCCGGCCGCTGGTGCCCACCGCCGACGGTGTGCGGGAGCCGCAGAACCGCCGGGTGGAGATCGTCCTGCGCTGAGCCGCGCGGCCGGGGCGTGCGTTCCGCCGCCCCGGCCCGCACCGTTCCGGCGTCCCGCCGAAGCCGGGCCGCGCTGGTGTTCCACCCGGGCCACCCGCTCAGGCGCGACGACCCCGTTATCGGACCGTTCCGGCCCGGTCTCCGCACCACGCTCCTCCAGCAGCCGACGGGGTGGAGCGCTCGGACGCCGGCCCTTGTTCCCCGCGGCACCGCGCCAACCTCTGGTGGCGTTCGCGCCCGCTGCGGCGCCAGCTTCCGGAGCCGCATGGACCTTCCCCGTCACCTCCTCGACGTCCGGCGCATCTATCTCGAACCCGCCGTGGAAGGCTTCGCCCGCGGCCGCGAGATCCTGGCCCGCTTCCCCGAGGCCGAGCGCATCCCCGTCGCCTCGCACTGGAAGATCCCCGAGCTGCGGGAAGGGGCGGAGGAGGACTGGCTGGACGCGAAGCGCGGCGCGCTGGTGCTGGGGGTGAAGAAGTCGCTCACCTGCCGCCCCAACGGGCGCTCGGCCGACTTCATTGCGCCTTCCACCTCGAACGGCTGCGCCATGGCCTGCGCCTACTGCTACGTCGCGCGCCGCAAGGGGCACAGCAACCCGATCAGCCTGTTCGTCAACATCGAGGAGATCGCGGGCTTCATCGCCCGCCACGCTGCCCGCCAGGGCCGAAAGGCCGAGCCCAACCAGGTGGACCCGGAGGCCTGGGTCTACGACCTGGGCGAGAACGGCGACCTGTCGGTGGACGCCGCGCTCTGCGACAACCTGCGCGACCTCGTGGCCACCTTCCGCGCGCTGCCCAACGCCAAGGGTTCCTTCGCCACGAAGTTCGTGAACCCCGACCTGCTCGGCTACGACCCGCGGGGCCGCACCCGCATCCGCGTGTCGCTGATGCCCGAGGCACCGGCGCGACTGCTGGACGTCCGCACCTCACCGATCGAGGACCGCATCCGCTTCGCGGGCGAGCTGCACCGCGCCGGCTACGAGCTGCACCTGAACTTCTCGCCGGTGGTGATCCACGAGGGCTGGGAGGCCGCGTGGCGGGAGCTCTTCGCCCAGGTGGACGCGGCGTTGCCCGACACTGCCAAGCAGCAACTGGCCTGCGAGGTCATCATGCTGACCCACAATGCCGAGCTGCACGAAACCAACCTGCGCTGGCACCCGCGCGCCGAGGACCTCCTTTGGACCCCGCGCTGGCAGGAGGAGAAGATCAGCCAGAACGGCGCCACCAACCTCCGCTACCGCGCCGGGCCCAAGGGCAAGCTGCTGGCCCGCTTCCGCGCGATCCTGGCGGAGCGGATGCCCTATTGCCGCGTGCGCTACGCCTTCTGAGCGGGCGCCCGGCGGCGGGATCGCGCGCCGGCACCGCCGCCGTTCCGCCCGGCCGCGCCGGGTCCGATGCGGCGCCTCACGCGTCCTCGTCCGCCTCACCGGCGATGCGCGCGCCGACGTAGCGGGCGCGCGGCCGCAGCAGGGTGCCGCCGGTGATCTGCTCGATCGAGTGCGCCATCCAGCCGACGCAGCGCCCGATCGCGAACAGCGCGAAGGCCGCGCCCTCCGGCAGGCGCAGGTGTTCCACCAGCGCCGCCAGCGCCACGTCGATCGTGGGCGCGAGCCCGGTGATCCGGTGGACGCATTCCATCAGCCCGCGCGCCCCGGCCGAAGGCTCGAAGGTCGCGAGCAGCGCCACCGCCCGCGGGTCGCCTTCCGGGTAGAGCGGGTGGCCGAAGCCGGGCAGGGGAACGCCTGACGCCAGCCAGCGGCGCACCGCCGGCTCGGCGCCCGAACGGCCCACCTCGTCCAGCAGGGCCTGCACCTGCAGCGTCGCGTCGCCGTGCAGCGGGCCCGACAGTGCCGCCAGACCCGCCAGCGCGCAGGCCCCCAGCGAGGCGCCGGTGGAGGCGGTGACCCGTGCCGCGAAGGCCGAGGTCGTCAGCTCCTGATCCGCCAGGATCACCAGCGCGCGGCGCAGCAGCTCGGCCTGCGCCTCGCAGCCCCAGGCGCGCGCCACGCGCCGGTGCAGCGGCACCTGCGCCGCGTCCCCTTCGGCCGGCGCGATCGCCACGAAGGCGCCGGCCAGCCTTCCGACGAGCCGCGCCGCTTCCTCGTGCCGCGCGGCGGGCGACAGCGCGTAGGCGGGTGAGCCCTCGGCCGCGGCGATGCCCAGGCTGCTATAGGCCGCCGCACGCGCGAGCCGGTGCCCGGGCGGCGCGCAAGGGGAAAACACCGGCAACCCGCGCGAGGCCCAGAGGAGCTGCGCCGCCTCCTCCAGCGTGGCGGTTTCCGCCAGCACCAGCGCGTCCTGCCCCCGGTACCAAAGCCGCCCCCGCACGATCGTGGAGATCTCGGTGGCGATGATCGGCTCGCCCCAGGACATGGTGCTCGAGGCGATGCTGTCGCGCGCACGGCCGAGCTCGCGCCGCCGCAGCAGCGCGGCGATGTCCTGCGCGCGGTACAGGCTGCGCCGGGGATCGGCGGGGTCCTCCCGCACCTCCACCCGGCCGCGGCTGACATAGGCGTAAAGGGTCTGCGGCCGCACCCCCAGGGCCTCGATCGCTTCCGGCCGTGTCATCCAGCGCGCCATGTTGACAGCATCAATCAACGTTGACGCCGTGTCACCACGGCAGGATTGCTCGCCCGATAAGAAGATCGGGATGGAGGGGATGAGCAATCTAGCCAGCAGGCCGCGCGTGCTCGTCGCGCGACGGATGCCGGACGCCACGATCGACCGTGCGCAGGCGGAATTCGACGCCACGGTCGCCGACCACGACATGACCGCCGAGGAGGTCGTGAGCGCCTGCCGCGAGCTCGACATCCAGGGCATCCTGACCGGCAAGAAGGCCGCCTACACCGCGGACCACATCGCCCGCCTGCCGGATTCCGTGCGCATCATCGCCAATCCCAGCGCCGGCTACGAGCACATGGACGTCGAGGCCGCGCGCGCCCGCGGCATCGTGGTGACCAACGCGCCGGACGGGCTGACGGACTGCACGGCCGACCTCACCATGCTGCTGATCCTGGCCGCCTGCCGCCGCGCCGCGGAATACAGTGCGATCATGCGCTCGGGCTGGCGGCGCTCCTTCGGCCTGCCGGACATGCTGGGCATGAAGCTGGGCGGCAGCCGGTTGGGCATCGTCGGCATGGGGCGCATCGGCCGGGCGGTGGCCGCGCGCGCCCGCGCCTTCGGGATGCAGATCCTCTACCACAATCGCTCCCGCCTCACCCCGGAGCAGGAAGGCGGTGCCACCTACTGCGCCACGCTGGAGGAACTGCTGCCGCAGTCCGACGTGCTGACGCTGAACCTGCCCGGCGGCAACGGCACGGTCATGACGGCTGAGGCCTTCGCGCTGCTGCCGCGCGGCGCGGTGTTCGTGAATGCCGCGCGCGGCTCGCTGGTGGACGAGGACGCGCTGATCGAGGCGCTGCAGTCGGGCCACCTCTTCGGCGCGGGCCTCGACGTGTTCCGGCGCGAGCCGGACTTCGACACGCGCTTCCTGGAACTGCCCAACGTGTTCCTGACGCCGCACATGGGCAGCGCCACGGCGGCCACGCGCAACCGCATGGGCTTCGACGCCCTCGACAACATCGCGGCCGTGCTCGCGGGCCGGCCGCCTGTCAGTCCGGTCTGACCGGCAGCAAACGTCCCAATAAAACGCCCGAATAAAACGTCCCGGAGAAAACAACGATGCTCGTGCAATCGACCACGACAACCGACGCGCTGGGGGCCGCCGCCGCGGCCACGCCGGCGCGGCCGACCCGCGCCCGCTACGCCATTCTCGCGCTGATCCTGCTGCTCGCCACCGTGGCCTACGCGGACCGGGCGATCCTTTCCATCTCGGCGCCGGGCATCAAGGGGGAGTTCGGCCTGTCGGCGGTCCAGCTCGGCTATATCCTGTCGGCCTTCAGCTGGGCCTACGTGGTGGGGCAGGTTCCGGGCGGCCTCCTGCTCGACCGCTTCGGCACCAAGGCGGTGTATCTCGGCTCGTTGATCGTGTGGTCGGTGGCGACCTTCCTGATCGGCTTCGTGGGCGAGGTCACCACCGACCTGTCACTGGCGATCGGCCTGCTTTTCGCGCTGCGCTTCGCGGTGGGCCTGGCTGAGGGGCCGAGCTTCCCGGCCAATGGCCGCGTCGCGGTGATGTGGTTCCCCAAGGATGAGCGCGGCCTCGCGACCTCGCTCTTCGCCTCGGCCTCCTACTTCGCGGTGGCGATCTTCTCGCCCATCGCGGGCTGGCTGGTGTCGCTCTACGGCTGGCCCGCGCCCTTCTTCGCGCTGGGTGCCTTCGGCATCGTTTGCGGCATCCTCTGGGTCGCCCTGATGCGCGAGCCGCGCCACCACCCCTGGGCCTCGCAGGCCGAGGTCGACCACATCGCCGCCGGCGGCGCGCTGGTGGACATCGACAGCAAGCAGGAACTGGCCGCGCGCGCGCCGGCTTCCTGGGCGCTGGTGGGCAAGCTGCTGGGCAACCGCATGCTCTGGTGCGCCTATCTCGGCCAGTACTGCGCCGTGGCGCTGAGCTACTTCTTCATCACCTGGTTCCCGATCTACCTGGTGCAGGCGCGCGGCATGAACATCATGCAGGCGGGCTTCGCCACCTTCGTGCCGGCCGTGGCGGGCTTCCTCGGCGGCATGGCGGGCGGCGTGGCGTCGGACATGCTGATCCGCCGCGGCTGGAGCGTGTCCTGGGCGCGCAAGACGCCCTACATCATCGGCATGCTGGTCGGCGCCAGCCTGGTGCTGTGCGCCTTCACCGAAAGCAACGTGCTGATCGTGGCGCTGATGGCGCTGGCCTTCTTTGGCAAGGGCGCCGCCGCCGGCGCCGGCACCTGGGCCATCGTCAGCGACACCGCCCCGCGCGAGGCGGTGGGCCTGGCCGGCGCCATCTTCAACTGCGTGGGCAATATCGGCGGCATCGTGACGCCGATCCTGTTCGGCTACATCGTGGAGGCCACCGGCGGCTACAATGTCGGCCTGTACTTCGTGGCCGCGCACTGCATCGTGGCGGCGCTGGTCTACCTGCTGCTGATGGGCCGCATCGAGCGCGTGCAGGCCGCCTGACGACGCTTCCGGCGGCGGCACCCTCTGCCGCCGGATGACTCAGCGGGCCGGCTCAGGCCGGACCCCCGCCCCCGAGGAGGGTTGCGCCAGGACACGGCGTCCCGGCGCGGATCGGCCCTTGCCGGCGCCGGCGCGGCATGGGAAGCGCGAAAGCCATGCTGCGCTCCCTTTACGACCGGATCATCCGCCTGTCCGGCCACCGCAATGCCGGAACCGCGCTGGCCGTGGTCTCCTTCACGGAAAGCAGCGTTTTTCCCATCCCGCCGGACGCGCTGCTGATCCCGATGTGCCTGGCGCGCCCCGACCGCGCCTTCCGCTACGCGCTGTGGTGCACGATCGCCTCGGTGCTGGGCGGGCTGCTGGGCTACGCCATCGGCGCCTTCCTGTTCGAGGCGGTGGCCCTGCCGGTGCTGCGCGCCTACGGCCACCCCGACGCGCTGGCGACCTTTCAAGGTTGGTTCGAGCGCTGGGGTGCTGCGGTGATCCTGATCAAGGGCCTGACGCCCATCCCCTACAAGCTGGTGACCATCGCGGCCGGGGCGGCGCATTTCTCGCTGGCCGTGTTCATCCTGTGCTCGGTGATGACGCGGGGCGCGCGCTTCTTCCTGCTGGCCTGGCTGCTGCGCCGCTACGGCCCGGCGGCGCGCTTGTTCATCGAGCGGCGGCTGAACCTGCTGGCCGGCCTCCTCGCCGCGGCGATCGTGGCCGCGATCCTGGTGATCCGCTTCGCCTGACGCGGGCCGATCCCGGGCCGGTTGACGCGGCCGCGGCCCTGCGGAGACTGCGCCGCCAGCAAACAGGGGCAGGTACGATGAGCGACGTGGCGGGGATCGAGTCGGGTGCGAAGGCGCCGCACTTCACGCTGCGGGCGAGCGGCGGCCGCACCGTGTCCAGCGCGGCGCTGCGCGGCAAGCCCTACCTGCTCTACTTCTATCCCAAGGCCGACACCTCGGGCTGCACCGCCCAGGCCTGCGGCATCCAGGAAGCGCTGCCGGCGCTGGGCAAGCTGAACCTGACGGTGATCGGCGTGTCGCCCGACCCGCTGAAGGCGATCGACAAGTTCGCCGAGAAGTACGGGCTGACCTTTCCGCTCGCCTCCGACCCCGAGCACGAGCTGGCCGACCAGTACGGCACCTGGGTCGAGAAGAGCATGTACGGCCGCAAGTACTGGGGCATGGAGCGTTCGAGCTTCCTGGTGGACGGCGAGGGCGTGGTGCGCGAGGTCTGGCGCAAGGTGAAGCCCGCCGAGCACGCCGCGCTGGTGCGCGCCGCCGCCGAAGCGCTGTAGCGGCCCGGCCGCCCTTCGCGACACGCCGCCGGTGCCGCCGCGCGGCCCGGCGATCCTGGCTGCGATGGCGTGAGCGGCGGCGGGTTCGCCCTGGAGTTGCCGCCGCACCGCTGCCCTGGCCCAGGCCGTACCCGGCGGCGGCGCCCGGCATCACGGCGCCGTTCCCCAGCGCATCCTTCGCCCGGCGAGTCCTTCCTGGGCCGACCCGGTTCCCAGGACGGCCCGTTTCTCAGCCCGCCCGGTCAGGCGATCCGAGATGGCGCGAGAACACCGCCCGCACCGCCGCGGCGGTTTCCGCCATGGCCTCGCGCAGCACCTCGATCCCGTCGGGCAGGGTGGCACCGGGCTCCACCGACAGCGGCGCCGCCGTGCGCAGCAGCGCCGCCACCGCAGGACCGGGCAGGGCCTCACCCCGTGGCTGCCCCACCGTCAGGCGCAGCGCCGAGAGCGTGGCGCGCCAGAAGCGGTCCGCGCGGATCAGCAGCGCCGCGTCCTCCGCTGGCAGCAGCCCGGCCTTGCCCAGCCGCGCCAGGGCCTCGTGCGTCGCCGTGGACAGGATGCGTGGCTGCGACCCGGCATGGGCGCATTGCAGCGCCTGCGCCACGAACTCCACCTCCACCAGGCCGCCCGGCATCAGCTTGACGTCCCAGGCGCTGCGGGGCGGCAGGTCGCGCAGCATCCGCGTCCGCATGTCGCGCGCATCCGCGATCGCCTGCGGCCCGGCATGGGTGGTGATCGCCGCGCGCACCGCCGCCTCGACGCTGCGCCGCAGCGCCGCCGGTCCCGCCACGGCCCGCGCCCGCGTCAGCGCCATGCGTTCCCAGGTCCAGGCCCCCTCGGCGTGGTAGCTCTCGAAGGAGGCGAGGCTGGTGGCCACCGGTCCCGCGTTGCCCGACGGGCGCAGCCGCATGTCGACGTCGTAGAGGCGCCCCTCGGCACCCGGCGCCGTCAGCGCCGCCACGAACTGCGAGGCCAGCCGCGCGTAGTAGGTCGGCACGGGCAGGGACCGCGCGCCGCCGCTGCTTTCAGCGCCTTCCGCCGCGCCGCCATAGACCAGCACGAGGTCGAGGTCCGAGCCCGGCAGCATTTCCCGGCCGCCCAGCTTGCCCATCGCCACCACCACCATGCCCCCGCCGGCGAGCCTGCCGTTGCGCGCGGCGAAGTCGCGGCTCACCTCGGGCAGCAGCGCCCCGATCGCGGCATCCGCGAGGCTGGCGCGCGCGAGCCCCGCCGCATCCACGTCGAGCAAGCCTTCCAGCGCGTCGGCGTCGATCTCGAAGCGCCCTTCGGTCACCAGCCGCCGCGCCCCGTCCAGCGCTTCCTCGTGGTGCCGCGCGGCACCCACCAGCGCCGGCAGCGCCACCGCCGCCGTGCCCGCGCCGCCCGCCAGCAGCCCGTCGATCGCCGAGGGGTAGCGCGCCAGGTGGTCGGCCAGCGCGGGCGCCGCGCCCAGGATCCGCGCCACGCGTTCCAGCAGCTGCGGATTGCGTTCAAACAGGCTGAGCAACTGCACGCCCGCCGGAAGCTTTTCCAGTAGCGTGTCGAAGCGCGCCAGCGCCGCGTCCGGCTCCCCCTGGCGGGCAAAGGCGCGCAGGAGGGACGGCATGAGCGCGGTCAGGAGTTCCCGCGCCCGCTCGGAGCGGGTGGCGCGGCGATGCCCGTGATGCCAGCCGCGCACCGTGGCGGCCACCGCGGCGGGGTTGCGGAAGCCCATCTCCGCCAGGGTGCGGACCGTTTCCGGGTCGTCCTCGGTGCCGGTGAAGACCAGGCTGCCGCCATCCTCGTCCTCCGCCCCGTTGCGGCCCGACAGTGCCGGCGCGCTCTCGAACAGACCGGCGTAGTGGCGCGCCACCCGGCGCAGGTGCCCGGTCAGCCGCTCGGCGAAGGCTTCCACCGAGGCGAAGCCGCAGAAGGAGGCGATGCGCGCCATCCCGTCCGCGTCCTCCGGCAGCCGGTGGGTCTGCCGGTCGGCCACCATCTGCAGCCGGTGCTCCACGGTGCGCAGGAAGCCGTAGGCATCCGCCAGGTCCGCCGCCGCGCGCCGGTCGAGCCGCCCGGCGCCGGCCAGCCCCGCCAGCGCGCCCAGCGTGGTCGGGTCGCGCAGGGCCGGATCACGTCCGCCCCAGATCAGCTGAAGCACCTGGGCGGTGAACTCGATCTCGCGTATGCCGCCACGGCCCAGCTTCACGTCGTGCCCGGCCACCGCGACCTCGGTGCCTGCCCCACGATTGCCATGCACGGCGTGGATCTGTCGCTTGATCGCGTGGATGTCGGCGATCATCGCGAAGTCGAGGTGACGACGCCAAACGAAGGGACGGATCTCATCGAGGAAGCTGCCGCCCAGGAGCTTGTCGGCCGCCACCGGGCGGGCCTTGGTCATCGCGGCCCGCTCCCAGTTCTGGCCCATGCTGCCGTAGTAGCCGACGGAGGCGGGGATGCTGACGGCCAGCGGCTGCGCGGCGCCGTCGGGGCGCAGCCGCAGGTCGGTGCGGAACACGTAGCCTTCCTCGGTGCGCTCCTCCATCAGCTTCACCAGGTCGCGGGCGAAGCGCACCGCGATACCCTGCGCCGCCTCGGGCTCGGGCATCGCGTCCGGCTCGAACAGGATCATCAGGTCGATGTCGGAGGAATAATTGAGCTCCCGCGCGCCGAGCTTGCCCATGGCCAGCACGGTGATGCCGCAGCCCCGTCCCTGGCGCCCGGACGCGACCTCGCCCCGCGCCGCGGCGTCGCGCAGCAGCAGCCCGGCCGCGGCCTCCAGCGCCGCCTCGGCCAGCGTGCTCAGCGCCCCGGTGACCTGATCCAGCCCCCAGAGCCCCGCGAGGTCGGCCGCCGCCGCCACCAGCGCGCCGCGACGCTTGGCCCGGCGCAGCGCGGCGCCGAGCTGCGCCCGGCTCGTATCGGGGGCGACGCGGCTGATCGGCTCCAGCACCGTGGCGAGCGCGGCATCGGGCCCGCGTTCCTGCAGGCGCAGCAGGGTTTCGGCCTCGCGCAGCGCCAGGTCCGACAGGAAGGGGCTGTGGCCGCCGATCACGCGCAGCAGCCGCCCCCCGGCCTCGCTCTCGGCATAAGCGCGCTCCGCCACGCCGCGCTCGGCGAAGCCGGCCAGCAGCCGTTCCGCGCCGCCCTCGTCGAAGCAGGGCGGCGCCGCCCCGTTCCCGGCGGCCGGCGCCAAGCCGTTCGGGGCGGGCGGGGATGCGCTGGCACCCATGTCGGGCATCGTCGTCATGCCGCTTCGTCCCGTGCGCCGGGCACGCGGTCAAGCACGATCCGCCCGGCCGGCGGCGCCCGGCATGGCTGAGCGCGGCGCCCCCACCCTGCCGGACAGTTTCGTGCCGGACAGCGTTGCCCGGGATGACGGCGCCCCGGCGGTCCTCGCGCCGCCCGGTGGCGCCCCCGGCAGCCGCACGCCCGGCAGCCGCGCCCCGGACGGCGTCGCTCCGGACCGCCGCGCCGCCGAAGCGTCTGCCACGCCCCACCCCGCGCGGCCGCGTCCCGCACCACGCCGCCACCCCACCCTGCGCCAGCGCCTGCGCGCGCTGGCCCACCCGGCCGCGCTCGGGCGCGTGCTGTTCTGGGGGCTCGCGCCGTTTCTCCATGCCACGTTGGCGGCACTGTTCCTGGGCTGCCTGGCGCTGGCGGCGCTGAGCTGGCGGCTGCAGCAGGGACCGCTCGCGCTGCCCGCCGTGGCCTCGGCGCTGGAAGCGGTGGCGGGGCAGGGCGGTCTCAGCCTCAAGCTGGCGGCGGCCTCGATCAGCTGGGCCCCGCCGGACGGCGACGAGGCCGCGCCCCTCGTGATCGGCGTGCAGGG
This sequence comes from Roseomonas elaeocarpi, assembly GCF_042433915.1. NCBI lineage: Bacteria > Pseudomonadati > Pseudomonadota > Alphaproteobacteria > Acetobacterales > Roseomonadaceae > Roseomonas > Roseomonas elaeocarpi. The sequence goes on along the minus strand of NZ_JBHLUN010000008.1, from coordinate 320,025 downwards.
CGCCACGCTGCCCGACGCCAGTGGCACCGCCCGGCTGCAGCTGCCCGCCGCGGAAGCGCGCCTGCCGGTGGCGCCGCTGCTGCGCGGCCAGATCACCCCGGCGACGGTGACGCTCCTGGCGCCCTCGCTGGTGCTGGAACTGGGCGCCGCCCGCACGGAAACGCCGGCCGAGGGACCAGCCGCGGCGCGCGCCCGCAGCCGCTGGTCCGACCCGCTGGAGGACCTGCTGCGCCCGCACGGGCCGGACGACCTCCTTTCGGTGCTGCGCGGTGTGCGCGTGGATGCCGCCAGCCTGGAGGTCCGCAGCCGGCACGGCCACACCGTCGCGACCTTTACCGACGGCGACCTCCGCCTGAACCGCACCGGTATGGGCGAGCTGAGCTTCGAGGGCGGCGGGCAGCTGCGCATCGGCGCCGCGGCGGGGCGCCTGCGCTTTTCCGGTCGCGCCGGCGGGCAGCCGGGGGCGCTGGAGCTCAACCTCGCCCTGCCGACCATCCGCCCGGCCGAACTCGCGGAGGCGCTGCCCTCGCTGCGCCCCCTGGCCGACCTTGATGCCCCGCTCTCGCTCGACGCCGCATTGCGCTACGACGAGGCCGGCGCGCACGGACAGGCCCGGCTGCGGGTCGGCGAGGGCAGGGTGCTGCTGCCCGGCGGCGGCACCGCCACGCTGCGGGGCGGCGACGACGCCGTGGAGGTGATGGCCCGCCTCGACGGGCTCGGTCCCGACTTCATGCCCTGGGGCGAGGTGTCGGCGACGCTGCGCGGCGGCGCGCTGGACCTGCCCGGCACCGCGCAGCTCCGCCTGCCGATCCCGGCGGAAGGCACCGCCGCCCCGTCGGAAGCCGCCGGCCCCGCCGCCGTGCCGCCGGCCGGCGCCGCTTCCACATCGCCCACCCGCCCCGCCGCCCGCCGTCCGGCCGGCAGCCGTTCCGCCGGAACCACCCCGCCCGGCGCCGCGTCCAATGGCCCTGCCGCATCCCCGGTCCCGGCGGCGGCCCCGGTCCCGGCAGCCCCGACACCGGCGGCAGCCCCGGCGGTGGATCCGGCCACCGGCGCGGCCCGACTCGTGGTCAGCCTGGCGCCGCCCGACGCGGCGGGGCGGCGGCCGGTTTCGGCCCGCTTCCGGCTCGGCGCCGCGGCGCTGTCGCTGCCCGGCGCCGGCACGGTGCTGCTGGGTGCCGGGGAAAACCGCGCCGCGCTGGACCTGCCGGACCTGCCCGACCCGGCGAAGCCCACCGGCACCGCACGGCTGCGGCTGGGCCCCGGCAGCCTGCAACAGCCCGACGGCTCGCAGGCCGGCTTCCGCGAGGCCGCGCTCTCGCTCGAGGCGGTTCCGGGCACCGTCACGCTCCGCTCTGCCCGGCTCGCCCTGGCACCCGCCGGCAGCGCGCCGGACGCGCCGGTGCTGACCGCCCAGGGCGAGGCGCACGACGCCGCGGCGGGCTGGAGCGGCGCGCTGGACCTGGCGCTCGACCGCGTCGCGGTGGCGGATCTGCACGCCTACTGGCCCACCTCGGTCGCCCCCGGCGGGCGCGCCTGGATCGTGGAAAACATCACCTCCGGCACGGCGCGCGACGGCCGCTGGCACCTGAGCGGCAGCCTGCCCGGAACAACCGCCACCGCCCCGGCGCCCGCGAGCACGACGCCCGCGGCACCCGCGGCGGACGCGCCCGGCGGACCCGGAACCACCCCTGGCGCCACCCCTGGCGGCCACTTCCGGCTGGACGGCATGACCGGCACCCTGGCCCTCGACGACGCCACGGTGCACTGGCTGCGCCCGATCCCGCCGCTGGAACACGTGTCGGGCACCGTGAACTTTACCTCGCCCGCCGAGATCGTGGTGCAGGCCGACCGCGCGCGGCAGCGCGGCACCGCGATCACGGTGGACGCGTTCCGGATGCGCCTCTACGACCTCGATGGCGAGCAGGAGAAGACCGCGCTGTCGGGCCGCCTCAACGGCCCTCTGCGCGATATGCTGCGGCTGGTGGCGCATCCCCGGCTGCACCTCCTCGACAGCGTGCCGGTCGACCCCGCGAAGTCCGGAGGCCGGGCCCAGGTCTCGCTCGACCTCGCCTTTCCGCTGCTGGCCGACCTGCCGGCCGAGCGCCTGGACGTCCATGCCCGCGGCCAGGTCGAGGATGCGAGCCTGGGCGACCTCGTGCTGGACCAGGCGCTGCGCCGCGGCCGCCTCGCGCTCGACGTCACGCAGAACGGCATGACGATCGGCGGCACCGCCGACCTCGGCCCGATCCGCGGCGCGAAGATGGACGCGAGCATGGACTTCCGCGACGGCGCACCCGGGCAGCTGCTGGTGCGGGCGCATGTCCAGGGGCCGGCCGACCTCGACGCCCTCCACGGCACGCAGCTCGACCCCACCGAGCGCGTCGGCGGCGGGGCCGCCATGGACATCCAGGTGGAACAACGGCGCGGCGGCGACACCACCGTCGCGGTGCGCGGCGACCTGCGCGATGCCCGGCTGTCGCTGGCGCCGCTGAACTGGCGCAAGGCGCCGGGCGCGCCGGCCTCGCTCGACCTGGCGCTGCGCCTGCACGGCGACGAGCTGCGCCAGATCGACCGCCTGCGCGTCGAGGCGCCGGACCTCGCGGTGGACACCCGCATCGGCTTCGCCCCGGGCTCGCGCACCGAGAGCGTGGCGTTCCGCGACGCCCGCATCGGCCAGTCGCGGCTGAGCGGCGAGCTGCGCTTCCCCCCCAGCCCCGGCGGGGTCTGGGGCGTGCGGCTCAACAGCGCCGTGCTCGACCTGCGGGGCGTGGAGCCCGGCGACAAACCCGACGCGAAGACCAGCGACGGCACCGCGGGCGACGACCTGCCGAAGGTCGATCTCGATGCCCAGGTGGACCGCCTGCTGCTGCGCGACCGGGTGCTGGAAGGGGTCGGCGCCCGCGTGCGGCAGGACGGGGCCGGCGTGGTGCGCGAAGCCCGCGTGTCCGCTGCCTCCGCCGGGCGCAACGTGTTGTCGCTGGAGGTTTCACCCCGGCCCGGCGGCGGGCGCGACATGCTGGGCCATGCCGAGGACCTGGGCGGCCTCCTCGCCGCGGCGGGGCTGACCGGGACGATCGACGGCGGCCGGCTGGAGATGCGCGGCGCCTGGCCCGCCGACACGCCCGCCGCGCCGCTGACCGGCACGGCCGAGCTCACCTCCTTCGGCCTGCATGGGCTGGGCGGCGCGGCGAAGCTGCTGCAGGCCCTCTCGATCTACGGCATCCCGGAAGCGCTGAGCGGCCCCGGCCTGCGCGTGCGGCGCCTCCATCTGCCCTTCACGCTGACGCCCTCGACGCTGAGCTTGCGCGACGCGCGGCTGACCTCGGCCTCGCTCGGCGCCACGCTGACCGGGCGCCTCCAGCGGCCGGCGGGCCAGGTCGAGGCCTCGGGCACCATCGTGCCGTCCTACGCGCTGAACAGCCTGCCCGGCCGCATCCCGCTGATCGGCCGCCTCTTCACCGCCGAGCCCGGGGGCGGGCTGCTGGCCGCGACCTTCCGCCTCCACGGCCCGGTGGACGACCCGACCGTGACGGTGAACCCCCTGTCGCTGCTGGCGCCCGGTGCGCTGCGTGGGCTGTTCGAGCCGAAGCGTGATGGCGCGGAGGGGCGTTGAGGCCGCCGCCCCGCCGCCCAACATCGGATGTCCGCCCGGCGATCGCGGATTCCACCGCAAGCCGCGGAGTGTGCCGGGACGCCGCCGACGCCATTCTCGCTGTCGCCAGCAACCACGGGAGGCATGGCACCATGACCCTCTACGACAGCGACACCGCCGCATCCCCTTCACCGGCCGCGCACCCGGTGGCCGCCCCTTCTGCTGCCTTTCCGCCGGCGGCTCCTTCGCGGCCGACCGTCCCGCCGATCGCCATTCCGGCGACCCATCCGCAGGCCGTCAGTTCACCGCGCGCGACACGGACCGGTGGCCCTGCCGGGGCGGGCGCCACCACCACGCGCGCCGCCCTTCGAACGCAGGACACGGCCGGCACCGTGCCGCCGCCCGCCACCGCCGACGACCCCCGCTGGTCCCGCATCCTCGGGCGCGACCGGGCGGCGGACGGGCTGTTCTGGTATTCCGTCCGCACCACCGGCGTGTATTGCCGCCCATCCTGCCCGTCGCGCGCCGCGCGGCCCGAGAACGTGGCGATCCACGACAGCCTCGACGCGGCCCGCCGCACCGGCTGCCGCCCCTGCCGGCGCTGCCATCCCGATGACGCCGGTGCCGCAGACGTCGCGACCGGGGACGACCCGGCCAACGGCGCCCAGGGCGAGGGTGGGGGCACCGGTCCCGGGCGCGCCCGCGCCGCCGTGACCCGTGCCTGCCGCCTGATCGAGGCCGCCGAAACCCCGCCCGACCTCGCGACGCTGGCCGCCGCGGCAGGGCTTAGCCCGTCGCACTTCCACCGCCTGTTCCGCGCCGCCACCGGCCTGACGCCCCGCGCCTACGCCGCCGCCGCGCGGGCCGAGCGCCTGCGCCAGGCGCTCGCGGCGGGTGAGGGCGTGACCGGCGCGCTCTACGGCGCCGGCTTCAGCTCCGCCGGCCGCTTCTACGCCCAGGCCGACGCCGCGCTGGGCATGGTGCCCAGCCGCTTCCGCGACGGCGGCGCGGGCGAGGAGATCCGCTTCGCCATCGGCGCGTGCTCGATGGGCGCGATCCTGGTGGCGCAGGGCGGGCGTGGGGTCTGCGCCATCCTGCTCGGCGACGATCCCGAGGCGCTGCTGCACGACCTCGAACACCGCTTCCCCCGCGCCCGGCTGCTGGGCGGCGAGGCGGGGTTCGAGCGTCTGGTGGCCGAGGCCGTGGCGCTGGTGGACCGTCCCGGCAACGGCCACGCGCTGCCGCTCGACCTGCGCGGCACCGCCTTTCAGCGGCGCGTCTGGCAGGCGCTGGCCGAGATCCCCGCCGGCACCACCCTGTCCTATGCCGAGCTCGCCCGGCGCATCGGCACGCCGCAGGCCGTCCGCGCGGTGGCCGGGGCCTGCGCTGCCAATGCCCTCGCGGTGGCGATCCCGTGTCACCGCGTGGTCCGCACCGACGGCGCGCTGTCGGGCTATCGCTGGGGCCTGGAGCGCAAGCGGCAGCTCCTCGACCGCGAGCGGACCCCCGCGTGAGCCGCGGCCCGGCAGCCGCGTCGCCAGAGGAGCCCGGGGCGCCAGGGCCGCGCGGTTCCCGCGGCACGACCCCGGCACGGCCCGAGGCCCCGCGGCCACCGCGCCGCCCGGCCCCACCCGCCGGCACCACCGGTGACCTGTTCGGGGGCGACCTGCTCGCGGGCCTGGAACCCGCCCCCCGGATGGTCCCGCTCGGCCCCGGCGCGGTGCTGCTGACCGCCCGTGCCCTCGACGGCGTCCCGGCGCTGCTGGAGGCGCTGCACGCCGTGGCGGAGGCCGCGCCCTTCCGCCGCATGACCGTGCCCGGCGGCCACACCATGTCGGTCGCCATGACCAGCTGCGGCGCCGCCGGCTGGATCACCGACCGCCGCGGCTACCGCTACAGCGCCACCGACCCGGACAGCGGCCGCCCCTGGCCCGCGATGCCGGAACCCTTCCGTGACCTCGCCCGGGCAGCGGCCGCGGAGGCGGGCTTCCCCGACTTCCAACCCGACACCTGCCTCATCAACCGCTACGAGCCCGGTGCGCGCATGGGCTTGCACCAGGACCGCGACGAGCGGGACACGGATGCGCCGATCGTCTCGGTGTCGCTGGGCCTCGCCGCCACCTTCCTGTGGGGCGGCCTTCTCCGGAACGACCCGGCGCGGCGCCTGCCGCTCCGGCACGGCGACGTGGTGGTCTGGGGCGGCCCGTCGCGCCTGCAGTTCCACGGCATCGCACCCCTGCGCGAGGGCGAGCATCCGCTCACCGGCCGCTGCCGCTACAATCTCACCTTCCGGCGCGCCCTCTGACTTTGCCGCGGGAACGGGAGGCGCACCGTGCCAGGTCTCACCGGCAATGCCGGCCTGCGCCCCAGCCGGCATCCCCGACCCGCAGCCCGGGACAGGCAGGTCGGGCTGCGGACGGACCTGCCAATCGCGTCCCGCCTGCTTTCCCCCTACCGTTCCGCCCGCCGATCCCCAATAAGGCCGCCCATGGACATCGCAGCCCTTTCCGCCCGCCTGCAGCAGCTCCTGCCCGAGGCCACGATCCCCGAACTGCCGAACCATTATCGCGGCAAGGTGCGCGACAACTACGACCTGCCGGACGGCCGCCGCATCCTGATCACCACCGACCGGATCAGCGCCTTCGACCGGCCGCTCGCAGCCATCCCGTTCAAGGGGCGGGTGCTGACCCAGACGGCGCGCTACTGGTTCGAGCAGACGGCCGATATCTGCCCCAACCACGTCCTCGAATACCCGGACCCCAACGTCGTGGTCGGCCAGCGCCTGCAGATCCTGCCGGTTGAGGTCGTGGTGCGCGGCTACCTCGCCGGCACCACCTCCACCTCCATCCTCACCCGCTACCGTGCCGGCCAGCGCGAGATGTACGGGCACCGCCTGCCCGACGGAATGCGCCCGAACCAGGCGCTGGAACGCCCGATCATCACCCCCACCACCAAGGCCGATGTGGGCGGCCATGACGAGCCGCTGACGGAAGCCGAGATCCTGAACCGCGGGCTGCTCTCGCCCGACCAGTGGCGCATGGTGTCGGAGGCGGCGCTGGCGCTGTTCGCCCGCGGCCAGGCGCTGGCGGCCGAGCGCGGCCTGATCCTGGCCGACACCAAGTACGAGTTCGGCACCGACGGCCAGGGCCGCATCGTGCTGGCCGACGAGGTCCACACGCCCGACAGCAGCCGCTACTGGTTCGCGGGGAGCTATGCCGAGCGCTTCGCCGCCGGCACGGTGCCGGAAAGCTTCGACAAGGACTTCCTGCGCAACTGGGTCGTCGCCCGCTGCGACCCTTACCGCGACCCGATCCCGGAGATCCCGCCGGACGTCGTGGCCGAAGCCGCCGCCGTCTATATCCGCGCCTTCGAAACGATCACCGGCGAAAGCTTCGCGCTGCCCGACCCGGCCGAGGTGCCGCTCGAGCGCATCCGCCGCAACCTGGCGCGCTACATGTGATCGGCCCCGGGCTGGTTTGCCTGGGGCGGATCATCCCGGGCCGATCAGGCCCGGGCTCGCCCATCTTGGACTGACCCTGGGGAGGGTGCCGTTACCCGCCGCCGGCCCGCCCGACCCGGGCCGGCCCGCCTCGGGCTCGCCACCGTGGACGGGTGCCGTCCCCGCTGCCGGGAAGCCAACTTGGCTGGCTCACCTCAAGCTGAACCTTCGGGACCGGGTGCCACCGCCCGCCCCCAGGCCGCCCGATATGACGCAGCCCGGCAAAGCGCGTAAGAACCGCCCTTCAACCACCTCCGGGAGGCCGTCGCGATGACCGCCAGCTTCGACCAGCTCACCACCCTGTCCAACGGCATCCGCTACCACGACGAGGTGGTGGGCGAGGGCGCCGAGCCCATCAACGGGAAGCCCGTCACCGTCCACTACACCGGCTGGCTGAACGACGGCGGCAAGCCAGGTCGCAAGTTCGACAGCTCGCGCGACCGGGGCGAGCCCTTCCGCTTCACGATCGGCGTGGGACAGGTGATCTCGGGCTGGGACCTGGGCGTCGCCACCATGAAGGTCGGCGGCCGCCGCACCCTGGTCCTGCCGCCCGAGCACGGCTACGGCGCGCGCGGCGCCGGCGGCGTGATCCCGCCGGGTGCCACGCTGATCTTCGACGTGGAGCTGCTCGGCGTCGGCTAAGGGTTACCGTCGCGGCCGGGGAGGCGGGAAAAGGAATTCTCCCGCCTCCCCGGACCCCTCCACCCTCATCTTTTCTCGGGACGCTGCCGCGGGAACGCGGTTGCCGTTGTGCGCTCCGGCTCACCGAGCCGGAGCGAGTGACATGTCAGCAAGCTCTGACAAGAACCTCAGTTCCTCCGGGCAGCGCTAACGCTCGCCATACCGCGCCCCACTTTCAACGCTCTGGCGGCAGCGTCCCGAAAAAAGATGAGTGGGGGTCCGGGGGAGAGAATTCCTTCTCTCCCCCGGCTTCCCCCGTAACACCCCGTGCCTCAGCCCGGCCGCACCAGCGCGTGCTTCTTCTTGCCGGCCGACAGCTTGGCCGCCCCGTCGCGCAGCGCCGCCTCGTCCACCACAGCGGTTTCCTCCGTCACCGGCTCATCGTTGAGGCGCACGCCGCCGCCGCGCACGAGCCGGCGCGCCTCGCCCTTGCTCCCCACGAAGCCCGCGGCCACCAGCAGGTCCAGCACCGAGGCCGGGAGTGCGGCCGTGACGGAGGGCAGGTCCTCGGCCGCCACGCCCGCCTCGAAGGTGGCGCGCGCCGTTTCCGCCGCAGCCTCCGCCGCCGCGCGGCCGTGGAGCAGCGCGGTCGCCTCGGTCGCCAGGATCTTCTTGGCCTCGTTCACCTCCGCGCCGCCCAGCGCGCCGAGGCGGGCGATCTCCGCCATCGGCAGGTCGGTGAACAGCGCCAGGAAGCGCGCCACGTCGGCATCCTCGGTGTTGCGCCAGAACTGCCAGTAGCCGTAGGGCGCCAGCCGGTCGCCGTTCAGCCACACCGCGCCGTTGGCCGTCTTGCCCATCTTGGCGCCGGAGGCTGTGGTGATCAGCGGCGTGGTCACGCCGAAGGCTTCCTGCCCCGCCACGCGGCGGACGAGGTCGGCGCCCATGATGATGTTGCCCCACTGATCGCTGCCGCCCATCTGCAGCGCGACGCCGTGGCGGCGGTGCAGCTCCAGGAAGTCGTAGCCCTGCAGCAGCATGTAGTTGAATTCGAGAAAGCTCAGCGGCTGCTCGCGGTCGAGGCGCAGCCGAACGCTGTCCATCGTCAGCATCCGGTTGACCGAGAAGAAGCGCCCCACGTCGCGCAGGAACGGGATGTATTCGAGCTTGCCGAGCCAGTCGTTGTTGTCGAGCTCGATCGCGTCGGTCGGCCCCTCGCCGAAGGTGAGGAAGGGCTCGAACACCTTGCGGATGCCGGCCTTGTTGCGCGCGATGCTCTCGTCGTCGAGCAGCGGGCGCACCTCGTCGCGGAAGGACGGGTCGCCGATGCGCGTGGTGCCGCCGCCCATCAGCACGACCGGCCGGTTGCCGGTGCGCTGCAGCAGCCGCAGCAGCATGATCTGCACGAGGCTGCCGACATGCAGGCTGTCGGCCGTGCAGTCGAAGCCGATATAGCCCGAAACCGGTCCCTGCTGCGTCCGGGCGCGCAGCGCCGCCTCGTCCGTCACCTGGTGGATAAAGCCGCGCTCGCGCGCCGCGTGCAGGAAATCGTTCATTTTCAACCGGTTTCTCAGAGATCGTCGCGTCGGCGGAGACTTGTCACGAGACGGCGGCGCGGCGCAATTTCAGGTCGCATGCGTGAACCTTCCCGATGGCCGTCCGTCCCGAGTCCCGGGCCCGCCGATCCCGGCAGAACCGGCCCCGCCGCCGGACGGCCCGCCGCGCGGCGGCCGGGAAACGACCGTCGGCCGGCGCGACGCCTCCACGCGCTGCGGTCCCGATCCCGGGCCACGCACCGCGCCGCGCTCTAGCACGGCCGCGCGATGCTGCGAACCATCGGCCTGCGTTGCCCGCCCTCGCTCGACGGGGTGGAGGCGGCGCTGGTGGAAACCGACGGGCGGGTGGTGCGCCGCGTCGGCCCCGCACGGCGCCTGCCGCACCCGCCCGCCCTCAGGCGCGACCTCCGCGCCGCGGCGGATGAGCCGGGTCCACCGCCCGAAGCGCTGGGCCGCCGCCTGCTCGACCGCTGCGCCGAGGCGGTCCGCACGCTGGGCGAGGCGGCGGAGCTGATCGGCCTGGCCGACCCCGCCTGGCCGGGCGAGGCGCCCGCGCCGGCGGTGGAGGCCGCGGCGCTGGCCCGGCGCCTGGGCGTTCCGGTGGCGCACGGTTTCGGCGAGGCCGACGTCCTGCGCGGCGGCCCCGGTGCGCCGGTCGCCCCCGCCGGTTTCGGTGCCCTGCTGCCGGGACTGCCCCGGCCGCTGGTGGTGCTGGAATTCGACGGCGTGATCCGCATGACCTGGATCGGCGCCGCGCAGGAGACCGCGCGCGACGCGCTGGTCTCGCTCGAGGCAGGCCCCGCCGGCGGCATGGTGGAGGACTGGTGCCGCCGCTCCTTCGGTGAGGCCTACGACCCCGACGGCCGCCTCGCCAGTTCCGGCACGCCCGATGGCGCGGTGCTGGCCAGGCTGACCGCGCTGCCCTGGGTCAACCAGCCGCCGCCGCGCCGGCTCGACCGCCGCCGCTTCGAGGCGGAGCTGACCGCGGCCGGGGCGGCGGAGCTGCCGCTGCTCGACGGTGCCGCGACGCTGCTGCTGTTTTCCGCCGCCGCCACCGCCGCCGCGGCGCGCCTGCTCCCCGGATCGCCCCTGCAGTGGCTGGTGACCGGCCCCGGCCGCCACAACGCCGGGCTGATCCGTGCTGTCGCCGGCGTGCTGGAACAGCCGGTGCGGGTGATCGACGGGCTGGGCATCGATGGCGATGCCTTCGCGGCGCAGGCGGTGGCGGTGCTCGCGGCACGCGCCACCTACCAGCTGCCGCTCACCTTTCCCGGCACCACCGGCACCGCCGTGCCGCTGCCGGGCGGGCGGATCGAGACGCCGGTGTGAGGCGGCCGCCGGACACCCCGGGCCGAGCGGCCGGCCCGGGCCGCTGGGCCGACACTTGCGCATGAAACGGCTGCGTGGAACGCCGGCCTGACAACCCCGCCTGAAACGCTGGCCGGGGACGCCGGCTCGCCAACCCTGCGGACGAACACCGGCCTCGGAGGATGGATCGACACCCTGAGGCCGAAGACCCGCCTGAAACGCTGATGGGCTGCGCCGGTTTGACAGGCGCGGCGGTCCGGCCGGCGGACATGGTGCCCGCGCCTCAGACCCCCGCCCACACACACGGGAGCATCGTCATCGACCTGTCCTCTCCCATTCTGCCACCCGGCTTCTTCGCCGCCCCCGCCCCGGTGCTCGCCCGGCAGCTGATCGGGGCGCGGCTACTGGTGGACGGCGTCGGCGGCACGATCGTGGAAACCGAGGCCTACGACAGCACCGACCCGGCCTCGCACAGCTTCAGCGGCCCCACCGCGCGCAACGCCGCGATGTTCGGCCCGCCGGGTCATGCCTACGTGTACCGGTCCTACGGCATGCACTGGTGCCTGAACCTCGTTTGCGGCCCGGTGGCCGGCGGCGCGGTGCTGCTGCGCGCCCTGGTGCCGGAGGACGGGATTCCTCTCATGCGCGAGCGCCGCGGCCCCGTGCCCGACCGCGACCTGTGCCGCGGCCCGGGGCGGCTGTGCCAGGCGCTCGGCGTCACGGTCGCCCATGACGGGCTGCCGCTGGACGCCCCGCCCTTTCACCTGATCCCGGGCCCGGCGGAAGGGATGGGCGAGGGCGCCGTGGTCGCGGGGCCACGCATCGGCATCACCCGCGGCGCCGACACGCCCTGGCGCTTCTCGCTGCGGGGCTCGCGCTTCCTCAGCCGCCCGGCGCGCGGCTGAGCCGGCGGCCGGGCCAGGGTCCGGCACGGCGCAGGCACTCGCCGGGGTCCGACACGGCGGGCCAGCGGGTGGCGGCCGGTGCAGCGCCCGGCACGGGGCCGCCGTCGCCGCAAGCCGCGCCCGGACATGCCTCGCCGGAAGGTGACCTCCCCGCCCGGGTGACGAGCGCCGCCTTGCCGCCTTGTTCAGGCGGAAGCTGGGAGGACCGTCGACATGTCGGACACGGGAATGGCAGCGCGCCGCAAGGTGGCGGTGGTGACGGGCGGCACGATCGGCATCGGCCGCGCCACGGCGCAGCGCTTCGCGCGCGACGGCTGGGCCGTGGCGGTGCTGTCGCGCGGCGAGGAACGCCTGCACTCCACGGAGGCGGAGCTGCGGGCACTCGGCGTGCCGGCGCTGGCGATCGCGGCGGACGTGGCCGATGCCGCCGCGGTGGACGCCGCGGCGGAGCGCATCGAGCGTGAGCTCGGCCCCATCGAGGCCTGGGTCAACAACGCCATGGCCACCGTGGTGTCGCCGGCGGACCGCATCACGCCCGAGGAATACCGTCGCGTCACCGAGGTCACCTATCTCGGCCAGGTCTTCGGCACGCTGGCGGCGCTGCGTCACATGCGTCCGCGCAACCGCGGCGCGGTGATCCAGATTTCCTCCGGCCTGGGCATCCGCTCGGCACCGCTCCAGGCGGCCTATTGCGGTGCCAAGCAGGCCGTGCAGGGCTGGACCGACGCGATGCGGAGCGAACTGATCCACAGCCGCAGCCGGGTCACGCTGACCGTGGTGTACCTGCCGGCGGTGAACACGCCGCAGTTCCGCCACGCCCGCAACCACACCGGCCGCGCGCAGAACGCGCCCGACCCGGTGTTCGACCCGCGCCTTTGCGCCGAGGCCGTGCTGAGCGCGGTGAAGCACCCGCAGCGCGAGGTCTGGGTCGGCCGCTCCACCCTGCAGATGGCGGCGGCGCAGGCGCTGGTCCCAGGGTTCGCCGACCGCAAGGCCGCCGACATGTGGGACGCGCAGCTCGAGTCCGGGCCGCCGCCTCTCCCCGAGGGCAACCTGTTCGAGCCCAACCCGGGCGACCCCGGCGTGGACGGCCCCTTCACGGACCGGGTGAAGCCGGCCCGGGCGGAATTCGTGACCAGCCGCGCCCGCGACGCCGCGGTGCTGGGCGTGGCCACGCTGGCGCTGCTGGGCCTGGCCGCCGTGGCCGCGCCGGTGCTGGCGGCCGGGATGGCGATGCGCCCCACGGCGCCCCGGATGGTGCCGCGCTGCCGTATCCCGCACCCGCTGCGGCACTGACGGGCGCTCGCACGGCTCCGGAGCCTGGGCCAGGACGGTGCGGCGCGGGCCCGGCGGATGGTCCCACCCGCAGGTGCCCGGTAGATGATAGCGCGTGACCGGACCCTCCGCCGGGCCGCGCGGGCAGTGCCGCCCGACCCGATCGCGGCGCGGTTCAGGACTGCAGCACGCGGCTGAGCGCCCGCACCACCCTGGTGGTGCTCACGGGCTTCTCGCAGCGGGGGATGTGCGCGAAGCGGCCGGGGATGGCGGTGGTGGGGCAGCCGGTGGTGAACACGAAGGGCATGCCGCGCGCCACCAGCAGGTCGGCCGCCGGGAACGACATCGCGCCGCGCAGGTTCACGTCCAGAATTGCGCCGTCCAGCCCGTCGGTGGTGCAGATCAGCTTCATCGTGTCCTGCACCGAGGCGACCGGGCCGACCACGATCGCGCCGGCATCTTCCAGCTCCGCGCAGAAGCTGTCGGCGATCATGTACTCGTCCTCGGCCACGAGGATGCGTCGGTCGTGCAGCGTCGCAGACACCATGCCTTCTCGCCCTGTTCAGGTCACCGGAGTTCAGGTCGCCGGTACGGGGAGGGCTATGGTGCAGTGGACGCCTTCGGGACCAATAACATAGGTTGTGCGGGCGCTGAGCTGGTAGGGCAGGGCGCGCTCGATCAGCGCGCGTCCCTCCCCACCTCCGTCCGGAGGGGCACCGGAAGGGGCGCCGGCCCGCGGCACGGAGACGCCGCGCTCCTGCCAGTCGATGTGAAGCCAGGGCTGCCCGTCCGGCCCTTCCGCCTCCACCCGCCATCGCACCGCGAGCTGCCCTTCCGGCTGCCCCAGCGCCCCGTACTTGAGCGCGTTGGTCGCCAGCTCGTGCAGCGCCATGGCCAGCATCTGCACCGTCGAGGAGCGCAGGCGCACGCCGGCGGGGCCTTCCAGCGTCACGCGCGGGGCGGCGCCGTCCAGCGCCTCCATCTCGGCCCCGATCAGCTCGTCGAAGCTGACGCGATCGTTCGCCTCCAGGCGCGACAGGAGGCCCTGCACCCGGGCCAGCGCCGCCAGCCGGTCGCCGAAGGCTTCGCGGAACTCCGCGAGGTCGGTGCTGGCCCGCAGCGTCCGCTCGGCCGTGGAGCGGATCACGGCGATCAGGTTGCGCGTCCGGTGCTGGAGCTCCGCCACCAGCACCCGCTGGCGGTCCTGCAACTCGCGCAGGTCGTGGATGTCGGTCGAGGTGCCGAGCCATTCCACGATGCGGCCCTCGGCGTCGCGCACCGGGGTCGCGCGCGTCTGGAACCAGCGGTATTCCCCGTTCTCCGCCCGGCGGATGCGGTACTCGTCGCGGAACCCGCCGGCGCCGGTGGCCTGCTCCCAGGCGATGCGGGCGGCCTCCCGGTCCTCGGGGTGCAGCGTGGCGAGCCAGCCGAAGCCGTGACTCTCGGCCTCCGCCTGGCCGGTATAGGCGGTCCATTGCGGGCTGGCCCAGCTCCAGTGCCCCCCGTCGGTGCCGCGCCACACGAGCTGCGGGATACCCTCGAGCAGGAGCCGCTGGCGCTGCTCCGCGGCTGCGAGCGCTTCCGACGCCTCCTTCAGCGCGGTGACGTCCTGGCTGACGCCGCCGATGCGCACCACCCGGCCGGGTTGCGTCCTTGATCGGGAAATCGGTGTTGCGCAGCCAGCGCAGCCAGCGCAGCTCGCCGTCCGCGGGGCGCAGGATGCGGTACTCGAAGGTCATCCACTCGCCCGCGCGGATGCGGCGGATGCAGTCGACGGCCGCCTCCCGGTCCTCGGGCAGGATCAGCCCGACCCAGTTGGCCATGCTGTCGCCGCACAGCGCCGAGGCACGGTCTAGGCCGTAGATCGCCTCGAAGGCCGGGGTCAGGTATTCCCACTGCAGCGTTTCGGCATCGCGGATCCACAACACATCCTGCGAGGCCTCGCCGAACTGGCGCAGCCGCTCCTCGCTGGCCCGGGCGGCTTCCTCGCTCCGCTTCGCCCGGTCGACGTCGATCACCACCGTGATGACGCCGCTGACCCGCCCCTCGGCATCGGGCAACGGCGCCGAGAGCACCTCGGTCCAGATCTCCGCGCCGCAGTCGTCGCGGTAGAGCATCTGCATGCCGGGACGGACCACCTGACCGCGCAGGGCACTGGCGCTGGGGAAGTCCTGCGGCTGCACCGTCCTGCCATCGGCATCCCAGCCCTGCCAGCGCGGGCCGCGGTCGGGATCGCGGGACGGGATCCTGCCGGTCGGCAGGAAGCGGCGCGTCTCGTTGTTCGCCATCACCGTGTCGCCGGCCGCATCGATGATCGCGATGCCGACCGGCAGCGTCTCGAAGGCGAGGGCCAGCCGCGCCTCGCTCTGGCGCAGCCGTTCCTGCGCGACGCGACGCTCCGTCACGTCGGTCCCGGTGCCGAACCATTCCACGATCTCGCCGTCGGCCCCGGGTATCGGCACTGCCCGCGACAGGAGCCAGGCGATGCTGCCGTCGGCGCGGCGCACACGGTGCTCCAGCTCGAACAGCGACCTCGTGCGGATCGCCGTCGCGATGGCCGCGAAGACGGCGGGCCGGTCCTCGGGCAGGATATAGGTGTCGGCCCAGTTCTCGACCGGCTCCGGCGCGTCGGCCACGATGTCGTGGCCGTCCAGCTGGTACATGCGGCGCCAGTCCGGGCTCATCCGGTAGATCAGGAAGCTGCCGGCCGTGACCAGGGCGCGCAAGCGCGCCTCGCTGTCCCGCAGCGCCGCGGTGGTGTCCGGCGCGGCGCGACGCGTCCGAACGGCGGCGGTGGTGTCGCTCAGCAGGCCGATCACCCCGGCCACCGTGCCCGCGGCATCACGCACCGGGCTGCAGGAAAGGGTGAACCAGCTCCCCTCCGGCCCATGCGGGGGGCCGATCGCGAGGGGCAGGTCCTCGACCCGGCTGGCTTCCCCCGCGAAGGCGCGCTGTACCGCCGGGGCGATCTCCTCCCAGGCGTCTTCCCACACCGCTGCAAGGTGGCCGCCAGGTGGGCCGGGCCCGTGCCCGAGAAGGGCCGCGAAGGCGTCGTTGTACAAGGTGGCGAGCCCGTCGCCCCAGGCGAGCACGGCGGGAAGCGGGGCGTCCAGCACCAGCGTCACCGCCACCCGCAGCTCCGCCGGCCAGGTCGCGACCGCGCCCAGCGGAGTGTCCGTCCAGTCCCGCGCGCGGATGCGTCCGGCCATGTCGCTGTTGCCGGGTGGCCAGGCCGCGGCAGAGGAGGCTGGGTCGCGCATGATGGCGCAACCAGCCTAGCACCCGCCGGGCGAGGGGGAGCAAGGATTGTGGCGCGGTCCGCCCGATGCACGGCCCGCGCAGTCCAGGGCCCGCGCCGGGCACGGCACCGCTCCGGCGGTGCCGGGGTTGAGATGCCGATCGGGATGTCGATCAGGGCGCCCGCTGTTGCGCCGGAACCGGGGCGCCGTCGCCCGCGGAACCGCCCGCCACCGGCAGGGGTGCAGCGGCCCGTTCCGTCAGGCCCTTGCGACCCTGCGGGCGCGAGGGCGTTCCGGGCCAGTCCTGCGGGGCGACGCGCAACAGGGCGTAGCCCAGCAGGCCCGACAGGAAGGAGCCGCCGAGGATGCCGAGCTTGGCCTCCACCTGCAGCAGCGGCGCGTCGGGAAAGGCGAGCAGGGTGATGAACAGGCTCATGGTGAAGCCGATGCCGCAGAGCAGCGCCGTGCCCACCATCTGCAGCCGCCCGGCATGCGGCGGCAGGTCGGCGAGGCCGAGGCGAATAGCCAGCAGCGAGAAGCCGGACACGCCCACCACCTTGCCGAGCAGCAGCCCCAGCCCGACGCCCAGCGTCACCGGCGCCACCAGGGTTTCCGCCGGCAGGCCGAGAAACGGCACGCCGGCATTGGCCAGCCCGAAGATCGGCACCACCAGGAAGCCCACAGGCAGGTGCAGCGCGTGCTCCAGCCGGTGCAGCGGGCCGCGATGCTCCTCCTCCGGGTGACCCGCCGTGGCGCGCAGCGGGATCGTGAAGGCCAGCACCACCCCGGCCAGCGTCGCGTGGATGCCGGAGCGCAGCACCAGCACCCAGAGCACGAGGCCGAGCAGGAGATAGGGCAACAGGCGCCGCACGCCGAGCCGGTTCATCCCCGCCAGCACGGCCACCACCGCCGCCGCCCCCGCGAGGTCGGGCAGCGAAAGGTTGGCCGTGTAGAAGAAGGCGATGATCACCACCGCGCCCAGGTCGTCGATGATCGCCAGCGCCGTGAGAAACACCCGCAGCGAGGCCGGCACCCGCCGGCCCGCCAGCGACAGCACCCCCAGCGCGAAGGCGATGTCGGTGGCCGCCGGGATCGCCCAGCCATGCGCGGCGGGGCCGTTGTTGAAGAAAAGGAACACCAGCGCGGGCACCGCCATGCCGCCGGCCGCGGCGATGCCGGGCAGGGCGCGACGCGGCCAGGTGGAAAGCTGGCCTTCCAGGCACTCCCGCTTGATCTCCAGCCCGACCAGCAGGAAGAACACGGCCATCAGCCCGTCGTTGATCCAGTGGCCGAGCGACAGCGGACCGAGGGGCGCATGGAGCAGCGCCTCGTAGCCGGCCCGCAGCGGCGAATTGGCCAGGATCAGCGCCAGCGCCGCCGCGCCCATCAGCACCAGCCCCGCGGAGGACTGGCCGTCAAGGAACTGTCGCAGGGCGCTCGGGCGTGGGTGGTGGTGCTGGGCCATGGGTCGCCTCCGGGCGCGGGTTGCCGCCGCTGGCGGCCCGACCAGCGCTGAAACCTGCCCGCCTTTCCCTGGGGAAGAACGAACACCCGGCGCGGGTATCGCATCCGTGGCAACGCCCCGCAACCGGCCGCCTGCTCCGGACCGCAACGGCGCATGTCCCCTCCCGAACCGAGCGCGCTTCCGCCCGTCCCCGGATCGCGACGGCACCGCCCGAGGCCTGCGGTGACGGCTCGGGGGCGGCGGGGAAGCAGTTCCGCCGCGGGGGCATGGCCACCGCCGGCCGCCTGCGGCGTTGGTGGGGCAGCCCGGCCCGGCGGACCCCCGGCCCGGCGAGGGCACCGGGGCCGGCAGGAGACCACGTGAACAAGAACAACCTCATCCCGCGCTGGCGGCTGATGCTGTCGCGCACCCTGCGCCAGGCCTGGGTGCGCGCCGCGCTCTACTGCGCCGGCGGCGTCGTGACGGCGCTGCTCGCCTGGCGCTTCCAGTTCCACGTGTCCGAGGACCTCGCCCTGAGCGTCGGCGCCGACGCGGTGGGCAACGTGCTGGCCATCCTGGCCTCCTCCATGCTGACGGTGACGACCTTCTCGCTCACGGTGCTGGTGGGCGCGCTGGGCTCCGCCTCCTCGGGCGTGACGCCGCGCGCCACCACCCTCTGGAGCGAGGACCGGCGCGCCCACAACGCGCTCGCCACCTTCCTCGGCGCCTTCATGTTCTCGGTGGTGGGGATCATCGCCCTGTCCACCCACCTCTACGGGCCGGGCGGCCGGCTCGTGCTGCTGGGCGCCACCGTGGGGGTGATCGGCCTGATCGTGGTGACCCTGCTGCGCTGGATGCAGCAGCTCACGCGCTTCGGCCGGGTCGGCGAAACCATCCGGCTGGTGGAGCAGGCCGCCGCCGCCGCGCTGCGTGCCCGGCGCGACCATCCGCACCTGGGCGGCGTGGCGCCGGACCCCGCGCAGCGCCAGCCGCGCCCGGTTTATCCCGAGCGCATCGGCTACGTGCAGCACGTGGACATGGCGGAACTGTCGCGGGCGCTGCGCGGGCGCGAGGTGATGCTGGACGTGGCGGCGCTGCCCGGCGCCTTCGTCCACCCGGCCACGCCGCTCGCCTGGGTGGATGCCGGGATGGACGCGGCATCGCAACGGGCCGTGTGCGACGCCTTCCTGGTGGAGCACGACCGCGCCTGGGAACAGGACCCGCGCTTCGGCCTGTCGGTGCTGGCCGAGATCGGCTCCCGCTCGCTGCCGCCGACCGCGGCGGATTACGGCACCGCCATCGCGGTGATCGGGGCGGGCTTGCGCGTGTTGTCGAACTGGGTTCCCGCCCCGCAAGGCCCCCCGGCCGAGCCCGAGCACCCGCGGATCCGCGTTCCCGCCCTGCGGACCGAGGACCTCGTGGAGGATTTCTTCGCTCCCCTCGCGCGCGAAGGGGCGGGCATCGTGCAGGTGCCGGTGCGGCTGCAGAAAACCCTCGACGCCCTGAGAAGCCTGTCGCCGGAGCGTTTCGACGCCTCCGCCCGCCGCGCCTCCGCGCTGGTGACCGAGCACGCCGCCCTGGCGCTGACGCTGCCCTCCGAGAAGGCCGCGGTGGAAGCTCTGACGCTGCGCTGACGCCGCCCGGCCCGGCGGATGCGAGGGGCCATCCCGTCGCGCCGCCCGGGCGCCGGAAGGCCGCGCCGCGTCCCGGCATGGTCTGCCGGGAAATGTGCCTCCGGAGATGCGTTCCCCGGACTGCGCTCCCCGGACTGCGCCCCCGGGCGCCGCATCCCCCAGGAATCACGAAGGCCGGCCCCCATCGGGAACCGGCCTTCGGGTGATCGGCCAGGCGCCCGGCGGAACGGCCGGGCGGAGGCGTCAGTCCGCCGCCATCGCCATGCGCGAGCGGTTGAGCACCGACATCACGTGGTCCTCGGTGGCGTCCGCCACGCGCTCGCACTGTTCCGGCGTGAAGACGTGACCCGCATTTTCCATGACGCGGTAGTCGATCGTCACGCCCTTCTGGGTGTTCAGCTTGTCCACCAGCTTACGCACCGACGGCTCGGGCACGAGCTCGTCGCTCGCGCCGTGCAGGATCAGGCCGGAGCAGGGGCAGGGAGCCAGGAAGCCGAAGTCGTAGTGGCTGGCGGGCGCCGAGATGCTCACGAAGCCGCCCATCTCGGGGCGCCGCATCAGCAACTGCATGCCCACGTAGGCGCCAAACGAGTAGCCCGCGACCCACAGCATCGGCGCCGCCGGGTTCACCGCCTGGAGGAAGTCCAGCGCGGCCGCCGCGTCCGAGATCTCGCCGATGCCGCCGTCGTAGCGGCCCTGGCTCTTGCCGACGCCGCGGAAGTTGAAGCGCAGCGTCGAGAAGCCCATCGCCTGGAAGCGGCCGTAGAGGCTGTGCACCACGCGGTTGTTCATGGTGCCGCCGTGCAGCGGGTGCGGATGGAGGATCAGGGCAACCGGGGAGTTCGGGCGCTTGGAGTGGTGATAACGACCCTCCAGCCGGCCGTCCGGGCCGGCGAACATCACTTCAGGCATCGTCCCCTGGTGTCCACTTCCTTTGGGGGTGTGCCGAGGCACATCCCGAGCCAAAGCCCATGATTCGGCGGTCCGGCAAGCCGGGCCGAGAATTTCGCATTCACGGGACAACCTGCATGGCGGGCAGCGGCGGATGCCACCCCTGGGTTTTCCCGAGGGGGCCACGCGGTGCCTGCATGCTCCGGAACCTGCTCCGATCGTCTCGTCGTGTCAGTGCTGTCCGGACGGGGCTTACGACGTCCGGTGCGAAGGGCAATATAGGGAAGCGTCGCACAATTTCATAACGGAATCATGGCATGGGCCCTATGCCCCAGCATAAAGCCAGCCATTCGCGCGCGTCCTGCATACCGTTCCGCAGCGCACATTCCCGCTGCGGGGAGCACTGACAAGGTGCGCCTTTCCTCGCGCGGACGCTACGCGGTGATGGCGATGGTGGAGATGGTGACGCGCTCGCGCGGCGCCGCGCCGGGACCCGCGCGCCCCGTCAGCCTGGCCGAGATCGCGGCCGCGCAGTCGCTCTCGCCCGCTTACCTGGAGCAGCTCTTCGGCTGCCTTCGGCGGGCGGGGCTGGTGGAATCGGCGCGCGGACCCGGCGGCGGCTACCGCCTCGCGCGGCCGGACGGGGAAACCCCGGTGGCCAGCATCATCGAGGCGGTGGACGAGCCCATGGTCGCCACCCGCTGCGAGGCGGGCGAGGGCTGCCTCGCCGGCCGCCCCTGCGCCACCCATGCCCTGTGGGAAGAACTCGGCGCGCAGATCCGGCTGTTCCTGGGCGGCGTCACCCTGGCCGACGTGGTGCGCGACGAGGTCCGGGGCCGCGCCCTGCCGCCGAGCCTGCCCCCGGCCCGTTCCCCGGACCACGCGCCCGACCACCCGCAGGGCCATCCCCTCGACCAGTTTCAGGGCCCGGGCGCCCCGGGCCACCACGGCACCCCGCCGGGTGCCGAGGCGCCGGCGGCCCATGCCTCGCACGACGCGGGCAGAACACCGGCCCCGGCCCGGCGACGCAACGCCGGGACCGCCGCCGCCTCACCGGGTGCCGCGCCGCGGCCCACCCGGCGGAGGGCGCCGTGACCCCGCTCTACCTCGACGCCAATGCCACCGAGCCACTGCGCCCCGAGGCCCGTGCCGCGGCGATCGAGGCGATGGACCTCGTGGGCAACCCGTCCTCGGTGCATGCCGAAGGGCGCGCCGCGCGTCGCGTGCTGGAAGCCGCGCGCCGGCAGCTCGCCGCCCGCTTCGACGCCGCTCCGGCGGATGTGATCTTCACCTCCGGTGGCACCGAGGCCGACGCGCTGGCCATGGCGGGCCTGGCCGTGCCCCAGGGCGCACCGGGCGCCGTCGCGTCCGACAACGCCGCCCAGCCCGGCCGCCGCGTGCTGGCCGGCTCCACCGAGCACCCGGCGGTGCTGGCCGCCGTGCCGGAAGAGGCGCGGCTGCCCGTGCTGCCCACGGGCGAGATCGACCTCGCGGCGCTGGACGCCGTGCTGCGGGATGGCCCGCCGGCGCTGGTCTGCCTGATGCTGGCCAACAACGAGACCGGCGTCCTCAACCCGGTCGCGGAGGCCGCGGCGATCTGCCACCGGCACGGGGCGATCCTCCACGTCGACGCCACCCAGGCGGCCGGGCGCATCCCGGTGTCGCTGCGCGCATTGGGCGCCGACAGCCTGGCGGTGTCGGGGCACAAGCTGGGCGGGCCCAAGGGCGCGGGCGCGCTGATCCTGCGCCCCGGCCTGCACCTGCTGCCGGTGACGGTCGGCGGCGGGCAGGAGCGCGGCCGGCGCGGCGGCACCGAGGCGCTGCCCGCCATCGCCGGCCTCGGCGCCGCGGCCCTGGCGGCCGATCCGGCCGCCGCCACCCGCCTGGCCGCCCTGCGCGACCGGATCGAGGCGTTGGTGCTGGGCAATGCGTCGGGCGCCGGCGCTTCGGCGGACCTGATCGCGAATCGCGCCGGCTTCGCCGCCGGGGCCGCGGCGCCGCGCCTGCCCAACACCACCAACCTCGTCCTGCCGGGCATCCCCGCCGAAACCCAGGTGATCGCGCTCGACCTCCTGGGCGTGCGGGTGTCCGCCGGCTCCGCCTGTTCCTCGGGCAAGGTGGCGCGCTCGGCGGTGCTGGCGGCCATGGGGCTGGGCGAGGCGGCGGGCTGCGCCATCCGGGTCTCGCTGCCCTGGAACACCCCCGACGACGCGCCGGAGCGTTTCGCCCAGGCCTATGCCGCCATGCGCGGGACGCTCTCGCAGCGCAACGAGGTCAGGGCCACATCCGCCGCATGAGCGTGCCGCCCGCGAACCGCCCGATCTACCTGGACAACCACGCCACCACGCCGGTCGATCCCCGCGTGCTGGCGGCGATGCGCCCGTGGTGGGAGGAAAACTTCGCCAACCCCGCCAGTGTCGAGCACGCGCTGGGCCGCGCCGCCGCGGAAGCGGTGGAAGACGCCCGCGCCGCCGTCGCCGCGCTGATCGGCGCCTCCCCGCGCGAGATCGTGCTGACCTCGGGCGCCACCGAGAGCAACAACATCGCCATCAAGGGCGCCGCCCGCTTCGCGGCCTCCCAAGGCTCCGGGCGGCGGCGCATCGTCACCGTCGCCACCGAGCACAAGTGCGTGCTGGAAAGCGTGCGCGACCTCGCGGCCGAAGGGTTCGAGCCGGTGATCCTGCCGGTCGGCGCCGACGGGCTGCTCGATCCGGCGGTGCTGGCCGCGGCGGTGGACGACCGGACGCTGCTCGTCAGCGTCATGGCGGTGAACAACGAGATCGGCGTGGTGCAGGACCTCGCGGCCCTGTCCGCGGTGGCGAAGGCCGCCGGCGCGATCTTCCACACCGACGCCGCCCAGGCCGCCGGTCGCGTCGTGCTGGACGTGGAGCGCGACAACATCGACCTCCTGTCGCTGAGCGCGCACAAGATCTACGGCCCCAAGGGCATCGGCGCCCTTTACGTCCGCCGCCGTCCCCGGGTGCGCCTCCAGCCCTTGTTCTCGGGTGGCGGGCAGGAGCGGGGCCTGCGTTCCGGCACGCTGGCGGCGCCGCTGGTGGTGGGCTTCGGCGAGGCCGCGCGCATCGCCCGCCGCGAAGGCCCGCTGGACACCGCCCGCATCGCCGAGCAGCGCGACCGCCTGCTCGGGCGCCTTCGCGCCGCCGTGCCGGGCCTGCGGGTGAACGGGGACCCGGCGCGGCGCGTGGCCGGCAACCTCAACCTCACCTTCCCCGGCGACACGGACGCGCAGGCGATCATCGCCGCGGCGCCGGAGCTCTGCGTCTCCACCGGATCGGCCTGTTCCTCGGCCGAGGTCGAGCCCTCCTACGTGCTGCGCGCCATCGGGCTGGAGGAGCGCGACGCACGCGCGACCTTGCGCCTGGGCATCGGTCGCTTTACCTCGCCCGCCGAAGTGGATCAGGCGGCTGCCGTGCTCGCGCGGGCCTGGAAGGCCACCCTGTCCCGCGAGACATCCGAGCAAGGAGCGGCGTGATGCCGAAGATGACGTTTATCGAGCAGAACGGCACGCGTCGCGAAGTGGACGCGCCGCTGGGCCTGTCCGTGCTCGAGATCGCCCACCGCAACGGCCTCGACCTCGAAGGCGCCTGCGAGGGCAGCCTGGCCTGCGCCACCTGCCACGTGATCGTGGACAGCGCCTGGTTCCCCAAGCTGCTGACCCCCACCGAGGACGAGGAGGACATGCTCGACCTCGCCTTCGACCTGCAGGAAACCTCGCGCCTGGGCTGCCAGATCGTGATCACCGAGGCGCTGGACGGCCTGGTCGTGAAGCTGCCGAAGGGCTCGGGTGGCTGAGCACTTCACCCTGAGGGGCGGTGACGGCACCGCCCCCCTGCCGGAAGGGATCGGCTGATGCGCATCCTTGTCGCCATGTCGGGCGGCGTCGACAGTTCCGTGGTGGCGGGGCTGCTGCACGAGCGCGGGCACGAGGTGATCGGCGCGACGCTGCAGCTGTATGACCACGGCGCGGCGGTGTCGCGAAAGGGCGCCTGCTGCGCCGGCCAGGACATCCACGACGCGCGCGACGTGGCCGACCGGCTGGGCTTCGCGCACTACGTCCTCGACCGTGAGTCGCGTTTCCGCGACGCGGTGATCGGCGACTTCGCCGACAGCTACGCGCGCGGCGAAACGCCGATCCCCTGCGTGCGCTGCAACCAGACGGTGAAGTTCAACGACCTCGTGGCACTGGCGCGCGACCTGGGCTGCGAGGCCATGGCCACCGGCCACTACGCCCGCCGCGTGGACGGTCCGCACGGCGCCGAGTTGCACCGCGCGGCCGACCCGGCGCGCGACCAGAGCTACTTTCTGTTCGCCACCACCGCCGAACAACTCGCTTTCTCGCGCTTTCCGCTGGGCGACATGCCCGACAAGGCGGCGGTGCGGCGCGAGGCCGTGCGCCTCGGCCTCGACGTGGCCGAGAAGCCCGACAGTCAGGACATCTGCTTCGTGCCCGCCGGCCGCTACCACGAGACGGTGGCGAAGCTGCGCCCCGAGGCCGCGGAGCCCGGCGAGATCGTCCACCTCGACGGCCGCGTGCTGGGCCGCCACGCCGGCCTCGCGCGCTACACCGTGGGGCAGGGGCGCGGCCTGGGCGAGGCGTCGCGCGACGGCGGCGAGCCGCTCTTCGTCGCGGCGCTCGATGCCGGCCGCCGCCGCGTCGTGGTCGGGCCCCGCGCCAGCGTGCCGCGCGCCGAGGTCGTGGCCGGTGACACCAACTGGCTGATCGCCCCGCCCGAAGGCAGCTTCCGCGCCGAGGCCAAGTTCCGCGCCCGCGAGGTGCCGCAGCCCGTCTCGGCGCGCTGGGATGCCGCCACCGGCCTGCTGCACGTCACCCCCGAGGAGCCCGTGATCGCGGCCCCCGGTCAGGCGCTGGTGCTCTACCACGGCGACCGCGTGCTGGGCGGCGGCTTCATCCGCCGGGCCGCCGCGCGCGACGCTGTGCCGGAGGGTGCAATCCTTGCCGGTGGCGTTGACAGGGGTGGCGCGGCGGCCTAATCCGCGCCCACCGGATGGCGGCGTAGCTCAGCGGTAGAGCAGGGGAATCATAATCCCTTGGTCGGCGGTTCAAATCCGTCCGCCGCTACCATCCGGATCAACGGCCTGGGCGATGTTTTGCCGGCCACCAGCACTTCCCGGTCACATCATCTGGTCAGTCGGTTGCTTCAGGCTTGTCCCGGTGCAGCAGCCGGAACTCGCGCATGAAGGAAGCCGCGACACGCTTCCGACCCGTCCGGCGCGCGACGCCGCGCCACCCCCGGCATCCTCCCGCTCAGGACCGACATGATCCTGCCCGGGCCCGTGGGGCGCTGCCGAAGCCCACCGCGGCCGCCGCAAAAACCCTGCCCCCGGTCACAGCTTCGGCAACGGGGCCTCGCCAGCCATGGACTGCGCGGCTGGCAGCCTTATCTGGCGGTTCCATCCTATGTTAGGGTGCTTCGGTTCAGTGGCGCCGCCCAGGGATCCTGTGGCACAGCACCCTCGAGACACGAAAGCGCGCCAGAGCCTTGTCTGAAGACTCCCCATCCCCCCTGCCGGACGACGACGCGGCTGCCACGGGCGTCCCGGCGGCGGGCACCGCCGATCAGGGGGCTCTGGAGCCGTTGGGCAGGCCGGGCCTCCATCACTGGCGACAGGCCAACATCGTCGATCCCAGCCTGAGCGAGCGGGGAGGGGTGTTCTTCGCGGCCGTCGAGATGACGCGCATGCCGATGATCCTGGCCGACCCCCGCCAGGACGACTGCCCCATCGTCTTCGCCAACAACGCCTTTCTCGACCTCACCGGCTACGAGGAAGCGGAGGTGCTCAACCGCAACTGCCGCTTCCTGCAGGGCGCCGGCACCGACCCGTCCTCCGTGACCCAGCTGCGCGACGCCATCCGCGAACGGCGCCCGATCGCGCTGGAGATCCTGAACTACCGCCGCGACGGGACGCCGTTCTGGAACGCCATCTTCATGGGGCCGGTGTTCGACCAGGGCGGCGAGCTGATCTACTTCTTCGCCAGCCAGCTCGACGTGTCGAAGCGGCGCGAAAGCGAGCAGTCGCTCCGGCAGGCGCAGAAAATGGAGGCGATCGGCCAGCTCACCGCCGGCCTCGCGCACGACTTCAACAACCTCCTGCACATCGTCAACGGCAGCCTCGACCGCCTCAAGGTCAAGCGCTACGACGACCAGGCCTTCGCGCGCCACCACGCCGCGGCCGTCGCCGCCTCCGAACGCGGCGCCAAGCTGACGCGCCAGCTGCTGGCTTTCGCCCGCCGCACCCGGCTGGAGCCCAGGGGCGTGGACCTCAGCCAGCTCGTGAACTCCTTCGGGGAGCTGCTGGAAACCTCGGTGGGCCAGAAGGCCGAGCTGTCGCTCCATCTCCGGCGCCGGCTGCCGCTGGTGCGGCTGGACGCCAACCACCTGGAGATGGCGCTGCTCAACATCGTGGTGAACGCCCGCGACGCCTCGCCCGAGGGCGGCGCCATCACGGTCGCCACCCAGGCGCTGCACCTGAACGGCGACGCCGCGGCGCGCCAGCTGGAGCCCGGCGACTACGTGGTGCTGTCGGTGACCGACGAGGGCACGGGCATGGCGCCGCACATCCTGGCGCGCGCGACCGAGCCGTTCTTCACCACCAAGGGCACCGGCCAGGGCACCGGGCTGGGCCTGGCCATGGCGCACGGCTTCGTGCAGCAGTCCGGCGGCCGGCTCGAGATCGAGAGCGAGCCCGGGCGCGGCACCACCGTGCGGATGATCTTTCCGCAGATGCCGGCGGAGGAGGAAGCCAGTCCCCAGGCCGAGGCACCGGGATACCCGTCCCACGCGGTGGACCCGGCCGCGCCGCCGCTGATCCTGGTGGTGGACGACAGCCACGAGATCGCCGAGATGGCGCGCGAGGCGCTGATCGACACCGGCTACCGCGTGGTGGTCGCCCATGATGCCGAGGAAGCCCTGCGGCGCTTCGAGGAAGCGCGCTCGGGCGAGGATCCCTTCCGCCTCGTTTTCTCGGACGTGCTGATGCCGGGCGGCGCGAACGGGCTGGTGCTGGCGGAATGGCTGCGCGAGCGCGACCCCAGCGTGCCGGTGCTGCTGACCACCGGCTACAACGACGAGATGTCGCTCGATGGGCCGCGGCCGGGCGGGCTGGAGGTGCTGGGCAAGCCCTACAAGCGCACCGAGCTGATCGACCGGGTGCAGGCCGCGCTGCGGCGCGGGGCCCGCACCGGCCCCGGGCGCGAAACCTCCGATTTCGGCCACGCCACCGAGTAGGTCGTGACCGGAGCGGGCCCGTTGGGACAAGCTGTGTCGGGCGAGACACGGGACGAGGCGTGACCCGGTAGGGCGCGATCGGGTGAAGGCGCCACCGGCACGGGCTTTCCCTGACCGGCGGCAGGCGAGGCCGGGCGGACCAGCCGCCGGGCCGGGAAGACCGCTCCCCGACCCGGCAGCCGCGCCCCCCGGCGCGGATCGTTCAGGCGGTGCCCAGTTCAGGCGGTGCCCAGGAAGATCCAGTTGTCGTGCGTGGCATCGGCCGTCTGCACGCGGTTCTCGAGGCTGTCCGAGAACCCTATCAGCACGTCGGCCCGCGTTTCCCCGTTGTCCAGCGCGCTGGTCCAGAAGTCGTGCCCGGCCTGATCGGCCGCGCGCCCGAGGACGTTCTGGTAGAGCTGGTCCACGAAGTCGCTGTTGCCCAGGTTGCCGTAGTTGCTGTTGAACTCCGCCGAGGCGATGAAGCCCTGCGCGACGTTGCTCAGCGCGTCGCCGCCTTCCAGCCGGTTGTACCAGTAGCTGAGGCCGGAGGTCTCGGGGGCGCGGTTCAGCGCGGCCTCGTACAGGCGGTAGGCTTCGCCGAACTGCTCGTCGCCGGTGAAGGACAGGCTGTTCTGGACGTTCTCGAAGCTGTGGGAGAAGCCCTGCAGCACGTCGGCCTGCGTCGCCCCGTTGCTGAGCTGCTGCGCCCAATACGCTATGCCCGCGGCATCGCCGGCGCGGCCCAGCACGTTCTCGTAAAGCTGCGACACGAAGCCGGTATTGTCCTGCCCGGCATAGGCGGCCTGGAACTCGGCCGAGCCGGTGAAGGCGGCGGCGACGCCGTTCTCGCTCATCGCGCCGCTCTCGATCTGCCCGGTCCAGTAGTCGAGGCCGCCGGCATCGGGGGTGCGGTCGAAGGCCGCCTTGTAGAGGTGCGCGACCTCCTCGGCCGTGCCGCTGGCGTCGAAGCGCCCGACGCCGTCGGCGAACAGGATGAAGTGGCCGTCCGAGATCGTCTGCGTCTGGTCGCGGCCCGCGATCTCATCCTGGAGGTAGAGCTGCCCCAGCGGCGTGCGCGCGACGATGTACTCGTCATGCAGGCCCGTGGTGAACACGTCGTCGGCGCGCCCGCCCCCATTGCCCAGGCCCAGGCCGACGCTGATCCCGCCCTGCCCGTCGGACTGGAAGCCGAGGCCCGTGGCGTCGAAGTCGCCCGACACGGCGACCTGGGCCACCTCCGCGCTGCCGTTGTAGAGGGTGATCTGGCCGTTGCTGTAGCTCACGCTCGTGGCGGCCGGCACGTCGCTGAACGAGATGACGTCGCCGGTCCCGAAGCCCGTGATGCCGCTGCCGACACTCAGGGCAAGGTCGGAATCCAGCGTCAGGATCCCACCCGTCCCGTCGAAGTTGATGGGGGACAGGAGGCTCGCCCCCAGGGTGTCCGACAGAACCAGGTGCCCGCCGTCGCCGATCGTGTAGCTGGTCAGGGCGCTCAGGCCGAGGATGCCGTCGACCTCCAGCGTGCCGTGCTGCACCGTGACCGAGGCCAGGGCCGTGGCGGACACGGTGTCGAAGGTCACCGAGACCGGGTCTCCCGTTGGCGTGCCCGCGTCCCGCCCCACCACGATGGAGGAGCCGATGCCCAGCGAAACGTTGTAGTCGCCCGAGGTGTCCACGGTCGTGGTCGAAAGGGCATTAACGTTTAACGGAGTGCCCAATGGTCGATCTCCCCAGATGCTTTCCCCGGAAGGCCCCGCGCCCACCGGAAGACCGCGTCGCGCGGGTTTTTCCCGTCACGGCCCGGTCGCCGTTTCCCGCACCCTTCGGATATGATCCGAATGGTTCTGTCAGAAAGAATTATCCGGAGAATAGATCGTTGCAACCTAGGGTTTAGCGACCCTCCTGTTTTGTTGAAGATGCTGACGAGCGCGGCCGACCCGAGGCGGCGATGCGTGGCGCCCTGCCCGGAGCCCCACGATCAGCCATGGGATGTCACGCGCGCCGTGGACCGGCCGCGAGGGGGCTAAAAACCGGATGTCGTGCTGTTCTCGAGCCGTGACGTGGTTGCCGTGGGATTGCCCGTGCCAGCGGGTGCCGTGATGGCCACTCGCTTGACCCTACCTTGTGCGCTCACCTAGGCTAAGCAACGATGCACGCTCCCCAGCCTTCAAGGTAATACTTCTATTGATGATCCCGGAGAGCGTGCCGACGCGAAAGATGGCCTGTTCGGACCATGCGGAGGCATCGGAGCGGCTCAGCCTGGTTCTGATCCAGCTCCAGGGTCACGACCTGCCGCTGAGCCTGGCGGAATTCTCGGAGATGACCGGCCTGCGCAAGAGCGCGCTGCTGCGCACGCTCGCGCCCGCCGAACGTCGCGGCGACGTCCTGCGGACCGGGCGCCATCAATGGCGGCTCGGCCGCCCGGGCTGACGCCGGGTCCGGCCCGGCGGAAAGCCTAGACCTGACCGGGGCTCAGCGCCGGCTTCTCGTCGAGCAGCCTGCCCCAGTGCGCCTGCCAAAGGGCTTCGTCATCCAGGATGGCCAGCCCGTCGCCCGCGCCGAGGCGGCCGCAGGCGAAGCCGATCGCCGCCGGCATCTCCATCACCGCGTCCTCGTGATTCCCGGGGCCGATGACTTCCGCCAGAACCTGATCCCCCTCGCTGAACAGGATCAGGGTTACGCCATCTTCCAGGATGTCCTGCGTGGTCCGGAACTCAGTCGGTATCCCGGTCATCCGTTCGCCCTCCGAATACCATCTTAAGTTGTGGTCAGCAGAACGATATACCGCCTGATACGGTATTGAGTGAAGCGATACCCGCGACTTCTTTTCACTTCGAAGTCGGGTTTCCTGTCCTGGCGGATTGTCCCGGGTCGGAAACCGGAGGCCCGAAGCGTGGCGGCTCTGCTGATAACGGCGCATCGCCTCGCGCGTTCACGCTGTCCGGCACAGTTTTCCCCGCGCGATGCCTCCGCATGGTGCCCGAGCGATGATTCCCGGGTGGCGGTTCCCAGGTGGCCGTTCCCGGATGATGGCGCCGGAGATTGTTCTGGCGGACGGGTCTTCGGATGGCCGGCGGCGGAAGCCGGGCTCGGTCGCCGGGCCTCGGCGGCACCGGCCGATCACGCGGGGCCGGTACGGTTCTGCCGCGCCTCGCATCGCCTCCGCCCCGGACCCGGCCAGGGCACGAAGGTGGGGCGGATTTGCGGGAAGGCTCCTCCCGCGCCCGCGCCTACTGCTGCGGCTGCCCCATGCGGACGGTGCTGCCGAGCGGCACGCCCATGTTGGCGCCGTAGGCGGTGCTGAAGCACTCGTTGAAGGCCGCCGTGCCCAGGCCGTAGCCGTTGTCCACGCAGGTCTTGCGGGCCCTGGTGGACATGCGCTCCTCGCGGCTGGCGCAGCCCGTGGCCGCGAGGGTGAGGGGCAGAAGCACCCACAGGGTCACGACGCGAAGGGTGCGGCTCATGCAAGGCTCCGGATACGGGAGCGCGAGCATGGCACCGCGCCCGGAGGCGCAGCAAGCCGGCCGTCGGTGCCCTTCCGCCCGATGTACCCGGAGGTCCGGTCCGCCTCGCCATGACCCGGAAACCGGGCGGTACCCGCCGGGCCCGCGCCGCGCTATCCGGAACCGTGGCCGATGCCACCGGGAGAATCGACGTGAAGCCTGTTGCGCGCCGTGCCTGGCTGCTGGCGGCCCTGACCCTGCCTGCTGCCTGCGCAGCCTCCGGCAGTCCCTGGACCGCGGAACAGCGGGCCGAGATGGCGCGCTGGTCGGCCGGCGTCAGCGAAAAGCTCCGCAGCAAGGCCTACTTCCCCCGCGACCCGGAGCGGCCGACGCCCGCGCCCGAGATGCCGGCCATGGTCCGGTTCACGTTCAACCGGGCCGGGCAGATCTACACGCCGCAGATCGAGCGGAGTTCCGGCGCGGCGCTCTTTGACGGCGCGGCGCTGACCGCGGTGCTGGCGACGGCGCCCCTGCCAACGCCACCCGCCTTCCTATTTCAGGACCGCGAAACCTACACCATGGTTGCGCCGGTGCGGTTCTCGGACCGGCCGCCGCCCTCGGGCCTCCTGCGCTGAGCCCGGGCCGCCGGACACTTCGGAGCGTGACACGAGACGGCGCCCCGCCGGGCGAGGCACGGCGTTAAGCCGCGGCACGCGCCGAGGGGCCGGCCGCCGGTGCTGCAGCGGGCGCATCACCGGGCAACCCGGCGGGCTTCCGGCCAGGCACCCCAGGGATGGCGGTCCAGGGGAAGGCCCGCGCACGGCGGCCGGTGCAACCAACGCCCGCCTGCGGCCTTGCCTGCCCGAAGAAGCCGCCCCGCCGCGATGCCGGGCCACCGAGAGCGAGGTTTCCCATGCGCCTGCTGCCGCTGCCCGCCGCCGCCCTGCTGCTGTGTTCCGGCTGCGCCACGATGCCGCAATCCGCCGACAGCTTCGACGAACCCGGCGCCGCGCACGCGACGCTGGTGCTGCAACAGCCCTTCCCGCAGGCCTACACCACGGTGCTCGAGAACAGCCGGCGCTGCTGGGACGGCACGGGCGAGTTCCGGTCCCGCGCCACGCAGGTGGTGCCGACCTCGGAGCCGCTGCGCACCGAGTTCCGCTACGTCACGCTGAACCCCAACCCGGGCGGCTATTCCGGCCGCTCGGTGATCCTGGACCAGGGCAACCGCACCCTGGTCGAGGTTTCCACCCCGCCGGGCTTCGCCGCCTACCAGCCGCGCATCGCCGGCTGGATCGCCGGCGGGCCCTGCTGAGGGCGAGTCCAGCCCAGCGCGGCGACGCCCCGCCTGCCGCGCGGTGGCATCCTGCCCGTCGCGCGGCGCCACCGGCCTCCAGCACCGTGCCGCCCGCGGCGGCGGCGCTCCAACCATCCCGGCCTCCAGCCATCTTGCCTTCGGCGCCCCGGGCGGCTCTAAGACGCGCCCCCCGCCTCACGCCCCCATCACCTCCCGCCGCCGGAGCGCCCCCGAATGACCCCGACCGACGCGCCCGCCGCGGCCACGCCGCCGGCGCGCAGCCCCGTTGCCGCCACGCCCGACCGCGCCGTGGTGGGCGTCGACTTCGGCACCACCAACAGCGTCGTGGCCATCCTCCAGCCCGACGGCAGCGTGGCCACCGCGCGCTACGCCGTGGGCAGGGCCGAGTTCGACACCTTCCGCTCCGTGCTGTGCTTCTGGCAGGAACAGGGCGCCTCGGGCCGTGGTCTCACCCGCCACGCCGCCGGGCCCGAGGCCATCGAGGCCTACCTGGAGGACCCGCTCGCCAGCCGGCTGATCATGTCGATCAAGAGCTACCTGGCGCAGCGCTCGCTGGCGGAAACGCGCGTGCTCGGCCGCTCCTACGGACTGGAACAGCTCGTGGCGCTCCTGCTGGGCGAGCTGTTCGGCGCCGCCGGCGGCCTGCCCACGGCCGCGCGCCTCGTGGCCGGCCGCCCGGTGCGCTTCGTGGGGGAAACGGCCGACGACGCGCTGGGCGAGCAGCGGCTGCGCGACGGCTTCCGCGCCGCGGGCTTCCGCGACATCCACGTCGCGATGGAGCCCGAGGCCGCCGGCTACCGCTTCGCTTCCACGCTGGACGGCGCCGCCACGGTGCTGGTGGGCGACTTCGGCGGCGGCACCAGCGACTTCTCGATCCTGCGCTTCGAGCCCGGCCCGCCGCGCCGCGTGACCCCGCTGGGCCATGCCGGCGTGGGCGTGGCGGGCGACGCGCTGGACTACCGCATCATCGACAACGTGGTCTCGCCCCGCCTAGGCAAGAACACCAGCTACAGCATCATGGGCAAGGACCTGCCCGTGCCGCCCGGCTGGTACGGCAACTTCGCGCGCTGGCACCGGCTGTCGCTGATGCGCGCCCCCCGCACCCTGCGCGAGATCAATGAGGTCGCGCGCACCGCCTCGCACCCCGAGCGCCTCGAACACCTCGTCCGCTTCATCGAGGACGAGGCCGGCTACGCGCTTTATCAGGCGGTGTCGGGCTGCAAGGCGGCGCTGTCGCGCGCCGACGAGGCGGTGCTCAGCTTCGAGCACGAAGACTTCCGCTTCGCCGAAAACATCCCGCGCGCGAGCTTCGAGCGCTGGATCGCGCCCGAGCTCGCGCAGTTCGATGCCACGATCGACCGCGCGCTCCTCGACGCGAACCTGCGCGAGGCCGAGATCGACCGCGTCTTCCTGACCGGCGGCACCTCGCTGGTGCCCGCCGTGCGCGCGTTGTTCGACCGCCGCTTTGGCGCGGGCAAGGTCGCGGGCGGCAGCGAGTTCGTGTCGGTGGCCGAGGGACTGGCGCTGATCGGCGGCGCGCTGCACGGCGACGCCTGACCGGCGAACCCGGCCGTTGCGCATCCGTCCCCCGACATGGGTGCCCCGCACGCGGCGAGGGGCAGGGGCGCCGTTCTTAACGGAATAACAGACCGTTGCGCCGACACTCCGATGCTCTGTCAGTATGGAGCATGAGCATGCGGCGAAGAGTGTTGTTGGGTGGGATGGGGGCCGTGCTCTGCGCGCCCGCGCTGCGTGCGGAAACCACCGTGCTTCGCCTGGCGACCACCGGCGCGCCGAACTCCGCCACCGGGCGCGGCGCCGCGGCGCTGACCGAGGCGGTCGGCAGGCTGGGCACCCCCCTGCGGGTGGAATCCTACTTCTACGGCAGCGCCGGCGGCGAGGCGGAACTGACCGAGGCGCTGACGCTGGGCAGCATCGATCTCGCGATCCTCAACGTATCGGCCCTGAGCGGCATCGCGCCGATGATGAGCCTGTTCGACGCCATGTTCCTGTTCCGCGACGCCCGGCACGGCCGCGCGGTGATGGACGGGCCACTCGGGCGCGAGGCGATCGGCTGGCTGGAGCCCAAGGGCGTGGTGGGCCTCGCCTGGGGCGAGAACGGCATGCGCCACATGACGTCGACGCAGCCGATCCGCAGCCCCGCGGACCTGCGCGACCTGACCATCCGCATCCCCGCCTCGGACGTGCTGTCGGGCGGCTTCACGGTGCTGGGCGGCAAGCCCGTGGTGCTGCCCTTCCCGGAACTCTACACCGCGCTCGCCTCCGGCCAGGTCGCCGCGCAGGAAAACCCGATCACGGTGGCGGAAGGGTCGCGCTTCTTCGAGGTGCAGAAGACGCTCTCGCTCACCGGCCACGCTTATTCCTCCTGCCTCTTCGCGCTGTCCGGACGCACCGCCGCCCGGCTGTCGCCCGCGACGCGCACCGCGCTGACCGAGGGCGCGCGCCAGGCGGCGCAGGTGACGCGCGACGTGTCCGAGGCCGCCGAGCGCGACGGCATCGAGCGCCTGCGCAAGGCGGGCATGACCGTGGCGGCCGACGTCGACCGCGGCGCCTTCACCGCGGCGCTGACCGGCTTCACCGCCTCGCTCGCCCCGCGCTTCGGCCAGGGGCGCCTCGACACCATCCGCAACGCCGCCGCTTAAGGATTTCCGCGATGCCTACTATGCCCAAGATCCTGGCCGGCAGCCTGCGCACCAAGGTTTACGCGAGCTTCGCGGCAGTGCTGCTGCTGAGCAGCGCCGCCGCGGGAACCTATCACCTGCGCATGGTCGAGATGAGCCGGCAGGTGGACGACCTTCTTCTGGCAAGCGAGCAGTCGCGCCAGGCCGCGCAGCTCAACACCGACATCGGCGAGGCTCGCCGCACCTTCTCGGTGTACCTGCGCACCGGCGCCGCGCGCGACCTCCTCGCCCTGCGCAAGATCTTCGCCGGCGCGCGCGAGGACCTTGTGCCGCTCGCCAAGGGAAATCCGCAGCTGGTCGCGAAGCTGAGCCAGAGCATGGACAGCTACGCCGCCATCATCGACCGCATCGCCCAGGCCGTGGCGAAGCAGCAGACGGTGTTCGGGACGCTCTTCGCCCAGGCCACCGCCGCCAACAACATCGCCACCATGCTGCTGGGCAACGCCGCGGACGAGCCCTTCGGCGCCTTTCCCGGCCTGCTGCGCCTCAACGGCGCCCTGGCGGCCGAGATGAGGGCGGCCGCCCGCTTCAACGACAGCCTGGCGGGCAGCGACCGTGACGTGTTGCTGGCCGAAACCGGGCGCGTGACGCGCGAGCTGGAGGCCCTGCGCGCAGGCGACGGCCTGCCCGCCGGCAGCGACGCCGCCATGGCAGCCCTGCTGAACCACGGGCAACGCGCGGCCACGGCGGCGTCTGGCCTCGCCGAGGCCGCCTCGCTGGTGCTGCAGGTCACGAACGAGAGCCGCGACGGCGGCGCGGCCATGGTGCAGGCGACGCTGGCCACCATCGACAACATCGCCCAGCAGTTC
Organism: Roseomonas elaeocarpi; assembly: GCF_042433915.1. NCBI lineage: Bacteria > Pseudomonadati > Pseudomonadota > Alphaproteobacteria > Acetobacterales > Roseomonadaceae > Roseomonas > Roseomonas elaeocarpi. The sequence goes on along the minus strand of NZ_JBHLUN010000008.1, from coordinate 284,536 downwards.
ACGCGGGCGGGCAACGACGCCAAGGAAGGGGCGCAGAGTGCCCTGCGGATCGGCCTGACGGTGTCGCTGCTGGCCGTGCTGGCGGCGCTGCTGACCGCCTGGCTGTTCGGCCGTAGCCTGAGCCGCCCCATCACCCGGCTGACCGGCACCATGCGCACCCTCAGCGAGGGCGACCTTTCGGCCGACGTGCCCGATACCCGCCGGCGCGACGAGATCGGCGCGATGGCGCGCGCGGTCGAGATCTTCAAGCAGAACGGCCTGCGCATGCGGGCCATGGAAGCGGAACAGGCGACGCAGGCGGCCGAGGCCGAGGAAGCGCGCCGCCGGGGGCTGCTGGCCATGGCCGACCAGCTGGAGGCCGAGGTGAAGGGCGTGGTCGAGGCCGCCGAGAACGCCGCCACCGATCTGCGCGAAAGCGCCAACGGCATGAGCGGCACGGTCCGCCTGACCACCGAGCGTTCCACCAGCGCCGCGCTGGGGGCGGAAAGCGCCTCGGGCAACATCCAGATGGTGGCCGCGGCGGCCGAGGAGCTTTCGGCCTCGATCAACGAGATCACCCGGCAGGTCAGCGCCTCCACCGCGATCACCCGGCGGGCCTCCACCCAGGCGGCGGAAACCAGCAGCGCGATGGTCGGGCTGGCGGGGGTTGCGAACCAGATCGGCCAGATCATCAGCCTGGTGGAGCGCATCGCCGGCCAGACCAACCTCCTCGCGCTCAACGCCACGATCGAGGCGGCGCGCGCGGGCGAGGCGGGCAAGGGCTTCGCGGTGGTGGCGTCGGAGGTGAAGAACCTCGCGGCGCAGACCGCCAAGGCCACCGAGGAGATCGCGGCCCAGGTGGGCGCCATCCAGTCCGGCAGCCAGGCGGCCAGTGCTGCCATGCAGGCCATCGCGAGCACGATCAGCGAGATCGAGAACAACTCCGCCTCCATCGCGGCCGCGATCGAGGAGCAGGGCGCCGCCACGCAGGAGATCGCCCGCAACGTCCAGGAAGCGGCCCAGGGTGCGGGCGATGCCACCCGCAACATCACCGGGGTGCAGGAGGTCGCGGCGGAAGCGGGCGAGCAGGCCGCCACGGTGCAGCGCGCCGCGGTGCTGCTGTCGGAACAGTCGGTCACGCTGCGGCAGGCGGTGGACGGCTTCCTCGACGGCATGCGGCAGCCGGTGGCTCGCGCCGCCTGAGGCGCGGCGGCCAGGACGGGTGGCCAGGGCGGGCGGCCGGGGCGGGTGGCAGGGGCGGGTGGCAGGGGGCGGGTGCCCTTTTGGCGCCGGCCCCATCCCGGGGCATAATGCGCCGGCCGCGCCCCGTATCCCCTCGCAAGCAGGGGAGGGCGGCGCGCGGCCACCCGGTGGGAGCAGCAGCATGGCGCAGCTACGGTTCGACGACATCGCGGCGGAACAACCGACGCGCGAAACGCTGGCCGAGCGATACGGCGCCATCAACGCGCTGCTGGACCAGCCCGGCACGGGCAACCGTGCCGAGGCGCTGCAACGCTGGGACGTCCTGCGTCGCGAATACGACAGCTGGAGCGCGCTGGTGCACCTGCGCTTCTCGCAGGACACCACCGATGCCGACCGCAAGGCCGCCCGCGAATACGCCGACGCGCTGGCGCCCGTGGCCACCGAGCACGAGATCGCGCTCAAGCGCCGCCTGCTGGCCGAGCCCGACCGCGCGGGCGTCGAGCAGCTCGCCGGCGCGCACGCGGTGCGGCTGTGGGAAACCGACGTCACCACCTTCGAGCCCGCGATCGCCGCCGACCTCGAGGAAGAATCCCGCCTCGGGGCGCGCTACACCGAGCTGCTGGCCTCGGCGCGCTTCGAGATCGACGGCAAGACGGTGAACCTGTCGGGCCTCGCCCCCTACGCGGAATCCCTGGACCGCGACACGCGCCACCGGGCCGAGGCGCTGCGCTGGAGCTTCTTCGAGCACAATGGCGCCGAGCTCGACAGCCTTTACGACGGGCTGGTGCGGCTGCGGCACGGCATGGCGCGCAAGCTGGGCTACAACAGCTTCACGCCGCTGGGCTACCGCAACATGCGCCGCGTGGACTACGGCCCGGACGACGTGGCGCGCTACCGTGACGAGGTCGCGACCCACGTCGTGCCGCTGGTGTCGCGCGTCATGGAAGCGCAGCGGGCGGGGAACGGCTGGGACGTGCTGCGCTTCTGGGACGAGCCGCTGGTGGACCCGCTGGGCAACGCCAAGCCGGCCGGCGAGGAAGCGATCCTGGTGGAGCGCGCGCAGACCATGTTCAACAACATGGACGCGCGCCTGGGCGATTTCTATCGCATGATGAAGGCCGGCGGCTTCCTCGACCTCGCCAACCGCGCGGGCAAGGCGGGCGGCGGCTTCTGCACCTCGTTTCCCACCGTGGGCGTGCCCTTCATCTTCGCCAACTTCAACGGCACCAACCACGACATCGGCGTCTTCACGCACGAGATGGGCCACGCCTTCCAGAACTGGGAAAGCCGCGACCAGCCGGGCATCGACTACCTTTGGCCCACCATGGAAGCGGCCGAGATCCACTCCATGGGCCTCGAATTCCTCACCTGGCCGCAGATGGAGCTGATGGTGGAGCCCGGCGCCGCCGACCGCTTCCGGCGCCTCCACCTGATCACCTCGCTGGCCTTCCTGCCCTACGGCGTCTGCGTCGATCACTTCCAGCACGAGGTCTATGCCAACCCCGAGGCCACGCCGGAGGAGCGCCACGCGATCTGGCAGCGGCTGGAGCGGCGCTACATGCCCTGGACCGACTACGGCGACCTCGCCTACCCGGCGAAGGGCGGCCGCTGGCAGGCCAAGCACCACATCTACCGCTCGCCCTTCTACTACATCGACTACACGCTGGCCCTGTGCTGCGCGCTGCAGTTCTGGGTGAAGTCACGCCGCGACTACGCCGGTACGCTGGAAACCTACGTGGAACTCTGCGGCCGCGGCGGCTCGGCGCCCTTCGGGGAGCTGGTGCGTTCCGCCGGCCTCGCTTCGCCCTTCGCGCCGGGTGCGCTGGCCGAGGTGGTGGGCGAGGCACGGGCCGTGCTGGGGCTGTGACGGCGAACAAGGCGCGCTGATGGCCGGGCCCGGCGACGCCGCCCCGCTGCCACCCGCTGCCGCTCGCGATGGTTCCGGCGCGGCCGCGCACCGGCCCACCGTGGCGGTGATCGGCGCCGGTCCCGCCGGGCTGATGGCGGCCGAGCGCCTCGCGGCCGCCGGCTGCGCCGTGACCGTGGTCGAGCGGATGCCCTCGCCGGCGCGCAAGCTGCTGATCGCCGGACGCGGCGGGCTGAACCTGACGCATACCGAGCCGCTCGAGCGCTTCCTCGACCGCTACGGCGCGGCGCGCGCCCGTCTGGAACCGGCGATCCGCCGCTTCGACCCCGAGGCCCTGCGCCGCTGGTGCGAGGAACTGGGCGAGCCGACCTTCGTGGGCAGCAGCGGCCGGGTCTTTCCCACCGCCTTCAAGGCGGCGCCGCTGCTGCGCGCCTGGCTGGCACGCCTCGACACACTGGGCGTGCAGCTTCGCCGCCGCTGCCGCTGGGACGGCTGGGACGAGACCGGGGCGCTGATCCTGCGCGACGAAGCCGGTGCGCACCCGCTGCGGCCGGACGCCACGGTGCTGGCGTTGGGCGGTGCCTCCTGGCCGCGGCTGGGCTCCGACGGCAACTGGGTTTCCATCCTGCGGGCGCGCGGTGTGGAGGTCGCGCCGCTGCGCCCGAGCAACACCGGCTTCACCGCCGAATGGAGCCCCGCCTTCCGCGAGCGCGCCGAGGGCGAGCCGCTCAAGCGCGTGGCACTGACGCTGGACGGTCGCACTGTCCGCGGCGAGGCGGTGGTCACCGCCAGCGGCATCGAGGGCGGCGTGATCTACGCCCTGTCGGCCCCGATCCGCGACCGCATCGCGGCCGAGGGCGAAGCGCGCCCGACGCTGGACCTCCGCCCCGACCTGTCGCGCGAGGAGCTGCGCCGGCGCCTTTCCGCCCCGCGCCGGGCGCAGTCGCTGTCGAACTTCCTCCGCCGCGCCGCCGCCATGCCGCCGGTGGCCGTGGCGCTGCTGCGCGAGGCCACGGGGGGCAACGCCGCGGCCCTGAACGAGCCCGACCAGTTGGCCGGACTGATCAAGGCCCTGCCGCTGCGCCTCACCGGCATCCCGTCGATCGAGCGGGCGATCTCCTCGGCCGGCGGCATCCTCTGGGACGAGGTGGACGAGGGTTTCGCCCTGCGCCGCTGTTCCGGCACCTTCGTGGCGGGCGAGATGCTGGACTGGGAAGCGCCCACCGGCGGCTACCTGCTGCAGGCCTGCTTCAGCACCGGCCTCGCCGCCGCGGAAGGCGCGCTGCGGCACCTAGGCGTCGCGGCATAGCGCGCGGGAAGACGGGCGGCGTAGCGCGCGGGAAGAAGGCGGCGTAGCGCGCGGGAAGACGGGTGGTGTAGCGCGAAAGGGGGGGGGGCGGGGCAGGGGCGTGCGGCCGTCCGCATCGCCCTGCCGGCAGCGGCGGAACAGGGCATCGGCCCCGGGCGGGGCTGCGGGCGGCGCGCCGTCCCCAGGGGGTGGCGCAACCCCCGGGTCCCGGGCTGCGGCCGAAAAGCCACGACCCGCTCCGCGCCAGTCCGGAACAAGAAACCTTTTCCGCCTCCTGGCGCTGCGAAGACGGAAAGAACCTGGAGAGCCTTCCATGTCCATTATCTGGGCCATCATCATCGGCTTCATCGTCGGCCTCGTGGCCAAGTTCCTGATGCCCGGCCGCGATCCCGGCGGCTTCATCGTGACCACGATCCTGGGCATCGTCGGCTCGGTGGTGGCGACCTACCTCGGACAGGCCATCGGTTGGTACGGGCCCGGCCAGGGCGCGGGCTTCATCGCCTCCGTGATCGGCGCCATCATCCTGCTGATCATCTACCGCATGGTGGCGCGCCGCGGCGCTGTCTGAGCGGCCTTCCTGGGGCGGCCACCACGCTGCCCCGGGTTCCGGCGCACTTCTCCGCGCCTGCCGCCCCGCCTGGCCACTGCCACGCCGGGCACCCGCCCGCCGCCATCACGGAGCGGCCCTTCCTCCGCGCAACGATCGGCGCGGGAGCATCGCCCGCCAGGGTGCACTTTCCCCACCCGGAATACCGCCTACCGCCGCACTCGAAGCCATGACGCCAGCCAATTCCCGGCGCTTCGAGGCCCGTGAAGGCGGCTCCCGCCTTGACAACTCGACCTGCATGACATAAGAATATATTCTTATGTCGGCCATTCGCGCGCTGCGTCCGGCTCGAGCTTTCCGACTCGGGCGGTCGTTCCTGCGGATGGCGCCTGCCGTTCCGCACGATTCATTCGGCAGCGTGACCGGCACGCGAACTTGCCCGCCGAGGGAACTCGCCAGCCACCACACCCAACGCGTCGGCGCCGCGATGGGCACGGTAAGGTCGCGCTTCCTTTCGCCACACCGGGTGCCGCGTCATCTGCCGCGGCCGGCCTGCCTGGCCGCGTCGGAACGGTGGCCGCCCCGGTGAGGACGTAACCGGGGAAGGAAGTAAGATGGTAAGATGGTAAGATGGTAAGATGGTAAGATGGTAAGATGGTAAGATGGTAAGATGGTAAGATGGTAAGATGGTAAGATGGTAAGATGGTAAGATGGTAAGATGGTAAGATGGTAAGATGGTAAGGCGAACCGGCGGCTTTCCCGCCCCGGCCGCCGGCTTGTGAGCCGCGCGCGGCGGCGCCTATCCTCGACCGTCATGATCAAGGAACGGGTTCATGCGTCGCTCAATGGGTTCCCTGCTGGGCGCCGCCCTGCTGCTCGGCACGCTCACCCCGATGGCGCCGGCGCGGGCGGATGCGAACCTCTTCGTGGTGGACCTGGCCACCGATCCCGCCTCGCTCGACCCGCACCTGCAATGGGACCCCGACAGCTACGCGGTGTACCGCAACGTTTTCGACAACCTCCTGGCGCGCGACGTGTCGGGCAAGATCGTGCCGCAGGTGGCGACCTCCTGGCACTACGACTCGCCGACGCAGATCAGCTTCGAGATACGCGACGACATCCGCTTCCAGGACGGCACGCCGCTGACACCCGAGGACGTGGTCTTCAGCGTCCGCCGTATCACCGACCCCGCCTTCCGCTCGCCGCAGCTCAGCCAGTTCGACCAGATCACCGCGGCCGAGGTCACCGGGCCGCACACCGTGCGGCTGACCACGCGCACGGCCTACCCGGTGCTGCTGGCGCAGCTGACCAAGCTGTCGATCGTGCCCAAGGCGGTGGTGGAGCGCGAGGGCGCCAACTTCAACGCCCAGCCGGTGGGCAGCGGCCCCTACCGCTTCGTGTCGCGCACCCAGGGCGTGCGGGTGGAGCTGGCGGCCAACGACACCTACTGGCGCGGCAAGCCGCCATTCCCGCGCGTCGAGATGCGCCCCGTTCCGGATGAGTCCACGCGCATCGCCGACGTCCGCACCGGCCGTGCCGACATCACCCGGCTGCTGTCCACCGACAATGCCGACCAGCTCCGCAGCGACGCGGCGATGCAGGTCTTCTGGGCGCCGACCGAGCGCGTGACGCTGCTGATGCTCAACACCCAGGACGGGCCGACGCGCGACCCGAAGGTGCGCGAGGCCATCGCCCACGCCATCGACCGCGACACCATCATCGAGGCGCTGCTGCGCGGCTACGCCAAGCCGGTCAACGTGCCGCTGACGCCGGCGAGCTTCGGCTTCACCGACCTGCCGGCCTACGGCTACGACCCCGACAAGGCACGCGCCATGCTGCGCGAGGCCGGGGTGGCGCCGGGAACCGCGATCAGCTTCCTGACCTCGCCGGTCTTCGACCAGCGCATCGTGCAGGCCCTGCAGCAGATGCTGGTGGATGTCGGCTTCGACGCGAAGATCAGCACGGTGGACGCGGCGAACTACCTGCGCCTGCGGCAGGGCCGCCCGGACGAGGCGGGGCAGGCCTCCTATTTCCGCTGGTCCTGCGGCTGTCAGGACGCGGACGGGACGCTGTTCCCGCTGTTCCACTCTTCCAGCCAGTGGGCGAAGTACAGCGACCCGGCGGTGGACCGATTGCTGGAGACCGGCCGCAACACGCTGGATGAGGGCGCGCGCCAGGCGGCCTATCGCACGGCGCTGGAAAAGATTCACGCCGACGTGCCGGCGGTGCCGTTGTTCCAAGACGTGGTGATGTTTGCCGCCCGCAGGCCGGTGCGCTTCCAGCCGACCGCCAACGAGTCCTTCTCGCTGATGGAGATGCGCTGGGTTCCTTAGAGCCGCGGCGTCATTCCCCGTCGCCGAAGCGATACCCCACGCCGGGCTCGGTGCGCAGCAGCCCGGCGGCGCCTTCCAGCTTCTGACGCAGGTGGCCCACGTAGACGCGCAGGTACTGCCCGTCCTCGACATGCGCTGGGCCCCAGACGGCGCTCAGGATCTGCCGGTGGGTCAGCACCCGGCCCGAGGCGCGCGCCAGCGTCACCAGCAGGTCCCATTCCCGCGGCGTCAGCTTCAGCGGCTCCCCGCCATCGAGGCGGGCGGTGCGGCGATGGAGGTCGATCTCCAGCGGACCGGTGCGGATCAGCGGGCTGCTGTCTTCCTGCCCGCGCGCGGCGGAGCGTCGCAGCGTGGCGCGGATGCGCGCGAGCAGCTCGGCCAGGGCGAAGGGCTTTTCCACGAAGTCGTCGGCGCCGGCATCCAGGGCGCGGACCTTCTCCTCCTCCTGCTGGCGGGCGGACACCACGATCACTGGCACCTCGGAGAAGGCGCGCAGCCGGGTGAGCACCGCGTGCCCCTCAACATCCGGCAGGCCCAGGTCCAGCAGCACCAGCGCCGGGTTGCGCGTGGCCGCGAGGTCGAGCGCCGCGGCGCCGCTCTCGGCCCGCAACGGCTCGTAGCCGGCAGCCTCCAGCGCGGGCGCCAGGAAGCGCTGGATCTGCGGCTCGTCATCCACCACCAGGATGCGCGTTCGATGCGTCGTCATAGGGGAAAGCGCAGCACCAGCCGGGTGCCGCGTCCATCCCGCAACGGACTTTCGGCGGTGATGCGCCCGCCCATGGCCTCGGTCAGGCCGCGGCAGATCGCCAGGCCCAGCCCACTGCCGGCGGGCGCCTTGTCGCCGCGCCGCACCCGGAAGAAGGGATCGAAGACCTGGCTCAGCTGCTCGGGCGGGATGCCGGGGCCGTTATCCTCGACCGTGATCGTGAGGTTTGCGCCCTCGCGCCGGGCGGCGGCGGTGACCGTGCCGTGGGGCGCGGAAAACTTCAGGGCGTTGTCGAGCAGGTTCATCAGCACCTGGTCCAGCAGCACGGGATCGAGCTGCACCGGCGGCAGCAGCGCGGTGGCGGTGACCCGGACGGGGCGGCCGCTCCCGCGCGCGGCGCGGTCCGCCGTGGCCTCGAGGGCCTCGGCCACCTCCACCGCCTCGCGCCGCGGCCGCACCTGCTGTTCCTCCAGCCGCACGATGTCGAGGATGTTGGACAGGTAGCGGTTGAGGCGCACGGTTTCCTCCTCCGCCGCCTGCAACAGGTCCTCGCGCGTTTCGGGCGACAGCGCCGGGCCCGCCGTGCGCAGCGTTTCCAGCGCACCACGGATCCCCGTGAGCGGCGTGCGCAGGTCATGCCCCAGCGAGGCCAGCAGGGCGTTGCGCAGCGTCTCGGTTTCCGCCCGCGCGGCGTGGCGCGCCTGTTCCTCCATCAGCTGCGACCGCTCGATCGCCACCGCCGCCTGATCCAGGATCGCATCGAGGAGGCGGTCGCGCTCACCCTCCAGCGCGGCATTCTCGCCGAGGCTGGCGAGCCTTATGCCGAGCAGGCCGACATGGCCGCGGATCGTGCGGATCGGCCGGAACTGCCAGGCCACGCCCGGCAGCGTGTCGGTGCCGGCCCCCGCGCGCCGCGCCCCACCCAAGACCCAGCGCGCGGCGGCCATGGAATCGGCGTCGGGCTCGGCATCGATGGGCACGGCGGCACGGGGCACGGGCTCCCCATCCAGGGGCATCAGAACGCAGACCGGGCAGCCGGCCACGCGCTCCGCTTCCTGCGCCAGCACCAGCAGCAGGTCGCCGCCCGAGCCCGCACCCGCGAGCTTGCGCGCGCTGTCCACCAGCCGGCGCAGCGCGAAGAGCCGGCCGCGCGCGGCGGTGACCGAACGGCCGAGATTGCCGGTGGTACCCAGCAGCAGCAGCGCCACGGCCGCGAAGACCACCACGCCCATCACGTCCTGCGCGCTGGAGATGGTCAGGCTGTAGCGGGGCGACAGGAACAGGAAGTTCCAGGCGCTGAACGACAGCACCGCCCCCAGCAGCGCCTGCATGGGGCCGATCCAGGTGGCCAGCGCCACCACCGCCGCGAGGTAGACCATCCCGAGGCCACCCTCGGGCACCAGACTGTCGAGGGTGAAGCTGATCGCCGTGGCGAGCCCGACCACCGCCGGCACCGCCACCCAGTCGAGCCAGTGGGGCAGGGCGCGGCGCCTGCCCGGTCGGGCGGCGCCGGCGCGCGCGGCCTCGCCCCGCGCCACCGCGGCGGGCAGGACGTGCAGCGTGAAATCCCCGGCGCCGCGCAGCAGCGCCGCCGCCAGCGTCCGGCCGAGCATGCGCCGCAGCCGGGACGGGCGGCCGCGCCCCATCACGATCTGCGTGGCGTTGTGGGCGCGGGCGTGTTCCAGCACCGCGCGCGGCAGGTCGCCCGCCACCACCGTTTCGACCTCCGCCTCCATCGAGGCCGCGAGGCGCAGCGCGGCGGCCGGATCGTCGCTGGCAGGCGCGCCCGGGCGCTCGACATGCAGGGCCACGAGCGGGGCGCGCAGCGCGTCGGCCAGGCGCCGCGCCTGCCACAGCACGCCCTCGGCCGCCTCGTCGCTGCCGATCAGCGCCAGCACCCGCTCGCCCGAAGGCCAGGGGCCGCTGATGGCGTTGGAGCGCATGTAGCCGGTGACGTCGGCATCCACGCGCTCGGCGGTGCGGCGCAGTGCCATCTCGCGCAGCGCCGCGAGGTTGCCTTCGCGGAAGAAGCCCTTCAGCGCGCGGGCGGCCTGATCCGGCCGGTACACCTTGCCGTCGCGCAGCCGCTGCAGCAGCTCGGCCGAAGGGATGTCCACCAGCTCCACCGCGTCGGCTTCCGCCAGCACGAGGTCGGGCACCGTTTCCGCGACGCGGACGCCGGTGATGCGCGCCACCTTGTCCGACAGGCTGCGCAGGTGCTGGACGTTCATCGTGGTCCAGACCTCGATGCCCGCCGCGCGCAGCTCCTCCACGTCCTGCCAGCGCTTGTTGTGCCGGCTGCCCGGCGCGTTGGTGTGGGCGAGCTCATCCAGCAGCAGGATCGCCGGCCGCCGTGCCAGTGCGGCGTCGAGGTCGAACTCCTCGATCACCTGCCCGCGATAGGGCCGCGCGACGCGCGGCAGGACTTCCAGCGTGCCGAGCTGCGCCGCCGTGTCCGCGCGGCCGTGGGTTTCCACCAGCCCCACCACGATGTCGGCGCCCCCCGCCGCGCGCTGCCGCGCTTCGCCCAGCATCTCGAAGGTTTTGCCGACACCTGGCGCCGCGCCGAGGAAGACCTTCAGCCGGCCGCGTCCTTCGCGCGCCGCGGCCGCCAGCAGCGCGTCCGGATCGGGACGTCTTGGTTCCTCACCCATCGCGTCGGTTAAAGCACGCGGGCACGGCGCACCGGAAGGCGGCCGTGGGCCCGCGTCAAAGGGCCCACATCAACGGGCCGCGGCTTGGCGGCGTGTCACGGGTGCGGCCGACTTGCCCGTTATCCAGCGGACGGCCCGCGCGGGGCGATGGCGCTGTTCCAGCCCGACGGCGAGCACGAAGAAATCCAGCAGCAGGCCGAGGTACACGACGCCGGCCGAAGTGAATTCATCGTTCATGCCCGCCACCTGGCGCTGGGCTTCGTGATTCGGGGATGCGTTGACACACGCTTCCTGTGCCACGCACCGCTGCTAAGCCGCCATGTGCGTCCGGGGCCGCCGCCATAAAGAACCTGTAAAAACCCGCGATGCCCCGACCGGTTTTTGCGGCGCCTTTACGGGCGTCGCCCGCCTTCCGCATCGCGGCTTTGCAGGGGTTGTTTCTAGGAATCCCGCAGCGCCACAGGCACGGCGCGCGGAACCTCGATGATCGACATTCTTCTGCTGGGGCTCGGCCTCGGCACCTTCGGGCTGATGGCGGCCTACCTCCTCGCCTGCGAGCGGGTGTGAGCCGCATGTTCGACCTGATCCTGGGCGGCGCCGTGTGCGCGGGCCTCCTCGTCTACCTGCTCCGGGCCCTGCTGCGGCCCGAGGACCTGTGATCCCATGACCCTTTTCGGCTGGGCGCAGATCGCGCTCGTCCTCGCGCTCGTCGTGGCGGCCGCCGTGCCGCTCGGGCGCTACATCGCCGCCGTGGTGGATGGCCGCGTCCGCTGGCTGGCACCGATGGAGGCCATCTTCTACCGCGCGGCCGGCATCGACCCCGCACGCGGCCAGGGGTGGCGTGCCTATACGCTGTCGATGCTCGCGGTGAACGCGGCGGGCTTCCTGCTGCTGTTCCTGCTGCTGCGGCTGCAAGGCTGGCTGCCGCTGAACCCGCGCGGCTTTTCCGGCATGTCGCCCTGGCTCGCCTTCAATACGGCGGCGAGCTTCGTGACCAACACCAACTGGCAGGCCTATTCGGGTGAGGCCGCGGCCTCCTACCTGTCGCAGATGGCCGGCTTCACGGTGCAGAACTTCCTGTCCGCGGCCACGGGCATCGCGCTGGCGGTTGCGCTGAGCCGTGCCTTCGCGCGCCGGGCGGGTAGCGACCTCGGCAACTTCTGGGCCGACTTCACGCGGATCAACCTTTACCTGCTGCTGCCCTTGTCGGTGGTGGTGGGCCTCGCCTTCGTGGCCATGGGCATCCCGCAGACCCTGCGCGACTACGTCACCGCCGACACGCTCGAGGGCGGGAGCCAGGTGATCGCACTGGGCCCGGCCGCCTTCCAGATCGCCATCAAGCACCTGGGCACCAATGGCGGCGGCTTCTTCGGCGTGAACTCGCTGCATCCCTTCGAGGGGCCGAGCGCGCTGGCGACGGCGCTGCAGATCTGGTCGCAGGCGGTGATCCCCTTCGCGCTGTGCCTCACCTTCGGCCACATCGTGGGCGAGCTGCGCCAGGGCCGCGCACTGCTGCTGGTGATGCTGGGCTTCGTCGTCGTCGCCACCGCGGCGATCTACGCGGCCGAGGCCGCGGGCAACCCGCTGCTCACCGCGCTGGGCGTCGATCCGGCGATGGGCAACATGGAAGGCAAGGACATCCGCTTCGGCCTGCCGCTGGTGGCGCTGTTCACGGCCACCACCACGGGCGCCTCCTGCGGCGCGGTGAACGCGATGTTCTCCTCCTTCACGCCGCTGGGCGGGCTGGTGCCGCTGTTCCTGATCCAGCTGGGTGAGGTTCTGCCGGGCGGCGTCGGCTCCGGGCTGTACGGCATGATCGTCTTCGCGCTGCTGGCGGTGTTCGTGGCGGGCCTGATGGTCGGGCGCACGCCGGAATACCTCGGCAAGAAGGTGCAGGCGCGCGAGATCAAGCTCGCCATGCTGGCGGTGCTGATCCTGCCGACGGTGGTGCTGGGCTTCACCGCGGTGTCGGTGGTGCTGCCGGCGGCTGTGTCGTCGATCGCGAGCGGCGGGCCGCATGGCCTCAGCGAGATGCTCTACGCCTTCACCTCGGCCGCCGGAAACAACGGCTCTGCCTTCGGCGCGCTGACCGCCGACACGCCGTGGCTGGACACCACGCTGGGGATCTCGACGCTGCTGGGGCGCTACGCCTTCGTGGTGCCGGTGATGGCCATCGCGGGTTCACTGGGCAGCAAGCTCAAGGCACCCGCCAGCGCCGGCACGTTTCCCACCCACGGGCCGCTCTTCGCCGGGCTGCTGGCGGGCGTGATCCTGATCCTTGGCGGGCTGCAGTTCCTGCCCTCCCTCGCTCTCGGTCCCCTGGCGGAGCACTTCGTGATGCTCGCCGGCAAGACCTTCTGAGGCTCTTCGCAACCATGCCGGACACCATTCTCGGTCCCGAACAGATCCAGGGGCGCACGCGCGACGACGCCTCGCTGTTGGACCGCACCATCCTGTTGCGTGCGGGCGGCGACGCCCTGCGCAAGCTCAACCCGCTGCGGCTGCTGCGGAACCCCGTGATCTTCGTGACCGAGGTGATCTCGGCCCTGGTCACGGTGCTGGCGGCGCGCGCCGCCTTCGAGGGGCAGCCCTGGGGCTTCTTCGCCGCCATCGCCGCCTGGCTGTGGTTCACGGTGCTCTTCGCCACCTTTGCCGAGGCCGTGGCGGAGGGCCGCGGGCGGGCACGGGCCGAAAGCCTGCGCCGCGCGCGCACCGACACCGCGGCCAAGCTGCTGATCCGCGCCGACGACCGCGCGCTGTGGCAGCCGCGCTCGGCCACCGAGCTTCGCGTCGGTGACCTGGTGCTGGTGGAGGCGGGCGACCTCATCCCCTCCGACGGCGAGGTCGTGGAAGGCATCGCCAGCGTCAACGAGGCGGCGGTCACCGGCGAGAGCGCCCCGGTGATCCGCGAGTCCGGCGGCGACCGCAGCGCGGTGACCGGCGGCACCGCCGTGGTGTCGGACTGGATCGTGGTGCGCATCACCGCGGCCCCGGGCTCCACCTTTATCGACCGCATGATCGCGCTGGTGGAGGGGGCCGCGCGGCAGAAGACGCCCAACGAGATCGCGCTCGACATCCTGCTGGCCGGCATGACGATCATCTTCCTGATCGCGGTCGCATCGCTGGTGGGGCTCGCGTCCTGGAACGGGCAGCCGCCGGGCGTGCCGGTGCTGGCCGCGCTGCTGATCACGCTGATCCCCACCACGATCGGCGGGCTGCTGTCAGCCATCGGCATCGCCGGCATGGACCGCCTCGTGCGCTTCAACGTGATGGCGACCTCGGGCCGCGCGGTGGAAGCCGCGGGCGACGTGGACGTGCTGCTGCTGGACAAGACCGGCACGATCACCCTCGGCAACCGTCAGGCCGCCGGCTTCATCGCCGAGAATGGCGTGGAGGAGCGGGCGTTGGCCGAGGCGGCGGTGCTGGCGAGCCTGGCGGACGGGACGCCTGAGGGGCGCTCCGTGCTGGTCTTCGCGCGCGACCGCTACGGCCTCGTGCCGCCCGCGCTGCCGGCGGAGGCCGCCGTGATCCCCTTCACGGCGCAGACGCGGATCTCGGGGCTGGACATGGGCGGCGCGCAGTACCGCAAGGGCGCGGTGGAGGCCGTGCTGGCAAGCGTTGGCAGCACCGGCTCGCCCACGCTGCTGGCGGCGGTGGAGCGCGTGGCGCGTTCCGGCGGCACGCCACTGGCGGTGGCGAAGGATGGCCGGCTGCTCGGCGTGATCGAGCTCAAGGACATCGTGAAGCCCGGCATCCGCGAGCGCTTCGCGGCACTGCGCCGCATGGGCATCCGCACCGTGATGGTGACCGGCGACAACCGCCTGACCGCGGCCGCCATCGCCGCTGAGGCCGGCGTCGACGACTTCATCGCCGAGGCCCGGCCCGAGGACAAGCTGCGCTACATCCGCGACGCGCAGGCGGAAGGGCGCCTCGTCGCCATGGCGGGTGACGGCACCAACGACGCACCGGCGCTGGCGCAAGCCGACGTCGGCGTGGCGATGCAGACCGGCACGCAGGCGGCGCGCGAGGCCGGCAACATGGTCGACCTCGACAGCGATCCGACCAAGTTGATCGAGGTGGTGGAGATCGGCAAGCAGCTGCTGATCACGCGCGGTGCGCTGACCACCTTCTCGATCGCCAACGACGTGGCGAAGTACTTCGCCATCCTGCCCGCGATCTTCGTGGCCTCCTATCCGGAGCTGCAGGCGCTGAACCTGATGCGCCTGACCAGCCCCGAGAGCGCCATCCTGTCGGCGGTGATCTTCAACGCGCTGATCATCGTGGCGCTGGTGCCGCTGGCGCTGCGCGGCGTCCGCTACACGCCCGTCGGCGCGGCCGCGCTGCTGCGCCGCAACCTCTTGATCTACGGCATCGGCGGCATCGTGGCGCCTTTCGTGGGCATCAAGATCATCGACCTCATCCTGACCCTGCTGGGGATTGCCTGAGCCATGACCGCCCTTCTTCGCCCCGCCCTGAGCATGGCGGTGATGTTCACCGCCCTTCTCGGGATCGCCGCACCGCTGGCGATGACCGGCGTCGCAACGCTGGCGATGCCGCACCAGGCCGGCGGCAGCCTGATCGAGCGCGATGGCCGGGTGATCGGCTCCGCCCTGATCGGGCAGAACTTCGCGGAGGCGCGCTACTTCCACCCGCGCCCCTCGGCGGCCGGCACCGACGGCTACGACGCCAGTGCCGGTGCGGCGTCGCAGCTCAGCCCCACCAGCGGGAAGCTGGTGGAGGCGGTGCGCGGGCGCTTGGCCGAGGCCGGTGCGGCACCGGTGCCGGCGGATGCGGTCACCGCCTCCGGTTCCGGCCTCGATCCCCATGTCAGCCCGGAGAACGCCGCCCGGCAGGTGGCACGCGTCGCCGCGGCGCGCAACCTGCCCGAGGCGCGGGTGCGCGAGCTGCTGGCCGCGCAGACCGAGGGGCCGGAGTTCGGCCTGCTGGGGGTGCCGCGCGTGAACGTGCTGCGGCTCAACCTCGCGCTGGATGCCCTGCGCTGAGCTGAGGCCGCAGGGAAGACCCATTCGCCCGACCGGCGGCCACGCCGGCGCGGCGTCCTGTTCCGAATGAAAGCAAGACCATGAAGATGTTTCTCGCGGCGGCCAGCCTGGCCGCCGCCGCGTCGCTCTGCGCGCAGGCGGCCAGCGCCCAGACCCGCGTCGATCCGCTCGACCTGTCGGTCACGCTGACCCCGACGCTGGCCACGGACTACCTGTTCCGCGGGATCAGCCAGACACGCAATCGCCCGGCCGCGCAGCTGACCTTCGAGGCGCTGCACGACAGCGGCTTCTACGTCGGCGCCTTTCTCAGCAACGTCGCCTTCGCCGGTACCAACGCGCGGCAGGAAGTCGACGCGCTGGCGGGCTACCGGTTCCAGATGCTCGACATCAACTGGGATGTTGGCGCGATCTACTACAGCTATCCCGGTTCGCGGCGCCTCGCGCCGGGGGCCTACAACATCGACTACATCGAGGGTGCGGTGAAGGCGAGCCGCGCGGTCGGGCCTGCCACCCTGTCGGCGGCGGTGAACCTGTCACCGAACTATTTCGGGCAGTCGGGCACCGGCGTTTACCTGGAAGGCGGCGTCGACCTCGCGCTGCCGCTCGGCTTCACGGCCTCGGGGCGGCTCGGCTACCAGTGGATCGAGCATGAGCCGCGCTTCGGCACGCCGGACTACCTCTGGTATTCCGTGGGCGCCGCGCACGACATTCCCGGCGGCGTCACGCTGGCGGTGGGCTACTACGGCACCGACATCCACCAGCGCGACTGCGGCGGCGGGCAGAAGATCTGCGACGAGCGCGTGCTGTTCACCGTCAGCCGGAAGTTCTGAGCGGGATGGGGTTTGCGCGGCCGGCGGGGCGGATCCCGCCGGTTGCGGCAGGATGGCCGGTACTTCTTCCGGAATGTTTTTTTTAGCGCCGCTTTGCGGGCCCGGCGACACAACGCCATCGAGGTTTTACGCCCCGCCGTTCCACTGTCCTGGCATGGAACACACGGCGTCACAGGCGCTTCAGCCTTCCTCCCACCCCGACGCGGATGACCGCCCGCCCTCTGCGGGTCCGTCCGACCGTCTCCTCCTGCTTCGGCGTTCGGCCCGGCTGCAGACCCTGCTGCACGTGACCGCCAACCCCGGCGACGACCTCCTGGACGCTACCGGGGCCGGGCCGCAGGATCGCGTTCTGATCGTCGGAGGCTCCGGCGCCGACCTCCTCTGCGCCAGCGTCCGGCGCGGCTGCCGATCGGCGGTCGGCATGGCCCGTCCCTCGACCCATCCGGAACCCGCCGACGTCGTGCTGGCGCCGGACGTCCGGACTGCGGAGGACGCCTCATCTGTCGCCGCGAGCGCCCGCCGCGCGCTGATCGCCGGCCGGCAGGGCGGGCGGCTGGCGCTGCGCCTCCTCGCTGGCGGTGCGCCGCTCGTGGGCGAGGTGGTCCGGCGCCTGCAGCAGCAGGGCTTCGCCGGCATCCGGGCCACCATGTCCTCCGGCCGCGGGCTGGTCCTGACCTGCCGTCTCGGCCGCCGTCCCGTGGTGGGCTGAGCGGGAAGGGAACTGGCCATGACACGGCAGAACTTCACGATCCAGGGTGTGATCCCGGCCCTGGTGACACCCTTCGGAAGCGACGACGAGGTCGACGAAGCCGCCCTGTACCGGCTCGCCACGCGGGCCGTGCGGCGCGGCGTGGCCGGGCTGGTGGTGTGCGGCAGCACCGGCGAGGCGGCGGCGATGAGCGCCGAGGAACAGGCGCGCGCCATCGACACCGTGGTGCAGGCGGCAGGCGGCCGCGTGCCGGTGATCGCGGGGATCGGCGCGCCCTGCACGCGTGGCGCTGCGGTTCTCGCGCGCTCGGCGGAACGCTGCGGCGCCGCGGCGCTGCTGGTGGCGTCGCCGCCCTATGTCCGGCCCGGGCAGGACGGCGTGCAGGCCCACCTGCGCGCCGTGGCGGCCAGCAGCGGGCTGCCGCTGATCCTCTACGACGTGCCCTCGCGCGTGGGGGTCGGCATTGCCGACGAGACGGTGGCGCGGCTGCGGTCGGACGGCGTGATCGCCGCCTTCAAGGATGCCAGCGGCGACCTGGCGCGCGTGCCGCGTCTTCGCGCCCTCTGTGGCGGGGATTTCCCGCAGCTGTCGGGCGACGACGCCACCGCGCTGGCGCACCTGGCGATGGGCGGTGTCGGCTGCATCTCGGTGACGGCGAACCTCGTTCCCGAGCTGCTGGTGGCGCAGCACGAAGCCTGGACGCGCGGCGAGTTCCGCGCGGCCGCGGCGCTGCGCGACAGGCTCGCGCCGCTGCACGACGCGCTGTTCGCGGAAAGCAACCCGGTGCCGGTCAAGGCGGCGCTGGCGCTGCTTGGCCTGTGCGACGCCACGCCGCGCCTGCCGCTGACCCGCGCATCCCGCGCGACGGAGGGGCGGCTGGCGGCTCTGCTGCGCGACAACTTCCCCGAAGTAGAGGAGGTGCGGGCGACGCGGCCCAGCCTCGTGGCCTGAGGCGCGGGGGAGGGGAGCCCGAAGGGGGAAGGGCTTCGGGCGCCAACGGCCAAATCTCCCTGGCCGCCCGCCGCGCGGCGACGGTGCGGCCAGGGAGATTTGGCCGTCTTCGCGCCTGATCGCGGTTGCGGTGGCGGGCGGCGCGGGCGAGCATGGCGGCAAGCGGGGCAAACCCGCGCGCCGTTCCGTGACCCGTGCATCGGCAGGGCGGAAGGGCGCGGCACAGGAGCGGAGGAGTTCGGCGATGCGGCACCAGGCAGCACGGCGCGGGCAAGTGCCCGAAGGAACCCAGGCCCCGGAGACCTGTCCGGCAGCCGGGTGCCCCGTTCGGCCGGCGGGTTCCGCGCGATGATCCGCTTCGCCGCGATCGGCCTCGACCACCGCCACATCTACCACATGGTCGGCGAGCTGCTGGCCGCCGGCGCCACCTGCGTCGGCTACTGCCCCGAAACCTCCGACCCGCGCGTGCTGAAGGGCTTTCAGGAGCGCTTCCCGGAGATCCCGGAGGTCGAACGGCAGCGGCTGCTCGATGATCCCACGGTGGACGCCGTGTGCTGCGCTGCCATTCCGCGCGACCGCGCTTCCATCGCGATCCAGGCGATGCGCGCCGGCAAGGACGTGATGTGCGACAAGCCCGGCATCACCAGCTTCGACGACCTCGCCCGCGTGCGGCAGGTCGTGGCGGAAACCGGGCGCATCTTCTCGATCTGCTTCTCGGAGCGCTTCGTGGTGCCTTCCACCGTGGTGGCGGCGAAGCTGGTGGCCGACGGTGCCATCGGCAAGGTCGTGTACACCACCGGCCTCGGGCCGCACCGCTTCAACCGGGCGATCCGGCCGGACTGGTTCTTCGACCCGGCGTATTTCGGCGGCATCCTGACCGACATCGCCTCGCACCAGATCGACCAGTTCCTCTTCTTCACGGGCTCCGCCGACGCGCGCGTGGTGTCGAGCAGCGTCGGCAACGTCGGCACGCCCGACCTGCCGCGCTTCGAGGACCTGGGCGACATCGTGCTCGAGAGCGACCACGCCCGCGGCACCATCCGCGTGGACTGGTTCACCGCCGATGGGCTGCCGACCTGGGGCGACGGGCGGCTGTTCCTGCTGGGCACCGAGGGCACGATCGAGCTGCGCAAATACGTGGACCTCGACGGCCGCCCGGGCACCGACCACCTGTTCTTGGTGGACCGCCACGGCACGCGCCACCTCGATGCCAGCGGCGAGCCGCTGACCTACTTTCGCGACTTCGCCCGCGACGTGGCGGAGCGCACTGCCACGGCGATGCCGCAGGAACACGTCTTCACCGTCACGCGCCTCGCGCTGGAAGCCCAGGCGGGCGCCACGCGCATCGGTGGGGTGACATCGTGAGCGGCACCGGACGGCGGCTGGGTGTCGGCATCATCGGCCTGGGCCCGGCCGCGCAGCCGCATGCCCGGGCGCTGCTGGACCTCCAGGATCAGGCGGAGGTGATCTGGGCCGCCAGCCGTACCGAGGAGCGCGCCCGGCGCTTCGCCGAGGACTTCCCTTTCCCGGTGATCACCGACCTCGACGAGGTGATCAACGATCCGCGCATCGACGCCGTGCTGGTGCTGACCCCGCCCGCCGCGCATGCCGAGGTGGCGGGCCGCTGCCTCGCCGCCGGCAAGCACGTGCTGGTGGAAAAGCCGCTGGAGCTGACCGCCGCGCGGGGCGAGCAGCTGGTCACGGCGGCGCGCGAGGCCGGGCGGCAGCTCGGCGTCATGCTCCAGCACCGCTTCCGCCCTGGCAGCCTCCGGTTGCGGGAGCTGCTGCGCGACGACGCGCTGGGCGAGGTCGAGGCCGCCTGGGTCACCGTGCCCTGGTGGCGCCCGCAGAGCTACTACGACGAGCCTGGCCGCGGCACGATGGCGCGCGACGGCGGCGGCGTGCTGCTGACCCAGGCAGTGCACACGGTGGACCTGTTCCGCTCCCTGCTGGGTGTCAGCGAGGTGGTGGCGGCGGAGGTCCGCACCACCGGGCTGCACGACATGGAAACCGAGGACTACGTCTCGGCCCTGCTGCGCCTGGGCAACGGCGCGCCGGCGACGCTGAGCGCCACCACCGCTTTTCCGCCCGGCCGACCGGAGCGGATCGAGATCATGGGCCGTCGCGGCAGCGCCAGCCTCGTGGGCGGCACGCTGGAGGTCCGCTACGTCGACGGCACCGGCGAGGTTCTGGCGGCGGAAGGCCCCACTGGCAGCGGCGCCAACATCATGGACTTCCCGCACGACGCCCATCGCGCGGTAATCGCCGATTTCCTCGCGGCCTGCCGCGAGGATCGGCCGCCCGCGATCTCGGGCGAGGATGCGCTGGCGACGCAGCGGCTGATCGAGCTGATCCTCCTGCGCGGCCTCGACCCGACCGCCTGACACCGCCGGGGCGCCTTGCCTGGACGGCGCCCCGCCACGCCGGCAAGACGACACCGGACGCAGCGATCGGAGGAGAGGGCCATGACCCGTCGCATCAGCAAGGACACGGTGCTGTGCATGTCGCTCTCGGGGCGGCCCGGGAATTTCGGCACGCGCTTCCAGAACCACCTTTACGAGGCGCTGGAGCTCGACTTCATCTACAAGGCCTTCACCACGCGCGACCTGCCCGCGGCGATCGGCGGCGTCCGCGCGCTGAGCATCCGCGGCTGCGCGGTGTCGATGCCGTTCAAGGAAGCCTGCATCCCGCTGCTCGACGGCCTCGCGCCCTCGGCCGAGGCGATCCAGTCGGTCAACACGGTCGTCAACACCGACGGCGTGCTGATCGGGCACAACACCGATTACGGCGCCGTGCGGGAGCTGCTGCAACGGCACGGCGTGTCCCCTGACACGCCCTTTGCGGCGCGGGGCAGTGGCGGCATGGGCAAGGCGGTGGTCTCGGCGCTGCGCGACGCGGGCTTCCGCGACGGCATCGTGGTGGCGCGCAACGAGCGCACCGGCCGCGCCCTGGCGGAGGTCTGCGGCTATCGCTGGCAGCCGGAGCTCGGCGAGGCGCGGCCGGCGATGCTGGTGAACATCACGCCCGTCGGCATGGCGGGCGGCCGGGAGGCGGAGGAGCTGGCCTTTCCGGCGGAGGCGATCGAGGCGTCGCGGGTCTGCTTCGACGTGGTGGCGCTGCCGGTGGAAACGCCCTTGATCCGCGCCGCGCGGGCCGCGGGGAAAACCGTGATCACCGGTGGAGAAGTCGTCGTGCTGCAGGCGGTGCAGCAGTTCATCCTCTACACCGGCGTCACGCCCGACGCCGGGCGGATCGCCGAAGCGGCCGCTGCGGCGCTGGGCTGATCCGGTTCACCCGGCCACCGCTTCCGCGGCGCGCCAGACGCGCAGGAAGTTGCCGCTCCAGAGCAGTTCCAGCGCCCCGCGGTCATAGCCGCGCCTGGCGAGTTCCGCCGTGAGGCCGGCGGTCTCGGCGGCGTTGCGCCAGCCCTCCACGCCGCCGCCGCCGTCGAAGTCGCTCGACAGCCCGACATGCTCGATGCCGATGCGCTTCACCGCGTGGTCCACGTGGTCCGCCATGTCGGCCACGCTGGCGCGGAAGCGCCCGTCCTCGCCCGGGGCGCGCAGGAAGGCCGGGACCGCGGTGACCTGGAGCATGCCGCCCACGTCGCGCAGTACGTCGAGCTGCTCGTCGTCGACGTTGCGCGGATGCGCGCGCAGCGCGGCGCAGCAGGCATGCGTCGCCAGCACCGGGGAGCGCGAGATCTCCGCCGCCTGGAAGAAGGCCGTGCGCGCGATGTGCGAGGTGTCCACCATCAGCCCGACGCGGTTCATCTCACGGATGGCGTCGCGGCCCAGCGCGCTGAGGCCGCCGTGCAGGCTTTCGCCGTCGCCGAGGTCGGGGCGGGGGCGCGCGGCGTCGCTCAGGTCGTTGTGCCCGTCATGCGTCACCGTGACGTAGCAGGCGCCGAGGTCGCGCCACAGCTTCAACCGCCCGAGGTCGTGGCCCATGGCGTTGCCGTTCTCCACCGCCAGCAGCACGGCGCTCGCATTGTCGCGGTGGGCCTGCGCGAGTTCGTCGGCGGTGGTGACCAGGCGTTGGCCGTCGCCGGCGGTGGCGCGGATGGCGCGCAGCATCGCCTCCGCCCGCTCTCCTGCCGCGGCATGGCCTTCCGGCGTGCGCGGTCCCTGCGGGGTATAGGCGATGAAGACCACCGCCTTCAGCCCGCCCGCCGCCATCTTCGGAAAGTCCACCTGCCGCGGCGTTTCCCCACGCGGGTCGGGCGTATCGGGCCAGGGGATGTCGACATGGGTGTCGAGGGTCGGAAGGGCCGCGTGCAGGGCGGCGAGGTCTTGGTCGGTCATGCTCATCGTCGGTGTTTCGTGATCGGGTATCAGATGCGGCGCGCGGCGGCGATTCGGGCGATGGTCTCGGGCAGGGCGGCGGGATCGAGCCAGCGGAACACCGCCACGATCCGGCTGGCGGGCTCGATCCAGATGACGTTGCCGCCGGCACCCTGGGCGAAGAGGCTTTCGCGGTCGGCCTCGGGGAAGCGGCCCGAGCGGTTGAGCCACCACAGCAGCCCGTAATCCTCGTGCAGCGGCGTCGGCGCGCCGCTGAGCGCCACCCAGCCCGGCGGCAGGATGCGCTGTCCGTTCCAGAGGCCGCCCGACAGCATCAGCAGACCGATGCGCGCCTGATCCTCGGCATGGGTGCGCATGCCGCCGCCCCAGTGCGTGCCGCCGGGGACCGAGAGCGTCGTACGGCCGTCGGGCAGCGCGACGGCGGCGGTGCGGTAGCCGTCCCAGCTCCAGTTCTCGCTGCCGCCGATCGGGCGCTGGACGCGCTCCGCCCAGACCTCCGGCAGCGGCCGGCGGAAGCGGTGCAGCAGCGCCAGCGACAGGGCGTTCACGCGCACGTCGTTGTATTCCCAGTGGGTGCCGGGCGTGGCCAGCGGCCGCTCCCAGCCCTTGGGCACCGCGTCCTCGCGCTGGAGGTTGCGGCCGCGGTCCAGCACGTCGGACTTGCCGTGCAGCGTGCCTTCCCACTCGCTGGTCTGCGTCAGCAGCATCCGCCAGGTCACCGCGCCGTTGCGCGCGCCGGCGAAGGCGGCGTCGGACACCGAGTGCGACACCGGCGCGTCGAGGTCGGGGATCAGCCCGTCGAGCACGGCGATGCCGGCCAGGATCGACAGGCAGGACTTGGCGACGCTGAAGGTCCGGTCCGCCTGTTGCGTGTCGCCCCAGCGCGCGGCGACGCGGCCGTGGCGCAGGATCAGCCCGTTGGGCGCGCCGCGCGGCTCCACCGGACCCAGGATCTCGTTGCCGGGTGGCGGCTCGAAATGGCCGCTCTGCAGGAAGCCCGGCAGGTCGCGCGGAAAGGGCGATTCCTGCGTCGGGGCCCAGCGGGCGAGTTCCGCGAGGCGGGTGGGATCGAAGCCCAGCGCCTCGGCGGGCGCTTCGGGAAGGGGTGCGGGATCGTGCGGCGGGAAGATCATCGCCCGGCAGGTTGGGTCCGAACGCCGCCGGTGGAAACCCCGCCCCGGAAACCGCGCACCGGAAAACCCTGCTCCGGAAATCCCGTCCAGGGAGACCTCGGCGCGCGGGGACGGGATTCGCGGCGGCGATGGTCAGACTTCGTCAACCCTCCTGCGGTTCTATGGCGGCTGCAGGGGCTTCGGGAGGCCACGACGCGGCCTCGTCAAGTCCCGGTCAGGCGTCCCGGGAACCGGCTGGAGTGCAGATTTTGGTGGATCGGGTTCAGGGTTGCGGATGCCGGGGGAGGTTGGGGACGGGCGCGATCATGGGCGGAAAACAGTGACCGAGGGCGCAGCCGGAGTCGCGGTGCCGCCGGGCCCCGTTGGTCTTTCCGCGCCGTCACCCGACGCGCAGGCGGGGCGGATGCGGGAACGCTACGTCACCTTCGCGCTGGCCGCGGCGGACCTGCTGATCGAGGCCGACGCGCAGGGCCTGATCACCTACGCCGCGGGAACCTTCGAGGCGCGGCTGGGCACCGATGCGCTGAGCTGGATCGGGCGCCCGGTTCTCGATCTCGTGGTCCTGCCCGACCGCGACCGGATCACCGCCGTCCTTCGCCAGCTGCGGGAACATCAGCGCGTGCTGCCGCAGGGTGTGCGGCTCGCCACGGCGGATCAGCGGCCGATGTCGCTGACCGGGCTGCCCCTGCCGCAGGGCGATGGTGAGCTGCGGTTCTGCCTCTGCCTCGCCTCGATGGCCACGGCGCCGCCGCCCATCAAGCCGATCCCCGACAAGCTGAGCTTCGCGCAGCAGGCCGAGATGCGCCTGAAGGAAGGCGCGGGGCCGAACTCGCTCAGCCTCTTCGAAGTGACCGGGCCGGACGGTCTCGTGGCCCCGCGGTCGGACATCGTGTCCCAGATCGGCGCCGCGCTGACGGAGGGAGGACAGGACGGGAGGATCGCGGGGGAACTCGCCAACGGCCGCTACGGACTGGTGCAGGGCACGCAGGCGGCGGACCTGACCGACCTCGCGGCGCGCATCCAGTCGGTGCTGTCGAAAGGCGGCATGCAGGCCACCGTGGCGGCCCACACGATGTCGCTGGCCGATACCGGGCTGACCACGGTGCAGGCCACGCGGGCGCTGCGCTACGCCCTGGCCGCCTTCGCGCGCGGCGGCGAGGACAGCATCCTCGAGGAAGGCTTCGCCGGCGGCCTGCCGGGCTTCGTGGCCTCCGCCACCAGCCGGGCCGAGGCGATGCGGCGCATCCTGGCCGAGCGTCGCTTCCGCCTGGCCTTCCAGCCGATCGTGGGGCTGCGGGACCGGCGCGCCCATCACTACGAGGCCCTGCTGCGACCCATCCCCGCGCCGGGCTTCCCGCTGGAACAAACGCAGGATTTCGTCACCTTCGCCGAGGCCGTGGGGCTGGTGGAGGAACTGGACTGGGCCGTACTGGAAGCGGTGGCCCAGGCCGCGTCCCGCACGCGCAACGTCCGCATCGCTTGCAACCTGTCCGGACATTCCATGGCGAGCGTGAACTTCCGTGAGCGCTTCATGCGCATGCTGGAAAGCGTTCCGGGCCTGGCCACGCGGCTGATGGTGGAGGTCACCGAAACCGCCGAGATCAACGACGAGGAAGCGGCGGTCACCATGGTCCGGATGCTGCGCAACCGGAAGGTGCAGGTCTGCCTGGACGATTTCGGCGCGGGGTCGGCGGCGTTCCGCTACCTCAGGCTGTTGAACATCGACTTCGTCAAGCTCGACGGCCTTTACGTTCGCGGCGCGCTGAACAACGAGCGGGACCGCAGCTTCATCAGCTCGATCGTGGAACTCTCCGCCAGCCTCGGCGCCGCGGTGGTGGCGGAGCGGATCGAGACGGAAGCGGAAGCCCAGGTGATCCGGGAGCTCGGCGTCCAGTTCGGGCAGGGCTACCTGTTCGGCCGGCCCGGCGCCCTGCCGGATGCCGCGCGCTGGAGCGACTGAGGACGCGGCGGCACGGGGCGCGCGGGTCGGGTGTTGGCGGAAGGTCGCCGCCACCCCACATCCCCCGCATGAGCGAAACCCAATCCCGATCCACGGAGAAGGCCATCCTGGGTGGTGGCTGCTTCTGGTGCCTTGATGCCGTGTACCGCAACCTCCAGGGCGTGTCGGCCGTGGTGTCCGGCTATGCCGGGGGCACCGTGCCGAACCCGACCTACGAGCAGGTCTGCGGCAAGCGCACCGGCCATGTCGAGGTCGTCGAGGTCAGTTTCGACCCGGCGGTGATCTCCTATGCCGACCTCCTGCGCGTCTTCTTCACCATCCACGACCCCACCACCCGCGACCGCCAGGGCGCCGATGTGGGGCCGCAGTACCGCTCGGTGATCTTCTTCACGAGCCCCGAGCAGGAGCGTACGGCGCGCGAGGTGATGGCCGAGGTTGAGCGCGAGCAGCTCTACGCCGCGCCGATCGTGACCGACCTGCTGCCGGCGCCGCAGTTCTGGCCGGGCGAGGCGGAGCACCAGGACTACTTCGCCCGCACACCCTGGTCCGGCTACTGCCGCGCGGTGATCGCGCCCAAGGTCGCCAAGTTCCGCAAAAGCTTCGCCCACCGCCTGAAGGAGCATGCCGCATGAGCGAGGAAAAACTGAGCGACGCGCAGGCCCGCAGCGAGGAGGAGTGGCGCCACTGCCTCCTGCCGCAGTCCTACCGCGTGCTGCGCGAGCACGGGACGGAGCGGCCCGGCTCCTCGCCCCTCAATGGTGAGAAGCGCGCCGGCACCTACCATTGCGCCGGCTGCGACACTCCGCTGTTCGACAGCGTGACCAAGTTCGAGAGCGGCACCGGCTGGCCGTCCTTCTTCCGCCCGGTCGAGGGCGGCGTGGCGACCACCACCGACCGCACGCACGGGATGGTCCGCACCGAGGTGCATTGCAGCCACTGCCAGGGGCATCTCGGCCACGTCTTTCCCGATGGCCCGCCGCCGACGGGTCTGCGCTACTGCATGAACGGCGTGGCGCTCCGCTTCGAGCCGGCCGAGGGCTGAGGCCCGACGCCGCCGCGAGATACCGTGATCAGCGGCCGGACCGGGAATAAGCGGTCCGGCCGTTTTCCTTCTCGCGCTTTCCTTCCCGCCACGCTGAAACTTTCCGCAGGCCTCGCCGCTTCAAGGCGAACTGCGCGCCCGTTCCGGCGTCGATTCAGAACGGGCCCATGCCGATCCTCAACGTCCGCCACGTCACGACCTATCGCTACCGGCAGCCCGTGCGCTTCGGTGAGCACAGGATCATGTGCCGCCCGCGCGACAGCCACGACCAGCGGCTTCTCGCGGCGGATCTGGTGATCGATCCCGCGCCGAGCGAGCTGCTCTGGCGCTTCGATCCCTTCGGAAACGAGGTCGCCGTGGCGCGCTTCGAGGCGCGGGCGCGCGAGTTGCGCTTCGAGAACCACCTGCGCGTGGCGCTGCGGCCCGCGGGCCGCCCGGACGCCCGCATCGAGCCCGGCGCGCAGTTCTGGCCCTTCTCCTACGGCGCCGAGGAAATGCCCGACCTCGCCCGCTTCATCGAGCGTCAGTACCGTGACCCCGCGCACGCGGTGGACCGCTGGGTGCGGCGCCTGCTGCAGGATCACGCCGGGGGTGACACGGCGCTGATCCTGGCCGACATGGCCGCCCGGATCCGTCGGGACTTCGCCTATATCCAGCGCGACGAGCGCGGCGTGCAGGACCCGGCGGAAACGCTGCGCCTGGCTTCGGGCACCTGCCGGGATTTCGCCCTGCTGATGATGGAGGCCGTGCGGGCCCTGGGCATGGCCGCGCGCTTCGTGTCCGGCTACCTGCACAACCCCCGTGGCGGCGCCTCCGGGCAGCACCAGGGGGCAGGGGCCACCCATGCCTGGATGCAGGTTTACCTGCCGGGTTTCGGCTGGGCCGACTACGATCCGACCAATGCCATCGCCGACGGACGCGACCTGATCCGGGTGGCGACGGTGCGCGAACCGGCACAGGCCGTGCCGCTGGCCGGCTCCTATGCCGGCCTCCCGGGCGACAGCCTGGGCATGACGGTCGAGGTGCGAGTGGACGAGGAGCCGGAAACGCCCGAGGGCTTGCTGGTCCGGTAACCGCTTAAGGGTCCGCTGGCCGGTGATGGCACGCGGCCCGGCGAAATACCTGCGGCCTTGTGGCCCCACGAACTTACCCGGGTCCATGGCCCGATGAACCCCGCGGGCCTCTGGCCCGATGAACCCCGCGGGCCCGTCGCCCGATGAACCCCGCTGGCCTCTGGCCCGATGATTGCTCCGCAGCCACGGCTGCACGTCCTATCCACCGCCACGCGGCTCCAGGAGCCGAAGGAGATCTCCGACACCATGCTGATCCGCGCCGGATACGACATCGCCTTCGACTGCCAGCAGCCGACGCCGATGCTGCTGATGCTCAACATCGTGCCGGACCGCGAGCCCGACCTGCGCTCGCCGCAGGTGCTGAACTTCCAGTCATCGAACGGCGCGGCGGTGCGCAGCAGCACCTATCGCGACGGCTTCAACAACGTGGTGACGCGAGTCGTGGCCCCACCCGGCCGCTTCACGGTGTCGGCCGACTTCCTGGTGGAGGACAGCGGGTTGCCCGATCCGGTCGTGCTCGACGCCGAGCAGCACCGGGTGGAGGACCTGCCGGACGACGTCCTCGTGTTCCTGCTGGGCAGCCGGTATTGCGAGACCGACAAGCTGTCGGACCAGGCCTGGTCGCTGTTCGGCCACACCAAGCCGGGCTGGGAGCGTGTTCAGGCGATCTGCGACCACGTGAACGACCGGATCACCTTCGGCTACGAGCACGCGCGTTCCACCAAGACCGCCTTCGAGGCCAACGAGGAACGCAAGGGCGTGTGCCGGGACTTCACGCACCTGGCGGTCACCTATTGCCGCTGCATGAACATCCCGACCCGCTACGTGACCGGCTACCTGGGCGACATCGGCGTGCCGCCGGTGGACTACCCGATGGATTTCTCGGCCTGGTTCGAGGTCTTCCTGGGCGGCCGCTGGCACACCTTCGACGCGCGCCACAACACGCCGCGCATCGGCCGCATCCTGATGGCGCGCGGACGCGACGCTACGGACGTGGCGATCTCCACCGCCTTCGGCTCGGCCAGGCTCGCGAGCTTCGATGTCGTCACGGACGAGGTGAAGGACGCGGCCGCGAAGTAGCCGCGCCGGGAGGGCCGCCGGAAACGCGGCGCTGGGCCGTTCCTAGCGCGGTCCGCCGGCCTGCGTGCCGGAGCCGCAGCCGCAATCCGCCGACCCGGAGGCCGGCGGCGTCGCGTCGCGCCGCGGCGCTTCCTGGGCCGCGGCGGCCAGAGGTGCGAGCAGCAGCAGGAGCGCGAGGATGGGGCGCATGAGAACCTTCCGGCAGAACAGGAACTCGCAGCTTGCCCGGCAGCGGGGCTGCGCGTCTACGTGGGGAAGGTGGGAGAGAGGGAGTTATAGGGTGACGACGCCACGATGGATGCTCGAGCACTGACCCTTCAGGATCAGCACGATCCGCGCCGTGGCGCCGTCCCCTTATGTTTCCGTCCCTAAACTCGGCCCGTCACCGGTTACCGATAAAGGGGTTATACACCAACAATTGTCTTATACAAGACGCCTTGCCGACCGTTTCGCGGTCGTCCAGCCTAAACAGCATGCAGTGGATGCCGCATTGCTGCGTTGCAGCGACCCGAAAACGCGTGAACGGCCGGGCAGGCCCGAACAGACATGCTAGAAGACGCGCCTTAACGCCGCCTGAACCGAGCCTGGAGATCCAGTGAGCGACTTCGCCCGCCCCAATGACTCGTCGCGCCCCGATGCGCGTCCCTTGTATGCGCAGGTGGAGTCCATCCTGAACGGCCGGATCGCCGCCGGCGAATGGCCGCCCGGCTTCGCGCTGCCCTCCGAGCCGGAGCTGGCGCAGGAGCTCGGCGTATCGCACGGCACGGTTCGCAAGGCGCTGGACGCGCTGGAGCGACGCCACCTGATCGAGCGTCGCCAGGGCAAGGGCACCTTCGTCGCCCGCCAGACCAGCGAGCGCGCCCGGTTCCACTTCCTGCCGATCCGCGATCTCGAGGGTCACCAGACGGAGCCGACCGCGGTGGCCCTGTCGCTCGACACTGTACCGGCGGGGGAGGCGGCATCCCAGGTCCTGCAGCTCGCCGCGGGGGCCTCGACCTACCGGCTGCGCCGCCTGCGCTCCAAGGAAGGCACGCCGTTCATGCTCGACGAGACGACCATGCCGGCCGCGGTCTTCCCCGATTTCGAGGTGCCCCTGAACGGGCAGCTGACGGACGAGCTCTACGTCATGTACCAGCGGCGCTACGGCGTGACCGTGGTGCGGTCCGAAGAAGTGCTTCGCGCCGAAGGGGCCACGCCGGAGCTGGCCGGGATCCTCAAAATCGCGGAAGGCACGCCGCTGCTGGTGATGGAGCGCCGGACCTGGGACGCCGCGGGCCGCATCGTGGAATGGCGGAGCTCCTGGCTCGACACCACGCGGCACCGCTACGTCAATGTGATGGAGTAGGACGGCGCCGGCTCAGGCCGGCTGCAGTCCCCGGCGCTGGTCGCGCTGGCGCAGCCACGCCACCAGTGGCAGCGCGAGCAGCACCATCCAGGCCTTGCCCAGCACCTGTCCCGGCAGGAAGTCGAGCGAGCCGAAGGCCACCCACAGGAAGGCCAGGCTGTCCGCCACCAGCCCGGCCAGCCCCGACAGCAGCACCGCGACCACCAGGTTGCGCCGCTGCAGCGGCGTGTAGACGGCGAGGTCCAGCAGCTCTCCCAAGAGGAAGGCCAGGGCCGAGGCCAGCACCAGCGCCGGCGGCGCCAGCAGCGCCGACAGCGCGGCGCCGATCAGCACCGCCAGGAAGGCCGCGCGCAACCCGAGTCGCCGCTGCACCAGGTCGCGCAGCACCAGCCCGGCGCCGACCACCAGCACGCCGGACGGGGCCATCTGGCCGAAGCCCACCGGGATCACGCAGGGACCCTCGGTGGTGCAGACCGTGCCGACATGCCCGATCATCCAGTTCGCGACGGGGATCGTCAGGATGAACCCCAGGAGGAACAGGGCACCCTCCCGACGCTGCTCGCCCATCATCCTGTTCTCCTTGCTGGCGCGGCGGCGGGGCCGGCGCCCGCTGTTTCTGGCACGAAGCCCGTCGCCTGACCTCCCCTGGCCGTTGCGCGGCAGGTTTGATGCGGTGCTGTCGCGGCCGGGAACACCTTGTTGCGAGGTCCCGCCATGCCCCGCCGCCGCCTCCCGGGGAAGCACCGCGTGGCGCCCGTGCCGCAGGGCAAGGCTGCGCCGGCGGGGCTGGTGCGGCGGGGGGGCGACGCTATGTAACCCGGGCAACAGGAGCCTGCCCCGATGCGATCCAACTGCCTCGCCGTGGTGCCGGGAGGCTCCCTCCTCACCACCCCCACCAGCCAGATCTGGGAACAGCTCCGTGCCGATGCGGTCGAGGCGGCGGCGGGCGATGCCCTGCTGGCGCAGCCCATGGCGGTGGCGGTGCTGCGGCACGTGTCCTTTGCCCAGGCGCTGAGCCACCGGCTGGCCCGCAAGCTCGCGGATGCGGAGCTCGATGCCGCCGCCCTGGCCGGCTTGGGCTGCGAAACCTTTCTCGCGGACCCGGCGATCGTGGCCGCCGCCACCGCCGACCTGTTGGCCGTGCGCGAACGCGACCCGGCCTGCCCGGACCTGCTGACCCCCTTCCTGCACTTCAAGGGCTTTCTGGCGATCCAGGCGCACCGCATCGCGCACGCGTTGTGGTCGCGCGGCCGGCGCCACCTGGCGCTGACGATGCAGAGCCGCGCCGCCGAGGTCTTCGCGGTGGACATCCACCCGGCCGCCTGCCTCGGACGCGGCATCCTGCTCGACCACGGAACCGGCGTGGTGATCGGCGAGACCGCGGTGGTGGAGGATGACGTGTCGCTGCTGCAGGGCGTGACGCTCGGCGGCACCGGCAAGGACCTCGGCGCGCGTCACCCGCGGATCCGGCGCGGCGTGCTGATCGGCGCCGGCGCCAAGGTGCTGGGCCCGATCGAGGTCGGGGAAGGGGCACGCATCGGCGCGGGCTCCATCGTGCTGCAGTCCGTGCCGCCCTACAGCACCGCCGTCGGCGTGCCGGCGCGGATCGTGGGCCAGCACGGCTTCCTGCCGGCGCTGACCATGGACCACATGCTCCATGACGCCGCTGGAGGGGCGGAAGCGGCGGCACGCTTAGCGGGCGGCGAAGACGGCGCGGACTGACGACGCAACCTGACGGCGGGGCGGCTTGAAGCGCGGGGGGCGCGGGGCAACATCCTGCCCCATGAGCGACCATCCGCGCCGCCCTCCCGTCATCGACATGACCCCGGAAGGCGAGTTCCGCACTCCCGCCCCGCCCAACCGCTTCGAGCGCGTGCTGATGCGCCTGGGCGGCGTGGCCATCCTCGTGGCCGGCGTGGCGCTGGCCCTGGTGGTCGCGGCGCTGGGCTTCGTGGTGGTGGGCCTGCTGCTGCCCGTGGTGGTGGTGGCCGGGGCGATCGGTGCCGGCGTGCTGTGGTGGCGGCTGCGTCAGATGCGCCGCCACGGGCGACCGGCCTTCGTGGTGATGCGCCGCTGAGGGCACCGCCCTCCTTTGAACCGGACCCCGCGCGCCTTTACGACGTCCACCCGGACGGAACCCCCTATACCGAGGTGCCGCCCGACCCCGAGCACGTCGCGCGGCGGCTCGGCCTTGCCCGCCGCTGGTGGATCGCGACGCTGGGAATCAACGCCGTCACGATCCTGTTGTCGGTGGCGGCCTTTCTCGCGCTGCCGCGCTGGATCGGGCCCTGGTTCGGGTTGTTGCCGCTTCTCTCGGCGCCGCTGCTACTGGCACCGCCGGTGATCCTGCGCGCCGGACGATCCGGGCGCCGGCGGCATCGGCGCCGACCGCCCGATTTCCCGCCGCCGCCCTGACCGGCCAGCCCAGGCCCGCGGCGGCCGCCAGCAGCTCGTAAGACCTTATCCGCGCCATCGGGTCGTGGCAGGCGGTGACCACCGCGACCTCGTCCGCCCTGAGCTCGGCCGACAGGGCACGCAGCTTTTCCCAGACCTGTTCCCCCGTGCCGACCGCGGATTTCGCGTGCATCCGCTCGATGCGGGCCAGCTCGGCCTCGGTGTAGGCGAAAGCCTCGGCTTCCTCGACCGGGGGCACCGGCACGAACTCGCCACGCTCGCGGATCGTGCGCTGCAGCTCGCGCGAGCGGAACTGGCGGCGCGCTTCCTCCTCGGTCTCGGCGGCCACGGCGAAGACGCAGATGGCGGCGCGGGGTTCGCGCAGCACGCCGGGGCGGAAGCCATCGCGATACAGGGCCATGGCCTGATCCGCCCCGCGCCCATCGGCAAAGAAGTAGGCGAAGCAGTAAGGCAGGCCGAAATAGGCCGCCACCTGCGCGCCGTAGTCGCTGCTGCCCAGCATCCAGACCTCCGGCCGGGTCGCGCCCTCGGGCTGCGCGCGGATCGCGGCGAAGGGGTGGTCCACCGGCAGCCCGTCGCCGAGCCAGCCCATCACGTCGCGCAGCTGCTGCGGGAACAGGTCCTCGCTCTGCCGGGCATTGAGCGGGTTCAGCGCGTAGGCGGTCCGCCCGTCCGAGCCCGGCGCGCGGCCGAGGCCCAGGTCGATCCGCCCTGGCGCGATGGCGTCGAGCACGCGGAACTGCTCGGCCACCTTCAGCGCGCTGTAGTGCGGCAGCATCACCCCGGCCGAACCCACCCGGATGCGCTCCGTCGTGGCGGCAATGGCGGAAACCAGGATTTCCGGCGCCGATCCGGCCAGGGCGCCGCTGTTGTGATGCTCGCTGACCCAGTAGCGGCGGTAGCCGAGCGCGTCGGCCCGGCGGGCCAGCGCCAGCGTGTCGGCAATGGACTGCGCGGGCGTCCGGCCCGCCAGCACCGGCGACTGGTCGAGGATGGACAGGACGGGATTGGAAAAGGGCATCGCCATGCCGCAGAAATGGTGTTGTTCCATCCCCGTCGAAAGAACCCCCGCGCATGTCCAGCCTCCATTCCGACAGCGATCCCGGCGACGCCATCCTGAGCCACGAGGAGGCGATGCGCCTCGCGATCCGGCTGTCGCGCGACACCGTGGCCTCGGGCGGCGGTCCCTTCGGGGCGGTGATCCTGCGCGAAGGGCGGGTGATCGGGCAGGGGGCGAACCGGGTGGTGCCCGATGCCGACCCGACCGCCCATGCCGAGGTCGTGGCGATCCGCGACGCCTGCCGCCGCGAGGGCACGCACGACCTGTCGGGCGCTGTGCTCTACACGAGCTGCGAGCCTTGCCCGATGTGCCTGTCGGCGACTTGGTGGGCGCGGATCAGCACGATCCACTACGCCAACGAGCGCACCGACGCCGCGGCGATCGGCTTCGACGATGCCGCGATCTACGAGGAGGTGTGCCGCCCGATCCCGGAGCGCGCCCTTCCGCTGCGCTCCCTGCTGCGCGCTGAGGCGATCGAGGTGTTCCAGGAGTGGCACGCGAACGAGGACCGCAAGCGGTACTGAGTAAGCGGTACTGAGTTTTGGCCCGGCCGCGCCGCCCGCCCGGCGGCGCGGAACTCGCCCTCAGAAGGCGACGTGGCCGAACAGGGTGCTGAGGATCGCGAACAGCGCGCCGCCCACCAGGAAGCCCACCACGGTCCCGTTGATCCGCACGAACTGCAGGTCGCGGCCGACCCGCAGCTCGATGCGCTCCGTCACCGTGGCGGCGTCCCAGTTGCCGACCACGCCTGACACGAAACCCGACAGGCGCTGCCGAGCGGAGGGCAGCAGCGTCAGCAGCATCCGCTCCAGCGCCCCGTTCAGCTTCGCGCGGGCACCGGTATCCTCGGCCAGCATGGTGCCGGCGTTGCGCAGCGCCGCCTGCGCGATCGCGGCGATCCGGCCGTCCGGCTTCGCGGCGTCGAGCTCCGCCGCCCAGCGCAGCCGGTGCCAGGCGTCGTCGAGCCAGCCCGACACCACCCCGTGCCGCAGCGCCGCGCGCAGGGCGCCGCCGATCTGCGCCGCGCGCTCCGGGTCGTGTTCCAGCCGGTCGAGCTCGCGCATCACCCACTCGTCGAAGGCCGCGCGCAGCCCGCTCTCGGCGTTCTCGGAGTTCAGCGCCTCGTCCAGCGCGCTGTTGACCGAGGCCACCACCCGGCGCGCGAGGTAGGCGCCGGCCACCCAGCCGACCACCGAGCCGCCCTGCTCGCGCACGCGCTTCTCGACCTCGTCGCGCAGCGACTGCTCCTTGTTGCGCAGGATCTCCCGCACCTCGCCCAGGGCCAGGGCGAAGACGTCGCGGTGCTTGCCGCCTTCCACCAGCGTGCGCAGCGTTTGCGCCAGCAGCCGCGTCGCCGCCGGCCCGTCCGCCAGGCGCGGCAGGATCCGCAGCACCAGCTTCTGGGCGCGGCCTTCCTGCAGGTTGGACAACAGCCGCGGCACGGAAGCCGCAACCGCCTGCGCCGCGGGGCGCGTGGTGTCCGGGTCGGCCAGGACGTTGCCCACCACGGTGGCGAGGTCGAGCCGCTCGATCACCCGCGCCACCTCGCGCTCGGTGAAGACGTGGTCCGCCACGAAGCGGCCGAGCGCGGCGCCCAGGCGCTCCTTCTGGCGCGGGATGATGGCGGTGTGCGGGATCGGCAGGCCGAGCGGGTGGCGGAACAGCGCCGTGACCGCGAACCAGTCGGCGATGCCGCCCACCAGCCCGGCCTTGGCGCTGGCCTGCAGCAGGTCGGTCCACCAGCCGGGCGGCAGCGCGTAGGCGCCCACCGTCACCCCCGCCATGCCCACCAGCAGCCCCGTGGCGAAGCGGCGATAGCGGCGGAGATTGCTGCGCAGCGCCTCCTCGTGATGGCCCGGAGCCAGGAAAGCGGCGGCGGGCGGAGGGATCGGGGCGGGGCTGTCCTGCATCGGGCGCGCAATTGGCGGGCAAGAGGATGCTTGTCCAGACCGCCGGGAATGTTATGTCGTAACGCGATGCCCAGCCTTTCTAACCCGCTCGCGCTGTCCACCGGCGCCGTGCCGCGCCTCATCCTGGCCGCCCTCCTGTCGGCGCTGCTGTGGGTCGGGGTGTTCTGGGCCTTCGCGGCATGAGCGCGCAGACGGGGCACGGTCCGGCCGGTGGCGCGGCTGCTGGCGACAACGTGATCGAGCTGCGGGACCTGACCGTGGCGCATGGCCGCCGGCCCGCGGTGCACCACGTCTCGGGCACCTTCCGCCGTGGCAGCCTGACCGCGCTGGTCGGCCCCAACGGCGCCGGCAAGACCAGCCTCCTGCGCGCCATCGCCGGCCTCCACGCGCCGGAGGAAGGGGCGATCCGGCGCGGGGCGGGGCGGATCGCGCTCCTGCCGCAGATGACCTCGCTGGACCGCGCCTTTCCGATCAGCTGCCTCGACGTGGTGATGCTGGGGCACTGGAGCCGCCTTGGCGCCCTGCGCGGCGCCGCCGTGACGGATCGCACCGCCGCGCGGGAAGCGCTGCTGGCGGTGGGCCTCGGCGGCTTCGAGCGGCGCCCGGTCGGCTCGCTGTCCGCCGGGCAGTTCCAGCGCCTCCTCTTTGCCCGCCTGCTGGTGGAGGACGCGCCGGTGATCCTGCTGGACGAGCCCTTCAACGCCGTGGACGCCCGCACCGCCGCCGACCTGCTGCGCCTCGTGCAGAGCTGGCACGGCGAGGGCCGCACGGTGCTGGCGGTGCTGCACGACCTCGACCTGGTGCGGCGCGAGTTTCCCGATTGCCTGCTGCTGGCGCGCGAGCCGATCGCCTGGGGTCCGACCGCCGAGGTGCTGTCGCCCGCCAACCGCCTGCGCGCCCGCATGATGGCGGAAGGCTGGGACGAGGACGCCGGGAACTGCGACCCGCGGCGGAGTGGCCCGGCCGCCGCGGCATGATCCTCCACACCGCGCGGTTGCGGCTGCGCCCGTTCCGGGCCGCTGACGTCGCGGCGCTGGCCGATCTCCGCGCCGATCCCGCGACGATGCGCTTCATGGCCGGCGGCGAGGCGGCCGCGGCGCCGGAGCGCGCCTCGGCCGAGGCCGGGTCGCTGGCCTCGCTCTGGGGCCGTGCCTGGGAAGAAGGGCACCCGGGCTACGCGCCCTGGGCCGTCGAGCGTCGCGGGGATGGCTGCTTCCTGGGGGCCGCCGGCCTTCGCTGGCTGCCTTTCGAGGGCGGCACCACGGAAGTGATGTGGATGATCCACCGACACCATCGCCGGCAGGGCTACGCCACCGAGGCGGCGGAAGCAGCGTGCCGCTGGGGTTTCGCGACCCTGGGCCTTGCGCAGTTGGATGCCTTCGTCATGCCGCGCAACGAGGCCTCGCTCGGCGTCGTGCGCCGCCTCGGCATGGCGCCGCTGGGCGAAACAACCATCCTGGACATGCCGATGCTCCGCTTCCGCCTCCTCGCGCCGGGGAAGGTCCTGGCATGACGGCGCACGACCTGCTGCTCGCCCCCTTTCTTGAATTCGGCTTCATGCGCCGGGCCCTGATCGGCTGCCTGGCGCTGAGCCTCGCCGCCCCGCCGCTCGGCGTGTTCCTGATGCTGCGGCGGATGAGCCTGTCGGCCGACGTGCTGGCGCATGGCATCCTGCCCGGCATCGCCGCCGGCTTCTGGATCGCCGGGCTTTCGGTCACGGCAATGTCGCTCGGCGGCCTCGTGGCGGGGCTCGCCGTGTCGCTCGGCGCCGGCGCACTGTCGCGGGCCACCGGCGGGCGCGAGGACGCGACGCTGGCCGCGCTCTACCTCGTGGCGCTGGCGCTGGGCGTGGCGATGGTGTCGGTGCGCGGCGGGGCGGTGGACCTGACGCACCTGCTGTTCGGCAGCGTGCTGGGCGTGGACGATCCGGCGCTGCTGCTGATGGCGGGCGTCGCCACGGTGACGCTGCTGGCCCTGGCGCCCGCCTGGCGGCCGCTGGTGCTGGAATGCTTCGACCCGCAGTTCGCCGCGGCCCAGGGCGCGCGGGGTGGCGCCTGGCACCTGCTGTTCCTGAGCCTCGTGGTGCTCAACGTGCTGGCGGCCTTTCAGGCGCTCGGCACGCTGATGGCGGTGGGGCTGATGATGCTGCCGGCCGTGGCGTCTCGGCACTGGTCGCGGGCGGTGGGTGGGCTTGTCACCGCCTCCGCCGTGCTGGCAGTCCTGGCCTCCGTCGCGGGGCTGCTGGCCTCCTATCACCTCGACATCCCGACCGGCCCCGCGATCGTTCTCGCCGCCGGGCTGCTCTGGTCGTTCTCGGTGCTGGCCGGGCCGGTGGACGGGCTGCTGCCGCGCCTGTTACGCCGCCCGCACCTCGCCGGCTGAAAGGCCGGCATCCCCGCGCGCCGCTGCTTGGCGCGGTGTCGATCGCCTCAGAAGGAGTTCACAGCATGACCATCCGACGCTTCGCGGAAGAGGAACGCCTGTCCGGCGCCACGCAGGGCGGGGGGGCTGATCTTTCTGGCCGGGCAGGTGGCGGACGACGCCACGCTCGACGCCGAAGGGCAGACCGCCGACATCCTGCGGCAGATCGACGCCCTGCTGGCCGAGGCCGGGACCGACAAGCGCGCGCTGCTGTCGGTGACCGTCGTGCTGACCGACATCGCCGACGCGCCCGCGATGAACCGGGCCTGGGACCGCTGGCTTGACCCCTCGGCCAAGCCCGCGCGCATGACGATCCAGGCGCCGCTGGTGAACCCGGACTGGAAGGTGGAGATCACGGGCACGGCGCTGGCCCCCGCCTGAGGGCGGTCACCCCGGCACCGGGCCGGGCACGAGCCGCGCCGACGGGCGGCCAGGTCGGCACCTGCGTCGGGACGATCGGTTTCGCCCAGGGAATGCCGCAAAGCCGCCCGCGCGCGGCCCCGAAGCTGCCGCTACAAGGAAGCCTTCGCCGCACGATCGCGTGATCGTGCGGGCTGTTCCGCCTCCCACCGCTGGGTGAGGGGCGTGGCTGTTCGGGAAGGGCTCTGATGATCTGGCGGGGGCGCAAGGTCCTGGTGACCGGCGGCGCGGGCTTCCTGGGCTCGAACCTGTGCCACGTGCTCGGCCGGCGCGGGGCGGAGGTCACCGCGCTCGACGCCATGCTGCCGCAGATGGGCGCCAACCCGGCCAACCTTGAAGGCAGCGGCGCTCGGCTGGTGGAGATCGACCTGCGCTCCGACGACCGGCTGCTGCGGGAGCTGTGCGACGGCACCGAGGTGCTGTTCAACTTCGCGGCCCAGACCTCGCACGCCGGCAGCATGCACGATCCGCTGCTGGACCTGACGATCAACACCACCATTCAGCTGCACCTGATCGAGGCCATGCGCCAGGTGGCGCCCCGGGCCGCGGTGGTGCACGCCTCGACCCGGCAGTTCTACGGCCGCCCGCAATACCTGCCGGTGGATGAGCGGCACCCGATCGTGCCGCCCGACGCCAACGGCGTGTCGAAATGGGCGGGCGAGCAGTACTGGCTGCTGGAACAGCGCGTGCGCGACCGGCCGGTGACCTCGCTGCGGCTGACCAACTGCTACGGCCCGCGGCTGCGGGTGAAGGATGCGCGGCAGACCTTTCTCGGCATCTGGATCCGGCGGGTGCTGGAAGGCGATCCCTTCGAGGTCTGGGGCGGCGAGCAGCTGCGCGACCTCGCCTACGTCGACGACGTGGTGGAGGCATTCATGCTGGCCGGCACCTGCCTGCTGGGCGGGCTCGACCGGCCGGATGCGCAGGGCTGCAACGGCCGGGTGTTCAACATCGGCGGCGATGCGCCGATGTCGCTGCTGGCCCTGGCCGACCTGCTGATCGAGACGGCCGGGGCAGGGCGCTACGACGTGCGGGAGTTTCCCGAGGACAAGCGCGCCATCGACATCGGCTCCTTCCACGCGGACGATAGGGCCTTCCGCGCCGCCACGGGCTGGGAGCCGCGGGTGCCGCTGCGCGACGGGCTGCGGCGCACGCTGGACTGGTTCCGCCCGCGCCTGACGCAATACCTGTGAGCGAGACCCGACGGATGAACCCGCCCGCCACCGCCGTGGCGAACCCGCCCCCGCCCGTCATTACCGTGCCGCAGGCCGATCCCGGTGCCGGCTACCGCGCCCGCAAGGCCGAGATCGATGCGGCGGTGGCGCGCGCCCTGGCCTCGGGCTGGTACATCCTGGGCGAGGAGGGCCGGGCGTTCGAGCGCGAGTTCGCCGCCTGGCTGGACCCGTCGGGCGCGCAGCGGGCGGTCGGCTGCGCCAACGGCACCGACGCGATCGTGCTGATCCTGCGCGGCCTCGGCATCGGCCCCGGCAGCACGGTGGCCACCGTGTCGCACACCGCCGTCGCCACCGTGGCCGCGATCGAGATGGTGGGCGCCACGCCGCTGCTGCTCGACATCGATCCCGACACCTACACCATGGACGCAGATGAGCTGGCGGCCGTGCTGGACGATCCGCCGCCCGGCCTGCCGCCGATCCGCGCGGCCGTCGCGGTGCACCTCTACGGGCAGGCCTGCGACCTCCGGCCCATGCTGGAGGCCTGCCGCGCGGCCGGCGTGGCGCTGATCGAGGACTGCGCCCAGGCGCATGGCGCGGCGCTGGACGGGCGGCGCCTGGGGACCTTCGGCGTCGCTGCCGCCTTCAGCCTGTATCCCACCAAGAACCTCGGTGCGCTGGGCGATGGCGGCGTGGTCACCACCGCGGACGCAGATCTGGCCGAGCGCATGGCGGCGATCCGCCAGTACGGCTGGCGCGAGCGCTACGTGTCGGACGGGCCGGGCATCAACTCCCGCCTCGACGAGGTACAGGCCGCGGTGCTGCGCGCCCGCCTGCCGTTCCTCGACGCGGGGAATGCCCGTCGGCGGGAAATCGCGGGGGCCTACGATGCCGCGCTAGCCGGGGGAACACTCGCCGCGCCGGTGTGCCGGGAAGGTGCGACCCACGTCTTCCACCAGTACGTGCTGCGGGCGCCCGGGCGCGAAGCCTTGCAGGCGCGGCTGCGGCAGGCCGGCATCGGCACGGCGGTGCATTACCCGGTGCCGGTGCACGCGCAGCCGGCCTATCGCGGCCGCGTGGCGCTGGGCCCGGCGGGGTGCCGCGAGACCGAGCTCGCGGCGCGCGAGGTGCTCAGCCTGCCGATGTTTCCGGAGCTGACGGCGGCGCAGGTGGCCACCGTCTGCGCCGCGCTGGAGGAGCTCGGCTGATCGGCCGGGCCGCGGCCTACTCCGCCGCGGCCGCGATCGTGGTGACCTGCCGCGGCGAGGCGGCGAGGGCGACCGGCATGGTGTCCGCCCCGTCGATCGGCACGAAGCGCCCGAGCTGCCCGTCCAGCGCCATGATCCCGCCGGTCTCCAGGTCGAAGAACCAGCCGTGCAGGGTGATCTCGCCGCGCGCGATGCGCGAGGCCACGGAAGGGTGCGTGCGCAGGTGGTTCAGCTGCAGCGCGACGTTCTCCATCGCCAGGGCGCGCACCGCCTCGGGCCCCTCGCTGTTCGGGTAGGCGTCGCAGACGATGCAGCGCGCGGCCTCGCTGTGCCGCAGCCAGGCCTGGACGTTGGGCATGCCCACCAGGCTTTCCGGCTTCAGCAGCGCCTTCATCGCGCCGCAGTCGGAATGGCCGCAGACCACGATGTCGCGCACTCCCAGTACCACGACGGCGTACTCGATCGAGGCGGACACGCCGCCCAGCACCTGCGCCGTGGCGGGCACGATGTTGCCGGCGTTGCGGCACACGAAGATCTCGCCGGGGCCGGACTGCATGATCTGTTCCGGGATCACGCGGCTGTCGGCGCAGGAAATCACCAGCGCGCTGGGCTGCTGCCCTTCGCGTGACAGGCGGCGGTAAAGGCCTTCCTGTTCAGGGAAAACGTCGCAGCGGAAGCGGGCGGCCCCGTCGATCACGGTGTTCATGGCGATGGCTCCGGATGGTTGGCTTGCCCAAAGATGGACAAACCTTCATCCAGAGAACACGCGACGCGGCCGCTCGTCCTGCACCGCAACATAGAGAATGCGTGACCAGCAGATTCAGCAGCTCAGCTTGGTGGGCGGGGCGCCTCCCGCCACGTGCCGATACGCTCCGTCACACGAGGCCCAGGATCTCCGCCTGCCGGTAGCCCTGGAGGTAGAGCAGCGCGAGCAGGTCACCGTGCTCCACCCGCGCCCGCGCCGCGGCGGCCACGATCGGCTTGGCATGGAAGGCAACGCCGAGCCCGGCCGCGCCCAGCATCGCCAGGTCGTTGGCGCCGTCGCCGACCGCCAGGGTTTCCGCCAGGGCCAGCCCGTTCTCGCTGGCCAGTTGCTTCAGCACGACCAGCTTGCTGTCGCGGTCGAACACCGGTTCCTCCACCTGGCCGGTCAGGCGGCTGCCATCGTCCAGCAGGATGTTGGCGTGGTGCGAGGTGAAGCCGCAGAGCGCCGCCACCCGGCCCGTGAAGAAGGTAAAGCCGCCCGACGCCAGGGCGCAGTGCGCGCCATTCGCCACCATGGTCCGCACCAGGGCCTCGGCGCCCGGCATCAGCCTGGTCTGCCGCCAGGTCGCTTCCAGCGCGCCGAGCTCCAGCCCGCGCAGCAGCGCCACGCGTTCCCGCAGGGCGGCCGCGAAGTCGATCTCGCCGTTCATGCTGCGCCGGGTGATCTCGGCCACCTTCTCGCCGAAGCCGGCGTAGGCGGCGAGCTCGTCCAGCGTTTCGTTCTGGACAATGGTGCTGTCCATATCGGCCACCAGCAGGCGCTTGCGGCGCCCCTCGGCCGGCTGTGCCACGGCATCCACCGCGGTGCCGCCGAGCACCTGCCGCGCGGCCGCATCCGCCTGATCCGCGGCGAGGCCGGAGAAGG
This sequence comes from Roseomonas elaeocarpi, assembly GCF_042433915.1. Lineage (NCBI taxonomy): Bacteria > Pseudomonadati > Pseudomonadota > Alphaproteobacteria > Acetobacterales > Roseomonadaceae > Roseomonas > Roseomonas elaeocarpi. The sequence goes on along the minus strand of NZ_JBHLUN010000008.1, from coordinate 242,272 downwards.
GCAGGTCCGCCGCCGCCCCCGGTGCCAGCCAGTCCGGCGCATCCACGGTGCCGCCGAGGGCGGTGAGGGCCTCCGTCACGCGGGTGAGAAGGGAGCGGTCGAGCCCGCCCGGGGCTGCGACGAGGGTCAGGACGTGCGACATGCTGGGGCGACCTTTGCCCGGATGCCACGCGTGCAGCAACCGCCCCTGATCCTCGTTGCCGGCCCGACCGCGAGCGGCAAGTCCGCGCTCGCGCTCAGCCTCGCGGCGATCCTGCGGGGGCAGGGGGGCGGCACCGTCATCAACGCCGACAGCATGCAGGTCTATCGCGACCTGCGCGTGCTGACAGCCCGTCCCACCGAGCTCGAGGAACGGCAGGTGCCGCACCGGCTCTACGGCATCCGCGATGCCGGCGAGGCGGCCAGCGCGGCCTGGTGGCTCGGCGAGGCGAAGACCGCGATTGCGGGGGCCGCCGGCGTCCCGATCCTGTGCGGCGGCACGGGGCTGTACTTCCAGGCCCTGCTGCATGGCCTGGCCCCAGTGCCGGAAATCCCGGAGGAGGCGCGCGCCGAGGCCCGCGCGATGCTGGAGCAGCTGGGCGCGCCCGCGCTGCACGCCCGCCTGGCGGAGGTGGACCCGGACACGGCTGCGGCGCTACGCCCCGGCGACTCCCAGCGCATCGCCCGCGCCTGGGAGGTCTGGCGCGGCACCGGGCGCGGCCTCGCGCAGTGGCAGCAGCAACCGGCGGAAGGGGCGCTGACGGGGTGTCCCGTGCTCTCGATCCTGCTTGATCCGCCGCGGGATGCGCTGCGGGCCGCGCTCCGGGCGCGCTGGGAGATCATGCTGCGCGAGGGCGCCGTCGAGGAGGTCCGCCGCCTCGTCGCGCGCGGCCTCGATCCCGCCCTGCCGGCCATGCGCGCGCACGGCGTGCCGGAGCTGGCGGCTGTGTTGCGCGGCGACCTCACCCTGGCGGAGGCCGGGGAGCGGGCCTGCAACAACATCGGCCGCTACACGAAGCGGCAGGCCACCTGGTTCCGCCACCACGCCCTCAGTCCGACGCGTGCGCATACGATCCATGCGCGGTTTGCGGGTGAGGAGCAACTTTCGGAAAGCCTGAAGCAGGAAATCTTATCGTTCATTGATGCTGCGCGTTGACGTGCCCCGCTCGACCCCCTAGATCGGCAAACCGCGCCGCACCGTGACCCCACCTGGCCACGCCGCGGCACAGCAAACGGATCCGAGCCGCATGTCCGCTACGACCCTTCCCGCCGAGACCCAGACCGACACCGCCTCCGGTGCCGAGGTCGTCCTCCGCGCGCTGAAGGAACAGGGCGTAGAGGTCATCTTCGGCTATCCCGGCGGCGCCGTGCTGCCGATCTACGACGCGATCTTCCAGCAGAACGCGATCCGCCACGTCCTGGTTCGGCACGAGCAGGCAGCGGTCCACGCGGCCGAGGGCTATGCCCGTTCCACCGGCAAGGTGGGCTGCGTGCTGGTGACCTCCGGCCCCGGCGCCACCAACGCGGTGACGGGCCTGCTGGATGCGCTGATGGACAGCGTGCCGCTGGTCTGCCTGACCGGGCAGGTGCCGACGCAGCTGATCGGCAACGATGCCTTCCAGGAGGCCGACACCACCGGCATCACGCGGCCCGCCACCAAGCACAATTACCTGGTGAAGCGTTCCGCCGAGCTGGCGCGCACGGTGCACGAGGCCTTCCTGATCGCGCGCTCCGGCCGCCCGGGCCCGGTGGTGATCGACCTGCCCAAGGACATCCTGATCAAGCCGGCGCCCTACGAGGCGGCGCCCTCGACGCCGCACCGTTCCTACCGCCCGCGCACCGAGCCCGACGCGGCGCGCATCGCGGAAGCGGTGGCGCTGCTGAAAGGTGCCAAGCGCCCGATGATCTACACCGGCGGCGGCGTGGTGAATGCCGGGCCCGAGGCCAGCGAGCTGCTGACCCGCTTCGTGCGCGCCACGAACTTCCCGGTCACCAACACGCTGATGGGCCTGGGCTGCGTGCCGGCGAGCGACCCGAACTTCCTGGGCATGCTGGGGATGCACGGCACGGTCGAGGCCAACCTCGCGATGCACGGCTGCGACGTGCTGCTCAACATCGGCGCGCGCTTCGACGACCGCGTGACCGGGCGCCTGGATGCCTTCTGCCCGACCGCCAAGAAGATCCACGCCGATATCGACCCGTCCAACATCAACAAGAACGTGGCCGTGGACGTGCCGATCGTGGGTGACGCGGGCGCGGTGCTGCGTGACCTGATCGAAGCCTGGGAGGCGGATGAGCGCCGGGTGGACAGCGAGGCGCTGACCGCCTGGTGGCGCCAGATCGACGCGTGGCGCGCGACGAAGTGCCTGCGCTACGTCCAGGAAGGCAAGATCATCAAGCCGCAGCACGCGGTGAAGCGCCTGTATGAGATCACGCGCGAAACCGGCCGCGACACCTTCATCACCACCGAAGTCGGCCAGCACCAGATGTGGGCCGCGCAGTATTTCGGCTTCGAGAAGCCGAACCGCTGGATGACCTCGGGCGGGCTCGGCACCATGGGCTACGGCTTGCCGGCGGCCTCGGGCGTGCAGGTCGCGCACCCGGACGCGCTGGTGATCGACATCGCCGGCGAGGCCTCGATCCTGATGAACATCCAGGAAATGGCGACGCTGGCGCAGTACCGGCTGCCGGTGAAGGTGTTCATCCTGAACAACGAGTACATGGGCATGGTGCGCCAGTGGCAGGAGCTGCTACACGGCTCGCGCTATTCCGAGAGCTACTCCGCGGCCCTGCCGGACTTCGTGAAGCTGGCCGAAAGCTTCCACGGCCGCGGCCTGCGCGCCACCAGCGCCGATGAGCTGGATGACGTGATCCGCGAGATGATCCGCATCGACGGCCCGGTGATCGCCGACATCGCCGTGGACCCGAAGGAGAACGTCTTCCCGATGATCCCGTCGGGCGCCGCGCACAACGAGATGATCCTGGGCCCGGGCCAGGAAGGCCGCGCGGCCGCCGTGACCGACGCCGGCCGCGTGCTGGTCTGAGGGAAGCGAGAGCGATGTCAGCGACCCAGACGGAGCCGCAGCGCTCCGCCACCATCGCCGTGCTGGTCGAGAACGAGGCCGGCGTGCTGGCCCGCGTCATCGGCCTGTTTTCCGGCCGCGGCTACAACATCGACAGCCTGACCGTGGCGCCGGTGGATGATGGGCGGCGGCTGTCGCGCATCACCGTGGTGACCACCGGCACCGACATGGTGATCGAGCAGATCAAGGCGCAGCTCGACCGCCTCGTGCCCGTGCACAAGGTGGCGGACCTGACGCTGGAAGGCCCGCACCTCGCGCGCGAGCTGGCGCTGATCAAGGTCGCCGGCGCGGGCGAGCACCGGATGGAGGCGCTGCGCCTGGCCGATGCCTTCCGCGCCCGCGTGGTCGACGCGACCAACGAGAGCTTCGTTTTCGAGATGACCGGCTCCGCCGAGAAGATCGACGCCTTCGTCGAGCTGATGCGGCCGCTGGGTCTGGCCGAGGTCAGCCGCACCGGCGCCGTCGCCATCGCGCGCGGCACCCGCAGCCTTTCGGCCTGAATTTTCCACCACGAGGAGGAGTACGCGGATCATGCGCGTTTACTACGACCGCGACGCGGACGTGAACCTGATCAAGAACAAGAAGGTTGCCGTCATCGGCTTCGGCTCGCAGGGCCATGCCCACGCGATGAACATGCGCGACAGCGGCGTGGGGGACGTGGTGATCGGCCTCCGCCCGGGCGGTTCCGCCAAGAAGGCCGAGGCCGCCGGCTTCCGCGTCATGTCCCCGGCCGAGGCCGCGAAGTGGGCCGACGTGGTGATGGTCCTCACCCCCGACGAGAACCAGGGTGACCTGTACCGCGAGCACCTGCACGACAACCTGCGCGAGGGCGCCGCGATCGCCTTCGCGCATGGTCTGAACATCCACTTCAACCTGATCGAGCCGCGCCCCGACGTGGACGTGTTCATGATCGCGCCCAAGGGCCCCGGCCACACCGTGCGCGGCGAATACCAGAAGGGCGGCGGCGTGCCCTGCCTCGTGGCCGTGCATCAGGACCCGTCGGGCAACGCGCTGGAGATCGCGCTGAGCTATGCTTCCGCCGTGGGTGGTGGCCGCTCGGGCATCATCGAGACGACCTTCAAGGAAGAGTGCGAGACCGACCTGTTCGGCGAGCAGGCCGTGCTGTGCGGCGGCCTCGTCGAACTGATCAAGGCCGGCTTCGAGACGCTGGTCGAGGCCGGCTATGCCCCCGAGATGGCCTATTTCGAGTGCCTGCACGAGGTGAAGCTGATCGTGGACCTGATCTACGAGGGCGGCATCGCCAACATGAACTACTCGATCAGCAACACCGCCGAGTACGGCGAGTACGTCACCGGCCCGCGCATCATCACGCCCGAAACCAAGGCCGAGATGAAGCGTGTGCTGGACGACATCCAGAGCGGCAAGTTCACCCGCGACTGGATGCTGGAGAACAAGGTCAACCAGGCCTCGTTTAAGGCGACCCGCCGCCGCAACGCCGAGCACCAGATCGAGGAAGTCGGCGCCAAGCTGCGCGGCATGATGCCCTGGATCACCAAGGGCGCGCTGGTGGACAAGGCGAAGAACTGAACCCTAGGGGAGGGCTCCGGCCCTCCCGATGCCTGGGCCGAAGGCCCGGGCCGTCGCGCCGTGCGGGGAAACCCCGCGCGGCGTTACTTACACTCGAGGATCCGCAGGTCGTAGACCGGGTGCTCCAGCATGTTCACCGCCGGGGCATTGGCCAGCATCCAGCCGTGGAAGGCGAGCGGCGTGCCGGGCTTGGCCAGCTTGTCGGCCACTTCGAGATAGGCCGCTGCGTCCGGCACCTCGTCGGGTGGCCGGGCGTCGCAGGCCTTCACGGTGACCGTCAGCGTGCCGAACTGCACCGGCTTGTTGACCGGGGTTTCCAGCACCGTCACGCGCGCCGTCACCTTGTCCAGCGCCTGCAGCTTGGCATTGCGCATCGGGATCCACTGCGTGTCCTGCGGCGGCGCCGGCTGGGTGTCCTGCGCCGCGGCCGGCACGGCCAGGAGCAGCAGCGAGAAAAGCAGCGCCCGCTTCATGCCGCGTCCCGCGTTGCCCCGGCGCGCCGCGGGGAGGGCAGGGCATCCACCACCCCGTGCAGGATCTGCCGGAGTGCGCCCTCGTCCACGCCCATCAGCACCGCGTCCTCGAAGGCGTCGCGCAGCACCTGCACCAGCTCCTCGTGGTTTTCGCTCAGCGTCCGCAGCTTCTCGCGGCAGGACACCGTATCGCCATCGATGCCGGGCCAGCGGGCCGGCGGGGTGAGCGGATCGCTCATGGCCGGGCCGGCGCGGGGGCCGGCGTGCCGTTCCCCTGATCGTCGTCGGAATGATTGCTGTTCATCTGCGTCACCGAGAAGATGAACTTGCCCAGCAGGCTTTCGAGGCTGACGGCGGACTGGGTGATCGTGATCTCGCCCCCGTCCTTCAGCAGCTTGTCGCTGCCGCCCGGCACCAGGGCGATGTACTTGCCGCCCAGCAGGCTCTCGGAGGTGATCTCGGCCGAGCTGTCGTCGGGCAGGTTCAGCCCGCTGTCGATCCGCATCGTGACCTCCGCCAGGAAGGTGCGCGGGTCGATGCGCTCCGCCGTCACGCTGCCGACGCGCACGCCCGCGATCCGCACGTCCGAGCCGTTCGCCAGCCCGTCGATGCGGTCGAAACGCGCCCGGAGGTTGATCCCGGACGAGGTGCCCAGCGACTTACCCGAATTGTTGGCGGCATAGGCCAGGAACACCACGGCCACCACCAGCACCACGGCGCCGGCGAGGACCTCGGCAAGACTGCGACCCTTCACGGCGTCATCCCTGAAAAAGCTGCGCGGCGGAAAGCGGGAGGCCGGGGCAGGTGGCCGCCGGGGCCGGTCCCGTCCTCAGCTGCCCGGTGTCCAGGCATCATAGTCGCCGTAGGAGGCCGGGCTCTTGCCGCCTTCGTAGTCATGGCCCTTCGGCCGATAGGCGAGGGCGGTCCCGGTCATGTTCGGCTGATGGTCCCGCTGCCAGGCATAGCGCTGCCGCTCATCGAGCGGATCGGGCGTCGCGTGGTGCAGCCAGCCATGCCATTCGGGCGGAACGTCGGTGGCCTCGGCCCGGCCAGCATACACCACCCAGCGGCGCGTGTGGTTGAAGCCCCGCACGACGTTGCGGGTCTCGAAGTAGATGTTGCCGAAGCGATCGGTGCCGACCCGACGGCCCTTCAAGCCGGAGATCAGGCGCATGAACGTGGACATGGCTTGGGAGCCTCCTGAGCAGCGGCATATGACACGGGCGGGCCTCTGTTGAAAGGCCACCGGGCCGTCACGGCAAGAAGAGCGTATGTGGTGGTGGTTGACTCCTCCGGCCACAAAATGTTGCCTTCGCCGCGAGGCAGACTCGTCCGGAGGCGATCGTATGGCAGGGCTCGAAGCTACATCCTGGTCGGATGTCGCGCTGCGTCGCACGCGCGGCCAGGCCGATCCGGACGCTGTTTCGCGCGCCGTGCTCATGCCCGCCACCTGGGATCAGGGGGCGGCGGATGCGCTGGCCTCGCTGGCCCCGGGCGAGGGGCCGGTTTCGCTGCCCCGCCTGGCGGAAGCCTGGATCCGGCGGGCTGCCGCCGGGGCGCGCAGCCTCGGGCTGCCCGATGCCGACACGCTGGCCGACGCGCTGCGGGAACTGCTGCTGCTCCGCCGCGGTGCACCGGGTGCGGAAAGCTGGGCCGATCCCGCCGCCGGCAACCCGCGCTTCGTGCTGAGCCTTCCGGCCTTCCTGGATGCCGAGGCGCATTTCGACGCCGACGGCTACGCGGCCGCGGTGCAGACCGCGGTGCTGGCGCTCGAGGCGCTGACGGGCGGCAAGGCGCGCGCGCTGCGCCTGGGCTTCGCCGACCTTGCCGGGCTGCTGGCCGGGCTCGGGCTGGACTACGACAGCCCCGCCGCGCGTGACGTGGCGGCGGCGATCGCGGCCCTGACGCGCGGCGCGGCCGAGGCGGCCAGCGGCGAGTGCGCCGAAGCGCTGGGCGAGCGCGTGCCGGTCAGCATCAGCTGCCCGCCCCCGCCCGCCGAAACGGCGGTGCCCGGCCTGGCCTTCGCGGCGCGCGAGGCGCTGAACATGGCGGCCGGTGCCCCCGGCCTGCGTCACGAATCCCTCCTCTCGCTGTCGCCGGCCGATGCGGCGGAAGCGCTGCTGGGCGCGGAAACGGCGGGGCTGGCGCCGGCTGCGGGCCCCACCCATCCGAGCGCCGAAGGCGAGGAGCTGCCCACCGCCGCCGCCCTGCGCGCCGGTCCTCGCGCCGCGATCCTGCTGGCGCCGCGTGGCCCCGCCGCCCGCGCTGCGATGCAGGCGGCCGTGGGGCCCTTCCTGCACGCCGATGCGCCCGCGTCGCCCGCGACCTCCGCCACGCCACGCCCGGCGCCCCGCCACCTCGACAGCCGCACCGCCACGCGTGGCCATGTCTGGAAGGTGTCGGTCGGCGGCCATCGCGTGACCCTGCGCACCGCCGAGCACGCCGACGGCACGCTGGCCGAGATGTCGCTCAGCCTGGCCAAGGACAGCGCGCCGTTCCGCGGGCTGCTCGACGCGCTGTGCCAGTCGGTGTCGCTGGGTCTCGCCCGCGGCGTGCCGCTGGCCGAGTTCGTCCACGCGCACGCCTATACGCATTTCGGCCCCTCCGGCGCGGTGGAGGGCGACCCCACCATCCGGCGCGCCACCTCGATCCTCGATTGGGCCTTCCGCCGCCTTGCGCTGGAACACCTGGACGCCGCCCCGATGCCCGACCCAAGCGAGGAAGAGTTCGGCGCCGAGCTCGGCGCGCCGGCGCAGCAGACCTCGCTGCCGCTGGAAGCGCCCGCCAGCCCCCGTTCCCGCCGCCGCGCCCTGCGGCTGGTCGGCTGAACCCCCTATCCGGAAGCCCAGCATGACCGGTCGCATCGAAGCCCGCCTCGCCGAACTCGGCCTTGCCCTGCCGGAAACGGCCAAGCCGCTGGCGAACTACGTTCCCGCCGTGGTGGTGCCGGGACTGCTGGTGGTGTCGGGCCAGATCCCGATGGAGAACGGCCGCATCGCCGTGACCGGCAAGCTGGGTGCCGGGGTCAGCGACGAGGCCGGCATCGCCGCGGCGCGGCTGTGCTTCCTCAACGTCCTGGCGCAGGCCAAGGCCGCCCTGGACGGGGATCTCGACCGCGTGGCGCGGGTGGTCCGCCTGGGTGGCTTCATCGCCGCCGGTCCGGACTTCACCCGCCATGCCGCGATCATGAACGGCGCCTCCGACCTCGCGGTGGAGGTCTTCGGCGATCTTGGCCGCCATGCCCGCTCCACCATCGGCGTTCCGTCCCTGCCGGGCGACGCGGCGGTGGAGGTGGAGGCGATGTTCGCGCTGCGCTGATCCGCGCGCTCCGTGGCTTGCGCCGGGGGCGATCGGGCGCACATCCTTCCTCCATGCCCGATGGCGCCCCCGAACTGACGCTGACGCTGCACCCCCGGATCGCGGAGATCGCCTCCGCCGACTGGGATGCCTGTGCCGGCGACGACAACCCCTTCGTGTCGCACGCCTTCCTGCTGGCGCTGGAGGACAGCGGCTCCGCCGGCCGCAAGACCGGCTGGCTGCCGCAGCACGCCGCGCTGCGCGATGCCGCCGGCACGGTGGTCGCCGTGGCGCCCGCCTATGCCAAGTCGCATTCCTACGGCGAGTACGTCTTCGACTGGGCCTGGGCGCGCGCTTTCGAGCAGGCGGGCGGCGACTACTACCCGAAGCTTCAGGTCTCGGTGCCCTTCAGCCCGGTTCCCGGCCCGCGCCTGCTGACCCGGCCCGGCAGCGAGGTGCCGCTGCTGGCCCTGGCGCAGGGGCTGCGGCAGGCCACGAGCGACCTGGGCTTCTCCTCCTGCCACGTGACCTTCTGCGGCGAGGCGGAGTGGGAAGCACTGGGCGAGGCCGGCTGGCTGCGCCGCCTCGGCACGCAGTTCCACTGGAACAATCCCGGCTACGGCAGCTTCGACGATTTCCTCGGCGCCCTGTCGTCGCGCAAGCGCAAGACCCTGCGGCGTGAGCGGCGGGACGCGCAGTCCGCAGGCCTCACCTTCCGGGCGCTGCGCGGCGCCGAGATCACGCCGCATCACTGGCAGGTTTTCCACCAGTGCTACATGCACACCGTCGATCGTAAGTGGGGCAGCGCCTACATCACCCCGCGCTTCTGGCCGCTGTTGGGCGAACGCCTGGGCGACCGCGTGGTGCTGATGGTGGCCGAGCGCGATGGGGAACCCGTGGCCGGCGCCCTGAACCTCATGGGCCGCGACGCGCTCTACGGCCGCAACTGGGGCGCGCTGGTGGAAGCGCCCTTTCTCCACTTCGAGCTCTGTTATTACCAGGCCATGGACTTCGCCATCGCGCACGGCTTGCCCCGCGTCGAGGCGGGCGCGCAGGGTGAGCACAAGATCCAGCGCGGCTACCTGCCGGTGCCGACCTATTCTGCGCACTGGATCGAGCACCGCGGGCTGCGCCGCGCCGTCAGCGACTTCCTGGAGAACGAGCGCCCGGCCATGCTGGCCGAGATGGAAGCCCTGGCTGAGGCCTCGCCCTTCCGCCGCGACGGCGAGAGCTGACGGGAGCGGTGCCGGTCTGGATCTCGCTCTCGGTCGAGGCGTTCCGCCGCAGCGCGCCCGCCGCCGTCGTGGCGCAGCTCGCCGAAGCGCAGGCCCGCCGCTTCCGCACCAATGAGTCCGCCCAGCTCGGCGCCTGGGAGGCGCAGGTCGCGCTGCTGCAACAGGCGCTCTCGGCCGCGCCCGCGCAGTGGCGGGTCCTGCTGGAATACGACCTGCTGCGCCTGGAGAAGCGCTGCGACGCCATCCTGCTGAGCGACCGCGCCGTCTTCGTGCTGGAGTTCAAGGTGGGCGCCCGGCGCTTCGAGCCCGCGGACCTGCGGCAGGCGGAAGACTACGCCCTCGACCTCCATGACTTTCACGCCGGCAGCCGTGCCGGTGGTGCCGGTGCTGGTCGCGACCGACGCCCCGACGCCGTGGAACGAGCCGGTGCTGCTGTGGCACGGCGTTTCCCCCGTGCAGCGCGCGAACGCGAACACGCTGGCGGACCTGCTGGCCGAGCTGGCGGAGGTGATTCGGCCGCCGGCAACCCCGCTCGACCCGCTCGCCTGGGAAGCGGCGCCCTATCGCCCGGTGCCCAACATCGTCGAGGCCGCGACGCTGCTCTACGCCCGCCACGGCGTGGCCGAGATCGCGGCGGCGCGGGCCGACGCCACCAACCTGACGCGCACCACCGCGGCGATCCGCGCGGTCGTGGAGGAGGCGCGGCAGCTTGGGCAGCACCGCGTCGTCTTCGTCACCGGCATTCCTGGCGCCGGCAAGACGCTGTGCGGGCTGGACACGGTGTTCGGCGCCTCGCGCGACCTCGGCGCCGCCTTCCTGACCGGCAACGCCCCGCTGGTGGCGGTGCTGCGCGAAGCCCTGGCCCTCGACGCGAGCCGCGGCGGCGCCCCGATCCGCGAGGCGCGCCGACGAACCGTGGCGGCGCTGCAGAACGTCCACCGCTTCCTGGAGCACCACGTGCTCTCGCCCGCAGAGATCCCGGACGTCCGCGTCGTGGTGTTCGACGAGGCGCAGCGTGCCTGGGACGCCGCCAAGGCGACGCAGGACACGCAGAACCGCCGCTCCCGCCTGACGGACTCCGAGCCCGCGCACATGCTGGAGATCATGGGCCGGCACCCCGACTGGGCCGTGGTGGTAGCGCTGGTCGGCAGCGGGCAGGAGATCAACACCGGTGAGGCCGGGCTCACGGAATGGGGGCGGGTGATCGCCGGCAGCCAGGGGCGCTGGCGCGCCAGCGTGGCGCCCGCGGCCGTGGGCGAGGGGCCCGTGGCGCAGCGCCTCGCCCCGGTGTTGGCGCCGTGGCTCGCGCTCGATCCGGCGCTGCACCTCGACGTCCCGATCCGCTCCGTGCGCTCGAACCTGATGGCGCCCTGGGTCGATGCCGTGCTGTCGGGCGATGCGGCGGCGGCGCGAAACCTGACGGCCTCCGGCGAGGTGCCGGTCTATCTCACGCGCGACCTCAGCGCGCTCCGCACCGCGCTGCGCCACCTGGCGCGCGGGGAACGCCGGGCGGGGCTGGTGGCCTCCTCCGGCAACCGGCGCCTGCGCGCCGAAGGACTAGGCGGTGAGCTGCGTGGCGATGCGGAGGTGGTGAGCTGGTTCCTGCGTCGCTGGCCCGATATCCGCGCTTCCGAGGCGCTGGAGGTTCCGGCCACCGAGTATTCCTGCCAGGGGCTGGAGCTCGACCTCGTGGGCCTCGCCTGGGGCGGCGACTTCCTGCGCATCCACGGCCGCTGGCAGGTCCGCAGCCTCAGCGGCAGCCGCTGGAACACCGTGACCCGCGCGGCGGAGGTGGAGTTCACCCGCAACACCTATCGCGTGCTGCTGACGCGGGCGCGCTACGAGACGGTGATCTGGGTGCCGCCCGGCAGCGACGAGGACGCCACCCGCAGCCGCGCGGAGATGGATGCCGTGGCCGCATTTCTCGAGGATTGCGGCGCCCGCGCCCTGCCGCTTCCATCCCGCGCGACTCCGGCCCTGCTGCCGGCGCTGCTCTAGAAGACCACCATGCGCCGCCTGATCCCCCGCATCCTCACCGCTCTGCTGCTGCTCGCCGCCGCACCGCTGCAAGCGCAGGAGCTCAAGCTCGCCACCTGGAACCTCGACTGGTTGACCACCCGCGCCGCCGGCGACCCGCGCCTGCCGCCGGACGTGCGCGGCCGCAGCCCTGAGGACCTGGCCCGCCTGCGCGGCTACGCCGCGCGTCTCGGTGCCGATGTGCTGGCGCTGCAGGAGGTGGACGGGCCCGAGGCCGCGGCGCTGATCCTCGATCCGGCGCAGTGGACGCTGTTCTTTCCGGCCGAGAGCGACGTGCAGCGCGTGGCGATCGCGGTGCGCCGCGGCATCCCGGCCGTGCAGAACCCGGATCTCGCCGCGCTCGACACCCAGCCTGAGGCTGAGCACAGCCTGCGCCGCGGCGTGGACGTCACCGTGACGGCGGGCGGGCAGCCGCTGCGCCTGCTCGCCGTGCATCTCAAGAGTGGCTGCAGGGAGGCACCGCTCGGCGAGGGTGCAGCCTGCAACACGCTGGCGGATCAGACAGGCGTGCTGGCCGGCTGGATCGCGGCGCGCGGTGCGGAAAATGCCGGTTTCGCGGTGCTGGGCGACTTCAACCGCCGCATGGACCGCCCCCGCGACCCCGTCCTGGTGGCGCTCCGTCGTGCCGCCCCGCTGTTGCGCACGACCGAGGGCGTGTCCAACCCGTGCTGGGGTGGCCGCCCCTTCATCGACCACATCCTGCTGGGCGGCCCGGCGCGCGGATGGCTGCGGCCCGACAGCCTGCGCGTGATGGTGTATGCCGAAACGGGCGACGGGTGGCGCGACCGGCTGTCGGACCATTGCCCCGTTTCGGTGCGCCTGCTGCCGCCCTGACAGCCGGCGGGGAAGGGCGCATGCTCCGCGCTCCACCTTCCGGAGCAGGCAGGCTTGAGCATCCCCAACGAGCTGCAAGATTTCCTCCGCCGCTGTTGCGTCGGAGATGGCGACACGTTTCGCCTCGACACGCACGAGACCGACGCGCGTCCCGATGGGCTGAACAAGCGCGAGGGCGAGGCGCTGCTTCCCGAACTGGTTGCGGAGGCGGCCGAGCTGCAGAAGCGCCTCAACGCCAAGGCACAGTGGGGCGTGCTGTGCATCTTCCAGGCCATGGACGCGGGCGGCAAGGACGGCACGATCAGCCACGTCTTTTCCGGCCTCAACCCCCAAGGCACCCAGGTCACCAGCTTCGCCGCGCCGAGCGCCACGGAACGCAGGCACGACTTCCTGTGGCGGCACGTCGTGAACCTGCCCCCACGCGGCATGATCGGCGTGCACAATCGTTCCTGGTACGAGGAAGTGCTCGTCGCCCGCGTGCATCCGGAGGTGCTCGCCGCGCAGAACCTGCCGCCGGAGCTGACAGGCGAGGCGATCTGGAAGCATCGCCTGCACGACATCGCCGGTTTCGAGCGCTATCTCACCCACCAGGGAATCGTGGTGCTGAAGTTCTTCCTGCACCTGAGCGCGGCCGAGCAGCGCCAGCGCTTCCTCGCGCGCATCGACGAGCCCGACAAGAACTGGAAGCTGCAGCCCTCCGACATCGTCGACCGGAAGCGCTGGGACGACTACCAGCAGGCCTACGACTCCGCGATTCGCGCGACAGCCTCGGAGGAGGTGCCCTGGTTCGTGATACCGGCGGACCGCAAGTGGCTCGCGCGCCTGGTCGTGGCAGCAGCGCTGGTGGAGAAGCTGCGCGGGCTGAACCTCGACTATCCGGAAGTATCGGAGGAACAGCGCGCGAACCTGCAACGGATGCGTCATGAACTCGCCAGTTCTTGATAGCGCGTCGCAGTCGCGCAGTTCACGAAATCTGGAAAGCGCGTTTCGTTCCGCTACCAGCGTATCGGCGTGCAACAAGCGGGGGCATAGGGTCGCGAAGTCTTGAACTACCGCTGAAGCGACAGGAGGCCCGACAATGCCGCCCACGACCACGACCCGGCGTGCTCTGCTCGGAGCAAGCGCGCTGGCTGGCATTGCCGGATCAGCCACCGCGCGCACCATCTCCGGCATGATGCCCTGGCAGCCGGGCGAGGTGTATCCGCCGCTCGGCCTCGAGCCACCGGGCGGCTGGCTCTACCTGAACGCGGACGAAGTGGCGGTGCTGGAAGCCATCGCGGACCGTTTCATTCCCGCGGACGAACGTAGCCTCGGCGGCAAGGACGCGGGCTGCGTCGTGTTCATCGACCGGCAGCTCGCCGGTCCCTACGGTCGCCTGGATGGCTGGTACATGGAAGGGCCGTTCCCGGCCAATCCCCTGCCCACGCAGGGTTTCCAGTCGCCGCTGCGCCCCATGCAGGTCTACCGCGACGGGCTGCGGGCACTCGCCGCCTATGTCGGGAAGACCTTCAGCAACCGCAAGTTCGGCCAGCTGAGCGGCGAGGATCAGGACAAGCTGCTCACCGGCCTGGAGAAGGGAGAGATCAAGCTCGACGGCTTCGACGGCCGCGCATTGTTCGAGCAGATCTACAGCAACATGATGGAAGGCTACTTTGCCGACCCGATCTACGGCGGCAACAAGGACATGACCGGCTGGAAGCTGCTGGGCTTCCCCGGCGCCCGCTACGACTACCGCGACGTGATCGCGCATCCCAACCAGCGCTACACCCTGCCGCCCGTCGGGCTGGTGGGCCGTTCCGACTGGGGCAAGCTGGTCGACCCGTCACGACGTTCCGGCCGTGGAGGGGCCACCTGATGCGCCGTCTTCCTCGCAAGGATGCCGTGATCGTCGGCCTCGGCTGGACCGGTGCCATCATGGGCTACGAGCTCTGCCAGGCAGGGCTCGAGGTCGTGGCGCTGGAACGCGGCCCGTGGCGCGACACCGCCACCGACTTCAACATCGGCACCGCGCCCGATGAGCTGCGCTACGCCATCCGCAACGACCTCTTCGTGAAGCCGTCGCAGGATACGGTCACCGCGCGCAACACCATGGACCAGGTGGCGCTGCCGATCCGCAACTGGGGCAGCTTCCTGCCCGGCAACGGCGTCGGCGGATCGGGCGTGCACTGGAACGGCCATACCTGGCGCTTCCTGCCCACCGACCTCAAGCTGCGTTCCTACGTCACCGAGAAGTACGGTGCCAACAAGATCCCCGAAGGCATGACCATCGCGGACTTCGGCATCGATTACGACGAGCTCGAGCCCTACTACGACAAGTTCGAGTACCTGTGCGGCATCGCGGGCACGGCCGGCAACCTCAAGGGCCAGATCCAGCCGGGCGGCAACCCCTTCGAGGGCTGGCGCTCGCGCCCCTATCCCACGCCGCCCATGAAGATGAGCCACGCGCAGAACCTGTTCACCAAGGCGGCCACGGATGCGGGCTACCACCCGTTCCCGCTGCCCTCCGCGAACATGTCGCAGGCCTATACCAACCCGCTCGGCGTCACGCAGGCGCCTTGCTCCTACTGCGGTTTCTGCGAGCGCTTCGGCTGCGCCAACTATTCCAAGTCCTCGGCGCAGACCACGATCCTGCCGGTGCTGATGCGCCACCCGGGCTTCGAGGCGCGCACCGAGTGCGAGGTGGTCAAGGTCCTGATGTCGGCCGACGGCAAGACCGCGACCGGCGTGGTCTACGTGGACGCGCAGGGCCAGGAATGGGAACAGCCCGCCGACCTCGTGATCCTGGCGGCCTACCAGCTGTGGAACGTGCGGCTGCTGCTCTACTCGGGCATCGGCAAGCCCTACGACCCGAACACGGGTGAGGGCGTGATCGGCAAGAACTACGCCTATCAGGCCAATTCCTCGGTGAACGGCTTCTTCGACAACCAGCTGTTCAACATGTTCGCCGGCGCCGGCGCGCTGGGCATGACCTTTGACGACTTCAACGGCGAGTCCTTCGACCACTCCGACGTCGACTTCCTCGGCGGCGCCAACGTCAACTGCACCGTGACCAACGCCCGTCCGATCGCCGCGCGCCCGACGCCCCCCGGTACGCCGCGCTGGGGTGCCGCCTGGAAGAAGGCGACGGCGGAGAACTACCTGACCACCGCCAACGTCGGCAGCCAGGGCAGCGTCATGTCGTATCGCGACTGCTACCTGGACCTCGACCCGACCTACAAGGACCGGCTCGGGCGGCCGCTGCTGCGCATGACGTTCGACTTCAAGGAGAACGAGTTCAAAATGTCGCGCTTCGTCACGGCGAAGATGGAGCCGATCATGAAGGCCATGGGCGCGAAGCAGATCCGCTCGACGCCCAAGGCCGGCCACTGGAACGTCGTGCCCTACCAGACGACGCACAACACCGGCGGCGCCATCATGGGCTCCAACCCGCGCGAAAGCGCGGTCAACAAGTTCCAGCAGGTCTGGGACGTGCCCAACGTCTTCGTGCTGGGTGCCTCGGCCTTCCCGCAGAACGCCGGCTACAACCCGACCGGCACGGTGGGGGCGCTGGCCTACTACGCGGCCGACGCGATCACGCAGCAGTACCTCAAGAACCCCGGTCAGCCGCTGGTGCAGGCATGATGCGCAAGCTTCTTCTCGCCACGCTGGCGCTCGGCGCGCTGATCGGCACCGCCAAGGCGGACCCGGACAACTTTGATCAGGTGGCGCGCGGCCGCTACCTGGCGACGGCGGGCGACTGCGTTGCCTGCCACACCGGCAGCGCCGGGCCCGGCGTCGCGCATGCCGTGCCGGACCTCGAATCCTCCTACGGCTATGCCGGTGGCCGCGCGATCGAGACGCCCTTCGGTCAGATCAAGGCCGCCAACATCACGCCGGACCGCGAAACCGGCATCGGCACCTGGACGGCGGACCAGTTCTACACCGCCATGCACCACGGGCAGCGGCCGGACGGAACGCACCTCTACCCGGCCTTCCCGTACACGGCCTACACCAACGTCACGCGCGACGACTCCGACGCGATATTCGCCTACCTGCGCACGCTGGCGCCGGTGCAGAACGCGGTGGACCGCAACACCCTGCCGTTCCCGTTCAACATCCGCATGGCGATGATCGGCTGGAACATGCTGTTCTTCCGTGAGGGCACCTTCCAGCCCGACACCACGAAGTCGGCCGAGTGGAACCGCGGCGCCTATCTCGTGGAAGGGCTGGGTCACTGCGGCTCCTGCCACACGCCCAAGAACTTCCTGGGCGGCGACGGCGACCACCTCGCGGGCGGGGAGCTTCAGGCCTGGTACGCGCCGAGCCTGACGGCCGACAAGCGGCTGGGCGTCGGCGACTGGAGCGAGGACGAGATCGTCGAGTACCTGCGCACCGGCCGCAACGAGCGCGCCGCGGCCGCGGGTCCGATGGCCGAGGTGGTGCAGTATTCCACCGCCAAGATGACCGAGTCCGACCTCAAGGCGATGGCCGTCTACCTGAAGCAGCCCGCGCAGGCGGTGCAGCAGGCGAGCGCACCGGCGCCGCTGGCGGCCGACAACGCGCAGATGCGGATGGGCCGTGCAATCTACGAGGACGGCTGCAAGGCCTGCCACACCGACAGCGGCCAGGGCATCGCCCGCATGTTCCCGCGCCTGGCCGGCAGCCAGTCCGTGCAGCAGCCCGGCAGCGAGTCGATCCTCCGCGCGGTGCTCCAGGGCGCCAAGGCGGCCACCACCGACATGGCACCCACGGGTCCCGCCATGCCGGCCTTCGGCTGGCGCCTGAACGACGAGCAGGTGGCGGCGGTCGCCACCTATATCCGCAACAGCTGGGGCAACGCCGCGCCGGCGGTGTCCACCGAGGACGCGCGCAAGATGCGCGACCGTCTCGCCGACGTGGTGGAATAATCCGCCGCAACGACTGTCATGGCCGGGCCGTTGCCCGGCCATGACATCTCCTCTTCCGTCTGCATGACGGCCACCCGCCGCCAATTGGCGCGACTTCCCCTCCTGGCGCCGCTGCTCGCCGCCTGTTCCCCCGCGAACCTCGTGAACGCCCTGACGCCCCGCGGCGGCTACACGGTGACGCGTGACCTACGCTTCCGCGAGGGGGATCGCGGCACGCTCGACCTCTACACGCCCGACGGTGCCACCGACGCGACGCCGGTGGTGGTGTTCTTCTACGGCGGCGGCTGGAAGGACGGCACCAAAGGCAGCTACCGCTTCCTGGCGCAGTCGCTGACCAGCCTCGGCATGGTGGTGGCGATTCCCGACTACCGCCTCTACCCGGAGGTCCGTTGGCCGACCTTCCTCGAGGACGCGGCCGCCGCCACGCGCTTCCTGCAGACGGGAGTGGCCGCGAACCGCCCGATGGTGCTCATGGGCCACTCGGCGGGCGCCTTTATTGTGGGTGCCCTGGCCACCGACCCGCGCTGGCTCGGCAGGGCGTCGCGCAGGAGCCTGCGCGGCGCGATCGGCCTGGCAGGACCCTACGACTTCCAGCCCGAAGAGGCCGAGTACGTGGCCATCTTCCGCGATGCCCCGGGCGGACGGGCACGGGTACTGCCGGCGGAGCCCGGCGACCTCAACGGCTGCCCGCCCACCCTGCTGCTGCACGGGCTGGCGGATGACACGGTGTCACCGGAACGCTCGCGGGAACTGGCGCGCAGCCTCAGGGCCGCGAACATCCCCGTGACGCTGCGCGAATACCCCGATGTCGGCCATATCGGCATCATCGGCGCCCTGGCGGCACCGGTGCGGGGGCTGGGCCTCGCGGGTGCCCCGGTGCGCGACGACGTGGCGGAGTTCCTGAACACGGTGGTGCCGCGCGGCGCGCCCGCCTGATCCGTGTACCCCGAAAAGGGAAGGGGCGCGGCCGGGTCTCCCCCGCCGCGCCCCTCGATCCCAGTGCTGACCGCTCCGGTCAGCCGGCCGCCTCGGGCTCCCGCTCGGCTTCGCCGTCGCCCGGGCCCTCGCCGTTACCCTCTTCGGGTTTCGGCAGCGCGGCAGGCGGTGCCTCGGCCACGTCGAAGCTCAGCGCTCCATCCTTGAGGCCGACCTTCACCGCGCCACCCTTCACCAGCTTGCCGAACAGCAGTTCCTCGGCCAGCGGCTTCTTGATGTATTCCTGGATGACGCGGGCCAGCGGCCGCGCGCCGTAGAGCGGGTCGTAGCCCCGCTCCGCCAGCCACTCCTTGGCCGCCGAGCTCAGCTCGATCGTGACGTTGCGATCCGCGAGCTGGGCTTCCAGCTGCATCACGAACTTCTCGACCACGTTGGCCACCACCTCCGGCGTCAGGCCGGCGAAGGGCACCACCGCGTCCAGGCGGTTGCGGAACTCCGGCGTGAACAGGCGCTTGATCGCCTCCTCGTCCTCGCCGGTGCGGACCTCGCGCCCGAAGCCGATGCCGGCCTTGGCCATGTCCGAGGCGCCCGCATTGGTCGTCATGATCAGGATGACGTTGCGGAAGTCCACGTTCTTGCCGTTGTGGTCGGTCAGCTTCCCGTGGTCCATGACCTGCAACAGGATGTTGTACAGGTCCTGGTGCGCCTTCTCGATCTCGTCGAGCAGGAGGACGCAGTGCGGGTGCTGGTCCACGGCATCGGTCAGCAGCCCGCCCTGGTCGAAGCCCACGTAGCCCGGCGGCGCGCCGATCAGGCGGGAGATCGAGTGCCGCTCCATGTACTCGGACATGTCGAAGCGGGTGAGCTCGATGCCCAGCGTCTTGGCGAGCTGCTTGGCCACCTCGGTCTTGCCGACGCCGGTGGGGCCGGAGAACAGGTAGTTGCCGATCGGCTTCTCGGCATCGCGCAGCCCGGCGCGAGACAGCTTGATCGCGGCGCTCAGCGCCTCGATTGCCTTGTCCTGGCCGAACACCATCGACTTCAGGTCGCGCTCCAGGTTGCGCAGCGTTTCCTTGTCGTCGGTCGAGACGGACTTGGGTGGGATGCGGGCGATCTTGGCGACCACGTCCTCCACGTCCTTCAGCGTCACGGTCTTGCGGCGCTTGTTCTCAGGCACCAACATCCGCGAGGCACCGACCTCATCGATCACGTCGATCGCCTTGTCCGGCAGCTTGCGGTCGTTGATGTACTTGGCCGACAGCTCCACCGCCGCCCGGATGGCCTCGGGCGTGTAGCGGACCTTGTGGTGCTTCTCGTAGTTGGTCTTGAGGCCCTGCAGGATCTTCACCGCATCCTCGACCGACGGCTCGTTCACGTCGATCTTCTGGAAGCGCCGGACCAGCGCGCGGTCCTTCTCGAAATGCTGCCGGTACTCCTTATACGTGGTGGAACCCACGCAGCGCAGCGTGCCCTGGGCCAGCGCAGGCTTCAGCAGGTTCGACGCGTCCATCGCCCCGCCCGAGGTCGCGCCGGCGCCGATCACGGTATGGATCTCGTCGATGAACAGGATCGAGCCCGGATGCTGCTCGAGCTCCGTCACCACGGCCTTCAGCCGCTCCTCGAAGTCGCCGCGGTAGCGGGTGCCGGCCAGCAGCGCGCCCATGTCGAGGGCGAAGATGGTGCTCTTCAGCAGCACCTCGGGCACGTCGCCCTCGATGATCCGCTTGGCCAGACCCTCGGCGATGGCGGTCTTGCCCACGCCCGGGTCGCCCACGTAGAGCGGGTTGTTCTTGGTGCGACGGCACAGGATCTGGATCGTGCGCTCGATCTCGCTGTCGCGGCCGATCAGCGGGTCAATCTTGCCGGCGGCGGCCTTCTTGTTGAGGTCGACGCAGTAGTTGCCGAGCGCGTCCTGGCCGCGCTTGGCGCTGCCTTCGCGCTTCTCCTCGTCCTTGCCGCCGCGGCCGCTGCCGCCGCCCTCATCGCCGTTCTCGTCCTTGCCCTGCGGCGACCGGCTCTGGGCGCGGCCGGGGGCCTTGGCGATGCCGTGGCTGATGAAGTTGACCGCGTCGAGCCGCGTCATGTCCTGCAGCTGCAGGAAGTAGACGGCGTGGCTCTCACGCTCGCTGAACAGGGCCACGAGCACGTTGGCGCCCGAAACCTCGTCACGGCCCGAGGACTGGACATGGATGGCGGCGCGCTGGACCACGCGCTGGAAGCCGGCGGTGGGCTTCGGGTCGCCGCCGCGGTCGCTGACCAGGCCGGCGAGGTCCTTGTCCAGGAACTCGCCGAGGTCGCGCTTCAGCTTCTCGATCTCGACCCCGCAGGCACTCAGCACCGTGGTGGCGTCCGTGTCGTCGCAGAGGGAAAGGAGGAGGTGCTCCAGAGTTGCATATTCGTGCCGGCGGTCGTTGGCGAGCGCCAGGGCACGGTGGAGCGTCTGTTCGAGGTTGCGGGACAGCATGCTAGGCGACGCTCCCCTAAGGGTCCGGCCCGGACAGCGGCTGCTGCCGAGGCGGAGTGGAAGAGAAAGAACTAATGTGGGGCGTCTTCGCACCCGCGGCGAGAGGGGTGGGGTACCGGAGGCACCCTTATTCCTTCTCGATCGTGCATTGGAGCGGATGCTGGTTCTGCCGCGCAAGGTCCATGACCTGCGTCACCTTGGTTTCCGCGACCTCGTAGGTGAAGACGCCGCAAACCCCCACGCCACGCCGGTGGACGTGCAGCATGATCCGCGTCGCCTCCTCCCGGTTCTTGGCGAAGAACCGTTCCAGGACGTGCACGACGAACTCCATCGGCGTGTAGTCGTCGTTCAGCATCAGGACCTTGTACATCGTGGGCTTGCGCGTGCGGGGACGCGCCTTGACCACGACGCCGCTGGCCGGTCCGTTTTCCCCTGACCCGCCACCGGGTCCGCCGCCGGAGTTGCCCCCGTCCGGCCGCTTGTCATGCTCGCTCATCGGCCGCCTACTTCAACACGCCACACCGTCTGTTTAACGAACGAGGCGCCTCGTCTGCTCAGGATGGAAGAATATCATGGCGATGAAGGCAAGCCGCAGTCGCTTTGGGGTGAGCAGCGGCGGACTGCCTTCGCTGGCGCCGGGGTCGGAGTTGGCGCGCGACCGCTGAAAATGCAAGGAGCCGGGACGGCGATCCGTCCCGGCTCCTGCGGTCATCGGCGGGGTGCGATGCTCAGGCGCTGGGGCTGGTGCGCGACATGCGCTCCATCGCCAGGGTCATGCGCTGCGCGATCGGCGCCGTGCTCTGCTCGGCCAGGCGGAAGCTGGCCTCCTGGAGGCGGCTGGTCTCGCTCAGCAGCTTCTCCATGGTCTGGCGACCGAAGGAGGTCTGCATCTCGGTCGCATCCTTGATGCTGCGCACGGTGGCCAGGCTGCGGGCGTTCTGCATCGCCTCCTCCTGGAGCTGCTGCATCAGGGCCAGGGTCTGACGACCGAGGTCCTGCGCACCGGCGAAGTAGGTCTGCGCGGCCTGGGTGATGGCCTCGAGGTTGCCGCGGCCGAACTCCATGGCATCCTCGGCGGAGCGCAGGACGCCTTCGCTCGCCTTGGCAGCCTGGCTGGCGCCAGCCTGCAGGGTTTCGCGCGCGGTGTCGGTGGCCTGGGCAGTGGCCTGCGTCGTGTTGGACTCGGTCGCGAGACGGGCGACCTTCTGTTCAGCTGCCATGTTCCGAAAACTCCCTAAGCACACGGCGGTGCGTTTTGCTGCGCCGCAGCAAAAGCCTTCTGCCGGAAGATCATTATGGTTTCCACATGTTTTTTTGCACCGCAACATTAAAAAGACCTAAGTATCTTTCGTACCGTTCCTCAGAATGTGACAAACCGTAACGGCTGGGAAAATCGCTCGCGACACGATCCCGGCGTGGACAGGCACCAGCCGCACAAACTACTGTCCGGCATCGGTTTTCGCTGGGGGGCGAATCCGATGGGGTGGACTACGGTCCGATAGGGGAAGCTGAAGGTATGAGAGAAGGTTCGAGGGCGTGGCGCCGCTCGGGGATCGCCGCCTGCGTCCTGATGGCCATGGCTGCGCTCGGCACCACGTCGGCGCGGGCCCAGGTCGGCTCGGCACGCTACGCCTCGATCGTGATCGACGCCCGGAGCGGCAACATCCTGGAGGCCGCCAATCCTGACGAGCTCCGCTACCCGGCCTCGCTCACCAAGATGATGACCCTCTACCTGCTGTTCGAGGCGCTGCGCGACGGGCGCATGACCCTGGACAGCCGCATGGTCATGAGTGCCGACGCCGCCTCGCAGCAGCCTTCCAAGCTGGGCATCCCGCCGGGCACCTCGATCACGGCGGAACAGGCGATCCTCGCCCTGGTCACCCTGTCGGCCAACGACGTGGCCTACATGATCGGTGAATCGCTGGGCGGCGACGCCTATCACTTCGCCCAGCTGATGACCCAGAAGGCGCGCTCGATCGGGATGGTGAACACCACCTTCCGCAATCCCAACGGCCTGCCCGACCCGGATCAGTTCAGCACCGCCCGCGACATGGCCACGCTGGGGCGGCGCCTCTACATCGACTTCCCCGACCGCTACCACTACTTCTCCACCCAGCAGTTCAACTTCGGTGGCCGCCGCATCCGTTCCCACAACCATATGGTGGGCACCTATGACGGCGTGGACGGCATCAAGACCGGCTTCATCTCCGCCTCCGGCTTCAACATCGTCACCTCGGCGCAGCGCCAGGGCCAGCGCCTGGTGGCCGTGGTGTTCGGGGCCTCGACCTGGAGCGAGCGCGACCGCCACGCCGCGGCCCTGCTGGACCAGGGCTTCAGCCAGATGGGCGTCGAGCCCTCGCAGCCTTCGCCCGTGCTCGTGTCCGCCACTGCCGGCCTCGGCCGCCTGATCACCGGCCGCGCCGAGGCCGCGACGCCGGGCCGGGCCGCACGCCGCGCCGCGCGTGCCGCCCTCGTGGCCCGTGCCGCGCCTGTGCGCGAGGCACCGGCGAAGCTGGTCCGCGCGGCGGCGCAGGTCCGTCCGCTGCGTGGCAGCCGCCAGCTCGAGCAGGGGGATGGCGGCTCCTTTATTCGCGTGACCCAGCAGGCCGCCCGCCGTGCCTCGGCCAAGGCCGCCGAGAACCGCCAGGCGCGCGCCGCCGTCCGGGCCGCCGCGGCGCCGGCGCGGCCCGCCGCGGCCCGCCCGACGCCCGTCGCCGCACCGGGCGGCAAGCAGGGTGGCGTTCTTCGCCACCCGACCGGCCGCCGCTGAGAGCCTGACCGCGCCCGGACGCGCTCCGGGCCGGTTGCCCGACGTCACTGCGGACCCGGCCCGGCGCGGCGGGGATCCGTCAGACCGGCCGCACCCGAGGGTGCGGTCCGTTCTTCAGGCCTCCATTCCTCAGGCCATGGCGCCGCGTGCCGCAACCGGCCAGAGGCACTCCACCCGCCCGCCGCGCACGCCGACATACCAGTCGTAGCGATCCACCGTCGGGTCGCAGTGGCCCGGCACCAGCCGCATCTTTTCCCCGAGCGCCGGTACCGCCGCGTCCTCGACCGCCAGGGCGCCGTGCTCGTCGGTGGCCCCCACGTAGCGCAGCCCCGGCCGCCCCCAGACCAGCGGCAGCCCGCTGTCGGTGGGCAGGGCCTTGTGCCCGGCATCCAGCACCGCGCGCCCGGTGCCCCGCGGCGCGCTCATCACCTGCGACAAGACGAAGAGTGACTGCCGGAAACCCGGCGCCTCCTCGTTGCGCCCGTAGTCGGCGTCCATGAAGACGTAGGAGCCGGCTTGGATCTCGGTCCAGAGCCCGGTCTCGAGTTCCAGTTCAAAGGTTCCGGTGCCGGCGCCGCCCACGATCGGGCAGTCGAGGCCGCGCTGCCGCAACTGTTCCAGCGTCCGCCGCACCGCCTCGGCGGCCCCGCCGATCGCCGCCCGGCGCTCCTCCGGGCGGCGGCGGTGCTGGGCGCCGCCGTGATAGGCCTGCAGCCCACCGAAGCGCAGATGCGGCGAGGCGGCGATGCGCTCCGCCAGCGCCACGGCCTCCGGTCCCGGCGCCACGCCGCAGCGGCCCGCCCCGACGTCGATCTCCACCAGCACGCCCAGGCGATGGCCGGCCGCGGCCGCGGCCTCCTCCAGCAGCGGCACGGCCTCGGGCGCGTCGCAGCAAACCTGCACCCGCGCCAGGGCGTTGAGGGCAGCGAGGCGGCGCAGCTTGAGGGGTGAGACCACCTCGTTGCTGACCAGGATGTCGTCCACCCCGCCCCAGGCCAGGATCTCCGCCTCGCCCACCTTCTGCACGCACTGCCCCACCGCGCCGCGCCGGCGCTGCAGCCCGGCGATCACCGGCGACTTGTGGGTCTTCGCGTGCGCGCGCAGCTTCGCCCCGGTCGGGGCCAGGCGTGCCGCCATGGCATCGAGGTTCACCTCGAAGGCGTCGAGATCGAGGATCAGGGCAGGGGTGTCGACCTCGTCTTCCCGCATCCCCGGCTCGGCCGGTGGCCGCTGCAGCATCGTGTGTTCATCCTTGCGCGTGGGCGTGTGTCGCGAAGCCTGGTGTCAGCCTGGGTCCGGCGCGGGCCCGGTCCGGCTCAGGCAGATCCGGCTCAGGCAGATCCGGACCGGGCCGGTTCCGGGCCAGATTGATCCCCGGTGGCGGGCGATCCGCAAGCCGCATCGTCCACAGGGTTCGGCGGGACTGCCTGGTCGCCGCGCCGGGTGCGGTCGTGTTCCGGGCGGCACGGCCCCCCGCCCGGTACGGCCTAGCTGATGCCCGAGCCGTGCAGGAAGCGGTCCGGCCGGCGCCACCATCCCGGCAGCGCCATCGCCGGGTGGCCGTCTCGCCCCTCCGTCGCGATCGCCCGGACCGCCTCCGCCACGGCGGTCGGGCGGGGCGGATCGGAGCGTATGTCGAACGCCCCCGCGTCGTAGGCACCCTCGCGCTTGGACAGGAGGGACTGCCAGTCCACGGCGCCGAACATCGCCCAGGCGGTCACGGCGCGGATGTCCACGCCGTCGCGGCGCAGGCGCCCGGCCGCTTCCCAGACCTCCACGAGCCAGCGGCGGCTCTCATCCTCATCGGCGCAGGACAGGTAGGCCTCGGTGACTGCCAGCGGCAGGCCGTAGCGGTCCCAGGCCTCGCGCAGCCGCGCCTCGAAGCCGATGGAGCCCTCGGGCAGGTCGATGCGGACGGCCTCGATATCGGCGTAGCGCTGCCCGTCGAGCGTGAGCGGGGCGCGGTCCGGATAGAGCTCGTGCCGATGATCGAGGAAGCGGTCGCTGGTGACGTAGTGGTTGATGCCGATAATGTCGGGCGGGCAGGGCTCCTCGGCCAGCGCGCGCAGCGCCGCCGCGTCGATCCCGGCGGCGAGCATCGGGGCATGCCAGGGGTGACCTTCCCGGACGCGGCCGCAGAGGAGGTCGAAGCTGAGCCACCGCCGCTCGTTCTCGTAGGCCGCGCGCCTGGCCATCGGGGCGGTCGAGAAAATACGGCCGAGATCCTCGGTCTGCACCAGCCGGGCATCCGGCCGCACGGCGCGGATCGCCCGCATCGCCAGCGCGACGCCGCGGCACTGGTTGAACAGCGCGTGGAGGAAGCTCCGCTCATCCTTCCCGTGCGGGTGCCAGACGCCGTAGAGGCCGGAAAACCGGGCCGTGGTCAGCGGCTCGTTCACCGGCGTCCAGTCTCGCAGATGGGGATAGCGCGCCGCCACCCGCCCGGCGTAATCCGCCAGCTTCTCGGGAAAGAGGGGGTCGATCAGGCTGGTGTAGCCGGGGCCGGCGCCGTGGTGCACCAGCCCGACGACCGGGTCGATCCCCAACTCCCCAAGCCTGGCCATCCGCGCGTCCGACCAGCGCCAGTCGCAACGCGCCGGATCGTCGGGGGCCACGCGCTCCCAAAGCACGGGGTAGCGCATTTTCCGCACGCCCAGCGCCGCGATCAGCGAGAGGTCACCGTCGCGGTCATGATGCCCGGTTTCGCGCAGCTGGTCGCGCCGCTCGTCCCCGAGGCGCACCACCGTGCATTCGACCCCGCCCCAGATCTCGAGGTCTTTCATCACCGCCAAAGGCCACCACTCGCTTGAACGGGTTCTGCCGCAGGGTTCCCGGGCCACGACCTGCTGGAAGCCGCCCGGGTCCTGCTGCCTGGATCATCGGCGGAAGCCCCGTTCCGCGCGCGGCGGGGCAGGGCTCGCGAGCCCTGGCGGCCGGGCCTCACACCCGGCCACCGCCGCGGCACACCCGCGTGCCGCGACGATGTCGCTGGGGCTTCAGTGCCCCGCGTTCTCGCCCGAGAAGTCCGGCGCGGCGAGGCCGGAGGCCTGGAGCTGCTCGCTCAAGCTGGCCTTCAGCCGCTCCAGCCCGGCCTCGTCGCGCGCCTCGGCACGGGCCACCAGCACCGCCTGGGTGTTGGAAGCGCGCAGCAGCCACCAGCCGTCTTCCGTCTGCACGCGAACGCCGTCCACGTCCTGCACCTTGGCACCCGACGAGGCGAGGCGCTGCTTGACCTCGTCCACCACGGCGAACTTGCGCTCCTCCGGGCAGTTGAAGCGCAGCTCCGGCGTGTTGATCACCTGCGGCAGCGCCTGGCGCACGTCCGACATCTTCTCGGTCATGCGGGCCACGATCCCCAGCAGGCGCACCGCGGAGTAGGGGGCGTCGTCGAAGCCGTACCACTTGTCGGCGAAGAAGGTATGGCCCGACATCTCGCCCGCCAGCGGCGAACCGGTCTCGGCCATCTTCTGCTTAATCAGCGAGTGGCCGGTCTTCCACATCAGCGGCTTGCCCCCGGCCTTCTCGATCTCGTCGAACAGGACCTGCGAGGCCTTCACGTCGGCGATGATCGTGGCACCCGGCTTGTTCTTCAGCACGTCGCGCGCCAGCACCACCAGCAGCTGGTCGCCGAAGAACATGTGTCCCTCGTTGTCCACCACGCCGATGCGGTCCGCGTCGCCGTCGAAGGCGATGCCCAGGTCCGCGCCCTGCTTCCGGACCTCGGCGATGATCTGCTCGAGGTTCTTCAGCACCGTCGGGTCGGGATGGTGGTTGGGGAAGCGGCCGTCGATCTCGGCGTTGATCACGGTGTGCTTGCCCGGCAGCGCCTTGACCAGCTTCTCGGTGACCGCTCCGCCCGAACCGTTGCCCGGGTCCCACACCACGTTCAGCTGGCGCTCGCCGCCGTCGTAGTCCTTGACCATGCGCGCGACGTAGCGGTCGCTCACGTCTTCCTCGGCGGAGGAGCCCTGCGCCTCGTCCACCACGTCGCCCGCGGCGGCCATGGAGCCGATCGTCTGGATCTGCGCGCCGAAGAAGGGCTTGTTGCGCAGCACCATCTTGAAGCCGTTGTAGTCCGGCGGGTTGTGGCTGCCGGTCACCATCACGCCGCCGTCGCACTTCAGCTCATAGGCCGCGTAGTACAGCATCGGCGTCGGGCCGCAGCCCACGCGCACGACCTGCAGCCCGCAGGCCACGAGGCCGGCCACCAGCCGTTCCTCCAGCATCGGGGAAGACAGGCGGCCGTCATAGCCGACCGCGACCTTGTTGCCGCCGTCGCGCTTCACGATCGTGCCGAAGCAGCGGCCGATCGCGAAGGCATCGTCGCCCGAGAGGGTTTTGCCCACGATGCCGCGGATGTCGTACTCGCGCAGGCTGGTGGGATCGAAGCGGTGCTGGAAGCTCACGGGTCGTTTCCTCAGGGTCGTCCAATGGATTGGTAGCGAAGCCCGGCCTGGCGCATCGCCGCCGGCTCCCAGGCATTGCGGAGGTCGAGCACGGCGTCGCCGCGCATCGCGTCGCGCAGCTTCTCAGGCGGAATGGCGCGGAACTCGTTCCACTCGGTCAGCAGCACCACCGCGTCGGCGCCGCGCACCGCCGCCATGGCGCTGTCGGGGAACTCGACGCCGGCAGGCATCATCTGCCGCGCGTGGCCCGACCCTTGCGGGTCGAAGGCGCGCACCGTGGCCCCGGCCTCCACCAGGCGCGGCACCACGGCCAGCGAGGCCGCCTCGCGCATGTCGTCGGTCTCGGGCTTGAAGGTCAGGCCCAGCACCGCCACCACCTTGCCCACGGCGTTGCCGCCCAGCGCCGCGATGACGCGCTCGGCCATCACCAGCTTGCGGTCGTCGTTGTAGCGCACGGTCGCGTCCACGATCGACATGGGCGCGCCGTGCTGCTCGGCGGTGCGCGACAGCGCCAGCGTGTCCTTGGGGAAGCAGGAGCCGCCGAAGCCCGGGCCGGGGTGGAGGAACTTGCGCCCGATGCGCCCGTCCAGCCCCATGCCCTTGCTCACGTCGTGGACGTCGGCGCCCACCCGCTCGCACAGGTCGGCGATCTGGTTGATGAAGGAAATCTTCACCGCCAGGAAGGCATTGGCGGCGTACTTGGTCAGCTCCGCCGTCTCGATGCCCGTGGCCACGATCGGGGTCTCGATCAGGTTCAGCGGGCGATACAGGCGGCGCAGCACCGCCTCGGCGCGGGCATCCTCGACGCCGATCACCACGCGGTCCGGCCGCATGAAGTCGCCGATGGCGCTGCCCTCGCGCAGGAACTCAGGGTTCGAGGCCACCTGGATGTCGAGCTCGGGCCGCGCCTCGCGCACGATGCGCTGCACCTCCCGCCCGGTGCCCACCGGCACGGTAGACTTGGTGACCAGCACCAGCGGCCCCTCGGCCGCGCGCGCGACCTGCTCGGCCGCGGCGTAAACGTAGCTCAGGTCCGCGTGGCCGTCGCCGCGGCGGGTGGGCGTGCCCACCGCCAGGAACACCGCGTCGGCACCGCGGACCGCCTCGTGCAGGCTGGTGGTGAAATGCAGGCGACCGTCCCGGACGTTGTCCTCCACCAGCCGGTCCAGCCCCGGCTCGTAGATGGGGATCCGTCCGTCACGCAGCGCCGCCACCTTGTCGGCGTCGTTGTCCACGACGTGAACGTCCACGCCGAACTCGGCGAAACAGGCACCGGAAACGAGGCCGACATAGCCGGCCCCGATCATCGCGATCCGCAAAGCTTGGGTCTTTCCGTGGTTTCTCAGAGGTACTTTGGCAGGAACTCGCGCACGATGGGACCAAGATCAGCACGCTTCAGTGCGAAAGCGATCTGAGCTTCGAGGTAGCCGCCCTTGTCGCCGCAGTCGAAGCGCCGGCCTTCGTAGCGCAGCCCGTGGAAGGGCTGGTGGCCGATCAGCTTGGCCATGGCGTCGGTCAGCTGGACCTCGCCGCCCGCGCCACGCTCCATGCGCGACAGGTAGGGGATGACCTCGGGCATCAGCACGTAGCGGCCGATGATGGTCAGGTTCGAGGGCGCGAACTCCGGAAGCGGCTTCTCCACCAGGCCCTTGACGGAGACCAGCTGGCCCTTGTCCTCGGCCACGTCGAGCACGCCGTAGTTCTTCACGCGCGCCATCGGCACTTCCTCGATGGCCACCACGTTGCCGCCGGTCTCGCGATAGGCCTGGGCGAGCTGCTGGGTGCAGGGCGTCTCGCACATCATCAGGTCGTCGGGCAGCAGGATCGCGAAGGGGTCGTCGCCCACGAAGGCGCGGGCGCACCAGATGGCGTGGCCCAGGCCCATCGGCACCTGCTGGCGCACCGTGGTGATCGAGCCCGGCGGCAGCGCCTGCGTGCGCAGCGAGGCCAGGAGGTCGGTCTTGGAGCGTTCCTCGAGGGTGCGCTCCAACTCGTAGGCCACGTCGAAGTGCTCGACGATCGCGGTCTTGCCGCGGCCGGTCACGAAGCAGAACTGCTCGATGCCGGCGGCGCGGGCTTCCTCGACCGCGTACTGGATCAGCGGCTTGTCCACTACCGGCAGCATTTCCTTGGCCAACGCCTTGGTGGCGGGCAGGAAGCGTGTGCCGAGGCCCGCTACGGGCAGCACGGCCTTGCGAAGGGGCTTGGTCACGCGGCGCTTACTCCTGGTTGCGATGGTTGGAAGGATTGCCACGATGTCACAGGCCTGTCAGCCCGCGGCGCCATGACCTTCCAGCGAGGGCGCGGCAGAAGCGTGGCAGGAGCAACCACAAACGCGCAACCAGGGAAAAACCGGGCCATTTCCGCGCCCAAACCCGGCACTTGCCCCTGGCCGGGAGGGCGCGACTCGGCAGGAGCCGAGGCGAGGGGGACGAGCGGGGCAGGGCCCTTGGCGGACCCGTTCCGGACCCGGCCCCCGGGCGAGGCTTACACCCCGTCCTGCATCGCGATCTCCTTGGCCACCACCAGCGCCGTCAGGTTGACGATGCCGCGCGCGGTGACCGAGGGCACCAGCACGTGTACCGGCTTGCGCATGCCCAGCAGCATCGGCCCGACCTGCAGCCCGTCCGCCGCCGCCTTCAACAGGTTGTAGGCGATGTTGGCGGCATCCAGGTTCGGGAAGACCAGGAGGTTGGCGTTGCCCGAGAAGCGGCTGTCGGCCACCACGCGGTCGCGCACCGCCTGGATCAGCGCCGCGTCGGCCTGCATCTCGCCGTCCACGGCCAGTTCCGGGTCGGCCTCGCGGATCAGCTTCAGCGCGGCGCGCATCTTCTTGGCGGACGGCGCCTGCGAGGCCCCGAAGGAGGAGTGCGACAGCAGCGCCGCGCGGGGCTGCCGCCCGAAGGCGCGCACCTGGGCGGCCGCCAGCAGCGTCATCTCCGCCACCTGTGCCTCGTCGGGGTCCACCAGCAGGTGGGTGTCCACGAAGAAGGTGGTGCCGGCCTGGGTGATCACGCCGGTCAGCGCGTAGGCGCGGCCGACATCCTCGCGCTTGCCGATGATGTCGTTGACCTGGTGCCAGTGGCGCATCCACTCGCCGTTGCCGCCCACGATCGCGGCATCGACCTGCCCGTCCTCGAGCAGCAGCGAGGCCGCCACGGTGGGCCGGGTGCGCAGGTTCAGCGCCGCCGCCTCGGGCGGGATGCCGCGCCGGCCGACCTTGCGGGCGTAAAGCTCACCCAGCGGGCCGAACACCGCGGCATCGGCCTGCGAGGTCGGGTCCATGATGCGCACGCTCTGGTCGATGTCCATGCGCAGGCCCATGGCCTTGATCCGCGCGGCGATCACCTCGCGCCGGCCGATCAGCACCGGCTCGGCGATGCCCTCGTCGAGCACCGTCTGCACGGCGCGCAGGGTGCGGTCGTCCTCGCCCTCGGCATAGGCCACGCGCTTGGGCGCCTGGCGCGCGGATTCGAACACGGGCCGCATCAGGTCGCCCGAGCGGAAGACGTGGCGCTCCAGCTCGCGCTTGTAGTCCGCCATGTCGGCGATCGGGCGCGTCGCCACGCCGCTGTCCATCGCGGCCTTGGCCACGGCGGGCGCGATCTCCAGGATCAGGCGCGGGTCGAAGGGCTTGGGGATGATGTATTCCGGCCCGAACACCGGCGCGTGGCCGCCATAGGCCGCGGCCACCACCTCGGACGCCTCGGCACGCGCCAGGCGGGCGATCGCCTCCACCGCCGCGACCTTCATTTCCTCGTTGATCGTGGTGGCGCCGCAATCGAGCGCACCGCGGAAGATGAAGGGGAAGCACAGGACGTTGTTGACCTGGTTCGGGTAGTCCGAGCGCCCCGTGGCCACGATCGCGTCCGGCCGCGCCGCCTTGGCCGCCTCGGGCAGGATCTCCGGCTCGGGGTTGGCCAGCGCCAGGATCAGCGGCTTGTCGCCCATGCTCGGCAGCCATTCGGCCTTGAGCACGCGCGGTGCCGACAGGCCCAGGAACACGTCCGCGCCGCCCAGCACGTCGGGCAGCTTGCGGGCATTGGTCTGCCGGGCGTAGCGCGACTTGTAGGGGTCCATCAGGGTGGTGCGGCCCTCGTAGACCACGCCCTCGATGTCGCAGACGGTGATGTTGTCGCGGTTGGCACCCATCGCCACCAGCAGATCGAGGCAGGCCAGTGCCGCGGCACCCGCGCCCGAGGTGACGATCTTGGCCTGGGCGATGTCCTTGCCCTGCATCACCAGCCCGTTGCGCACCGCGGCCGCCACGATGATCGCGGTGCCGTGCTGGTCGTCGTGGAAGACCGGGATCTTCATGCGCTCGCGCAGCGTGCGCTCGATCTCGAAGCACTCGGGCGCCTTGATGTCCTCGAGGTTGATGGCGCCGAAGGAGGGCTCCATCACCGCGACTGCCTCGATGAACTTCTGCGGGTCGCGCTCTTCGATCTCGATATCGACGCTGTCGATGCCGGCGAACTTCTTGAAGAGGACCGCCTTGCCTTCCATCACCGGCTTCGAGGCCAGCGCGCCGATGGCACCCAGGCCCAGCACGGCGGTGCCGTTGGTGATCACGGCCACCATGTTGCCGCGGGTGGTGTAGTCGTAGGCGGTGTCGGGGTTGGCCGCGATTTCCTCGCAGGCCGCCGCCACACCGGGCGAATAGGCAAGGGCCAAGTCACGCTGGCTTGCCATGCGCTTGGTGGGCTCGATGCTCAGCTTCCCGGGACGGGGCAGCCGGTGGTAATCGAGCGCGGCTTTGCGGAAATCCTCGTCCATCATTCTCTCTCCGGACCAACGCGGCGCGATGTCGCGGCCTGTCCTATCAGCGGGAGAGTGTCGGGGCGAGGGAGGCTAGGAGAAGAAAATCTGGTGCGGTCGAGAAGATTCGAACTTCCACGGGGTTTCCCCCACCAGCACCTCAAGCTGGCGCGTCTACCATTCCGCCACGACCGCGTGCAGACGAGGCGCCTATAACCGATGACCACGGAACCCGCAACGGCCCCCCCGCTGAATCCTGGGGACGCCGATCTCACGCTTTCGGCCCCCGGCACCCCGCCGGCGGGCGACGCCCTGCTCGTGCCCCCAATCCAGTGGCAGGTGCTGGAAGGCTACACGCCCTACGACAGCAGCCTGGCCGCCATGGAAGCGCGCGCGAGCGCGATCCGCGCCGGCACGGCGGCCGAGGCCGTATGGCTGGTGGAACATCCGCCGACCTACACCGCCGGCACCTCGGCGCGGCCGGAGGACCTGCGTGACGAGCGATTCCCGACCTTCAAGGCCGGGCGTGGCGGGCAGTGGACCTACCATGGCCCAGGCCAGCGCACCGCCTACGTCATGCTGGACCTGACTCGGCCGCATGGCACGGTGGCGGCGCGCGACGTGCGCGCCTTCGTCCACGGCCTCGAGGAGTGGATGATCCGCGCGCTGGACCGCTTCAACCTGCGTGGCGAGCGGCGCGAAGGCCGCGTCGGCATCTGGGTGGCCGACCCGAAGACCGGCGGCGAAAGCAAGATCGGCGCGATCGGCGTGCGCGTGACCCGCTGGGTGAGCTGGCACGGCATCGCGCTGAACGTCGATCCGGACCTCGGCCACTTCGGCGGCATCGTGCCCTGCGGCATCAGCGAGCACGGCGTCACCAGCCTCCACGACCTCGGCATCCTGGCCACGATGGAAGAGGCCGACGCGGCGCTGATGTCGGCCTGGAAGGACGTTTTCGGCGACTGAGCCTGACGGCAGCACCGCCCGACGGATCCGGTCAGGTCACGGTGCGAAACCGCGGCGGCACCCGCTGCCGCGGCGACCTCGCCCACACGGCGCGGGCGGAGCTGAGCCCGTCTCCGGAGCACGCCGTGGCGGGGTGGCTCGGCGGAACGGGACCGGAGCGGTGGCACGGCCGGAACGGCGTCCCGGGCCTGCCCGCCGATTAACGTCGCAAATCCCGCCCGGGAAGCGCATCCTGGCGCGACGCGAACGGCCCGGCATCGGAGGCCATGACACTGGCCCGGCCTCCGCCCGGTGATCGTCCCCGCAGCCAAGCGGCGGCGAGGCGCCGCCGGAGGAGGCCCAGAATGGTTCGCACCACCACGGTCACCACCCTCGCCACCGACGACCTCCCCATGGTCCGACGCATCGGCGCCGGCGATGTCGGCGCCGCCCTGCGCGCCGGGTGGGAGGACTTCCTGGCCAACCCCACCCCGGTGATCTTCCTGTCGGTGATCTATCCCGTGATCGCGGTGGTGGGGGCGCTGAGCGGCTCGGGCCGCGACCTGCTGCCGCTGGTCTGGCCGCTGGTGTCCGGCTTCGCGCTGGTCGGCCCGCTCGCCGCGCTGGGGATCTACGAGATGAGCCGCCGGCGGGAGCAGGGCCTGGAGGTGTCCTGGCTCAATGCCTTCGACATCCTGCGCTCGCCCTCGCTGGGCTCGATCCTGGCGCTGGGAGTCGTTCTGCTGGCGATCTTCGTGGCCTGGATCGGCGCGGCGCGGTGGATCTACGCGCAGACCCTGGGCGAGCAGGCGCCGGCCTCGGCGGCGCAGTTCGCCCGGCAGCTCTTCACCACCGACGAGGGATGGCGCCTCGTGGTGCTGGGCAACCTCGCCGGCGCCCTCTTCGCGCTGGTGGTGCTGGCGCTGACGGTGGTGTCCTTCCCGCTGCTGCTCGACCGTCCGGTCAGCATGGCGACGGCGATGCGCACCTCGATCCGCGCGCTCGCCACCAACCCCGGCCCGATGCTGCTCTGGGGCGCGATCGTCGGCTTCCTGCTGCTGCTCGGCAGCCTGCCCTTCTTCGTGGGGCTGGCGATCGTGCTGCCGGTGCTCGGCCACGCCACCTGGCACCTGTTCCGCCGGCTGGTGGAGTGACCTGGCGGCTCGCGGCCTATTGCCTCAGCGCAGCGGCAGGCCGAGCCGCTCCAGCGCCGCGCGCAGCCCGTCGCGCCCGGCCAGCGACCGCAGCGTGCCCAGCCGCGTCAGCACGCGCTGCGTCCAAGTATAGGCGCGCCGCTCCTGCGCACCGCTGAAACGCTCCAGCGCCGCGTCGTAGCCGGGCAGCGCCGCCATGTCGGCCGCGGGGGCGTAGTGCCCGCGGTGCAGCACGGCCGCCTGCGGCAGGCGCGGCTTCACGCCGGCATTGCTGCGCGCGGCCTCGGTGCCGACGCAGAGGCCGAACACCGCGGCGCTGCCGGGCGGCAGTTGCAGCAGCGCCGCCACGCGCTCCACATCGTTGCGCAACGCGCCGATATACACGGTGGACAGCCCCAGGCTTTCCGCCGCGACCACGGCGTTCTGCGCCGCGAAGGCCGCGTCCATCGCCGCCACCAGGAAGGTTTCCGTGAAGGGCAGCCCTTCCAGCACCGCCCCTTCCGCTTCGGCGATCCGCGCGTGGCGCGACAGGTCCGCCACGAACACCAGGAAGAGCGGGCACTCCTCGATGTGCCGCTGCCCGGAAGCGACCTCGGCCAGCACCGCGCGGTCCGACGGGTCGGTCACCGCCACCACCGACCAGGCCTGCATGTTCGACGACGTCGCCGCCGACTGCGCCGCCGCCACCAGCATCTCCAGCGTGCCGGCCGGCAGCGGCGTGGGGTCGTAGGCACGCACGGAGCGGTGGCGCAGCAGCACCGCCAGCGTCTCGTTCCACGGCCCGTCGCCCGCAGGGATCGTGCCGCCGTAGCGCGCGTCCAGCGCCTCGCGCCGCGCGGCGGGTCCGGTCGGCAGTTCGTTCCGTGACTCGGACATCGGCGGCGTTCCTCCCGTGCGTGAAGCGGCCATGGCGCCTCGTGCCTGCCTTCCGGTCAAGCCGGCAGGGCGGCGGAACGGTGCTCAGCCCGCCCCGTCCTCCCACAGCACGGCGCGCGTCACGGCCGCGAGGTCGCGGCAGCCGCAGAGCGCCATCGCCGCTTCCAGCTCCGTGCGCAGGATCTTCACCAGGTGCGCCACGCCCACCGCACCGCCCACCGCCAGCGCGTGCACCTGTGGCCGCCCGACCAGCACCGCCGAGGCGCCCAGCGCCAGGGCCTTCAGCACGTCGGTGCCGCGGCGCACGCCGCCGTCCAGGAGCACCGGCACACGCCCGGCCACGCGTGCCGCCACGGCGGGGAGGAGGTCGATCGCCGCCGGCATCCCGTCCAGCGTTCGGCCGCCGTGATTGCTCACGATGATGCCGTCGGCGCCGAGCGCCACCGCCTCCGCCGCGTCATCCGGGTCGGTGATGCCCTTGAGCAGGATCGGCAGCCGCGTGTGCGCCCGCAGCCAGGCGAGGTCGCTCCAGCGCGGCGCGGCGTCGAGCAGCCCCCGGAACACCGGGCTCTCGGCCGGCGTGGCGCGGTTCGCGGGCGCCGGCGGCAACCCCGCGAGGTTCACCGCCACCAAGCCCTCGGGCAGGCGGAAGCCGCCGCGCGCTTCGCGGTCGCGCAGCGTGACCGGCGCGTCCACCGTCAGCACCACCGCCCCGTAGCCCGCCGCCTCTGCGCGGCCGAGCAGCGCCGCGGTGAAGTCTCGGTCGTGCTGCAGGTAGAGCTGGAACCACAGAGGCGCCGCCGCGCCGTCCACCCGCGCCCGCGCGGCGATGGCCTCGATCGGCTGGCTGGCCTGGGTGCTGACCACCATGCCCGTGCCCGTCGCCGCCGCGCCCAGCGCCGTGGCGAGCTCGCCTTCCGGATGCGCCAGCCGTTGCAGCGCCACCGGCGCCAGCAGGATCGGGTGTTCCAGTGCCTGTCCCAGGATCGCGCTGCGCGTGTTGGCGCCGCCGAGGTCACGCAGCACCCGCGCGCGCAGCCGGAGCCGCGCGAAGGCGGCGCGGTTCTCGCGCAGCGTCCATTCCTCGCCCGCGCCGCCGGCCAGGTAGTCCCAGCTGTGCCGGTCCAGCCGCGCCTCGGCCGCGCGCTCGTAGTCGGCGGCGCACACGATCTCGGGCGGGATCACGGGGGACATGGCGCCGTCGGCTCAACGCTGTTGCAGTGCCGGTGTAGAGCGGATCGCCGTTGCGCGCGAAACCCCGGGACGGCGGGGAGGGGGGACGTGCCTACGCCCACCAGAGGTTCTGCGCGGCGCGCCCGTACTCCTGGGTAGACTGGCTCTGGTCCGCAGCCACGAAAAAAGGGCTCCCCGGCTGCCCGGAAAGCCCCTCTTCAGATCACCGGACCAGCCCCCGCAGGGGCCGGCGCCGTTCAGCCGGCGTTGTCGCGGAAGTCGCCGTTGCGCCAGTTCATGTCCTTGCTCTCGCCGTCGCGGCGCGGCCCGCGGTCGCCGCCGGGGCGACCCTGCCCACCGCGCCCGCCGGCACCGCCGCCAGGCTTGCGGTCGCCCGCGAACTGCGGCCGGCGCGGGTCGCCGGAGCGACCGCCACCGCCGTTGCCGCCGCCGCCGGAGCGCTGCCCCTGCGCGGGACGCTGCCCCTGGCCCTGACGCTGGCCACCGCCGCCGCCGCGACCCTGGCGCGCCGGGGCGCGGGGGATCGGGCCAGTCGGGATCTCGCCCTCGGCCGGCACGCTCTGGCGCGTCAGCTTCTCGACGGCGCGCAGCAACGGCACGTCCTCGATCGCCACCAGCGCGATGGCTTCGCCCGAAGCGCCGGCGCGCGCGGTGCGGCCGATGCGGTGGACGTAGGTTTCCGCCACTTCCGGCAGGTCGTACTGGATCACGTGGGTCACGCCCGACACGTCGATGCCGCGCGCGGCGATGTCGGTCGCGACCAGGATCGGCGCCGTGCCGCGCTTGAAGGCGTCGAGCGCGCGCTCGCGCTGGCCCTGGCTCTTGTTGCCGTGGATGGCGTTGGCCGCCAGCCCGTCGAGCTCCAGCTGCTTCACGATGCGGTCCGCGCCGTGCTTGGTGCGCGAGAACACCAGGGTGCGCCCGACCTCGGGCTTGCGCAGCAGATCGGCCAGGATGGCGCGCTTGCCGTCGCGGCCGACATGGATGGCGCGCTGGTTCACGCGCTCGGCCGTGGTGGCGACCGGCGTCACCTCGACCTTGACGGGCTCGCGCAGCAGGTCCTTGGCCAGCGACGCGATGGCTTCCGGCATCGTGGCCGAGAAGAACATCGTGTGCCGCTGCTTGGGCAGCATCGCCGAGATGCGGCGGATCGCGGGCCAGAAGCCGCGGTCGAGCATCTGGTCGGCCTCATCCAGGATGAAGGCCTCCAGACCATCGAGGCGGCAGTGGCGCGTGCCGATATGGTCGAGCAGCCGGCCCGGCGTGGCGACGATGATGTCGACGCCGTTGGCCAGCGCGCGCTTCTGCGGGTTCTCCGGCACGCCACCGAAGATCAGCGCGGTGCGCAGGCCCATGTGGCGGCCGTAGCTCTTGATGCTGTCGTGGATCTGCGAGGCGAGCTCGCGCGTCGGCGACAGGATCAGCGCGCGGCAGCCGGTGGGCTGGGCGCGGCGCTTGTCGGCGGCCAGGCGGTGCAGCAGCGGCAGCGAGAAGGCGGCGGTCTTGCCGGTGCCGGTCTGGGCGATGCCCAGCACGTCGCGGCCCTCGAGCGCGGAGGGGATCGCCTGCGCCTGGATCGGCGTGGGCGTCGTGTAGCCCTCTTCCTCCAGCGCGCGCAGGATGGGCGCGGCGAGGCCGAGGCTGGTGAAGTCGGTCATCGAGTTCGATCAGGTCCGGGAAGCGCCCGGCATGGTGCGGGGCACTTCGAGCGGGCCGCGAACGACGCGAGCGGCGGCCCAGTACGGGAATGGCTCCTGGGAGGGCCATGATGGAGGCGGCCCGCACGCGTCAGGGAGCTATCCGGCGAGAACCGCCGGCACCCGCCATATGGCCCGCGGCGGGCGGGGGCGCAAGGGCGATCCATGGCCCTGCGGCATGGCCGGGACGCGCGGCAGCGGCTAGGGTCGCGCATCCATCAGGCGGGACCTCGGCGTGGCGCTTCCTCCTCCCTGGCAGGCGCGTGGCAGCGCCGCCCGGCTCTGGCCGCCGATCGCCCGCTTCACCGCGGCGGAGCGGCGGCTGGGCGATGCCGCGGCGGCACGCGGACCGCTGGCGGCCGGGCTCTACGAGTTCCTGCGCTTCGGCATCAAGCAGGGCTGGGCCTGCCTGTTCGGCGCGCTGATGCTGCTGCTGATGCTGGGAACGCACCTGTGGTACCCGGCCGACGCGCCGGTGGCGCGCTACGACGCGCTGGTGCTGGCCTCGCTCGCGATACAGGCAGCACTTCTGCTGCTGCGCATGGAAACCGTCGAGGAAGCCAAGGTCATCCTGCTGTTCCACCTCGTCGGCACGGCGATGGAGGTGTTCAAGACCGCGATGGGCTCCTGGATCTATCCGGAGCCGAGCCTCCTGCGCATCGGCGGCGTGCCGCTGTTCACCGGCTTCATGTACGCCGCCGTGGGCTCCTACCTCGCGCGTATCTGGCGCCTGCTCGACTTCCGCTTCACGCGACACCCGCCGTTCCGCGCGACGCTGGTGCTGGCGGTGCTGATCTACCTGAACTTCTTCACCCACCACGCCGTCGCGGACATGCGCTGGGCGCTGTTCCTCGGCGCCGCGGTGCTGTTCGGCCGCACCACCGTGCATTTCCGGATGTGGCGCGCCTACCGCCGCATGCCGTTGCTGCTCGGCTTCCTGCTGGTCACGCTGTTTATCTGGTTCGCCGAGAACCTGGGCACCTTCACCAGGGCCTGGATCTACCCGTCGCAGGCGGCGGGCTGGTCACCGGTGAGCCTGGCGAAGTTCGGCTCCTGGTTCCTGTTGATGCTGATCAGCTACGTGATGGTGTCCGCCGTGCACGGCCCGCGCCCGATGCCGCGGGAGGCCCGGGCGGAACCCGCCTGACGCGCCGACGGCGCCACGCTGGCGTTGAAGGCGGGGTGAGAATGGCGACCCCCGTTCACCAATGAGGCCGGCGCCGTGATCGGGGGCCGTGCGCGCGGTGGTCCCGCGAGCGGTCGTCACGGCGGGGGCAGGCAGAACCTTCCGGCGCAACCGGGGCGCGCGGCTCCGCTCCGCCGCCTCAGAGCGTGGGGCGACGGTGGAAGCCCGGCTCCACCGGCGGCTCGGCGAAGCTTTCGCGCAGCTCGTCCACCCGCGCGAGCGCCGGGCCGCGCCGGCACAGCGAGAGCACGTCGCGCACCGCCGCTTCCTCGCCGCAGAGCAGCGCTTCCACCGTGCCGTCGGCGCGGTTGCGGACCCAGCCCGACAGCCCGTGCGCCTCGGCCACGCGAAGCAGCCAGTCGCGGTAGCCCACGCCCTGCACCCGCCCCGCCACCCGAACGAGTCGCGCGCTCATGCGGCGTGCGCCAGGCTGAGGAGGCGTGCCGCCAGCGCCACCTCGGCCGCCATGCGCTCGCGCCGCGCCAGGGCCTCGGCATCCTCGCCCCAAAGGCTTTCCTGGTGCGTCTCGTCGAGAGTGGCCAGCCGGTGCGCCGCCACCGCATCGATCTGTCCGTCCGCCAGCGCCAGCCCCAGCACGAGCGAGCCGGTGGCCGGCACCACGATGCCCAGCGCCGCGAGTTCCAGCGGCACGAAGCCGCCCACCACGCGGTGCAGCGCCTGCAGCGCCGCCGGGTCCTGGGCGAGGTGCATGATGCCGGTCGTGCTGCGCAGCCGCGCGCCGTGCCGCGCGTCGCACCAGTTGAGCAGGGGGTCCCACTCGGCGGCTTGCTGCGCCGCCAGCACCCGGTCCGTGGCGCGGTAGCACAGGAGGTCGCTCTCGCCGTAGCGGCTGATCTCGCGCACCGTGGGCGCGGGGTCGGGCGCGATGCGGTCGACCGCGGTGGCGGCCAGCCGCGTCAGCGGCACGTCCTCCAGCGACATCTCGCCACCCTTGGCGCCGCCGGCGGCGCCCCATTCCTCCGCGACTGCGTCGGCCAGCGCCCGGTTCGGCAGGGTGAGCGACCCGGCGCCGGGCAGGCGCATCGGGCGTCCATCGAGGGTGATCGAGAAGCCGCCAACAACCTCGGCGACCTCGGCACGGTCCCAGAAACGCTTCATTCCGGTGCTGTACCGCAGAAGCCGCCGCGGGGCCAACCGTGCCGGCGTGGACGGGCGCGTGGGCGTTGCCCGACCGTCGTCCCGCCGCGGCCGCCACGGCTCGCCGGCCGCGGCGGGACGACGGTGGGAGCGTCCGTCGGCGCCGACCACAGCCGTTCCCGGCCGGGGATGTCAGCGCGTCAGCAGCCCGCGCAGCAGGTCGCCCATGCTGGTGCTGGCCCGCCCGCCCGCGGCCGGTTCGGGCACCGGGCCGTCGCGGCCGCCGCGGGCGATCCGCAGCTGGGCGGCGCAGCCCGCTTCCTCGGGCGCTGGCGGGCGGTCGCCGGCCAGGTCCTGCAGGATCGCGGCCCCGGCGGCCGCGGCGCCGCCGCCGTCGGGGCGCAGGCGCGGGGCGGCCATCGCCCCGTCCACGATCACCGGCAGCGTCAGCCCCAGCCCGCCGATGCGCGCGCGGGGCAGTAGCCTGAGGTCGAGCCGTTCCTGCCGGAGGTCCACGAGGCCGGAGCCCAACACGCTGGCGATGTCGGTTTCCAGCAGCATCGCCTGCGCCCGCGCCACGCCCTCGGCCGCCTGCAGGCGAAGGGCGAAGCAGCGCAGCGCCTCGCTGCCGTTGGCCGGCGCGTTTGGCAGGAGCAGCCGTCGCAGGTCGCCGCCGAAGCGGTCCAGCAGCCGCAGGTCGATCCGCCCGTTGGCCAGCGCCAGGCCGAGCGGCCCGTCCAGCGTCGCCGCCAGCTCCGCGAGGCTGTTGCCGCGTGCCGTGAGCGCCGCCTCGGCTTCCAGCGTGCCGCTGACGCCGCCCGGCAGCGCCGCCGCCGCGGTGACCGCGCCAAGGTCGAGCGAGGGCGCCGCCAGTCGGATCGCGACCGCGCCGGGGCTGGCGCTGCCGTCCGCCGTGAGGTCGAGCGAGAGGGGGCCGCCGGCGCCGTTCACCGTGACCGGCGAGGCCCGCAGCCGCCCGTCATGCAGCGACAGCGTGGCCGCGCCATCGCGCCAGTCGATCCCGCCGGCGCGCAGCCGCGTCACCGCCAGCGTCGCATCCGCCTCGACCCGCCGCAGCCGGTCGAAGGGCAGCGGAACGTCCGGGATCACGCGCCGGCCGGGCCGTGCCGCCGGCAGGGCCGGGGGCTGCGGGGCGGCGGGCGCCTGCGGCGGGGCGGCCTGCGTCTCGGCCGGTGCTGCCGGCAGCGCGACCGCCGGCGCCGGCGGCGCAATGGTATCCAGGTCGAGGTCGCTGAAGCGCAGCTCCGCCCCCACCGCCGGCACGGCGCCCGGACGGAAGCGAAGGCTCCCGCCGCCCTGAAGCTGCGCCGCGTGCAGCGCCAGGTCGTCGAGCCTGAGCCAGCCTTCCGCCGTGTCGAGGCGCGCCGAGGCGGTCACGTCGCGCAGGCCCGGCAGCGGACGCCCCGCCAGGCTGCCCAGCCGGCCCAGATCGTTCACCCGCGCGTTGAGCCGCAGCGCGGCGCCGTCGAGCCGCGGTCCGGCGACGGTGCCTTCCGCGCTGAGGGCCAGGTCGTCGCCGTTGATCGAGAGCTGCAGCGGCCACCCCGCCGGGGCCGGGCCGCCGCGCAGCTGGTCGGCCGGGGGCAGCGAAGCGTTCCAGCTCAGCGGCAGGGCGTGCAGCACTGCGGCACCGGAGGCCGCGATCGCCGCATTCCCGCGCGGGGCGTAGAAGGACACATCCGTCAGCCGCAGTTCCGGCACCCAGCCGCGGAGGTCGAGGCTGGCCGCCGTCAGCCGTGCCTCGGCGATGCCGGCGGGCGAAAGATCGGCCCCGAGCGCGAGATCGCGCGCCTCGGGCAGCGCGGCGCCCGGCAGCGCCGGGGACAGGCGGTCCAGCCGGTCCGCCGTGACGGCGAGGTGCGCGTTCCAGCTGGTTTCCGCCAGGGCGCCGTTGAGCGTGGCGTCCAGCCCCTCGGCGCTCAGATCCGCCTCGATCGGCCAGGTGCCGCCGGGGGCAGGATGCAGCAGCGCCGCCAGGGTGCCGCCCCGGGCGTCGAGCCGCAGGGCGAGGTTGCGCGCCACCACGGTGCCAGTGGCACGCAGCGTCGCGTTCTCGGCGTCGGTGGACAGGTCGAGCACCGGCAGGGCCAGCGCCTCGTCGCGCCCGTTGCGCGCGTCGTGCCAGGTGGCGTGGCCGTCGCGCAGCACGACCTCGTGCAGGACCACCTCCCAGGCCGAGCCGCCGCCGGCGGCGGGGATCGTGGCGCGCGCCGTGGGGGCGGGCTGGCCGGGCGTGGCCCGATCCGATGCGGGCTGCGCCGGCGTGGCCTGACCTGAGGTGGCCTGGCCTGGGGTGGCCTGACCTGGGGTGACATGACCCGGCGCGGGCTGGGCGGGGGCACCCTGCGCCAGGTTGGCCGGCGGGGTCGCGGCGGCCGTCCCGGCGGGCGGGCGCGACAGGCGCCAGTTCAGGCGTCCGTCGCGGTCGCTCTCGACCAGCAGATCGGGCGCTTCGAGCACGAGGCGGCGGACGTCGATGCGCCGCTGCAGCAGCGGCAGTAGCGCGACCTCGGCCTCCACGCGCTGCGCGGCCAGCATCGCGGGCCGCGAGCCGCCGGGCGCGTTGGCGAGGCTCGGCCCGTCCAGCACCACGGTCGGCACCAGCGACAGCTTGAGCGAGACCGGGCCGCTCAGCGTGAAGCGGCGGCCGGTGGCCTCGGTCACGGCAGCCTCCAGTCGCGTCCGCAGCGCCTCGCCATTCAAGAGCGTTTGCGCGGCCCCGGCCGCCAGCACCGGCAGGGCCACCACGACCCCGCCAACAACCCACCAACGGCGGCGCATCAGCGGGTCCGGCGCGGGGCGGGGGTTTTCGGGCGGTCGAAGCCCAGGAAGGCGAAGGTCTCGTTCATGTGCGGCGGCAGGGGGGCCGAAACCTCCAGCGTGCCGCCCTCGGGGTGCGGCACGGCGATGGCGCGGGCATGGAGGTGCAACTCGCCCGACAGATCCTCGAGATGCGCGGCCGAGCCGCCATACTTGCCGTCGCCCACGATCGGGCACTTCAGCGCCGAGGCCGCGTGGACGCGCAGCTGGTGGGTGCGGCCGGTCAGCGGGTTCATCTCCAGCCAGGCGGCGTAGCCCCGCGCGGCGTCGACGGTGCGGTAGTCGGTGAAGGCGCGCGTGCCCTCGCCATCCTCGGCCGGCGCCACGCGCTCGCCACGCAGGCCGGCCTGCTTGCTGAGCGGCATGTTGATGTGGCCGTCACGCGGCGTCGGCACG
Source organism: Roseomonas elaeocarpi (assembly GCF_042433915.1). Taxonomy (NCBI): domain Bacteria; kingdom Pseudomonadati; phylum Pseudomonadota; class Alphaproteobacteria; order Acetobacterales; family Roseomonadaceae; genus Roseomonas; species Roseomonas elaeocarpi. The sequence goes on along the minus strand of NZ_JBHLUN010000008.1, from coordinate 198,179 downwards.
CCCGCCACCACCGCCCAGTAGGTCTTGTGCGCGTCGCGACCCCGGAAGGCGGCGGCGAGCTTGGTGGCGGCGGTCGCGGTGCGCGCCAGCAGCAGCACGCCCGAGGTGTCGCGGTCGAGGCGGTGCACCAGGCGGGGCCGTTCCTCGGCCTCGAAGCGCAGGGCATCGAGCATGGCGTCGAGGTTGCGGGTGATGCCCGGGCCGCCCTGCACCGCCAGCCCGTGCGGCTTGTCCAGCACCAGCACCGAGCGATCCCGGTGGATCACCAGCCGTTCCAGCATCGCCGCGTCGCGGTCGGACACCGGGCGCTCGGCCTTGGGCGCCGGGGCCTCGGGCATGGGGGGCACGCGGATTTCCTGGCCGGGGCTGAGGCGGGTGTTGGCCTCGGCCTTCCGGCCGTCCACGCGGATCTGCCCGGTGCGGAGCATCTTCTGGAGGGCGCCCTGGGTGAGGGCAGGGTGATGCCGGCGGAACCAGCGGTCGAGGCGGATCTCGGCCTCGTCCTCGGACACGGTGCGGGTGGCGAAACTCATGATGCGGCGGGGTTTAAACCAGGGTGGCCGGGCGGGCGAGCGCAAAGGGGGCTTGCCAGAGGGGCGTGCCGCAAGGGGCGTGTCGCAGGGACGTCGTTGAGGGGCACGGCCGAGGGCGCCGGCGAAAAGCCTTGGCTTTAAGGAATATATTCCTTACTATCTTACTACCTTACCATCTTACTTCCTTCACACGCAGGAGACCCGCCATGGCCCGCACCAGCCGCTCTCTCGCCAAGCTGACCGCCAAGAACCAGCTCACCATCCCGGGCGCGGCGCTGGAGGTGCTGGACTGGCCCACGCATTTCCGCGTCCAGGTGTCGCAGGGGGCGCTGGTGCTCTGGCCCGTGGCGCTGGTGGCGCCGGGCACGGCGGCGAGCGCCCTGGGCCTCGACGCCCAGGCGCTGCGCGACGGGCGGCAGGCCACGATGCGGCGGCAGGCGCAAGTCCGGCCGGCGGAACCGGCGGGTGAGGAGGCGAGTGAAGACTGAGAGGCCAGGAGCCGCGCCAGGGCGCGGGAACGGCGGAGACCGGGCGGTGCCGCGGGCAACTGGGGCGCCCCCGGCGGAGGGGACACGCGCACGGCCGCCGGGCGCGTGGCTGCGGCATCTGCGCGAAGCCTAGCGGCGCGCGTCGGGCATGTAAAGGAATATATTCTTTTATCCGACGCTGCCTCCCAGGAGCGGCCGGCTCTGGGGGACGCGGTGGCGCGGGCTGACGCGCCGCCTGGCCGGGTGCGGCGGGCGATGTCGGGCCGGGCGGGACGATGCCTTGCGGCCGGCGCGGCGCGGGCGGAGGCTCGCCGCCCGCGCCTTCGCGCGGCAAGGGAGTCACCGCATGAGCCAGACCGGGACGGTGCGCCGCTTCGGCCCCAACGAGGTCGAGGTGCTGATCGACGGGATCTTCGACGTGCCGCGCGGCGTCCTGCGGCACGGCGGGGGCGATGCGGCGCTGGCGCGGCTGCTGGAAGGGGTACGCGACGAGGATCTTCGCATTCCCGTCAACGCCTTCCTGCTGCGCGGCCCCGAGGGCGTGTCGCTGATCGACGCGGGCTGCGGCACCGCCTGGGGCGAGGCGTTCGGCCGGCTGCGCGACCTGCTGCGTGAGCGGGGGATGGGGCCGGAGGCGGTGGACCGGGTGATCCTGACGCACGTCCATTCCGACCACGCGCTGGGGCTGCTGGAGGGCGAGGGCGCCTATTTCCCCCGCGCGGAGGTCTGGGTGCCGGCGGTGGACTGGCAGCACTTCCGCGACCCGGCGGCGCGCGAGGCCGCGCCGGACGGCAAGCGCGGCGCCTTCGACATCGCGGCGCAGGTGGGGCGCGCCTACGGTGACCGGGTGCGGGAGATCGGCGCGGGCGAGGTGCTGCCCGGCGTCACGCTGGTGCCCATGCCGGGACATTCGCCGGGACATTCGGGATACCGGCTGGAAGGGCCCGAAGGCGTGCTGCTGATCCTGGGCGACACGCTGCACTTCGCCGGGCTGCAAGGGCGCGACCCGGCGGTGCGGACGGAATGGGACTTCGACGGGGACGCGGCGGAGCGGACGCGGCGCGAGGTCCTGCGACAGGTGCGGGAGAACGGATGGCTCGTGGTCGGCGGGCACGTGGCGGGCCTCGATTCCCCCTAGCGCCCGCGGACACGGCCGGTCCGGCAGCCGGTGGCGGCCGGCCAGGGGAGCCCGGCCAGGGGAGCCCGGCCAGGGGAGCCCGGCCGGGGGAGCATGGGAAGATCGCGGCTGTCGCGGTTCATCGCGGGCCTGCCTTTAGTCGGGGGCAGCGGCTGAGGCGCGGACGCGTGGGGTGAGCCCGCGAGGCGCTTCGAGCCGCGGCCGAGGCTGCGGGCCTGAGGCAAGCCCGGCGCCGTTGGAGCAGTCGTGCCGCCCCGCTCTTGCCCGCCGATCCCGCGCCGAATAACATTACGATATCGAATCTAATGGGCTGGCCCAGCGCGCGGCGGTTGTGCCGCGGCATGGGGCATCTCGCCCCGCAGCGCGGAAGGGGAAACACCGGATGGCCAGGATCGGGCGTCGTGGTTTGCTGGGTGCCGCGGGTGCCGTGTTCGTCGGCTGCCGTTGCGGAACGGTGCCCTTGCTCGCCGCGGACGCGCCCGCCTCGCCGCGCCCGGTCTCGATCGGTGGCAGGCGGGCGCCGGTCTGCGACGTTCATGCCCACTGCGCCTTTCCGGCGGTCAGCGAGGCGATCCGTGGCACGGCCTTCGACCGGCCGATCGCGCCGCCCTCGCTGGTGATCGGGCAGAACCGGATCGCGGCGATGGACGCGCGCGGCATCGACGTGGCGCTGCTCTCGGTGAACGTTTACTGGTGGTACGAGGCCGACCGCGACCTCGCGGCACGGGTTGTCCGCCTGCAGGACGAGGGGTTGGCGGAGCTCTGCCACGCCTATCCCGGCCGCTTCCTCGCCGCGTCCTCGCCGGCGGTGCAGTTCCCGGACCTCGCGGCGGAGCAGATCGAGTACGCGGTGCGCAACCTCGGTGCCCGCGCCGCCTCGGTGGGCGGCCACGTCCGGGGCGAGATGCTGTCCGCCCCGCGGTTCGACCCGTTCTGGGCCAAGGTGGTGGAGCTGGACGTGCCGGTGTTCATGCACCCCGACGGCGCGCAGAACCTGGTGCCGGCGCGCGCCTGGGAAGGGCGCGGCGAGCTCGGCAACGTCATCGGCAACCCGCTCGAAACCACCATGTTCCTGAGCCGGATGATCTTCGACGGCACGCTGGACCGCTTTCCCCGCCTGCGGATCATCGCCGCGCATGCCGGCGGCTACCTGCCGTCCTATCTCGGGCGCGTCGAGGTGGCCTGCGAGGTGCGGCCCGCTGCCGGCTGCCTCAACCGGCGCCGGCCATCCGAGTACCTGCGCGACCAGATCATGGCCGACAGCATGGTGTTCTCCGAACAGGGCATCCGTCACCTGGTGGCGGAGATGGGGCCCGGCCAGATCCTCTACGGCTCCGACATGCCTTATGTCTGGCCCGACACGGTGGACAACGTGCTGCGCGCCCAGGGCATCGGCGACGAGGAAAAGCGCGCCATCCTGGGGGGCAACTTCCAGCAGGTGCTCAGAATGTCCTGAGGCATTCCGACCAATGGATCGGGCAGCGAAGCTGGGGCAGACACCCCGCGTCATCCGAGTGGAGAACGCCATGCACCGCCCCGCCGCCCTTGCCGCCGCCCTTTTCCTCCTGCCCGGCACCGCGCTGCGCGCCGCCGAGCTGCCGCGCCAGCCGGTGCTGACGCTGGAGGCCGCCCGCACGGTCCTGGCCGCCGCGGAAAAGGAGGCGCGCGCCAACAACTGGGCGGGGTCCATCGCCGTGGCGGATGCCGGGGGCGCGCTGCTGGCCATGGTGCGGCTCGACGGCGGCGCCCCGGCCTCGGCCGAGATCGCCCCGGGCAAGGCGCGCACCGCCGCCCTGTTCCGGCGGCCCACCGCGGCGTTCGAGGATGCCATCAACGGTCCGCGCGCCGCGGCGATTACCTCGGGCTTCAACATGATGGCCGGTGGGCTGCCGCTGGTGGTGGACGGGCAGGTGGTGGGTGCCATCGGCGTGTCCGTCGACACGCCGCAGCACGACGTCGCCCTGGCCGAGAAGGGGCGTGCCGCGTTGCCCGAGTGAAGCTTGGGCAGGGCAGGGCGGTGATGGGGCGGGCGTACCCGGCGGTTATCCTGGGCTGCCTCCTGGCCGTGGGAGCGGGCGTGTTCTACCTCCGCTCCGGGGCGGGGAGGCCCGAGCGGCCGCCCATGCCGGGCGCCCCCGTGGCGGCGCTGCTGGCCAGGGCCGATGCCCGCAACGGGGCGCGCCTGTTCGGCCCTTGCTCCGCCTGTCACACGGTCAGCCAGGGGGCGCCGGACGGCAACGGGCCGAACCTGTACGGCGTCCTCGGCGCCCCGATCGCGAGCAACCGTCCGCGGTTCAGCTACACCTACGCGCTGCGCTCCGTGGGTGGCCGCTGGGACGTGGAGCGGATGAACGCCTGGCTGGAAAACCCGCAGCGCTTCGCCCCGGGCACCCACATGATCTTCCCGGGCGTGCACGATGCCTGGGAGCGCGCGGACCTGATCGCCTATCTCGGCACCAAGGGATCGAGGCTGCCGCTGCCGGGTTCCGGGCCTGGGACTCAGGGGGAGTAGGAGCGCCGCATCGCCTCGAAGGTCAGCGCGAAGGCCAGCAGCCCGCCCGCCAGCGTCAGCGCCACGTAGCCCGCCGCCAGCACCGGCGAGCGCAGGAACAGCGTCCCGGTGTCGAGCGAGAAGGAGGAGAAGGTGGTGAAGCCGCCGAGAAAGCCGGTGATCGCCAGCAGCCGCATCTCGTTGCTCATCGGCAGCCCCGACGCGATGGCGCCGCCCAGCAGGCCGATGATGGCGCTGCCCGCGACGTTCACCGCCATCGTCCCCCAGGGGAACCCGGCGCCGAGCCAACGGATCGCCAGGATGCCCACGGCGTAGCGCGCGATGGAGCCGATGGCGCCGCCCAGTGCCACCAGGGCCAGGAGCTGCGGGGCGAAGGGGGTCATGGCGTGTCCTCGCGTCGTGGCGCGTTGGTCTGGCGCTCGGCGCGCAGTTCTTCCCAGTGTTCGAGGCGGGCGGCGACGCGGGCCTCGGCGCCACAATCGGTGGGGCGGTAGAAGCGCCGGCGCTCCATGCCGTCGGGGAAGTAGTTCTGGCCGGAGAAGGCGTCCTCCTCCTCGTGGTCGTAGCGGTAGCCGGAGCCGTAGCCGAGCTCCTTCATCATCCTGGTGGGCGCGTTGAGGATATGGGCGGGCGGCATCAGCGAGCCGGTATCGGCGGCCGCGACCTGCGCTTCCTTCCAGGCGGTGTAGGCGGCGTTGCTCTTGGGCGCCGAGCCCAGGTGGAGCACGAGCTGCGCCAGGGCGAGCTCGCCTTCCGGGGAGCCCAGGCGCTCATAGGATTGCCAGGCGGCCAGGGCCAGGTGGATCGAGGCCGGGTCGGCGGCGCCCACGTCCTCGGAGGCGAAGCGCAGGAGGCGGCGGGCGATGAAGCGCGGGTCCTCGCCACCCTTGATCATGCGCGCGAACCAGTAGAGCGCGGCGTCGGGATCGGAGCCGCGCAGCGACTTATGCAGCGCGGAGATGAGGTTGTAGTGCTCCTCCCGGTCCTTGTCGTAGAGCGCGGCGCGCTTCGCCAGCAGCTCCGACAGCGCGCGCGGGTCGAGGGGGGCGGTGTTCTCGGGCAAGGCCTGGAGTTGTTCGGCCATGTTGAGCAGGTAGCGGCCGTCGCCGTCCGCCATGGCGCGCAGGGCGGCCCGGGCGGCCTCGTCCAGGGGCAGGGGTTGGCCCGCCTCCGCCTCGGCGCGGGCGAGCAGCAGTTCCAGCGCCGCGTCGTCGAGGCGGCGCAGCACCAGCACCTGGCAGCGCGACAGCAGCGCGCCGTTCAACGCGAAGGACGGGTTTTCCGTGGTGGCGCCGACCAGGGTGACGGTGCCGTTCTCCACGAAGGGCAGGAAGCCGTCCTGCTGGGCGCGGTTGAAGCGGTGGATCTCGTCCACGAAGAGCAGGGTGCGGGTGCCGTTGCTGGCGCGGGTGCGAGCCTCGTCGAAGGCCCGCTTGAGATCGGCCACGCCGCTGAACACCGCCGAGATGGCGGCGAAGCGTAAGCCTGCCTCGGCGGCGAGCAGGCGGGCGATCGTGGTCTTGCCGACGCCGGGCGGGCCCCAGAGGATCAGCGAAGCCAGCGCGCCGCGGTCCAGCATCCGGCGCAGCGAGCCGGCTTTTTTCCCGGGGGGGCCGAGGAGGTGGTCCTGGCCGACGACCTCGGCCAGCGTGCGGGGGCGGAGGCGGTCGGCGAGGGGGCTGGTGGTGGCAGCGGGCTGGGTGCCCCAGGGAGTGTCGCCAGGGGCGTCGCTGGTGGCGCCGCCGGAAGCGTCGGACGAGGGTGGCGTGCCGAACAGGTCGGGCGGGGCTTCGGGAACGCGCTTGGGCGGCATGGGTGGCAAGATAGCGCGGGGCGGCGGCGGACCCTAGGGCAGCGGCTTCGCATCTTGATCGGCATCCGTCCGGCAGATGGAGCCGTCCCGACTCGGCCCTCCGGCCGAAAGTCGCTGCCCGCCCTGTCCCGCCCGATCGACTCCTGCCGTTCCCGTGGTGCTAGTCCCACTCCGGGCGCGGTGCGGTGGGCGAGACCGGCGGCGTGCGGCGCCAGGTGCGGCGCATCAGCCGCAGCGGCACCAGCAGGTCGTGCAGCGCGTAGTACACGCCGACCTGCCGCCGCCCGATCGCTGGGATGCTGTAGGGGCCGGAGCGGGTCAGCGGGTTGAAGGGCGCCGGGCGGCTGTAGGCGTAGATCTCCACTCGCACCGTGGCCTTGGGGGAGTAGGCCCGGGCATGGAGGCCGCCGGTGTCGCCCACCACCAGCGTGTTGCCGCGCACCGCGAAGCGCCGGGCCGCGGGCCAGCGCAGCCGCGGCAGTTCCCGCGCATCGAGGCGGAAGGCACCGCCCTTGCTGCCGGCGCCGGCCCGCGTGGCCTCGACGGAGCGGCGCTTCTGCCAGGCGAGACGGCGCGGGGTGAGGCGGTGGGACCCCGCGACGTAGGTCAGCGGCCCTTCGTCATCCGCCACGTCGTGGAGAAAGAACCAGGCCTTCATGGTGGGGTGGAAGGTGTCGATGTGCAGGCTGGTCTGCGGGTCCTCGGCGCTGCCCGGGTCGGCCTTGGCGAAGATGGTCTGGATGTAGACCATCGGCTCCGTGTCGAAGCTGCCGACGTAGCGGGTCAGCCCGCGCCAGGTGGGGGATTCCAGCAGGTCGCGCAGCGCCGGCGCCTGACGCAGCAGGGCCGGGGTGACGGCGATGCGGCGGGTGACGGCGTCGCCTTCGCGCATCTCGCGCGCGGGCACCGCCAGGGCGGCGAGCTGTTCGGTGAGCGCCTGGAAGCGGTCGGGCGGCAGGAAGTCGGGGCGACACACGAAGCCGTCGCGGCGGAAATCCTCGCGATCCCCCTCGCTCACCAGGTGGGCGAGGCGGGCGCGGCGGCGGTCGGCCAGGGCATGGGCGAGGCGCGTCCGCCAGACATGCAGGCCACGGCGATTCAGCGTCTCGCTGCCCAGGATCTGGTTGCCGGCGAAGCTCTTGCGGCCGGTCAGGATCTGCGCGGCATGCCAGGGCAGCAGCAGCCAGCGGGCGGGGCTGAGGGCAGCGGTCACGTGGCCTCGGAACTTGAACTGAGCTTCTGGAGAATAGGCATCCGGCGCACCGTGGAAAGAGGAAAGGCTTCGCCGGTCGATGGCCGGGAAGGCGCCGGGGGCGCAGCGGGGCCCGGCCCCGCGCGATGGCCGCGGGCCGGCGCCTAGCGGAAGCGCGGTTCCTGACGCACGCCGCGCCCGGGAACCTCCGGCGGCGGGGGAACGGGCGGGACGTGGCGCAGCGGGCGCGGGTCGCGCGCGGCCACGGGCTGCATCGAGGGCGGGTCCTCCCAGCCTTCCTGCGGGGCGAGGCGGCGCGGCGCCGAGTCGGGCAGGCGGTTGGCCAGGGCGCGGAGCTCGTCCTGGATCTCGTCGAGCTGCGCCTCGATGCTTTCGAGCCTGCCCTTCACGCCGAACACGCTGAAGGGCATCAGCAGGAAGCAGACCGCGGCCAGCAGGATCACCAGCAGCACGACGAGGCCGCTCCATTCCGGCAGGCCGGGAATGGCGAGGTGGCTCACGAGATCGGACGGCAGCATCGGCGCGCGGGGCTCCCTCAGCCGCCCGTGACGGACATGTGTCGGCCAAGCGCGGGGCGCGCGTCGCGGCGGTCGATCACGAAGTCATGGCCCTTGGGCTTGCGGGTGATCGCCTCGCGGATGGCGGCGTGGAGGCCGGCCTCGTCCACGGCGGGATCGCGCAGAACCTTGCGCAGGTCGGCCGCGTCGTCCTGGCCCAGGCACATGTAGAGCGTGCCGGTGCAGGTGAGGCGGACGCGGTTGCAGCCCTCGCAGAAATTGTGGGTCAGCGGCGTGATGAAGCCGAGCCGCCCGCCGGTCTCGCGCACCGTGTAGTAGCGCGCGGGGCCGCCGGTGCGGTGCGCGCTCTCGTCCAGGGTCCAGCGTTGGCGCAGGTCGCGCCGAACTTCGGAAAGGGGCAGGTACTGGTCGGTGCGGTCGCCGGAAATCTCGCCCAGCGGCATGGTCTCGATCAGGGTCAGGTCGAAGCCGTTCTCGCCGCACCAGCGGATCATCTGGTCGAACTGGTGCTCGTTGACACCCTTCAGCGCCACGGCGTTGATCTTGACCTTCAGCCCCGCGGCGCGGGCGGCGAAGATGCCCTCCAGCGTCTGATCGAGCTTGCCCCAGCGCGTCACCGCGGCGAAGGCGGCCGGGTCGAGCGTGTCGAGCGACACGTTGATGCGCCGAACGCCGGCCGCGAACAGATCGTCCGCCATGCGCCGGAGCTGCGTGCCGTTGGTGGTGACCGTCAGTTCCCGCAGACCTCCGTCGCCGATGCGGGCGCCGAGCGAGCGGAACAGTGAGATCACGTTCTTGCGCACCAGCGGCTCACCGCCCGTGAGGCGGATCCGCTCCACGCCCAGGTCGATAAAGGCGCCGCACAGCCGGTCGAGTTCCTCCAGCGTCAGCACCTCGGCCTTGGGCAGGAAGCTCATGTCCTCGGCCATGCAGTAGACGCAGCGCAGGTCGCAGCGATCCGTCACCGACACGCGGAGATAGCTCACCTGCCGGCCGAACGGGTCCACCAGCGGCGCCGGGCGCGGAAGGCTGATGCTGTCCGCCGTACGGGAGGCGAGGGTCAGCGGAAGAGCGGACATGGTTGGGGCAAGCGGGTCCTGGTCACGAAAGGCATGTGGCGGGCAGCCGGGGGCGCCGCAAGCCCCGTCGCCGCGCAGCCGGCGGGGCAGGGGAAACGCGAGGCATGTAGGGCGTGCAACGCTTCAACCGCGCCCGGGTTTGCCGGCGCCGTGCGCATGGTCGTGGGGATGCCCATGGGGATGCGTTTCGTGCACCACCTCCAGCGGGGCCGCCGCGGTGTTGATCAGCAGCTTGCCGGCATGCTCGAAGTTCACCGTCACGCGCTCCCCGGACACGGACTGCACCTGGCCCAGGCCCCAGTCGGGCTGGCCCGGATGGCGCACCCGCATGCCGGGCTCGATCAGGTCGCTCATCCCGTGCCCTCCTTCGGGTGGTTCAGGCGCCCCGTGGCCGTCCGCGGTCGCGAAGCGGGTTCCGCCACGGGGCGGCGCCGTTTCGCGACGCTGGCGGCCCGCCGCGCCTTGGGCGAGGTTGCACCGCGCCGGGGCCGCTGGCCAGCCCGGACGGGGTTCGCCGATTCGCGCCACGGCGGCCTTAACGGCGATTTCAGCCCGATGGTTCAAACGGGGCGTACGAGCGAATACCGAAGGATGGTTCCACGATGAATTGCGACCTGGCGCTGACGCAGGATCTTTGCGCCCGGCTCTGCCACGACCTCGGCGGCCCGCTCGGCGGCGTGACCGGCGCGCTGGACCTGATCGACCAGACGCCCGAGGCGGTGGAGGTCGCGCGCGAAGGGATGGAGGCGCTGAACTGGCGGCTGCGCCTTTGGCGCGCGGTGGCCGGCGCCGGGGCCGGGCCGATGGGCCGGGCCGAGATCCTGCAGCTGCTCGACGGCGCCCATGCCGGCGGCCGCACCCGGATCGACGGCACGGCGCTGGCCGAAGCGGAGCTGCCGGCCGACGCGGCGCGCGCGGTGCTGGCGGCTGCCATGCTGGGCGCCGAGGCGCTGCCGCGCGGCGGCACCGTTCACCTGTCCGGTGGCCCGGACGGCGTGCGGGTCCGGCCGGAAGGGCGCAACGCCGCCTGGACCGAGGCGCTGGCGCAGGAGGACGCGGTGGCCGGGCGTTCCTCCGGCCCGCGCGGCGTGCTGCTGCCGCTGCTGCTGTGCCTGGCCGAGGCGGCCGGCTGGCGGGTGCTGCGGCCCGCGCCCGTTCCCGAGGGGCTGGACGCGCTGGTGCTGCGCGCCGCCTGAGGCAGAGGGCCGTTACGCTGCCCCCGAATTGTCCCGGGGGCGGCGATCTTCACCGAATCTTCGGGGTCGCGGCCGCATCCTACCGTCCGACACACGATGGACGGGGCAGGCGTGGACGAACTGATCGCCGATTTCCTGACGGAAACCAACGAAGGGCTGGTGGCGCTCGACGACGCGCTGCTGCGGCTGGAACGGTCACCCGACGATCGGCCGACGCTGGGCGAGATCTTCCGGCTGGTGCACACCATCAAGGGCACCTGCGGCTTCCTGGGCCTGCCGCGGCTGGAGCGCGTGGCGCACGCGGCCGAGAACGTGCTCGGCCGCTACCGCGACGGCACGCTGCCGGTGACCACGGGCGGTGTGACGCTGGTGCTCTCGGCGCTGGACCGCATCAGGCTGATCGTGGCCGGGATCGAGGCGACGGGTGCCGAGCCCGCCGGCGACGACGACGCGCTGATCGCGCAGCTCGACGCCGCCTTCGAGGGGCGCCTGCCGGAAGCCTCGCCCACCCCGGCGCCGAGACCTGCCGCTGCCGCAGCGGCCCCGGCGCCGGTTGCCCCGGCTTCGGGCGCCCCGTCACCGGTCAACCCATCGCCGGCCGTTCCGTCGCTGGCGGCCACCCCGCCGGACACCGCAGCACCGCCCGCCGCGGCGGCCGAACCCGCCGAGCACGCGCCCGCCGCGCTGGAGGAACCCGTCGCGGGCGGCGCCATCGCCGCGCCGCAGACCATCCGCGTTTCGGTGGAGGTGCTGGAAGACCTGATGATGCTGGTCAGCGAGATGGTGCTGACCCGCAACCAGCTGCTGCAGGTGGCCCGTGCGCGCGGCGACAGCGAGTTGTCGGTGCCGCTCCAACGCCTGAGCCACATCACCTCGGACCTGCAGGAAGGCGTCATGAAGACGCGCATGCAGCCGATCGGCAATGCCTGGCAGAAGCTGCCGCGCCTCGTGCGCGACCTGTCGCACGAACTCGGCAAGCGCATCGAGCTCGACATGCACGGCGCCGACACGGAGCTGGACCGGCAGGTGCTGGAACTGATCCGCGATCCGCTGACGCACATGGTGCGCAACAGCGCCGACCATGGGCTGGAAACCACCGAGGGGCGGCGCGCCGCGGGCAAGCCCGAGGTCGGGCGCATCATCCTCAACGCCTATCACGAGGGTGGGCACATCATCCTGGAGGTCGGCGACGACGGCCGCGGCCTCGCGATCGAGCGCATCCGCGCCAAGGCGCTGAGCCAGGGTCTCGCCAGCGAGGCCGAGCTCGCCGCGATGGGCGAGCGCGAGGTGCAGCGGCTGATCTTCCACCCTGGCTTCTCGACGGCGGCCGCGATCACGTCAGTTTCGGGGCGCGGCGTCGGCATGGACGTGGTGAAAACCAATGTCGAGCGCATCGGCGGCACGGTGGAGGTGCGCTCGCGCGAAGGCTTCGGCTCCACCTTTACCGTGAAGATCCCGCTGACGCTGGCGATCGTCTCGGCGCTGGTGGTGCAGGCGGGCGGCGAGCGCTTCGCGATCCCGCAGATCGGCGTGCTGGAACTGGTGCGCGTCGGCGGCACCGGCGCGCGGATCGAGCGCATCAAGGACGCCGCGGTGATGCGGCTGCGCGACCGCCTCCTGCCGCTGGTGTCGCTGAGCCGGTTGCTGCGCCTCGACGAGAACGCGGTGGAGGAAGAGGGCTTCGTCGTGGTGACGCAGGTCGGCGCCGACCTGTTCGGCCTGATCGTGGACCGCGTCTTCGACGCCGAAGAAATCGTGGTGAAGCCTGTGGCGCCGATCCTGCGGCACCTGACGGTGTTCAGCGGCAACACTATCCTGGGCGACGGCTCGGTCATCATGATCCTGGACACCAACGGCATCGCGCGCACCGCGGGCGTCGGCCTCGACCGGGGCAGCGAGGGACCCAAGCGCGTGGTGGAAACCGCGCGTCGCGCCGACGCGGCGCAGGCGCTGCTGCTGTTTTCCGCCGGCGATGCCACGCCCAAGGCGGTGCCGCTGGGCCTGGTGGCGCGTCTGGAGGATATCGAGAGCGAGCGCATCGAGCGCTCCGGCGAGCGCTGGCTGGTGCAGTATCGCGGGCAGCTGATGCCGCTGGTGCCGCTCTCGCCCGGCTGGACGCCCGGCGCCGCCGGCACGCGCCAGGCGGTGCTGGTGTTCATCGACAACGACCACGCCATGGGCCTGATGGTGGACAGCATCCTCGACGTCATGGAGGAGCGCATGATCATCGAGCACGGCGCCAGCCGGCCGGGCTTTCTCGGCACCGCGGTGATCGCCGGCAAGGCGACCGAGATCCTCGACTGTTCCTGGTGGCTCGCGCAGGCGGGGGGGAACTGGTTCGGCAAGAGCGCCGGCAAGGCCGCCGGTCCTCGCCTGCTGGTGGTCGAGGACAGCGGCTTCTTCCGCGGCCTCGTGGTGCCGGCCCTTTCGGCCGCGGGCTACGAGGTGACGGCGGTGGACACCGGCGCGCAGGCGCTGCGGCTGCGCGACGCGGGCGAGATCTTCGACGTGATCGTGTCCGACATCGAGATGCCGGAGCTCGACGGGCTGGGGCTGGCGCGCGCGGTGCGCGAGGGCGGCCTCTGGGCGGAGCTGCCGATGATCGCGCTGAGCTCCCGCATCGAGCCCGAGGCGGTGCGGCGCGGACGCGATGCCGGCTTCAGCGACTACGTCGGCAAGTTCAACCGCGAGGCGCTGCTGCTTTCGCTGGAACAGTGCCTCGCCGTGCGCCCGACGCGCGCCGCGACGGCGGGTTGAGGAGGGCATCATGAGCGTGATCGAACGGGTGCGCCCCGCGGCACTGGCGGCAACCGACGCGACCGAGGGGTTCCTGACGCTGACCGTGTCGGGCCAGCTCTGCGGCGTGCCGGTGCACAGCGTGCGCGACGTGCTGGGGCCGCAGGCGATCACCCGCATCCCGCTGGCACCGCCCGAGGTGGCGGGCAGCCTGAACCTGCGCGGGCGCATCGTCACCGCGGTGGAACTGCGCCGCCGCCTGGGCCTGCCGGACCGGGAGGCCGGCGCGGCCCCCGCGATGTCGGTGGTGGTGGAGCATCAGAACGAGCTCTACGCGCTGCTGGTGGACGTGGTGGGCGACGTCGTGGCGCTGTCGCTCAACACCGTGGTCGCCAATCCCGCGACGCTGGATGCCGCCTGGCGCGACGTGTCGCGCGGCGTGTGCCGCGACGTGCCGGGCAGCGAGGGCAGTCTGCTGATCCTGCTCGATGTCGAGCGCGTCCTCGCGATCGGCTGAGGGAGTTCGCGCGGTGCCCGAGTGCCTGGTGGTGGATGACAGCCGCGTCGTGCGCAAGGCCGCGCGGCGGATGCTGGAAGCGCAGGGCTTCGCCGTGCGCGAGGCGGAGGACGGCGCCGAGGCGGTGGCGGCCTGCCGCGCCGCGCTGCCGGACCTCGTGCTGCTCGACTGGAACATGCCGGTGATGGACGGGCTCAGCTGCCTGCGCGCGCTGCGGGCGGAATGGGGCGCGGCCGAACCGCTGGTGATGCTCTGCACTACCGAGGCCGCGATGGAGCGCATCGTGGTGGCGCTGGAAGCGGGGGCGCAGGAATACATCATGAAGCCTTTCGACGAGGCGATCCTGGCGGACAAGCTGGCGGCGCTGGGCCTCGGCGCCGGCGCATGAGCAGCATCGCAGGAAACGACCCCGCCGGTGCCGCGGCGCCCGTCCGGGTGATGCTGTGCGACGACAGCCTGGCCGCGCGCGCCGCCTTTACCCGTGTGCTGGAGGCCGACCCGGCCGTGCGCGTCGTGGCGCGCGCCGGCGACGGCCGCGCGGCGCTGAGCGCGGTGGCGGCGATGGCGCCAGAGGAACGGCCGGAGGTGGTTCTACTCGACCTCGAGATGCCGGTGATGGATGGCATGACGGTGCTGCCGCTGCTGCTGCGCACCGAGCCGCGGCCGCAGGTGATCGTGGCCTCGGCGCTGACGCAGCGCGGCGCGGCGGTGACCATGGCGGCGCTGCGCGCCGGCGCCTCCGACTACGTGCCCAAGCCCAGCGCGGCGGCGGGCGGGATCAACGACCCGGTGTTCCGGGCCGAGCTCTTGGCCAAGGTGAAGGGCTGGGGGCGGATGCGTCGCGGCCGGACGACGGGCGCCCCGGCGATGCCAGCGGTTGCCGCGCCGCGGCCGGTCCGGGCGGCGGGACGCGGTGCGGCGCAGGTGCTGGCGATCGGCTGTTCCACTGGCGGGCCGCAGGCGCTGGCTGCGCTGGTGCGGGCGCTGCGCCCGGTGCCGCCGGTGCCGGTGGTGGTGGTGCAGCACATGCCGGCGGGCTTCACGGCGATGCTGGCGGACCATCTCGGCCGGCTGGGCGTCTTGCCGGTGGCGGAGGCGGTGGATCGCGAGCGCCTGCTGCCCGGCCGTCTTTACCTGGCGCCGGGCGACCGGCACCTCGTCGTCGAGCGTGGCGCGGAAGGGCTGGTGGCCCGGCTGACCGAGGACCCGCCGGTGAACTTCTGCCGCCCCGCCGTGGATCCGATGCTGGAAAGCCTGGTGCGCTGCTGCGGCGGCGGCGTGCTGGCCGCGATCCTGACGGGCATGGGCTCGGACGGGCTGGCGGGATGCCGGGCCGTGGCGGCGGCGGGCGGCACCGTGCTGGCGCAGGACGAGGCGTCCTCCGTGGTCTGGGGGATGCCGGGGGCGGTCGCGCGCGCGGGGCTGGCGGAAGCCTTGCTGCCGCCTGAGGCCCTGGCGGAGCGGATCGGCCAGCAGGCGTGGAGCCGCGAGGCCACCTTGGCCGGAGCACGGGCATGAGCCCCGCTGCCTTCAACACCATTGCCACGCTGGTGCGCGCGCGCTCCGGCATCGTGCTGGGCGAGGACAAGGGCTACATGCTCGACACCCGCCTGTCGGGCATCCTGCGGGAGAACCGGCTGAGCGGGCTCGACGCGCTGGCGGCGAAGCTGCAGGGCGTGGGGGCGGAGCCGCTGGCGCGCGCCGTGACCGAGGCGCTGACCACCAACGAGTCCTCCTTCTTCCGCGACGGCAAGCCTTTCGACCATCTGCGCGGCGTGTTGCCGAAGCTGGCCGCCGCGCGGTCGCCCGGGCAGCGGCTGCGCATCTGGTCGGCCGCCTGTTCCACCGGGCAGGAGGCCTACTCGGTGGCGATGATCCTGAGCGACCTCGCGGCGCAGCTGGGCGGGCGCCCGGCGGAGATCCTGGGCACCGACCTGAGCCGCGAGGTGGTGGCGCGGGCGCAGGAAGGCGTCTTCACCCAGTTCGAGGTGCAGCGCGGCTTGCCGATTCAGATGCTGGTGAAGCACTTCCGCCAGGACGGCACGCGCTGGCAGATATCGCCGGCGCTGCGGGCGATGGTGCGCTTCGAGCAGGGCAACCTGCTGGACAACCATGCCGGGCGCGGCAGCTTCGACGTGATCTTCTGCCGCAACGTGCTGATCTACTTCGACGCGCCCACCAAGCGGCGCGTGCTGGAAGCGCTGGCCGACCGGCTGCTGCCCGACGGCGTGCTCTACCTGGGCGGTGCCGAAACCGTGCTGGGCATCACCGAGCGGCTGGTGCCGGTGACCGGTGAGCGTGGGCCGCACGTGCTGCGCGGCCGGCAGGGTGCGGCGGGCTGAATGGCCTGCCCGCCGGGCGCTCGCCCCGGATTTGCGCCCGGGGCCTGCGCGGCAGCGGTTGGATCAGGCGGCGACGCGACCGGCCGCGGGCATCGCGCGGGGTGCGGCCTGGGCCGGGTCGCGCATGACGTAGCCGCGGCCCCAGACGGTGCCGATCAGGTCGGCGGCGCCGGCCTGGGACAGCTTCTTGCGCAGCTTGCAGATGAACACGTCGATGATCTTCACCTCGGGCTCGTCCATGCCGCCGTACAGGTGGTTCAGGAAGGCTTCCTTGGTCAGCACCGCCCCCCGGCGCAGGGTCAGCAGCTCCAGCGTCGCGTATTCCTTGCCGGTCAGGTGCACCAGGCGGCCGTTGACGCTGACCTCGCGGGCGTTGAGGTCGAGGGTGAGGTCGCCGATCT
The DNA here is from genome assembly GCF_042433915.1 of Roseomonas elaeocarpi. Classification (NCBI taxonomy): domain Bacteria; kingdom Pseudomonadati; phylum Pseudomonadota; class Alphaproteobacteria; order Acetobacterales; family Roseomonadaceae; genus Roseomonas; species Roseomonas elaeocarpi. The sequence goes on along the minus strand of NZ_JBHLUN010000008.1, from coordinate 181,693 downwards.
GCAGCGTGGGCTGCGAGAAGCCCTTGGCGCGCCGCACGATGGCGTGGATGCGGGCGATCAGCTCGCTCTGGTCAAAGGGCTTCACGATGAAGTCGTCGGCGCCCATGCCGAAGCCCTTCACCTTGGCCTGCGGCCGCGACAGGCCCGACAGGATCAGCACCGGGGTGTCGATCCGC
>NZ_JBHLUN010000008.1:0-181507 GCF_042433915.1 Roseomonas elaeocarpi | reverse complement strand
GCGGGCGATCAGCTCGCTCTGGTCAAAGGGCTTCACGATGAAGTCGTCGGCGCCCATGCCGAAGCCCTTCACCTTGGCCTGCGGCCGCGACAGGCCCGACAGGATCAGCACCGGGGTGTCGATCCGAGCGGCGCGGAGGCGGCGGACCACCTCGTAGCCCTCCATGTCCGGCAGCATCAGGTCCTGAATGATGATGTCGTAGTCGTAGAGCTTGGCCAGCTCCAGGGCTTCCTCGCCCGTGTCGGCGGCGTCCACGATCATGGTCGCCGACTTCAGCATCAGCGTGATGCCGCGGGCGGTGGTCAGGTCATCTTCAACCAGAAGAACGCGCATTTTTCTGCTTCCCACACTCTATGCGTGCATAAGGCCTCACCTTTCGGAAACTTAAAAGAGTCATTTTGGAGATGAAGCATATTAAGAACTTGGACGGATCGCAAAAAAGAGATGAACGATCTCGTTGAACTCGCAGGATCGGTTAACCAGGCTGCAGAGAAAATCGATAAAGTACAGCTGACTGTCTGCATGGGCCGGGTCGCATCCGTGGTCGGGACCGGCGTCGAGGTCGCGGGGCTGCATCCGCCCCCACCGGTCGGTCACCGCCTCTTGGTGGTGTCTCAGGAACCGGAATCGTCTCGCGCAGAGATTGTAGGGGCCTCCGGAGGCCGTCTGCTGGCCTCGCTGCACGGCGCGGCGCAGGGAATCGCCCCGGGGCAGCCGGTTCGCGTGCTGGATGCCGCGACTCTGTCGCCGGACCGCTCCTGGCTCGGCCGGGTCATCGATCCGACGGGGCGGCCGATGGACGGGCTCGGGCCGCTGCGGGACGGGCCCCGCGCCCGCGCCATCCGGGCGGCCCCGCCACAGGCCGGGCAGCGTGCCCGGCTGGGGCCGCGGCTGGACCTGGGCGTGCGGGCACTGGACATCTTCGCCACCTGCCGGCGCGGGCAGCGCCTGGGCCTCTTCGCGGCGTCGGGCGTGGGCAAGTCCACGCTGATGTCCATGCTGGCGCGCGGGGCCGACACCGAGGTCACGGTGATCTGCCTGGTGGGCGAGCGCGGGCGCGAGCTGCGGGAGTTCATCGAGGACGACCTGGGACCGGAAGGGTTGCGCCGGGCGGTGGTGGTCTGCGCGACCTCCGACGCCTCGCCGCTGATGCGCCGCGACGCCGCGCTGGCCGCGATGACGGTGGCCGAGCATTTCCGCGACGAGGGGCAGCAGGTGCTGCTGCTGATGGACAGCGTGACCCGCTTCGCCATGGCGCTGCGCGAGATCGGCCTCGCGGCCGGCGAGCCGCCCACCACCAAGGGCTACCCGCCCTCCGTCTTCGCCGAGCTGCCGCGTCTGCTGGAGCGCGCCGGCACCGCGGCGGAAGGGGCAGGCGGCGGCGCGATCACCGGGCTGTTCACCGTGCTGGTGGAAGGCGACGACCATGACGAGCCGGTGGCCGACGCGGTGCGCGGCATCCTGGACGGCCACGTCGTGCTGGACCGCGCGATCGGCGAGGGCGGGCGCTACCCGGCGGTGGACGTGTTGCGGTCGCTGTCGCGGACCTCGCCGGGCTGCCTCCTGCCCGAGGAGCGGCCGATCCTGCTGCGGGCGCGGCGGATCCTGGCGCTGTTTCGCGACATGGCGGACCTAGTGCGGCTGGGCGCCTATCGCGCGGGAACGGACCCGGCGGTGGACGAGGCGGTGCGGCTGGCGCCGCGCATCGAGGCCGTGCTGACGCAACGCAAGGACGAGCGCGAGGGTGTGGCGGAGGCCTTCCGGCAGCTCGCCATCGCGCTGGAGGCGGCGTGAGCCGCAGGGGCGCCCGCGACCCGCTGGCGGTGCTGGCGCGGCTGCGCGGGATGGAGGTGGAAGCGGCCCGCCGCGCCCTGGGCGAGCGCCTGGCGGCGCAGGACGTGGCGGAAGCCCGCGCGGCCGAGGCGGCGGAAGCCCTGCCACGCGAGGCCCGGGCCGGGAATACCGGTGCCGGGATAGCCGGCACCGCGGTTGCCGGAACCGGGAGCGCCGGCAGCGGAGATGCCGTTGTCGGCCATGCCGTCACCGGGCACGCCGCTGTCGGGCAGGCCAACGTCGCGCAGGCGGCCGACTACGCCCGCTGGCTGCCGCTGGCGCTGCGGCAGCGGGCTACGGCGCAGCAGCAGGCGGCGGGCGCGGCGGCGCTGGCCGAGACCGCCCGGCAGGCGCTGGCGGAGGCCAGGGCGGCGGAGCGCGCCGTGGAGCAGCTACGCGACCGGCGCGAGGCGCTGCGGACGGCGCTGCGGGAACGCGCGAGCCTTGCCGTGCTGGACGACGCCGGACGGCGCCGGCGCTGAACCTGCCGCGGCACGCCACAGCACCTCCATCCGCTCCGCCCCGTGGACGCGGTACTGGATGCCCGACCAGCTGATCCGCCGGCCAAAGGCGGTGGACAGCAGCAGCGCGAGATTGACCGCGGGGAGCAGCGGCAGGAGCCAGCGGTCGCGTCGCATGGTGGCGCGGCTGCGCGCCGCCTGCTCGGGCGGCAGCAGTTGCTCGGCGATGCGGATGCGCAGCGTTTGACGGAGCTGCTGCAGCAGCATCGCGGTGGCAGGCACCAGCAGCAGCAGCGGCCAGGCGACGTGGCGCAGCGGCAGGGTCAGCAGCGCCAGCAGCACCGGCGGCAGCAGCGCGGCCAGGGCGGTCAGCCAGTAGCCCGGGGCGTAGAGCCGCAGGATGAGGTATTGCCGGCGGGCATAGGCGGTGAGGCTGCCGAGGCCGTGCGACACCGGGCTCGGCGCCAGGACGCGGTGGGTCGGGTGGACACGCAACCCGGCGCGGCGCGCGGCGACGCTGAGTGCCAGGTCATCCGACAGCGTGTTGCTCCAGGCGGCGCGCAGGTCCATGCGCTCCAGCGCCTCGTGGCGCAGCGCCATGGCGGCGCCGGAGCACAGGTTCCAGCTGTGGAAACGCGGCGTGGTGGCGACCGCGACCGACAGCAGCGCCGCGAGGCGGCTGCCGATCTGCCCGTCGGTCGGAATGGTCCAGATATAGCCGTTGCTGACATCGGCCCGGCGCAGCGCAAGCGGGCGGACCAGCTGCGCCAACCAGTCCGGCGGGGGCAGGGTGTCGGCATCGGTGAAGGCGATGATCTCGTCGCGCGGCGTCAGGGTCTCGAGAGCCGCGAGGAGGTTGTGGACCTTCTGCCCGCGCCCCTGCGCCAGCCCGGCCTCGACGCGCATGGCCGGAACGGGGCTGCGGGCGATGAAGCGGTCCAGCACGGCGCAGACCGGGTCAGCCGCGGATTCCACCGCGAAGACGAGGCGGTGGTCCACATCCTGCTGCCGCGCCAGGGCCTCGAGGAAGGCTTCCGTTCCGGCGCCCACCCCCTTGATCGCCACCAGCAGCGCCACTCGCGGGCGCCCCGGGGCAGGTGCCAGCGGGTTCCGGACACGGTGGTGGTACAGGAAAGTGCTGGCGGTGGTGACGAGCGACAACAGCAGCCAGGCCGCGGCGGCGAGCACCGCGACGATGATGGACAGGCTCCCGGTCAACATTGTGCCGCTCCCCCAAAGAAGGAGCAGCCAATTGTCTCAATATGCGGGATTTTTCCAGAAACTGTGAGTTGTATGAAAAAAACGTGTAAACAACTGCTGGATGCAGGTATTTTGGAACGTTCTGCGAGAAGTTGCTGCCGAGTTCAGGAGCCCTGGCTGAACTCCCGGCATGAACAGGAGGTTAGCGCTCGGACCTGAGCGTCCGCCGGGAAGCGGGACGAAGCTGGGGGGCGGAAGCCGCCGCGAGGCCGTTGCGCGGAAGGTGTGCCGGCCGATCGCTCCGCGCAGCGGCGGGCACAACCTGTCAGGCGGCCCGGATCGCCTCCGGGCCCTGGGCGCGGCGGCGCCTCAGCGCCAGCGGCGGTGCATCCAGAGCCACTGGCCCGGGTACTCGCGGATCCAGCCGGCGATCACGTCGTTGATGCGCTGCGTGGCGGCGTCGACGCTGACCTGGCCCGCCTCGTCACGCGGCATGGGGATCGCCTCGGTCAGCTCGACGCGGAAGCGGCCGCCGGGCAGGCGGATGGCGCGGGCGCCGTGCACCGGGCAGTCGAAGCGCCGCGCGAGGTTGGCCAGCAGCGGGTTGGCGGCGGCGGGTCGGCCGAGGAATTCGACCTCCGGGCCGCGGCCGAAGCGCTGGTCCACCAGCATGGCGGTGACGGTGCCTTCCTGCAGCGCCTTGGCGAGGCGCGTCGGCGCGGTGAGGCCGGCGGGCACCATCTCGCCCATCAGGTCGCGGCGCAGGTCGCGGATGAGGTCCGCCACCGGCCGGTTGTTGGGGGTGCGGTAGAGCACCGCCGTTTTCAGCCCGTGCTTGCGGGCGGCTACGGCCGGCAGTTCCCAGTTCGCGAGATGGGCGGCGAAGACCAGCACCGGGCCCTCGTGTTCCCGCAGCGCCTTGAAGCGCGCGAAGGTCGCGTCGTCGATCTCGACCCGGCCGCCGGGGCGGCGTTCCTCGGTCAGGTCCCAGATATGGCCGAGATGCACGTACTCGCAGGCGGTGCGGCCGAGATTGTCCCAGGCCTCGTCCGCAACGCGGTCGTGCCACTCGGCGGGCTGGTCCGGAAAGGCGGCGCGGATGTTGCCGAGCGCGATGCGGTGCGCCTTGGTGCGCGGACCCAGGCGGCGGCACACGGCGCTGCCCAGGCGCGGGGCGCGGTCAGGACCCAGCGCGCGCATGGCGGCGAACAGCCCGCGCACCAGCACGGCCACGCCCCGGTCGCGCCATTGCAGCGCGCGGAGCTGCGCCTTGCGCCAGCGGTAGCGAAGCTCCGGTGTCAGAGCGTGACCACGATCTTGCCGAAGACCCGGCGGCTCTCGAGGCGGTCCAGCCCCTCGGTGAAACGCTCCAGCGGGATCACGGTGTCGAGCACCGGCGTCATGCCGTTCGCCATCTTGGCCAAGCCATCGGCCACGTTGCGCATGGAGGCGCCGAAGGAGCCGATGATCCGCAGCTGGCGCTGGAAGATCATCATCAGGTTGGTTTCGGCCGACACACCCGAGGTGGAGCCGCAGGTGACCAGCCGCCCGCCCATCTTGAGGCTGAGCAGCGAGCCCGCCCAGGTGGAGGCGCCGACATGCTCGAACACCACGTCCACGCCGCGCTTGCCCGTGATGCGGCGCGCCACGGTGGGGAAGTTCTGGGTGTTGTAGTTGACGACGTGATCGGCACCCAGCGCGCGGGCCTTCTCGCACTTCTCGTCGTCGCCGGCGGTGGCGATCACGGTGCAGCCGAGCGCCTTGGCTTCCTTGATCGCGACGGTGCCGATGCCCGAGCCCGCGGCCTGGATCAGGATGGTCTCGCCGGGCTCAAGCCGGGCGTTGTCGAACAGCATGTGCTCGACGGTGGAGAAGGTGATGGTGGCGCAGGCGGCGTCGTTCGTCGCCACGTTCTCCGGCACCGCGATCAGCAGGCGGGCGGGGATGTTCACCAGTTCCTGCGCGAAGCCGTCGAGATGAAAGCCCATCACGCCGCCGACGTTCTCGCACAGGTTGTCGCGGCCTTCGCGGCAGGCGCGGCAGTGGCCGCAGGTCATGGCGCCGTAGGGAGCCACGCGGTCGCCGCGCTTCCAGCTCGACACGCCCTCGCCGGTGGCGACCACCTCGGCCACGGCCTCGGCGCCGGTGACCAGCGGCAGGTTGCGCTTGGCGAAGGCCATGCCGCGCCAGCCCCAGACGTCGATGTGGTTCAGCGCCACCGCCAGCGGACGGATCTGCACCTCGCCAGGACCCGGCGGCGGGGGCGGGGCGATGTCGTCGATGCGGAGGTCACGGTCGCCGTGGAGGCGGAGGGCACGCATAACGGTTCAGCTCCGGGTCACGGGCGGCAGGGCCCGGACGGGAAGGAAAGGGGGCAGGGCGGCCGCGTCGGCGCGAACCGCGCCCGTGCCGGCAGGCACGAGGCTGATCCTGAGTGCTTCGCGATGGCCGCGATCCGCGGCCGGGGCGCGCATCAGCGCGGCTCCGCCGAGAGCACGAGGCAGGTGTTCTGGCCGCCGAAGCCGAAGGAATTGCTCAGCACGTGCCGCACCGTGGCGTCGCGCGCGGTGTTGGGCACCACGTCGAGGGTGATGCTGGGATCGGGCTCGTCGTAGTTGATCGTGGGCGGCATGCGGCCGTCGCGGATCGTCAGGATCGAGAACACTGCTTCCAGCGCGCCCGCGGCGGAGAGCGTATGGCCGATCATCGACTTGTTGGACGAGATCGGCGGCGCGTTGTCGCCGAACACGGCGCGCATGCCGAAGTTCTCCATCTTGTCGTTCTCGGGCGTGCCGGTGCCGTGCGCGTTGACGTAGGAGATGTCTTCCGGCCGCAAGCCCGCATCCGACAGCGCGACCCGCATGGCGCCGATCACCGCGTTGCCGTCGGGGTTGGAGCGGGTGCGGTGGAAGCTGTCGGCACGCTCGCCGCAGCCCGACACGATGGCCAGGACCTTGGCGCCGCGCGCGATCGCGCTGTCGTAGTCTTCCAGGATCAGGGCCGCAGCGCCCTCGCTCATCACGAAGCCCGCGCGGTGCTTTTCGAAGGGGCGGGAAGCGCGCTCCGGCTCGTCGTTGCGGGTGGACAGCGCCGAGAGCAGCGAGAAGCGGATCAGCGATTCCGGCTGCACCGTGCCGTCGGCGCCCAGCGCGATGGCGGCGGTGCATTCGCCACGCTGGATCGCCTCGACCGCCAGCTGGATCGAGGACGCGCCGGTGGCGCAGGCGGTGGTGATGCTGACCGGCGCGCCGCGCGTGCCGAAGCGGGCACTCAGGCGCTCGCCGATGCCGAAGCCCAGCACCGTGTCGTGGATGTCGTGGCGGCCGGCGGCGGCGGCGGTCATGGCGCGGTAGGTGGGCTCCTCGCCGCGCGCGAGCGCCGCGCGGGCCAGCGACAGGCGGTCGGGCCACTCGACCTCAACCGGCGGCATGCCGACGAAGAGCGGACCGGGGAAGGAACCCAGCTGACCGAGGCCGGACATGCCCAGGGCTTCCTCGATCGCCAGCGTGGCGATGCGCTCGACGCGGCGGGGGCTGGTCAGCGGCTCGCCGGTGGCTTCCTCCGGCAGGTCCACGGTGCCTGCGATGGTGGTGCGCAGGTGCTCGGTCGGGAAGCGCGTGATGCGGCGGATGCCGGAACGGCCGGCCAGCAGCGCCGGCCAGGTCTCATCGAGTCCGAAGCCTAGCGGCGTGACGGCGCCGAGGCCGGTGACGGCGACGAGCGGGCGGCCGAGATGGTCCTTCACGCGGGGCTCTCCGTGTCCGGGCGCGCCGTATCGGGACGCGAAATGGAGGCGAGCGCCTCGCCGCGCCACTGGCCGAAGCCGGTGACGAGGATGCGGTCGGGCGCAGCGGCCTCGCCCGCGTCGGCCGGGTCCATGGCGGGATAGAAGCCGCCGCGCGACAGGGCGAGCGCCGCCAGCGCGACGTTGACGGGGAAGCTGGCCTCGACCCCGTGGCCCAGCAGGCTGCCGCTGCGGCGGATGGCGGCACCGCCCAGCGTTTGGAGGAAGCGCTCCTCCTCGGCCCAGGCGGAGGGGGTGCCGGGCGTGCCGGAGATCACCGCCGGCGCCGGGCCGCCGACGCGGGCGAGCAGGGCCTCGGCCGCCGTGGCGCTCTCGCCGGGCGCGGTGCGGTGGGTGGCGTCGGTGGCCACCGCGTCGAGACGGGCCAGGACGCGGGCGCCACGGGCCCGGGCGTGCTCGGCCGCTTCCAGCACGAGGTAGGCGGACATGCCGCCCAGCACCATGCCGCCCTCGCCACGACCCGAGAGAGGCTGGAAGGGGCCTTCCCAAAGGCCGTCGCCGCCGCGGAACAGCACCAGCATGTCCCAGCGGCTGCCCACGAAGCCGCCGCCCACCAGGGCGATCTCGCCCCGGCCCTCGGCAATGCGGGCGCGGGCGATGCGCAGCGCGTCGGCGGCGGCGGATTCCTCGCCCATGAAGGTGCGCGACGAGCCGGTGACGCCGTGGACGATGGAGATGTTGCCGGCGACGAGGTTGCTCAGCTGCGCCAGGAACAGCGTCGGGCGCAGGCCGGTGGCCAGCATCTCGTTCAGGCGGGCGCCGTTTCCGGCGGCCTCGGCGCCGTCTGCCTCGGCGAGCGCGGCGGTCACCTGCTCATCCAGTGGCAGGTCGCGCTCGCCGCCGCCGGCCGCCACCATCAGGTGCATGTCAGCCACGAGGTCGCGCGCGCCGGCATCGTCGAGGGCCAGCCCGGCGGCGTAGGTGTTCAGCCGCTGCCAGGGCTCCATCTGCCGCTGGTCGCCGCGCTTGGGGATCTGCCGGTCGAGGTCGAGCGCGGGCAGGGGATGCACCGGCCAGGGGGCGAAGCCCGTCTCGTCGACCACCGCGTGGCGGCCGGGCGCGCGCAGCGTGTCCCAGTGGGCGTCGCGGCCCTCGCCCAGCGAGGTCACCAGGCCGATGCCGGTGATCACCACGTCCCGGTTGGTGGCGGTGGCCATCAGACGGACACTCCGAAGGCATCGAGGCCGATGGCGGCGGCGCGCTCGCGCATCGCGGCCTCCAGCTCCGGGGCGGGGAAGGGCATGATGCGCAGCATGATCTCGGCGTCGCAGAGGCGCTTGCCCGCGCTCTCGATGCGCGCCGCCGTCACGGCGTAGCCGGAGCCGTCATGGCTGATGCGGGCGGTGATGGTGAGCGGCGCGCCCGGCCCCACGAAGTGGCGGAACTTCGCTTCCTTCACCGAGGTCAGGAAGGGCATGGCGGCGAGCGCGTTGCGCGCCAGCAGCAGCCAGCCCGAGGCCTGCGCCATGGTTTCCACCAGCAGCACGCCGGGCACCAGCGGGTGCCCGGGGAAGTGCCCTTCGAAGACCGGCGACTGGTCGGGCACGGTGCTTTCGGCCGTGATCGTCTCGCCGTCAAAGGCGAGGATGCGGTCGATCATGGTGAAGTATTCGAGGCGCACGCCGGTTCCGTTCCTGCCGTCCTGCTCGGGTGGTGGTTCAGGCGCCCTTGGCGGCCGCGAGCTCCTCGACGCGGGCGGCGAGGTTCTTCATCACGAAGTAATGGTCGGCCGGAGCCTCACCGGCATTGACCTCCTGCGTCCACTTCTCGACCGGCACCTTGATGCCGAATTCCTTGTCGATGGCGAAGACGATGTCGAGGAAGTCGAGGCTGTCGATGCCGAGGTCCTCGATCACGTGGCTGTCGGGCGTGATCTTGTCGCGCGGCACCTCGGAATTGGCGGCGATGATGTCGGCGATACGCTCGAAGGCCGAGGCCATGGGAGGCTCCTGGGAAGAAGGCGTGGGTCGGCCCCGGTGCCCGCGGGAACCGGCCGGATCAGGGGGCGGGTGATGGACCGGAAAGGCCCCGGGTGTCCAGAGCATCGGCGGTCCGGCCTGTTGCACGGCTGCCGCATCGCGCCCGCGGAAACATCCCGTCGGGCCGGGCCACAGGTGGCGTCGCGGCGCGCCGTTCGCGCGCTGGTGCCCCCGGAGGGACTTGAACCCCCACACCCTTTCGAGGCTGCCGATTTTGAGTCGGCTGCGTCTACCATTCCGCCACGGGGGCATCCGCCGCGTGCGGGGCAGGAATTACCCGTCCCCGCGGCCACGGTCCAGAGCCGCCGGAAACAGAACTGTCGGCCGGGCCGGATACTCCGTCGGCTGGGCCGCCGGGTGGGCCCGATCGGGCGGGGTGGCGGCGCATCCGGCCGAGGCGCGGAAACCTCCGGCCCGTCGCGGGGCTTCCCAGGACAGGTTTCCGCGCCGGTGCGCGGCGGCGCGGCCCGGCTTGGCCGCCGCGCACCGGCCGCGGAACAGGGGAACCGGAGGGCGCCCGGGCGGCGGAACCGTCAGCCTGGGCACACGGGGCGGCAGCGGAGGGGTTGATGGGGTTCATCGGACGTTGGCTGGGGGATTTCGTCCGCCTGGCGCTGGCGCTGGCGCTGGCCGTCGCGGCGATGCAGCTGCCGGCGCTGAGCGGCAGCTACACCGCGGCGCTGCTGCAGATCGCCGAGGACGGGCGGCGCGACATCGAGGCGCGCAAGGCGCTGGCCCGCCAGTACTACGAGCTGCCCGACACGGGCGACCAGACGGTGATCGAGGCGCTGCGGCCGCGCGAGCCCTCCAACGCCCAGGGCCTCGCCCTGTCGGTGGAGCGCGAAGGGCGGATGCGAGGGACCTACGAGCGGCTCCAACAAACGCCGGCGCTGCTGCGCCCGGTGGATGCCCTGTGGGACGCGCTGAGCGACGGGCAGGGCGACAAGCGCGCGGTGCTGCGGACCGCGGTGGCGACGCACGAGCCCTCGCTGATCCTCGGCACGGCAGCGGCGACCTACGGGTTGGTGGGGCTGCTGCTGGGGGTGCTGCTGGCCGAAGCGCTGCTGACGCTGCTGCGCGCGCTGCTGGGCGGCATGTTCCGACGGCGGCCGCGTCGTCAGGCGGCCGTCTGAAGTGGCGCCGGCCGGCTGCTGTGACCCGGGCGCCGGGCTGCGGCATCCGGGGTCGCGGCATGCGGCCTCGCGGCGGGGCATGCGGACCGTGGGCCGGTCGCGCGTGGCTCAGGAGTGTGGGCCGGGTCGCATGCGGCCGGGACGACCGGCCCGCAGCCAGCGCCCCAGGCGATCTGCGGCAGCGGAACCGGGTACGGCGCGCGGCAGGAACCCGCGCCGGCGGGCTTGCGGAGGTGCCGGAGCCGACGCAGCTTCCGCGCCCATGAACCGTGTACCCGCCCTCACCATCGCCGTGCTGGCCGCCGTCGCACCCCTGTTTGCCCTGGGCACCGAGCGCTTCGTGGGGCTGGCACCCTGCGCGCTGTGCCTGTGGCAGCGCTGGCCCTACTGGGTGGCGGCGGCGCTGGCGGTGCTGGCCGCGCTGACGCGCGGGCGCTGGCTGCTGTCGCTGGCGGGTCTGGCGGTGCTGGTTTCGGCCGGGATCGCGGCGCTGCATATCGGCGTGGAGCAGGGCTGGTGGCCCTCGCCGCTGCCTTCCTGCCAGGCGCCCACCGCGACGCTGGGACTGAGCGTGGACGACATGCTCAAGGCCATGTCGGCCAAGCCCGACAAGCCCTGCGACGCGCCGTCCTTCCTGATCCCGGGCCTGCCGGTCTCGATGGCGCAGATGAACTTCGTCTACGCCGCCGTGGTCGGGGGGCTGGCGCTGCGCTGGTCGGTGCAGCAGGGCCGCCGGGGCGTGTGAGCCGACCGCCGCCGCCCTGCCGCCTGGACGCGGGCGCTACGGCGCGGCGGCGCGCGACACGGCGGGGTCGCCCGAGGGACTGCCGGAGGGGCTACGCAGGGACTCGCCCAGCGCCAGCGTCATCCGCACCGCGCGCCCGGCCATGAGGTTGCGCGCATCGGTGCGGCCGGCCTCGGGCGGGGCGACGACGTTGAGGCGCAGCGTGACCATGCGCCGTTCCACTGCCGCGGCGCAGATCACGATCTGCAGCGGCTCGGGCGAGGCGTCGAGGTAGTCGTAGCAGGCCAACGCCAGGCCCTGCTGCGGGTCGGCCGCCTCGAAGCGGCTGAGGATTCGCGTGCCCGGCTGCGCCCGCGTGGCGGCCAGGTAGCTGTCGCGCCGTGCATTGGCCTGGGGCGCGCCGGGGCGGCGGTGGAATCGCACCACCGGCTCCAGCAGCACGAAGGCCAGGGTGTCGCCGCCGTCCACGTAGTAGCCGGACTGGCCGCCGCGCGCCGTCGCCGCGCTGCCAGCAGGGCCGCCCCCGATCGGGCCGCCCCCGGCCGGGCCGCCGGTCACGGCCGAGGTCGGGCGGACGCGCACGAGGCCGGCCAGCACCGCCGGCAGCCCGTCGGGCGGGGCATAGGCCTCGAAGGCGCCCGGCCCCTGGCTGACGGAACGGGTGCCGCGGGGTGATGGGCCGGTGGTGACGGAAACCGGCTGGGCCTCGGCGAGGATGGCGGAAACCTGGGCGGGGGTTGCCGGCGGCGTGGCGCAGGCGGCGAGCGAGGCGGCCGCGGCGAGGCCGGCAAGGGGGACGAACTTCATGGCCGCAAGATGCCGCCCCGGCGGCGGCGGGGAAAGGCCGCGGAGGCGGTTCACCCGGTCGCGGTTGCGTGTGGGGCGGGTTTCCACGGCGGACGGAGGGGGGCTGAGCCGGCCTGACCCGCCATGCTCCCCGACCATGCGGGAACGGCCTGCCCTGGCGGACGCCAGGTTGCGCATGCCGCCGGTCAGGTGCGCAGGGGCGGCCTGCCGGATGCTGGCGCGATCGGCGGGCGACCCGCTGCCGGCCCGTTGGGCAGCCCGACCCGCGGGTCCCGCTGCAGGTTTTCCCGCAGCGCCGTGAGCAGGATCACCGCACGGCTGGTCAGCGCCTGCGCCGCGGCGCGCGGCTCCGCATCGGGGATCACGGGCATTCCCATCGAGAGCACCACCATCCGCCCCTCCATCGCGGTGAGGCAGGTGGCGACCTGAAGCAGCAGCACGGGCTCCTGCTGTATGAAGCCGAAACAGCTCAGCCTGAGCTTCGATGGCGCGTCGTTGACGTCGAACTGCGTCAGCGGGTGCATGTTCGGCCGCCTGGGGACCGCACGCCACATCCCCTCCTTGCGGAACAGCAGGTCGGGGGCGGTGACGCCGTCGGGCAGCGGGGGCGCCGAAGGCGGGTCCAGCATCAGGATGCCGAAGATGTTGCTCGTGTCCTGGCGGTAGAAGGCCATGGCAATGCCGGCCCTGCCGAGCACGTCGTCCGGCGCGACCTGCTGCGCGGCCGTGTCCAGGCGGAAGCGCGTGAAGCTGCCCAGGGTCGCCGGCATGGCGTCGTCCGCGGTGGAAGCCTCCGTCGCCGCTCCGGATGCTGTGGCGGGAGGCGGCGTGCCCGGCTGGGCACAGGCCGCAAGCATCAGAAGGCCGAGCAGCGCGGCAGGACGGAGTCTCATGCGGCCGAGGATGCCAGCGCCGCTACCGGGCCGAAAGTCCGGGCCCATCGGTTAGCCCCATCGGTTCAGCCTCAGCGGTTCAGGCCCGCCCGCTCAGGCTGGGACTTCAGGACGAAGGGCTATGGCGGCGCGGCGTTCACGGGGCGCGGCGGATCGGCACCGGCTCGGTGTGCAGCCAGCTGGGCCAGCCCACCGTGCGCTCGATCCCCACCAGGACGAGCGACGCCACGATCGCCACGGCGATGGTGATGAGCCGGGCGCGGTCGGGCGGATGGCGCCACCACTGCGCCATCGCGATGAAAAGACGTGTGACGGGATCCAGGGCGGTTCAGCTTTCCAGTTCGCTGTCCCAGTAGAGGTAGTCGCGCCAGCTCTCGTGCAGGTAGTTCGGCGGAAAGGCCCGGCCGTTGTCCTGCAGCTCCCACGAGGTCGGCTGGCGCGGCACCACGCGCGGGATCATCTGGCATTCGCGCGGCATCTTGGAACCCTTGCGCAGGTTGCAGGGGCCGCAGGCGGTGACGACGTTGTCCCAGGTGGTGCGGCCGCCGCGCGAGCGCGGGATGACGTGGTCGAAGGTGAGTTCCGGCGTCGGCAGCCCGGCCATGCAGTACTGGCAGGAAAAGTGGTCGCGCAGGAACACGTTGAACCGCGTGAAGGCCGGTCGCCGGGCCGAGGGGATGTATTCCCGCAGCGCGATGACGCTGGGCAGCCGCATGGTATGGGTGGGGGATCGCACCTCGTGCTCGTACTCGTTGAGCACCGAGACGCGGTCGAGGAACACCGCCTTCACCGCGTCCTGCCAGGACCACAGCGAGAGCGGATAATACGACAGCGGACGGAAGTCCGCGTTCAGCACCAGTGCAGGGAAACTGTGACCGCCGTCAGGCAAGTGAGGCTCCCGTCCCGTTTGCCGGAGCGGGGCCACCAGAACTGGGGCCTGTTCGGACAGAGAGGCCCCAGATGAAGTGGCGCCGTCCGATCGTGTGAGCGAGGGTGTGCCACCCTTCCCACACGGCCGCAACCACGCAACAGCGTGACGTCACGCAGGCTTCATCGAAGCGCCCCCGCCGGCGGTGCAACCTCGCCGCCGGGATGCCCGCCGGCCCCCACTTTGCGGCGCAGGAAGTCGGCGCCGGCCATGATGCCGCCCACGTCGATGGTGTGGCCCAGCGCCGGCGTGAAGCGCGACTCCACCGGCACGCCCAGCGCGAACAGGGCCGTATAGGCGCGGCGCGACGCGTCGGCCGGCACGATCCCGTCGTCCTCGCCGTGCACCAGCAGCACCGGTGCCGGCGGCTTGCGCAGCTCCGTCACCAGGCTGGCGGGGTCGAGCAGCATCCCAGCATAGGCCAGGATGGCGGCCGGCGGAGTCGCGAGGCGCAGGCCCACGTGCAGCGCCATCATCGCGCCCTGCGAGAAGCCCACGAGGACGAGGTTCTCCGGCGCCACCTCGTTCTCGCGCAGCAGCTGTTCCAACTGGGCCGTGAGGGCAGGTGCGGCGGCGCGCACGGCGGGCACCAGCACCGCGAGCCGCCAGTCGCGCAGCGGGAACCATTGCCGCCCGGTGGGGGCACCGTCGAAGGGGTTCGGTGCGTCCGGGGCCAGGAACAGCGCGTCCGGCAGCGCCTCGGCGAGCGGCGGCGCGAAGCCGATCAGGTCCGCGCCGCTGGCGCCCACGCCGTGCAGGATCACCACCAGCTGCCGCGGCCTGCGGCCGGAGGCCGGTTCGAGTCGTGGGATCGGGCTCATCGGGGCTCTCCTGCGGGAGGTGGGTTGGGGAGGTCGCGGCGGGCCGGGTGCCCGGTGAGGGGTGCGCCCGAAGGGTGAGGGTGCCCGGTGTGGGGTGCCCGGTGTGGTGCACCCGGTGTGGGAGTGCCCAGAGTGGGCGCCCGGTAAATAGGGTGTCCGGTGGAGCAGCGGTCGGGACAACCGGCCGGCGGGGTCGGGTCGCTGGCCCGCCGGACCGGGACGGCACCGGCCGGGCCGCGGGAGGCTCCGCCGCCCGACGCCCGGGCGGGGCGACACTCTCGCACGGATCGGCACCCTGGGTTAACGGAGGGGGCCGGCCGCCCGCGCAGGGCAGGGGGCGGGTCGGGGGAGAGCAGCCACGGTGCAGGCGGAGAACACCGCCCCTGAACGCGCGGATCGCGGTTTGGTCACGCGCTTCGCCCCGAGTCCCACCGGGCTGCTGCACCTGGGCCATGTCCGCTCGGCCATCGAAGGCTGGCGGCGGGCGCGGGTGGCGGGCGGGCGGTTCCTGTTGCGCATCGAGGACATCGACCTCGGGCGCTGCCGCCCGGAGTTCACCGCGGCCATCGAGGAGGATCTGCGCTGGCTCGGCCTCAGCTGGGACGGGCCGGTGCGCGTGCAGTCGCGCCACCTGCCGGACTACGCCGCGGTGCTGGACGGGCTGCGGGGGCGGGGATTGCTGTATCCGTGCTTCTGCACCCGCGCCGACGTCGCGCGCGCGGTGACGGCGCAGGGCGGGGCGCGGATGGGACCGGACGGTCCGGTCTATCCCGGAACCTGCCGCGCCCTGCCGGCGGCGGAGCGGGCACGGCGCCTGCGGGCTGGGGAGCCGCACGCGCTGCGCCTCGACATGGCGCGTGCCCTCCAGGCGGTGCCGGGTCCGCTGTTCTACCGCGAGCTGGGCGGGTCGATGCCGGCCAGCGGCGGGCCGCTGCGCCGCGAAACCCCCGGTGTCGCGCCGGGCGCGGGGCGCCTGGTGCGCTGCGACCCGGCGGCCTTCGGCGACGTGGTGCTGGCGCGCAAGGACGTGCCGGCCTCCTATCATCTCTGCGTCACGCATGACGACGCGCTGCAGGGCGTGACGCTGGTGACGCGCGGCGAGGACCTGCGGCCGAGCACCGACCTGCATCGTCTGCTGCAGGCGCTGATGGGCTGGCCGGAGCCGCTCTACGCGCATCACCCGCTGCTGCTCGGCCCCGATGGCCAGCGCCTGAGCAAGAGCGCCGGGTCGCGCCCCATCCGCGCCTGGCGCGAGGCGGGCGCCAGTCCGCAAGCGGTGCTGGCGCTGGCGGAAAGCGCCGGCGTCGCGTGACACCATGTTGCGGTGCCGTCGCGATCGTGTTGGGCTGCCGCGCATGAAACACCGCGCGCTGCCGATCCTCTCCTGCCTCGCCGCATCGGCCCTCACATTGGCCCTCGGCGGAGGCAGCGCGGCGGCGCAGGAGCTGCGCGTCGGCTTGCGCGCCGCGCTGGACAATCCCGATCCCGCCAGCTCCTACTCGCCCAACCGCAACATCACGCTGCAGATCTACGAGCCGCTGCTGCTGCAGGACGCGAGCATCAAGCCGGTGGCGGGCCTGGCGGTGTCGTGGCGGATGCGCGACCCGCTGACCTGGGAGCTGAAGCTGCGCGAGGGCGTGCGCTTCACCGACGGATCGCCGCTCACGGCGCAGGACGTGATCGCCTCGATCCGGCGGGCGCAGAACACCGACGCGCCGCAAACCTACAAGAGCGACCTGCGCGAGGTCGTGGCGGTGGAAGCGGAGGACCCGCTGACCGTGGTGATCCGCACGCGCAACCCGGCGCCGACGCTGACCGCCGGCCTCGCCACCTTCGGCATCGTTTCGGCCAAGGCGACCGAGGGCGCCACCTCGGCGGACTTCAACGGCGGCCGCGCCGCGATCGGCACGGGGCCGTACCGCTGGGTGCAGTGGACGCCGGGCGCCGGCGTGACGCTGTCGCGCAACGACAACTACTGGGGTGGGACGCCGCGGTGGAGCAAGGTGGAGGCGCGCTTCATCCCCAACGACAGCGCGCGCGTGGCGGGGCTGCTGTCGGGCGACCTCGACGTGGTGGATGCCGTGCCGGCCGAGCTGCTGGGCCGCATCCGCGCCGAGCCGAAGACGCAGGTGATCAGCACCAACGCGATCATGATGCTCTACCTCCAGCTCGACCAGTCGCGCGAGCAAACGCCCTACGCCACCGGCGACGACGGCAAGCCGCTGCCGCACAACCCGTTCCGCGACCTGCGGGTGCGGCAGGCGGTGACGCACGCGATCAACCGTGCCGCCATCGCCGAGCGCGCGCTGCAGAACAGCGCCGATCCGGCGGGGCAGTTCATGGCGCCGGGGCTTGATTCGCACGACCCGTCGCTGAAGCCCGCCACCTTCGACCCCGCGCTGTCGCGGCGGCTGCTGGCCGAGGCCGGCTACCCGAAGGGCTTCAACCTGAGCCTCGCCTGTTCCAACGACCGGTATCCGGGCGACGCGCGGGTGTGCCAGGCGCTCGGCCAGATGTTCGGCGCGGTGGGCATCCGCACCCAGGTGGACACGATGCCCGTGTCGATCCTGTTCCGCCGTCGCGTGGGCGGCGGGCCGGGCGGCGGGCCGGACGTGTCGGCACTGATGGCGGGCTACGGCGCGCCCAACGGCTTGGCGAGCTCGGCGCTGCAGTCGCTGGTGCAGACCATGGACCGCGACCGCGGCATCGGCGGCAACAACTACGGTGGCTTCTCCGACGCGGCGCTGGATCGCATGGTCGACACCACGCTGAACGACCTCGATCCGGCCAAGCGCGCCGAGGCGGTGCGGGCGGCGACGGCGCGGGCGATGGAGCAGGTGGCGGTGGTGCCGGTCTACTTCACCCATGCCGACTGGGGCCTGCGGCGCGACCTGACCATGGTGCCGCGGGCGGATTCCTTCACCTTCTTCGACACGGTGCAGCCGAAGCCGTGAGCGGCGGCGGCGGCGGGCGGCACGGCGGGGCTGCTGCGATCCGGAGTTGAGCCTCCCGGCCTGCCGTTGCTGATGGTGTGGTTCGGCCTTGGCCTCCATTGGCGCGAGCGCGGCTGAACGGCCGAGCTTGACGGCAGGGGGGCGGGTGTGCGCCCCCTTCCGCCGTCATGCACCACACCACCCCCCCATCCGTGGACGACATCGCCTCGCTGGCCGAGGCCGCGCTCGGCGCGCTGCCGCTGGAGCTGCGCACCTCGGTGCGCGGCATCGCCATCCTGGTGGAGGAGGTTCCCGAGGACGAGGTGCTGGAGGAGATGGGCCTCGACCACCCCTGGGAGCTGACCGGCCTGTATCGCGGCGTGCCGCTGACGGAACGATCGGTGACCGATCTGCCGCGCGGGCCGGACACCATCGTGCTGTTCCGGGAGTCCATCCTGGTGGAATGGATCGAGACCGGCGAGGACCTGTTCCGGCTGGTGCGCAACGTGATCATCCACGAGGTCGGCCACCATTTCGGCTTTTCCGACACCGAGATCGCGCGGCTGGAAGAAGAAGGCGACGACGCGGCGCCCTGACCGGGCGGCGGCGGGAGAAACCGCGCCCGCGCTCAGTCCTCGTTGATCATGGCGCGGATCTTGGTCGCCAGCGCTTCCAGCGCGAAAGGCTTGGTGATCACGCGCATGCCCGGCTCCAGCACGCCGTTGCCGATCGCCGCGTTCTCGGCGTAGCCGGTGATGAACAGCACCTTCAGCCCCGGTCGCAGCACGCGTGCGGCATCGGCCAGCTGCCGGCCGTTCATGCCGCCGGGCAGGCCGACATCGGTGACCAGCAGGTCGATCCGGGTGTCGCCGCGCAGGATTTCCAGCGCCGGGGCGCCCTCGGCCGCTTCCAGCGCGCCGTAGCCCATCTCCTCCAGCACCTCGAGGGCGAGCATCCGCACCACCGGCTCGTCATCCACCACCAGCACGGTCTCGCCGGCGAAGGCGCGGGGCAGCGCCTGATCGATCGGCAGCGCCTCCGCCTGCTCGGCCTCGCCGAGGTAGCGGGGCAGGTAGAGGCGCACCGTGGTTCCCTGGCCGGGCTCGCTGTAAAGGCGGACATGGCCGCCGCTCTGCTTGGCGAAGCCGTAGACCATCGACAGGCCGAGCCCGGTGCCCTGGCCCTGCGGCTTGGTGGTGAAGAAGGGCTCGAAGACCCGCTCGATCACCTCGGGCGACATGCCGGTGCCGGTGTCGGTGACGGCGACCGCGACGTACTGGCCGGGCGCCACCTCGCGCTCCCGCGCGGCGTAGGCGTCGTCGAGATGGGCGTTGGCGGCCTCCACCGTCAGCCGTCCGCCCTCGGGCATGGCGTCGCGGGCGTTGATGCTGAGGTTGAGCAGCGCGTTCTCGAGCTGGTTCGGGTCGCACAGCGTGGTCCAGAGCCCGCCCGCCATCACGGTTTCCAGGTGGATCGCGGGGCCGATGGTGCGGCGGATCAGCTCGTCGATCGAGGCCACGAGGCGCTTCACGTCGGTGGGGCGTGGATCGAGGGTCTGCCGGCGCGAAAAGGCCAGCAGCCGGTGCGTCAGCGCCGCGGCGCGGTTGGCCGAGGTGACGGCGGCGCCGAGGTACCGCTCCAGCGTGTCGGTGCGCCCCTGCGCGATGCGGGTGCGCATCAGCTCCAGCGATCCGACGATGCCGGTGAGCAGGTTGTTGAAGTCGTGCGCGATGCCGCCGGTGAGCTGGCCCACCGCTTCCATCTTCTGCGACTGCACCAGTGCTTCCTGGGTCCGCAGCAGTTCCGCCGTGCGCTGCGCCACGCGGGCTTCCAGCTCCTCGGCCTGGCGCCGGTCCTCCTCGAAGGAGCGGGCATTGGCGAGGGCGGTGGCGAGGTGGCCGGCCAGGTCGGACAGGAAGGTGGCGTAGCTCTCGTCCGGCTGCAGCCGCGCGCCGAGGCCGGCCACGATCAGCGCCGCGGTCTCGTTCGGGCGGCTGGCATTGACCACCGGCAACACGGTGGCGTGCCGAACCGCCTCGGGCCAGGGATCGCGCACCAGCGGCTCCGCCAGGCGGGTTTCCAGCTCCGCCACCGTCACCGCGGCGTGGCTGTGCGCGGCCTCGGTCAGCGGCCAGGGCTGGTCCGCCGTGCCCAGCGCCACGGTGCGGGGGCTGAGCGGGCCGCCTTCTTCCAGCCCCGTGGCGGCGGCCAGCACGGCGTGGCGCGGGTTGGGGCCGGGCTCCAGCATGTAGATCAAGAGGAAGGGCAGGTCGGCCGGGTCCTCGCCGGCGAGCGTCGCGAAGCGGCGGCACGCGGCCTCGGCGCTGCGCCCCTGCGACGCGACGTCGGACAGCCGGCGCAGGAGGTTGCCGCGCCGCTCGCTGATCACGCGCGCGGTGGTCTCGATCACCGCGTTGAACAGCCCGGCCACGGCGCCGTCCTCGCCGTAGATCGGGCTGACGTTGTAGTTGAAGTAGCATTCCTCGACGTAGCCGCGCCGGCGCATCGGCAGCAGCCCGTCCTCGGTGTGCACGGCGACGCCGGTTTCGCGAATGGTGTTGAACATCGGCCCGATCACCGGCCAGATGTCGGCCCAGGCCTCGCGCGCCGGGCGGCCCAGCGCCCAGGGGTGCTTCTCGGCCGGGATCTCGCTCCAGGGGTCGTTGTAGAGCAGCACCATCTCCGGCCCCCAGTAGATGCAGACCGGGAAGCGCGAGTTCAGGCAGATGCCGAGCGAGGAGCGCAGCGTGGAGGGCCAGTCCTCCAGGGGGCCGAGCGGGGTTTCGCGCCAGTCCTTGTCGCGCATCAGCCGGCCCACGCGGCTGTCGGCACGGTCGATGGCGCGCAGGAAGCGCAAACTGCCCTCGCGCCGCTCCAGCTCGGCGGTCTTGCGGGCGGTGATGTCAGTGACGGTGCCCTGGGACAGCGGCGGGCGGGACGCGGCATCTCCGGATGCGCCTTCCTCCGCCTCGCCGCCCACCTCCTCGGAGGCCAGATTGACCCAGCGCCCATCCGCGAGGTGAAGGTCGAGCCGCAGCGCCGAGGCCAGCGCCGGTTCGGCCAGGACCCCCGCCAGCCGGTCGCGATCCTCCGGCGCCACGACGGCGAGCAACTCCTCGGGGGAAAGTCCCGGCGCGGTGGCGTGGGGTCGCAGGCCGAGATGCGCCGCCAGCAGCGCGTCGGTGCTGAAGCGCCCCGCAGCCGGGTCCCAGCGCCAGGTGCCCAGCACCGGCCCGGCCTCCAGCGCGAGGCGCAGCCGTTCCTCGGCCTGGGTCAGCGCCCGGCGGGTCGCCGCCGCGGCCTGTTCGCGCGTGATGTCGACCTGGGCCGCGAAGTAGTAGGCGAGGCGCCCCTCCGCGTCGCGGATCGGCGACAGGAACAGGCGGTTCCAGAAGGGGCTGCCGTCGCGCCGGTAGTTCAGCAGCTCCACCGTGCCCTGCTGCTCCGCCGCGATGATCTCGCGCATCAGCGTCACGGCGGCGGGGTCGGTGTCGGGGCCCTGGAGGAAGCGGCAGTTGTGGCCGACGACCTCGGCGGCGCTGTAGCCGGTCAGCCGCAGGAAGGCGTCGTTGGCGAAGACCACGGGATAGTCCGGCCGCGTCGCGTTGGTGAGCATCATGGCCACCGGGATCCGCTCCATCGCCAGGGCGAAGGGGTTCACGGCGGACGTCATGTCGGGCGCGGCGGCCGGACGGGCGGACGCGGCGAGCGGGGCGTGGGCCGGCGACCCGGCCTCGACATCCCAGGAACGCGCCGGCTCGGTCATGCCCGGGCACCCTCCACCGCGCGCCGCCGCGGGCATGCCCGCTCGCGCGCCCGATCCGTGCGACCATCGGCGACGTGCGGGGCGGGGTGACGCGGGGCCTGCGGCGCGGCGCGGGGCGAGGAAAGCGTCTGGCCCGCCGGCGAGGGATGGCTTCGTGTCATCTCGATCTTCCCGGATGGGGAGGCTGAGCCGGCGTGGATGCCCATGCCGGGCGCCACGCACCCGTGTCATGCCGAAGCCGAACCAACCAGCCGCGCGGTGGGCCGAAAAGGGCTGTTTGAACAAACGCCTCCGCAACCGGGGCGGTTGCGCCGGACCGGTGCGCGGCGCCTGGCCGGTGACGCGCGGGGCGGGGCGTGCTCAGCGCAGGACCCCGCGCACGACCTCCCGCAGGGCCGGCAGGACCTCGGCTTCGAACCAGGGGTTGGCGGCCGCCCAGCGGAGCGTGCGCCAGGACGGGTGGGGCAGCGGAAAATGCGTCGGCAGGTAGCGGCGGAAGTCGCGCACCCGTTCCGCCAGCCCCGGCCCGGGGCCCAGCACCAGCCGTTGGGCATAGGCGCCCACCAGCAGCCGGCAGCGCACCTCGCGCAACAGGGGCAGGATGCGCGGGTGCCAGATCGGCGCGCATTCCGGGCGCGGCGGGCAGTCGCCGCCGCGCGGGAGGCGGCCGGGGTAGCACAGGCCGGTGGGCAGGATCGCGACCTTGCTCGTGTCGTAGAAGGTGGCGCGGTCCAGTTCCAGCCAGTCGCGCAGCCGCTCGCCCGAGGCATCCTCGAAGGGGATGCCGGACAGGTGCGCCTTGGTGCCCGGCGCCTGGGAGGTGATCAGCAGCCTGGCGCCCGTGCCGACCTGCAGGATCGGCCGCGGCCCCAGCGGCAGCACCGGGGCGCAGACCGTGCAGCGGCGCGCCGCGGCGGCGGCGGTCTCCAGCGTGTCGGTGTCCGCTGGGCCATGCGCCTGGGTGGGGAGCTGGATCGGGGGCCGGGCGGGGTCCGAAGGGGCGGCCGGTTCGGGCCGGGGCGGCGTCGCGGCGGTGGGGCGCGGCATCGGCGGACAGGGGCATGGCGGAGCGGCCGGGGTCAATGCCACGCGGGATCAAGCCTCGGTGCGTCGTGGGGCGGCGTGCGGGGCGCGCCCGTGCGACGCCCGGCGTTACGGCGCCGGTGGCGCCGAGGTCCGCACCACCAGCTCGACCGGCACGGCGCCGGCGCGGGCGAAGTGCAGCGTGATGGGCACCCGGTCGCCGAGGCGCAGCGGCGCCCGGAGGCGCAGCAGCATCAGGTGCATGCCGCCCGGCGACAGCGTCGCGGCGCCGCCCGGGGGAAGCTCCACCGCCGCGAGCGGCCGCATCCGCATGACGCCGTTCTCGCTCGTGCTCTCGTGCAGTTCCACGGCGGCGGCAGCGGGGCTGTCCGCCCCCACGAGCCGGTCCGCCGTGCCGCCGCTGTTGCGGATCGTGAGGAAGCCGGCGCCCGTTCCGCCCGCCACCGCCGGGCGGGACCAGGCGGCGGTGACCGCGATGTCGCCCGCCGCGTCGCGCCGTGCCGCGCCCCCCTCCTGCGCCCGGGCCGCGGGGAAGGTGGCCGCGACGGCGAGGCAGGCGCCCAGCATCAGGCGGCGGAGGGTCGCGCGGCGCGGCAGCGGCGGAACGGGCTGGGACATGGGGCGATCCGTGTCGGCCGGCGGCGGGCCGTGGGTGGCGGGATGGGCAAGCCGGTGACGCCGGGCCCGGCAGGGCGATGGGGAGGGAAGCCCAGCGAAGGGGGCTGGACAAGGGAGCCGGACGCCGCGCCCGGGCGCGGTGCCCCGACGATGTGAGCCCGACGATGGGGACCGGTGACAGGGTCCAGTGACAGGGGCGCGGCCGGCTCAGCTCAGGGCGTAGTCGACCTCGGGCGTGTAGACCGAATGCTCCTTGCCGAGCTGCGAGGAGAAGAGCGTGAACTGTTCCATGCGCGCCGGCGTGGCGCGGAACAGGTTGTGCGCCTGCACGAAGGCCACCAGCTTGGGCACCTCCGCCCGGTCGGTGCGGGCGATCGTGACGTGGGGTGCGAAGCGGCGGCGCTCCGGCTCCAGCCCCACGCGCTGCAGGGCGGTCTCGATCTTGCTCTGCAGGTGGCTCAGCGCCTCGGTGCGCTCCACCCCGACCCAGAGGGCCTGGATGCGCCCGTTCTTCTCGAAGGTGCCGAGCCCCCGGAGCGTGAGGTCGAAGGGCCGGGCGCGGATGGCGCTCAGCGCCTCGTCCACCTCCTCGGCCCGCCAGCGCTCGATGCCGCCGATGAAGCGCAGCGTCAGGTGGTAGTTGTCGGGCGGCAGCCAGCGCGCGCCCGGAATGCCGCCGGCCAGGGCGGACAGCTCCACCCGCAGGGCTTCGGGCAGGGCCAGGGCAACGAAGAGTCGAAGCATCGGATCGGAGCCCCCCAAGGCTCGGGTGATGTCGCAACAAAGGTCTTCCGCGCCCCCGCCGCGTCGCCCGCCCCCCGGCTGGCCGCGCGGCGGGGGCGCGAAGTTCAGCTGGGCTCGGTCTTGCGCAGCAGCGCTTCCACGGCGGGCAGCATCCGCGCCACGATCACCTTCACGCCCTGCGGGTTCGGGTGGATGCGGTCGGCCTGGTTCAGCGCGGCGTCGCCCGCCACGCCGTCCAGCAGGAAGGGGTAGAACACCGCTTCCGGATGGGCCTGGTGCAGGCGGGTGAAGCTGTCGGCGAACTCGCGCCCATACTCGGCGCCGAGGTTGGGCGGCGCCAGCATCCCGGCCAGCAGCGCGGGCAGGTTGCGGGCCTTCAGCGCATCGAGGATGGCGCCCAGATTCGCCTCGGTGTCCTTGGGGTCGAGGGCGCGCAGCCCGTCATTGCCGCCCAGCGCCACGATCACCGCGTCGGGCTTGTCGGCCAGTGCCCAGTCGAGGCGCGAGCGGCCGCCCGCGGTGGTGTCGCCCGACACGCCGGCATCGAGCACCGTGACCGGCAGCCCCTTGGCCCGCAGCGCGGCCTCGAGCTGCACCGGCAGGCCTTGCTCATGCGCGAGGCCGTAGGCGGCGGTGATGGAGTCGCCCAGCATCAGGAGACGGAGCGGGCGGGTGGTGGCGCCCGGCGTCCCGCCCCCGTTGTTCGGCGTTGCGGGGGCGCCCTGGGCCGCGGCCTGGCCGGCGGCAGGCGGTAAACTCCCCAGAAGACACATTGCGAAACCGCATATGCCCCTGTGCAGCGCAGTGCGCCGGGGCAATCTCTGGGCGATGCCGGACACCATGACCTCCTCCTCGCCCCATCGCACGCCCCTGGGCGCCCCCACGGGGGCGGCACCGCTGATCGAGGCGCGCGACCTGACCTTCAAGGTGGCCACGGCTGGGGGGACCGTCAACATCGTCAAGGGCGTGGACCTCAGCGTCCGCCCCGGCGAGGCGATCGGCGTGGTGGGCCCCTCGGGCTCGGGCAAGACCTCGATCCTGATGCTGCTGGCGGGGCTGGAGCGGGCCAGCACCGGCACGCTGCGGGTGGCGGGGCAGGACCTGTCGCGCCTGGATGAGGACGCGCTGGCGCGGCTGCGCCGCGAGCAGGTCGGCATCGTGTTCCAGGCCTTTCACCTGATCCCCACCATGACGGCGCGCGAGAACGTGGCGGTGCCGCTGGAATTCGCCGGCCGCGGCGATGCCTTCGCCCGCGCCGAGGCGGCGCTGCGGCAGGTGGGCCTGGCGCACCGGCTGGACCATTATCCCGGCCAGCTTTCGGGCGGCGAGCAGCAGCGCGTGGCGCTCGCCCGCGCCTTCGTGGCCGAGCCCGCGCTGCTGCTGGCCGACGAGCCCACCGGCAACCTCGACCGCGCGACCGGCGAGGTGGTGATGGACCTGCTGTTCGGAATGCGCGAGCGCTTCGGCACCACGCTGATCCTGATCACCCACGACCCGGCGCTGGCCGCGCGCTGCGAGCGGCAGGTGCGGATCGAGGACGGGCGGATCGTGAGCGACACGGCGACGGGGGAGGGCGCCGGGGACGATGCGGCGGCCGCGACCGGGCTGGCCACGGGCGGCGTGCCGGGGGTGGGTGCCGGGCGCGTTCCAGGCGGAGCCGCGGCGCACGGCGCGGTGCCCAACGCGGGCTCCGGTGCCGGCACCGCGGGCGAGCGGGCCTCGGCCTCGTGAGCACGCTCGCGACCGGCTGGCGCTTCGCGCGGCGGGAGCTGCGCGGCGGCATCAAGGGATTGCGCATCGTGCTGGCCTGCCTGGCGCTGGGCGTGGCGGCGATCGCGGCGGTGGGCACCCTGCGCTCGGCCACCGAGGCGGGGCTGGCTGCGGACGGGGCGAAGCTGCTGGGCGGCGACCTGGAGGTGCGCTCCACCTACCGGCCGCTGCCCGAGGAGGCGCTGCGCTGGCTGCGGGAACAGGGCGCCACGGTCAGCGAAACGATCCAGATGCGGGCCATGGCGGTGGCCGGGGGTCCGGCGGCGGTCGGCGGAACGGCGCCCGTTGGCGGCGCGCCGGGCACGGGTGCGCCCGATAGCAGCGCGTCGGACACCAGCGCGCCGGGCGCCGTTGCACCGGCCCCCGGTACGCCGGCTGCCGCTGCTGCGCCCGGGACCGCCGACGCCGGAACGCCCGCCGGGGCCGAGGCGCCCGCGCCGACCTCGGGGCGCAACCGCTCGCTGGTGGAGCTCAAGGCGGTGGATGGCAGCTACCCGCTCTACGGCGCGCTGGTGCTCGACCCGCCAGGCGGGCTGGCCCAGCAGGCGGAGGCGGATGGGCGCTGGCCGCTGGCGCTGGAACGGGTGGTGCTCGATCGGCTGGGGCTGAAGACCGGCGACACGGTGCGCATCGGCGAGGCGCGCTTCGCGCTGCGCGGCGTGGTGGCGGAGGAACCCGACAAGGTGTCGGGCGCCTTCCAGTTCGGGCCGCGCGCTACGATCCCGCTCGCGGCGGTGCCGGCCACCGCGCTGATCCAGCCGGGCTCGCTGGTGACCTACGCTTATCGCCTGCGCCTGCCCGCGGGCGTTGCGGCGGACGGCTTCGCCGACCGCTTCCGGGCGCAGCGCTTCTTCGACAGCGGCTGGCGCCTGCGCGACGCCACCGAGGGCGCGCCGGGCGTCGGGCGCTTCGTGGACAGTGCGGCCTCCTTCCTGACGCTGGCGGGGCTGACGGCGCTGCTGGTGGGCGGCATCGGCGTGGCGACGGGGGTACGCTCCTGGCTCGACCGCCGGGCGCGTACCATCGCCACGCTGCGCTGCCTGGGCGCGCCGGCCTCAGCGATCTTCGTGTGCTACCTGCTGCAGGTGCTGGTGCTGGCGGCGGCCGGGATCGTGGCGGGCCTCGTCGCGGGCACCGCGCTGACCTGGATCGCGGCCACGGCGCTGGCGGGGGTGCTGCCGGTGCCGCCGCGGCTGGGCTTCTACCCGGCGCCGCTGGCGCTGGCGGCGCTCTACGGGCTGCTGACGGCGCTGGCCTTCTCGCTCTGGCCGCTGGCCCGCGCACGCGAGATCCCGGGTGCCGCGCTGTTTCGCGACGCGGTGCAGCCGGTGCGGGGCTGGCCGCGCCTGTGGCTGCTGCTGCTCAACGCCGCGGCGGGGCTGGTGCTGGTGGCGCTGGTGGTGCTGACCTCGGACCAGAAGATGTTTGCGCTGTGGTTCTGCCTCGGCGCGCTGCTGACGCTGGGGCTGTTTCGCGCCGGCGCCTGGGCGCTGCAAAGCGTGGCACGGCGCTTCCGGGGGGTGCGGCAGCCGGTGCTGCGGCTGGGGCTGGCGAACCTCCACCGGCCCGGAGCGCCAACGGCGCTGATGCTGGTGTCGCTGGGCATCGGCCTGACCACGCTGGCGGCGGTGGCCCTCATAGAGGGCAACCTGCGCCGGCAGATCGGGGAAAGCATCCCCGACCAAGCGCCGAGCTTCTTCTTTATCGACATCCAGAGCGATCAGGCCGGGCGCTTCGAGGCGCTGGCGCGCGGCGTGCCGGGGGTCGAGGACGTGGTACAGGTGCCCTCGCTGCGCGCCCGCATCACCGCGATCAAGGGCGTGCCGGTGGAGCAGGTCCATGTCAGCGAGGACAGCGAGTGGGCGCTGCGCGGCGACCGCGGGCTGACCTATGCCGCGACCCCGCCGGAGGGCACGCGCCTCGTGGCCGGGCAGTGGTGGCCGGCGGACTACCGCGGGGCGCCGCTGGTGTCGCTCGATGCCAACCTGGCGCGCGGCTGGGGCGTGAACATCGGCGACACCGTGACGCTGAACGTGCTGGGGCGCGATGTCAGCTTCGAGGTGCGGTCACTGCGCGACATCCAGTGGCGAGGACTGGGGCTGAACTTCGCGCTGATCGCCTCGCCGGGTCTGCTGGAGTCGGCGCCGCACACCAACATCGCCACCGTCCGTGCCGCCCAGGCGAGCGAGGCCGGGGTGCTGCGCGCCGTCACCGACGCGCTGCCCAACGTCACCGGCATCTCGGTGCGCGAGGCGCTGGACGCGCTGGGCGGCATCCTGGGGCAGATCGCGACGGCGCTGACCTCCACCGCCGCGCTGACGCTGCTGGCCGGCATCCTGGTGCTGGCGGGCGCGGTGGCGGCGGGGCAGGCCAAGCGCATCCGCGATGCGGTGATCCTCAAGACCGTGGGCGCCACGCGCGGGCAGATCCGCAACGCCTGGCTGGTGGAATTCGGGCTGCTGGGCCTGACCGCCGGGCTGATCGCGGCGGCGGCGGGAACGCTGGCCTCCTGGGGCGTGGTGCGCTTCGTGATGAAGCTGGACTGGGCCTTCCTGCCGGGCACGCTGGCGGTGACGGTGCTGGGCTGCGCGCTGCTCACGCTCGCGATGGGCTGGGCCGGCACGGCGCTGGCGCTGCGGGTGCGGCCGGCACCGCTGCTGCGCAACGAGTAGGCCGGGCGGTAGGGGCCTTGGGCAGAAGCGTGCCGGAATCCGCCGCCACCGTGCCGGGCGTGCCGGCTGCCGCTGCGGGGCTTGAGGCGGTGGCGGCGGCGGTTCAGGGTCCCCTTCCGCCGCGCCGCGTGACAGCGCCCGCGGCGGAGCGGCGAGCCAGGTGCCGACCGCCCAGACCACCACGGAGTACCGCATGAGCCAGCCGAGCCCATCCCTTGCCCGGGCCACCCCCAGCGCCACCGAGCCCTGCGACCTGCCGGCCACCGAGGCGCGGGCGCTGATCGGCGCGAAGCGGCTTTCGGCCACGGAGCTGCTGGAAAGCTGCCTCGCGCGCATCGAGGCGGTGGACCCGGCCGTGAACGCCATGGTGGCGCTGGACGTGGACGGCGCGCGCACCGCGGCGAAGCTGGCGGACGCGGCGGTGATGCGGGGCGACGCTCTGGGGCCGCTGCATGGGCTGCCGATCGGGGTGAAGGACCTCCAGGACACCGCCGGGCTGCGCACCACCTACGGCAGCGTGCTGTTCCGCGACCACGTCCCGACCGAGGACCAGGGCATCGTGCGCTCCGTGCGGGGAGCCGGGG
Organism: Roseomonas elaeocarpi; assembly: GCF_042433915.1. Lineage (NCBI taxonomy): Bacteria > Pseudomonadati > Pseudomonadota > Alphaproteobacteria > Acetobacterales > Roseomonadaceae > Roseomonas > Roseomonas elaeocarpi. The sequence goes on along the minus strand of NZ_JBHLUN010000008.1, from coordinate 152,771 downwards.
CGATCGTGCTGGGCAAGACCAACACGCCGGAATTCGGCGCCGGCGCCAATACCCGCAACGCGGTCTACGGCGTGACCGGCAATCCGTTTGATCCCACGAAGTCGGCGGCGGGTTCCTCCGGCGGGTCGGGCGTGGTGCTGGCCACGGGCATGGTGCCGATCGCCACCGGGTCGGATACCGGCGGATCGCTGCGCAACCCGGCGGCCTTCAACGGCATCGTGGGCTTCCGCCCTTCGCCGGGGCTGGTGCCCTTCGAGAAGCGGCCGCTGGGCTGGTCGGGATTGAGCGTGCTGGGGCCGATGGCGCGCAACGTGGCGGACCTGGCGCTGCTGCTCTCCACCATGGCCTCCGACAGCGGGCTCGATCCGCTGTCGAGCCGGATCGACGGCACGACCGTCCGCACGGCGGCGGAATTCGCGGTGCCGGGTGCGGTGGACCTCGCCTCGCTGCGGGTGGCGATCACGCCCGATTTCGGCTTCGCGCCGACGGAGCGCCACATCCGCGAGGTTTTCGCCGAAAAGACCGCGCTGTTTCGCGACAGCTTCGCCCTCGCCGAGGACGCGACGCCCGACTGCGAGGGCGCCGACCGCACCTTCGAGGTGCTGCGCGCCATGAGCTTCATGGCCGGCATGTACGAGCGCGTGCGCGACACCCCCGACCAGATCGGCCCCAACGTCCGCGCCAATGTCGAGGAAGGGCTGGGCTATTCCGCGCTGGACGCCGCCAAGGCGATGCAGGCGCAGACCGTGATGTACCGCCGCTGGCAGAGCTTCTTCGACCGCTTCGACGTGATCCTGGCGCCGGCGGTGACGCTCAGCCCGCGTCCCTGGAGCGAGCTCTTCCCAGCCGAGATCGACGGCGTGAAAACCCGCACCTACTTCCACTGGCTGGCGCTGGCCTACGCGCCGACGCTGGTGGGGCACCCGGCCATTTCCCTGCCGGTGGGGCTGGACCGCCACGGCATGCCCTTCGGCCTGCAGATCGTGGGACCGCGCGGAGGCGACGCCAAGGTGATCGCGGTGGCGGCGGCGCTGGAGCGGCTGCTGGCCGGCGACCCACGCACGGCGCGGCCGGTGCCGGACCTGGCGAAGCTGCGCGCGGCGCGACCGATCAAGGAAAGCCCGAACTTCCTCGGCTTCGACTGAAGAGGAGGGAATCGATGCCACGGCACCCAGGGAAGGGCGCGGCCCTGCCGGCGAGGGGGCGCCGGGACCGTCCCGGCCCCACCACGCTGGGCCGGCGGAAGCGGGCACCGTCGTGACCGTTGAAGCCTTCACCGAGGCGGATGCCGGCTGGCTGCGCCGGGCCTTCCGGGGTGCCGCGGCGGCGCGGGCGCGGGGCGACCGGCCCTTCGCGGCGGTGGTGGTGGACGGCTCGGGCGCCATGCTGGCGGAAGCGGGCTCCACCCAAGGGGCGAGCGGCGACGGCACGCTGGCGCATAGCGAGATGAACGTGCTGGGCGCCGTGATCCGGGCGGGCGTGAGGCGGGACCGGCTGGGCGGCGCCACGATCTATTCTTCGGGCGAGCCCTGCGCCATGTGCGCGGCCGCGATCTTCTACAGCGGAATCGGGCGCGTGGTGTACGGTCTCTCGGCCGGGGCGATCCTGGCGCTTCGCAATGCCCGGCCGGAAACCGCCGGGCTTACGCTTGGTTGCAGGGAAGTGCTGTTGCGGGCCCACGCGCCACCCCATGTTCTGGGCCCATGCCTGGAGAATGAGGGCGCCGAGCCGCATCGCGGATACTGGACGGAGGGGGCCTGAAGGGACCGGGCCCAAACTCTCCCATTGATCCGCATTACAGGATGTCCATATATCCCATGACGGCGGGGTGGTCCCAAACCTCATCCCGCCAGGAGGAGTTCTCTGAGCTATGGCATTGCGTCCCGACAACCGCTTCCCGACGGGCGGTTCGGTGTGGACCCAGCCTCAGGGGCGGGCCGGCACTGACGCCGCCGTCCTGGATGCCGGGCTCCGCGCCTATATGCTGCGGGTCTACAACTGGATGGCGTCCGGCCTCGCGCTGACCGCGATCGTGGCCTACGTGATCGCGAACACGTCCGTGGCCCAGGCCTTCTGGACGGTGGGCCGCACCCGCGCGGGCTACCTGGTCACGCAGCCGACGCTGCTGGGCTGGGCCGCCATCTTCGCCCCGCTGGCCTTCGTCCTGGTGCTGAGCTTCGGCGTCAACCGGATGCAGAAGAGCACGGTGCAGGCGCTGTTCTGGGCCTTCGCCGCCGCGATGGGCGCCAGCATGGCGAACCTGTTCGTGGTCTATACTCAGACCTCGATCGCCAGCACCTTCCTGGTGACGGCGGGCATGTTCGCGGCGGTCAGCCTGTATGGCTACACCACCAAGACCGACCTGACGCGCATGGGCAGCTTCATGATGATGGGCCTGTTCGGCATCATCATCGCCGGGCTGGTGAACATGTTCGTGGGTTCGACGGCCCTGCAGTTCGGCATCAGCGTGATGGGCGTGATCATCTTCGTGGGCCTGACCGCCTACGACACGCAGCGCATCAAGGCGGACTACATCCAGTACGCCTATGCCGAGGGCAGCGACGAGGCGGCCAAGCGCTCGGTCTTCGACGCGCTGGGCCTGTACCTGAACTTCGTGAACCTGTTCCAGTTCCTGCTGCAGTTCATGGGCGCGCGGAACCAGTCGAACTAAGCTTCGGCGACACAACGCGAAAGGGCCCCGGGGAGCGATCCCCGGGGCCCTTTTCTTTGTCACGCCCCTGGCGCGGAGGGGATCACTCCTCGCCGTCCATATCCTCGTCCTCGTCCTCGACATCCTCATCCTTGTCGGCCGGGTCGTTCTTGCCGCCCTTCTCCGCCTTGTTGAGGTGCTCCATCAGCTTGGCCGTGGCCTTGACCTTGTCGGTGCCGTCGCGCGCCGCGACCTCCATCGACAGGCGGTCCAGCGCCAGCTCGTAGATCTGCCGCTCGGAGAAGGACTGGTCCGGCTGGCCGGCGTTGCGGTGCAGGTCGCGCACCACCTCGGCGATGGCGATCGGGTCGCCGCTGTTGATCTTCTGCTCGTATTCCTGGGCACGGCGCGACCACATGGTGCGCTTGATCCGCGCCTTGCCGCGCAGCGTCGCCATGGCGTCGTCCATCACCTTGGGCGAGGCGAGCTTGCGCAGCCCGGACGAGGGCGCCTTGGCCATGGGAACCTTCAGCGTCATCCGGTTCTCCTCGAAGGTGATCACGATCACCTTCAGGGTCGTGCCGGCAACGGGAACTTCCTCGATGCCCTGCACCTGGCCGACGCCGTGGGTCGGATAGACCACGTGGTCGCCGGCCTTGAAGTCCGAGCCCTTGTTGCCGAGCGGCTTGGGCGGGGGCGCCGGGCGGATGGGGCCGGCCGGAACCGACGGGGAGGCCACCGGGGCCGCGGCGGTCGGCGTTTCGCCGGCGTCGGAGGCACGGGCCTCCACCGCGTCGGCCGGCACGGCGTCGTCCTTGGGGGAGGAGGGGTTCATCTTCCCGGGGGGCGTGGCGCGAACAGCCTTCATTCTGCTACCTCCAGTTCGGCCAGGGCGAGTGCCGGTGCGGTGTGCCGGACGGCCGCCCGGGCCGGATCAGGTCTCGTGCGCCGGGTGCTCGCGCCGTTCAATCACCCACGGCACAGGTCCGGCGGGGCAATCGGGGGCGCGGCGCCGGACCGACGGGTTCGCGAACCCGACGCCGCAGGGGGCGGCGGGTTGCATCGCGAACCGGAAACGATGCGCGTCCCTAGCACAAAAAAGCCCCCGAACCCAGGGCTTCGGGTCGGGGGCTTCGGATCGTGGTGCTTTTCAGCGGCGCCGCGGGGTGCGACCGGCGGCCGTGCTGGCACGCTCGTGGCGGCCCTGCGGCCTCAGGGCCTGCCGGGCTCAGGGTTGACCAGCCTCAGGGCTTGCCAGGCTCGGGGCTCAGCAGCTTGGCCTTGTCGGGCTTGCCGTTCCATTCCTCGGCGTCCGCCGGCGCCTCGCCCTTGCGGGTGATGTTGGGCCACTGCGTCGAGTAGGTGCGGTTGATCTCGGCCCAGGCGGTGGCCTTGTCGTCGCTGTCGGGCAGGATCGCCTCGGCCGGGCATTCGGGCTCGCACACGCCGCAGTCGATGCACTCGTCGGGATGGATCACCAGGAAGTTCTCGCCGACGTAGAAGCAGTCCACCGGACACACCTCGACGCAGTCCATGTACTTGCACTTGATGCAGTTCTCGGTGACGACGTAGGTCACTTCGGCAGGCTCCTGATCGGCGGGCCCCGTGTCGGGAGGCCCGGCGCGCGGCGGTGGCGGCGTATGTCGGTGTGTGGGCGCTCACATGGCAAGCGCAGAGCAATCCGGCAAGCTGTTGCTTCACCGGGGCAGCCCTGTTCGGCGCAACGATGGCCCGGTCGGGGGCAGAAGGCTGCCGCTCGGGGCGATCGCCCGGGTGTCGCGGTGGGGCTCGCGCGGCCGTGCCGGCGCCGTCCACCGGGCAGGCTGTCACCGGGACTGCCAGATCGGAACCGGGCCGCGGATGACCGACCGGCCCGCCGGGTGTCCGTCACCCCGGATGCCGGTCTGCCCGCGCCTCCCCATGCCGGTCGAGCCCGGCCCGATGCCCGTGCGTCTCCCATTTCGCGCCGGGATGACCGAAGCTGGCCCCTCGGCTGACAAGAAAAAGGGAACGTCATGGGCTACGAGGCTGACGAGGCACGCTACGGCGGCGCCATGCCTTACCGGCGCTGCGGGCGCAGCGGGCTGCTGCTGCCAGCGATCTCGCTGGGGCTGTGGCAGAACTTCGGTGGGGTGGACGTGTTCGAAACCGGCCGCGCCCTGCTGCGCCGCGCCTTCGACCGCGGCGTCACCCACTTCGACCTGGCCAACAACTACGGCCCGCCCTACGGCTCGGCGGAAAGCAACTTCGGCCGCTGGCTCGCCGAGGATTTCCGCCCTTATCGCGACGAGCTCATCGTGTCGTCCAAGGCCGGCTACGGCATGTGGCCCGGCCCCTATGGCGGCCCGTCGGGCAGCCGCAAGTACATCATCGCCAGTGCCGACCAGAGTCTCCGTCGCACGGGCCTCGACTACTTCGACATCTTTTATTCCCACCGGATGGACGAGGCGACGCCCCTGGAGGAAACGGCGGGCGCGCTCGCGCAGCTGCACCGCCAGGGCAAGGCCCTCTACATCGGGATCTCCTCCTACACGGCGGAGCGGACGCGGGCGATCGGCGACATCCTGCGGGCGGAAGGCGTGCCGCTGCTGATCCACCAGCCCCGCTACTCGCTGCTGGAGCGCGGCATCGAGGGGGAGCTGCTCGACACGCTCGAGGAGCGCGGCATCGGCTGCATCGTGTTCTCGCCGCTGGCGCAGGGGTTGCTGACCGACAAGTACCTCCACGGCATCCCGGCCGACGCGCGCGCCGCCCGGGGAGGCTCTCTCTCGCCCAGCGCGCTGTCGCCGGAACGCGCCGAGGTGCTGCGGAAGCTGGCGGCCGTCGCGCGGGAGCGCGGGCAGAGCCTGGCACAGATGGCGGTCACCTGGGTGCTGCGCAGCCCGCGCGTGACCTCGGCGCTGGTGGGGGCGCGAACGTTGGAGCAACTGGACGAGCTCCTCGATGCCACGTCGGGCGCGCCGCTCTCGGAGGAGGAGTTACGCAGGATCGAGGAGGCTCTCGCCGCGGCCTAGACCGCCGCGCGAGCCTGACGGGCGGTCATGGCCCGAATGGCCGGCGTCTGCGCCGGGCGCCGCTCCCTGTGCCAGCGCGGCTTCTGAGCGCGGTCTTGCCGCACCTCGCCGTGAGCGATCCCGGAGCGACGGGCGTGGGGGCAGCCGCGAACGGGAGCTGTTGCACCTCCACGCCTTCCTCTTTACCGTTCGGTACAGCCAAGACCGAATGGTAAAGGATCGATCCATGTCCCGTCCTCCTTTTCCGCCCTTCAGCCCTGAGACGGCAGCCCAGAAGGCACGTCTGGCCGAAGACGCCTGGAACAGCCGCGATCCCGAACGGGTGTCGCTGGCCTATACGGAGGACAGCTGCTGGAGAAACCGCGCCGAGTTCATCACGGGACGGGAGGAGATCACCGCCTTCCTGGCGCGCAAGTGGCGGCGGGAACTGGACTACCGGCTGATCAAGGAGGTCTGGGCGCATGACGGCAACCGCATCGCCGTGCGCTTCGCCTACGAGTGGCACGACGATAGCGGTCAGTGGTTTCGCTCCTACGGCAACGAGAACTGGAAGTTCGATGGGGCCGGGCTGATGTCGCACCGCCACGCCTCGATCAACGACCTTCCGATCAGAACAGAGGACCGCAAGTTCCACTGGCCGCTCGGCCGCCGTCCGGACGATCATCCCGGCCTGAGCGAGCTGGGCCTGTAGCCGCGTGCCGCGCCTGGTCGCCGAGCGGGAGGACACGCTGGCACCGCTCACGGAGGTGTTTCGTGAGCATGGCTACGAAGGTGCCACCCTGGCCCTGCTCGGCAAGGCGACGGGGCTGGGCAGGGGCAGCCTCTACCACTTCTTCCCGGGCGGGAAGGACGAGATGGTGTCGGCCGTGCTCGCCGAGATCGATGGCTGGTTCGAGGCCCGCATCTTCGCGCCGCTGCTGAGCGACGACAGTCCGGACCAGGCCATCGACGCCATGTTCGACGCGGTGTCCGGCTATTTCAGGTCTGGCCGGCGCGTCTGCCTCATGGGGACGCTGGCGCTGGGCGAGGGGCGTGACCGCTTCGCCGCCGCCGTCAGCCGCTACTTCGCGCGCTGGATCGGCGCACTGACCGGTGCACTGCAGCGCCGGGGTCTCGACGCGGCCGCGGCGCTGGCGCTTTCCGAGGAGGTCGTGACGGGCCTCCAGGGCGCCATCGTGCTGGCACGCGCCCTGAATGAGCCGGCGGTGTTCGAACGCGCGGTGATGCGGATGCGAGGGAGGCTGCGGGCCGGCAGCCCAGCCTGATGGCTGCGCGAGGCTTGCCTTGCCCGGTCAGCCGGGTGCGCCCTCAGTCCGCCAGTTCCTCGTAGAGGGTGCGGGCTTCCGGCGCTGGGCCGCGGCGTTCCGCCAGCGCCAGCACCCGCCAGACGCGGATGCTGCCGCGCTCCGCCCCGCCGATCGCCAGGGTCAGCACGTCACCCGCCCGCAGCCGCGCGTGCGGCTTGTCGGTGGGCTGGCGATTGAGACGGACCGCACCCTCTTCCACCAGCCGGGCGCAGGCGGCGCGGGTCTTGGCCACCCGCGCGCACCAGAGCCACCAGTCGAGCCGCTGGTGCGGCCCGTGGCCCCCTGGCGGTGCTGCGTCCTCGCCGCTCAAGCCTTACTTGCCGAGCTTGAGCTTCTGCAGCACCGCGAAGGGGCTGTCCGGATCGGGGCCGGGGCCGCGCTGCGGGCCGCTGCTGCTGAAGGGGCGGAGCTCCCGATTGTCGCGCCGGTCGTCGCGGCGATCGCCGCGCGGCGGGCCGCGGAAGCCGCCGCGGTCGTTGTTGCGGTCACCGCCCGGCCTGTTGCCGCGCTCGCCCTGCGCCTCGCGCGGACGGTCGCCCTGGGGCCGGTCGCCATGGGGTCGATCACCCTGCGGCCGGTCCCCACGCGGGCGGTCCCCGCCATGGCGGTCTCCCTGGGGGCGATCTCCGCGGGGACGGTCACCCTGGTTGCGTTCCCCCTGGGAGCGTTCACCCTGCGGCCGGTCGCGGCGGGGCGGCCGGTTGTCGCGGCGCGCTTCGTCGGCCGCCGGTGCCTCGGCGCCGGCTTCCACGGCGATGCCCTCGGCGGACGGTGCCTCACCGGGAGGTGCAGTCTCGCCGGGGGCGGGGCGCTGGCCACCCCCACGCTCCGGCCGGCGGTTATTGCCGCGGTGGCCGTCGCGGTTCTCGGGTCGTCCGCGGCCTTCGGGGCGGCGGTGGCGCGGGCCGTGGTCGTCGCGCCGCACCGCCACCATCACCGGGGCGGGCGGGCCGAACATGTCTTCGGGCAGCGGCTCGGCGTTGAGGAGGCGGAAGCCCAGCGCCTGCAGGGCCGGGGCCAGCGCGTCGGACTTCAGCCCCAGGCGGCTCGCCACGTCGTGCGGCAGCAGTGCCGGCGCACGCCGCGCCAGGTGGCCGAGCTCGCCCGCCACGCGCTCCGCCACGTCGAGGCGGATCAGCACCTCGCCCGCCGGCACCCAGCCCATCTGCGCCGCGAAGCCCGCGGGCCAGTTGGAAGGCGGCGTGATCGAGACGAGGCCGCCCACGGGCAGTGGCGGCACCGCGCTCTCGGCCGCCAGCGACCAGAGCTGCGCCCGCAGCGCCATCGGCTTGGGCTTGAGCATCTCGGGCAGGTAGAGCGCGAAGCGGCCGGCGCGCACGCCCACGGTCTTGAGCTTGGCGCGCAGGTCCGCCGGGATCTCACGCTCCGTGCCGCCGGGCAGGAGGCCCAGGTACTCGCGCAGGCGGAACAGGTGGCCGCGGAGTGCCGAGTCCTCGGCCGCCTTGGCCTCGGCGGCCTCCAGCGGCGCCAGCGCGGCCTTGATCGTGTTCTCGAGCCAAGTGGCCAGCCGCGCGCGGATACGGTCGCGCTGGGCGGTGTCCAGCAGGTCGGAGTTCAGCGGCTCCACCAGCGGCTTGTCGGGCGAGGGGCCGGCCTTGAGGCGGGCGATCTCGGCGGCCTCGTGCCCCGGCGAGCCCGGCGGCGGCGAGCCCGGCATGGTCCAGGTCACGCGCTGCAGCGGGGTCAGGCCGAAGGCGTCGTCGGCGGAGGCTTCCACCTGCGACACGCGGCGCGGCACCTCGTCGCGGAGCGCCCGGCGGGCGGCGCGGAGCACGACCTTGCGCTCCTCCTCCGAGGTTTCGGCCGTGGTGTCCGGCTCGAACAGGAAGCCCGTCAGCTTGCCCACCGGGTGGCCTTCCACCATGACCTCGCCGCGGCGGGTCACGGAGGACATCAGCTCTTCGTCGTTTTCGTCGAGTTTGCGCATGAGATGGGCAGCCCTGCGGTCCACGAAGCGCGCCGTCAAGCGTTCGTGCAGCGCGTCGGACACCTTATCCTCGGCTGAACGTGCTTCACCCTGCAAGGCGGCAGCGTCGCGGAACCAGTCGTTGCGTGCGGCGATGAAGCTCCACACGCGGATGGAGGCGAGCCGGGACATCAGCGTGTCCAGGTCGCCCTCGATGTTGTCGCAGTTCCGGATGCCGGAGCGGATCCAGTCCTCGGGCAGGCGCCCGTCCTCGGCCAGATGCTTGAAGACCCGGGCGCAAAGGCTCTGGTGCGTCTCGTCCGCCAACTTGCGGAAATCGGGAATGCCGCAGGCCTCCCAAAGCAGGCGCACGCGGGCGCGGCTGTTGGCCAGGCGGCGGACGTCCGGATCGCGGCTGAGCGCCGAGAGCGTCACGTAGTCGTCGGCGTCGCTGCCGCGCGTGAGGCCGGCAAAGGGCGGCGGGGCCGACAGGCTGTTGAGCAGGTCGTCGGGCGAGGCGAAGTCCAGCGCCGAGTTGCGCCAGGCCAGCGTTTGCAGCGCCTCGAACTGGTGGCCCTCGATCTTGTCCACGATCTCGTCGGACAAGGGCGGGCAGTCGGCGGTGACGCCGAAGGAACCGTCGCGCATGCCGCGCCCGGCGCGGCCGGCGATCTGCGCCGCCTCCTGGGCATTGAGCTCGCGCGCCCGGTGGCCGTCGAACTTGGTGAGCGAGGCGAAGGCGACGTGGTCCACGTCCATGTTCAGGCCCATGCCGATCGCGTCGGTGGCCACCAGGAAGTCGACCTCGCGGTTCTGGTAGAGCGCGACCTGGGCGTTGCGGGTGCGGGGGGACAGGCGCCCCATCACCACGGCGCAGCCGCCGCGCCGGCGCCGGATGGCCTCGGCGATGGCGTAGACCTCGCCCGCCGAGAAGGCGACCACGGCGGAGCGCGACGGCAGGCGGGTCAGCTTGGCCGGGCCGGCGTAGGTCAGCTGGCTCAGGCGGGGACGGGTGTCGATTTCCGCCCTGGGGACCAGCCGGTGCAGCAGCGGGCGGATCGTTTCGGCACCCAGGAACATGGTTTCCACCATGCCCCGCGCGTGGAGGAGGCGGTCGGTGAAGATGTGCCCGCGGTCCGGGTCGGCGCAGAGCTGGATCTCGTCGACGGCGACGAACTCCACCTTGCGGTCGAGCGGCATGGCCTCGACCGTGCAGGAGAACCAGCGCGCCTCGGGGGGGAGGATCTTTTCCTCGCCGGTGATCAGCGCGACGAAGCGGGCCCCCTTGGCCGCGACCATGCGGTCGTAGTTCTCGCGCGCCAGCAGGCGCAGCGGGAAGCCGATGATGCCCGAGGAATGCGCCAGCATCCGGGTGATCGCGAGATGTGTCTTGCCCGTGTTGGTCGGGCCGAGCACGGCCTTGACCCGGTGCTCGAACATCGGCGTGTCATGAGAACTCATTCGAGGGGAGTGTGTGGCGCTGCCGGGAGCGCTTGGCAACCGTGCCGATGCGCGAGGGTCGCGATGGTGCGGTTCCTGCCCCAGCGTCCCGCCCCGTGGCCGCCGCGCCGAACATCCCCCAAGACGCCCTATGGAGCGCCAGGATGCCGCGGGATCGGGCGATTTTCCGCCGGATTTGGCCTGGGCGGGCCTGTTTTCTGGCGCCCGGGGATTGGCGAGGTCCCGGCGGAGCGCCGATAACGGCTCCGTGTTCGCGCGGCCTGAGATGCGCGGCGATATGGTTCGCACCACTGCGGACGAGGCGCGGACCCTGCTTCCACCGGAGCGGCGGCCCGCCGGTTGGAGGAGCCCGAGCATGATCTCACGTCGCATGGTGGCCACGGCCGGCAGCTTCGCCGCGCTGGCCTCGGGAACCGGTGTTCTAAGCACGGGGCTGATCGGCACGGCCGCCGCCCAGGCGCCGGCTTCCGCCCCGGCTGCCGCGGCCGGTGGCGAGACGACCTTCGACCGCATCAAGCGTACCCGCAAGCTGCGCATCGGCGCGGTGTCGGGCGGCACGCCCTACTACACCAAGGACCTCGCCAGCGGGGAATGGAAGGGCTTCTACATCGACCTGAGCAAGGCCCTGGCGCAGGAGGTCGAGGCCGAGCTCGAGATCAACGAGACCACCTGGGGCAATGCGGTGCTGGACCTGCAGAGCAACAAGCTCGACGTGTTCTTCGGGCTGAACCCGACGCCCAAGCGGGCGCTGGCGGTGGATTTCTCGGTGCCGGTGTTCAACAACGCCTTCTCCTTCATCACCAAGAAGGGCCTGGCGGCGGAGAGCTGGAGCGACCTGAACAAGCCCGAGATCCGCATCGCGGTGGACAGCGGCTCCTCGCACGACGGCGCGGTGACGCGGCTCTGCCCCAACGCGCAGATCCTGCGCTTCAACTCGGCCGACGAGGCGACCATGGCGCTGCGCTCCGGCCGCGCCGACGCGCAGTGCCTGGTGATCATCCTGGCGCTGACCGTGATGAAGAAGGTGCCCAACCTCGGCACCGTGGTGACGCCCAAGCCTACCTTCGTGACGACCTCCAACGCCGGCTTCCGGCGCGAGGCCGACAAGACGTGGCGCGACTTCGTCAACGTCTGGATCGACTACAACCGCGGGCTCGGCGTGGTGCGGCAGGCGATCGTCAACAACATGAAGCTGGTGGGCGTCGAGGAGTCCGACTTCCCGTCCGGCCTGACGCTCTGACCACGGACTAAGCCAGCGGGGACGGTGCGCGCGTGTACGAGTGGGACTTCTACTTCATCTGGGGCTACCGCTGGCTGTTTCTCCAGGGCCTCGGCGTCACGGTGCTGTTCACCGTGGCGATCGTGGTGGCGGGCCTCGTGGTCGGGCTGCTCGCCGGGCTGATGCGCCTGTCGCGCTGGCGCGTCGTGCGCTGGGTGGCGCAGGCCTATGTCGAGGTGTTCCGCTGCACGCCGGTGCTGGTGCAGCTGGTGTGGTTCTACTACGCGCTGCCGATCCTGCTGGGCGTGGAGATGTCGGCCACCACCGCCGCGGCCCTGGCGCTGACGCTCTACGGCGGCTCCTTTTATTCCGAGATCATCCGCGGCGGCATCGTCTCGATTGAGGCCGGGCAACGCGAGGCGGCCGAAGCGCTGGGCATGATGCCGGGGCAGGCGATGCGCCGCATCATCCTGCCGCAGGCGGTGCGCCGCATGGTGCCGGCGCTGATGAACCAGTCGATCATCCAGTTCAAGAACACCTCGTTGGTGTCCGTGCTGGCGGTGCCGGACCTGCTCTACCAGGGGCAGGCGGTGGCGCACGACACCTACCGGCCGCTGGAGGTCTACTCGCTGGTGGCGGTGATCTACTTCGCCGTGCTGTTTCCGCTGACGCTGCTGGTCGGGCGGATCGAGGCGCGGCTGCGGCGGAGCGACGCGTGATGAGCGGTTCCACGGTGCCCCCCGCCACGCCGCGCGCGGCCCCGCCCGGGCAGCCCAAGATCGAGGTCGCAGCGCTGCGCAAGAGCTTCGGCGACCACGCCGTGCTGCGCGACATCAACTTCCGCGTCGACGCGGGCCAGGTCGTGGTGCTGCTGGGCCCTTCCGGCTCGGGCAAGTCCACGCTGCTTCGCTGCCTGAACCTGCTGGTGGTGCCCGATGGCGGTCGCGTGCGGGTGGGCGGCGACGGCTTCGACTTCGGCGCGGGGCAGCGCCTGCCGGACCGGCGCTCGCTGGCGCGGTTCCGGGCCAATACCGGCATGGTGTTCCAGCAGTTCAACCTGTTTCCGCACATGACGGCGCTGGAAAACGTCATGGAGGGGCCGCGCACCGTCCGCCGCACCCCGCGCGCCGAGGCCGAGGCGCTGGCGCGCGACCTGCTGCGCCGCGTGGGTCTCGAGGATCGCGCGGCCGAGTACCCGTCGCGCCTGTCGGGCGGGCAGAAGCAGCGGGTCGCCATCGCCCGCGCCCTGGCCATGCGGCCGGAGGTGATGCTGTTCGACGAGGCGACCTCGGCGCTGGACCCCGAGCTGGTGGGCGAGGTTCTGGCGGTGATCCAGCAACTCGCGGCGGAGGGCATGACCATGGTGATCGTGACGCATGAGATCGCCTTTGCCCGCGACGTGGCCGACCGCGTGGTGTTCATGCGCGACGGCGTGGTGGTCGAGGAGGGCCCGCCCGCCCAGGTGATCGACGCCCCGCAGCAAGCCGCGACGCGCAGCTTCCTGTCGCACTTCCACCGCCAGGCGGTTTAACGCGGAACGGCCGCCGCAGGGCGGCGTCGCCCACGGGGCGCGCGGGTCGCCAACCTGGCGGGCAGGGGGCCATGCCCCTGCCGGCGCCGCGGCCGGCACAACGAGGAGTTCACACGAGATGACCAGCACCGTCCCGACGGTCGAGCGCATGCAGCTCTTCCTGGTGGAAAGCCCGATCCGCATGGCGCGCGCCCAGGGCGTCGGCGCCGTGAAGGGCACGGTCAAGCGCGTGCTGATCCGCCTGACCGCCACGGGCGGGCTGGTGGGCTGGGGCGAGGCCGCGGCCTGGGAAGTCTTCACCGACACCGCCGAGGGCGCCTTCGCCGCGTTGGACGTGTACCTGCGCCCGGTGATCCTGGGGCAGCCGATCAACCGCGTGCGGGACCTGCTGGCGCGGATGGACCGCACCGTGGTCGGCCACACCGACGCCAAGGCCGGCGCCGAGATGGCCTTCTTCGACCTGCTCGGCCGGCATTCCGGACTCTCGGTGGCGGAGCTGCTGGGCGGGCGGGTGCGCGACACCATCCCGCTGAGCTTCTCGATCGCCGATCCGGACTTCGCGGCCGACCTCGCGCGGATGCACGCCATGGTTCCGGCCGGCAACCGGCTGTTCAAGGTCAAGACCGGCGTGAAGCCGCACCGCGAGGACATGGCGCACCTGGAGGCCATCCGCGATGCCTTCGGCGACACGGTGGACCTGCGCCTCGACTACAACCAGGCGCTGGAGCCCTTCGGCGCCATGACGGTGCTGCGCGACGTGGACCGCTTTCGCCCGACCTTCATCGAGCAGCCGGTGCCGCGGCGCCACCTCGACGCCATGGCGGGCTTCGCCGCGGCGCTCGATACGCCGATCCTGGCGGATGAGAGCTGCTTCGACGCCACCGACCTGCTGGAGGTCGTGCGCCGACAGGCGGCGGACGCGATCTCGGTCAAGTTGATGAAGTGCGGCGGGATGCTGCGGGCGCAAGCGATGATGGCGATCGCCGACACGGCCGGGCTGCCGGGCTACGGCGGGACCTTGTGGGAGGGCGGCATCGCCCTGGCGGCGGGCACGCAGATGATCGCGGCGACGCCGGGGATCTCGCTGGGCTGCGAGTTCTACATGCCCCACCACGTGCTGACCGAGGATGTGCTGGAAGAGCGCGTCACCAACCGCGACGGCGCGGTGGTGGTGCCGGATGGGCCAGGCCTGGGCATCCGGGTGAGCGAGGCCTCGGTGCGCGCCGGGGCGCGGATCCTGGCCGAGGCCGGCTGACGGGAGCGGGTTGCGCCGGCGGGTAGGGGTGCGCCCCTGCCGCACCGGGATCATTGCCGGGGCATGGGCCACCGGATGAAAAAAGGGGCGGCTCCCGCAAGGAAGCCGCCCCTTTTCCTTGCCGGCGCGGGTGATCCCGCGCCGGTGTGTTTCCTCAGGCCGCCAGGGCCACCGCCGCCGGGACGAGGCTGGCGCGGATCGCCGCGACGCGGGGCATGTCAGCCGCGGTCAGGCGGGGCACCAGACGCTCGGCCGTGGCGCGGCCGTCGTCCTGGGCGAAGTCGGCGTACATGGTCATCGCGGCGCCGCCGTTGGCGAAGGACGCGCGGTTGCCGGTGTCGAGGTAGCTCTCGGCGGCAACGCCCTCGGCCAGGATGGCGTCGTGCTGCGGCAGCTCGACGTGCCAGTAGGTCACGGCGGCGCGGGCGCGCTCCTGCACGATGGTCTGGCCGTTCACCAGGTGCTGCACGGGGATCAGCAGGCCATCGATCAGCAGGCAGTGGTCGGGCGACATCACCAGGTCACGCACCGGCAGGTTGTTGCCCAGCGCACCGGCCAGGACGCGAACCGGCTGCACCGCCTCGGCGCGGGGGTGACGGAGCAGGTCGACCTGACGGAAGCCGATCCAGCTCACCGGCGCCCACTCACCCTGGCGGCCGGACACCACGCGGACCTCGTCGCCGGCGCGCAGGTTCTCGACCGCGACGGCGCCGCGGCGCGTCTCGATCATCGTGCCCGTGACGTAGCAGGGCAGCGGCGTCGTGGACTGGAAGCTGATCGCCTCGATTTCCTGCAGGAAGCTCGAGTAGTGGGTGGTGTTGTTGACGACGGTGTAGCTGTTGTCGCCGATGCCGTTGACCGTGTAGTCGCTGGCCGAGCCCTGGAACACGGCGGTGTCGTAACCCTCGCCGCCAACGATGATGTTGTTGCTGTTCGCGTCGGCGTAGATCACGTCGTCGCCGGCGCCGCCGTACAGCAGGTTGTTGCCCGTGCCGCCGTACAGGGTATCGTTGCCCGAACCGCCGTCGATGACGTCGTCACCGCCCTTGCCGAACAGGACGTCGTTGCCGGCCAGGCCGAGCAGCGCGTCGTCGCGGTCGGTGCCTTCCTTCAGGTCACCGCCCGAGGTGCCGACGTAGAGAGTGCCCGGATCGAAGCTGATCGCCATTGTTTCGCCTTCCCGCTCTGTTGCCCCGGCGCAGTGCGACGAGGATCAAAATGGAGCGGGTGGCCAGGAAATGAGACGCCAGAGACATGTTTCGCACAGGGGATGAGAATTATCGCCCGTGCTTAGAACCCACGCTCAGTAATCCAGCACCTGCCGCTCCAGCGACAGTTTTCTAAAAAAATGCTGCGCTGCTCTACGTACAGGCGGTTGTAACTGTTATTTTCTTCTCGCAACCTCGTCGAAGTAGACGAGCCGCAAGAAACAACCAAAGGTAGAAATTTAGAAGAATTCAAAATCGTGTAAGGCGAAGTATACGTTCGATGCAGGTGTCCTGTAAGGATTGCTGTCACGTTTGCGCGCGCAAGAAGCCTCAATGCACGCCCGGAATGACGCGCAAGTGTGGCCGTGGGCAGAGTCGGCGGCGCCAGGAAGGGGTGGTGCGCCAGGACGATTCGCGTCCTGTCAGGCGGCACGGTCCGCAGCTTGCGCAGCAGCCGGATCAGCCCGGCGCGATGAACGGAGCCGTCCGACCAGTTGCGGCGCAGTCCGCCCCGGCTGACGGTGTTCAGGCTCAGCACCGCGACCTCGTCGTCGATCCAGCCGGGCTCGATTTCCGGCGACACGAAGTGGCGGAAGCGGCCGTAGGGGTCGAGGAACCGCTCCCAGGGCCAGTAGGCGGTGATGTCGTGGTTGCCCGGGATCGCGATCCACGGAGCCTTGAGGGCGCGAAGGAACTCCATGGCGGCCGCGTATTCCCGTCGCCTCGCCCGCATCGTCAGGTCGCCCGTCACCGCAATGAGGTCGGCGGGGTCTTCGTTCAGCCGGTCCACCAGGCTGGCCACCACCACGTCATCGGTGCGGCCGAAATGGAGGTCGGAAATCTGGTCGATGCGCCTCATGCCGGGTTCTCCGGCCGCAGGACCCGCAGCGCCCCGGGCCGCACGCTGAAGCGCAGAGGGAGGTCGAGCACCTGGAGTTCCCCATCCACGGCCACCCGCATGTGCGGCCGCCGGGCATTCACCGTGAGGGTTTCGGTGCGGAAGTGTTCCACCTCGTCCGCCCGCCGCCAGGAGCCGAACACCATCGCCAGGATCATGAAAACTCCCCAAAGCACCCCGAAGCGCCGGGGGCGGTAAACAGCGAGGTATCCCAGGTCGAGCTGCGGCCGGCGGAACAGGCTGCCGACCGCTTCCTCGTAGGGGTTGTTCACCACCGACAGCGCCGCGGCGCGGACCTCGCGCATGGGGCTGCCCGGCATCGAGATCTGCAGCCGCATCGGCGGCCGCGCCATGCCGCGCAGCGTGCCCAGGATCGGCTTCAGCCGCGCGACGAAGCCCGACTTCCGACGATTGGCCTGACGGAAGCGGGCGAAGCGGTTGGGCAGGCCCAGCACCGCCTGGCAGGTGAACACCACGCCGTTCACCTCGCCCAGGTCGATGTTCTGCGTCTGGGCGGTGCGCAGCGCCGCGGCGGCCTCGGCCGGATCGAGCGGCATGCCCAGGTCGCGGGCGAGGAGGTTCAGCGTGCCGAGCGGCACCACCGCCAGGATGCGGTCGGTGCCGGCGATGCGGCGGGCGGCGCCGTGCACGGTGCCGTCGCCGCCGCCCACGATGATGACCGGTGCGTCCGAGGCCACGGCGCGGTCGAGTCGCGTGCCCATCTCGGCACCGTCCTCATCCCCGATGACCTGGAGGTCGAAGTCGCGCCGCAGGATCTCTTCGATGCGGCCGCGCAGGTCGGGCTGCCGCTGCAGCGTTCCGGCCTTGTTGTTCATGACGAGTACCGCGCGCTGCATGCTGGTGTCCCGGAAGAAGCCGGGTCGGCAACGCGTCGTCGGTCCGGCCAGTTGCCGGAACCGGGCCCGCGCCCGCCCGGACGTCGGGCGCTGGGCGGGGAGGGCCCTCCGGGGCGCGGCGAACCGCGTCCCGGAAGGGGTCAGCTGCGGATCAGGCCGCCTGCTGGGTGGTGCTGGCCATGGAGCGCAGCACGTAGTGCAGGATGCCGCCCTGGCGGTAGTACTCGACCTCGTCGGCCGTATCGACGCGGCACAGCAGCGTGGTGCGGTGCTCGGTGCCGTCGGGGCGGTGGATCACCAGCGTCAGGTCCATGCGCGGCTTGATGTCGTCGAGACCCAGGATGTCCACGGTTTCCTCACCCGTGAGGCCCAGGGACTCGCGCGTCTCGCCGTTCTTGAACATCAGCGGCAGCACGCCCATGCCCACGAGGTTGGAGCGGTGGATGCGCTCGAAGCTCTCGCAGATCACGGCCTTGACGCCCAGCAGGAAGGTGCCCTTGGCCGCCCAGTCACGGGAGGACCCGGTGCCGTATTCCTTGCCGCCGAAGATCACCAGCGGCACGCCCTCGGCCTTGTAGCGCATCGCAGCATCGTAGATCGGCATCACGTCGCCCGAAGGCAGGTGCTTGGTGATGCCGCCCTCGATGCCCGGCACCATCTCGTTCTTGATGCGGGTGTTGGCGAAGGTGCCCCGCATCATGACCTCGTGGTTGCCGCGGCGGGCGCCGTAGCTGTTGAAGTCGGCCTGACGGACCTGGTGCTCGGTCAGGTATTCGCCGGCCGGCGCGCTCTTCTTGATCGAGCCAGCGGGCGAGATGTGGTCGGTGGTGATGCTGTCGCCCAGCTTCGCCAGCACGCGCGCGCCCTCGATGCCGCCGCGGGTCTCGGGCTCCATCGTCATGCCCTCGAAGTAGGGCGGGTTCTGCACGTAGGTGGAGCCGGAGTTCCAGCGGAAGGTCTCGCTGCCGGTGTCGACGCGGATGTCCTGCCACTGCTTGGTGCCCTCGAAGACGTGGGCGTAGCGGCTCTGGAACATGTCGCGGTCGAGCGAGGAGGCGACGATCTCGTTGATCTCGGCCTGGGTCGGCCAGATGTCCTTCAGGTACACGTCCTGGCCGTCATTGCCCTTGCCGAGCGAGGCGGTGGTGATGTCCTGGGTGATCGTGCCGAGCAGCGAGTAGGCCACCACCAGCGGCGGCGAGGCCAGGTAGTTGGCGCGGACGTTGGGGTGGATGCGCCCCTCGAAGTTGCGGTTGCCCGACAGCACCGAGACCGCGACCAGCTTGTTGGCCTCGATCGACTCCGCGATCTCGTCGCTGATCGGGCCGGAGTTGCCGATGCAGGTGGTGCAGCCGTAGCCCACCGTCTGGAAGCCGATGGCGTCCAGGTCCGCCTGCAGGCCGGCGCGGTTCAGGTAGTCGGTCACCACCTGCGACCCGGGGGCCAGCGAGGTCTTCACCCAGGGCTTCGGACGCAGGCCCTTGGCGTGCGCCTTGCGGGCCACCAGGCCAGCGGCCACCAGCACGTAGGGGTTGGAGGTGTTGGTGCAGGACGTGATCGCCGCGATCACCACGTCGCCATGGCCCAGGTCGTGGTTGGCGTTGGCCACCGCGAAGCGCTTGGTGGTGTCGGGCGCCACCGTGGTGCCGGCCAGCGCCGGCAGGTCACGGGTGAAGGCGTTGGCGGCGTCGTTCAGCACCACGCGGTCCTGCGGGCGCTTCGGACCGGCGAGCGAGGGCACGACGGTCGCGAGGTCGAGTTCGAGGGTGTCGGTGAAGACCGGGTCGGCGGTGTTGGTGTCGCGCCACAGGCCCTGGGCCTTGGAGTAGTCCTCCACCAGCTTGATGCGGTTCTCCTCGCGGCCCGACAGGCGCAGGTATTCCAGCGTGATGCTGTCGACGGGGAAGAAGCCGCAGGTGGCGCCGTATTCCGGGGCCATGTTGCCGATGGTGGCACGGTCGGCCAGCGGCAGCTGGTCGAGGCCCTGGCCGAAGAACTCCACGAACTTGCCGACCACGCCCTTCTTGCGGAGCATCTGGGTCACGGTCAGCACCAAGTCGGTGGCGGTCACGCCTTCCTTGAGCTTGCCGGTCAGGCGGAAGCCGATCACGTCGGGGATCAGCATGGCGATCGGCTGGCCCAGCATCGCGGCCTCGGCCTCGATGCCGCCCACGCCCCAGCCCAGCACGCCCAGGCCGTTGACCATGGTGGTGTGGCTGTCGGTGCCGTAGCAGCTATCGGGATAGGCGTAGGTCTCGCCCACCTCGGTGCGGGTCCAGACCACCTGCGCCAGGTGCTCCAAGTTCACCTGGTGGCAGATGCCGGCGCCCGGGGGCACCACGCGGAAGTTGTCGAAGGCCGACTGGCCCCAGCGGAGGAACTCGTAGCGCTCGCCGTTGCGCTGGTACTCGATGGCGACGTTCTTCTCGAGCGCGTCGGCCTCGCCGGACACGTCCACCATCACGGAGTGGTCGATCACGAGGTCCACGGGAACCAGCGGGTTCACGCGCTTGGGCTCACCGCCCAGCGCCACGATGCCGTCGCGCATGGCGGCGAGGTCCACCACCGCCGGCACGCCGGTGAAGTCCTGCATCAGGATGCGGGCGGGGCGGAAGGGCACCTCGCGCTCGCTGTGCGCGGCCTCGAGCCAGCCGGTGAAGGCCTTGGCGTCGTCCACGGTGTAGGCGCGGCCGTCCTCGAAGCGCAGCACGTTCTCCAGCAGCACCTTCAGGCTGTTGGGCAGGCGGGCGAAGTCGGTGCCCAGCGCCTTGGCCGCTTCGGGGATGGAGAAGTAATGGAATTCCTTGCCGTCGACCGTCAGGGTCCGGCGGGTCTTCAGGGTGTCCTGCCCGATCATGCGCATCGCGACGAAATCCCTTGCGGTGTGTTGTGAAATCCCCCGGCTTGAAGCATGGCGGCCGGGATGGGTCCAGAGTGCAGAAAGGAAGTGGCGCAGTGTTAAGGGCCGAGGAACTGGTGTTGCGCCGGGGCGGCCATGATGTTGTCGCAGGGCTCGGCTTGGAAATCATGCCCGGCGAGGCGATAATGCTTCTCGGTCGCAATGGCGCGGGCAAGTCAACGCTGCTTCGGGCACTTGCCGGCTTGCTGCGCCCGACCTCGGGAAGGGTGTGCTGGAACGGTGCGGACATCCGCGAGGACTTGGCCGAACACGGGCAGCGGCTGCGCTGGGTCGGCCATCTCGACGCCGCCAAGCCGTCGCTGACGGTGCGCGAGAACCTCCGCTTTCTTGCCCGGCTGTTAGGTGGCGAGGTGCAGCAGGCGCTGGACGCCATGGCGTTGAACGCCATCGCGGACCAGCCGGCGCGCTCGCTCTCCTCGGGCCAGCGGCGGCGGCTGGCGCTGTCGCGGCTCGTGCTGGGGCAGGCGCCGCTCTGGCTGCTCGATGAGCCGACGGTGGGGCTGGATGCCGCCTCGGTGGCGCGGCTCGGGCCGGTGCTGGCGCGGCACCGCGCGGCGGGCGGGATGATCGTGGCGGCGACGCACCTGCCGCTGCCGGTCACCGACATGCGCGAGGTGACGCTGTGAGGAAGACGGCATGAGAAGCTGGACCGCCGTGCTGGGGCGCGAGCTGACCCTGGCGGTGCGCCACCCGGGCGATGCGCTGGCGGCGATGCTGTTCTTCCTGGTGGTGTGCTCGCTGTTTCCCTTCGGCGTGGGTCCGGGGCCGGAGCTGCTGGCGCGGCTGGCGCCGGGCGCGCTGGTGGCCTCGGGGCTGCTGGCGGCGATCCTGCCGCTCGACCGGTTGTGGGGCGCGGAGGCCGAGGACGGCTCGCTGGACCTGCTGCTGCTTTCGGGGCTCGGGCCGGCGACGCTGGCGCTGGCCAAGGCAGTGGCGCACTGGATCACCACGGGCCTGCCGCTGGTGGTGGCGACGCCGCTCGCGGCCGCGATGCTGAGCCTGCCGCCCGGCGCCTGGCCGGTGGCCTGCCTGGCGCTGGCGCTGGGCTCGGCGGTGCTGTCGCTCTTGGGCACCATGGGGGCGGCGCTGACGCTGGGCGCCCGGCGGGGCACGGCGCTGCTGCCGGTGCTGGTGCTGCCGCTGGCGGTGCCGGTGGTGATCTTCGCCGCCGCCGCGATCGAGGCGGGGGCCACGGCGCTGACGCCCAGGCCCTACCTGCTGTTGCTGGGGGCGATGCTGGTGCTGGCGCTGCCGCTGGCGCCGCTCGCCGCCGGTGCGGCGCTGCGGACGGACTGAGCGGGTGGATTGCGCGCGGTGCAGGTCTTCTTCGTGACACATCCAGAGGTCGTGATCGACCCGGCCGTGCCAGTGCCGCGCTGGCGCCTCTCGCCCGCCGGCATCGCGGCGATGCGCCGCTTCAGCCTGGAGCCCGCGCTGCGCGGGGTCGAAGCCATCTGGAGCAGCACCGAGGCCAAGAGCATCGAGGCCGCGGGCATCCTGGCGGCCGAGCGGGGGATCGGCCTCTCGGTGCATGCCGGGCTGGGCGAGAACGACCGCTCCGCCACCGGCTACCTGCCGAAGGCCGAGTTCGAGGCCCTGGCCGACCGTTTCTTCGCCGAGCCGGAGCGGAGCATCCGCGGCTGGGAACGCGCGGTGGATGCGCAGGCGCGTGTGGTGGTGGCGGTGCGGGACATCCTGCAGGGGCACGGCGGCCGCGGCGACCTCGCGCTGGTGTCGCATGGCGGGGTGGGCACGCTGCTCCTTTGCCATCTGCTGGGAGAGCCGATTTCCCGCCGGCACGACCAGCCGGCCCAGGGCAACCTGTTCCGCTTCGACCCGGCCAGCTGGCGTGTGCTGGAAGGCTGGCGGCCCCTGGGCTGACAACGGGGGCTGACGAGGGGGCGACACGGGGACCGAGACGGGGCTGACACGGGGGGGCTGGGACGGGGGCGCCGAGTAGGCCGGGGCTAGGCGGCGCCTGCCCGCCGCGTCCATCCGCCCGCCTGCGCAAGACGATGCGCACGGCGTCGCAAGCTCGGGCTTGAATCGGCGCGCCACCCGGTTCATTCCGGGACCTCAGGAGAAACAGGTCATGCCGAGTTTCAAGGGCAAGGCGCCCGGTGCCGGCGCGGGCGAGATTTCCCGCCGGACCCAGGCGCTCCGTCCCAGCATCGCGCTGGGACCCAAGCAGCGCGACCGGGCGCGCCAGCTACGCCGCCAGGGCCACGAGCCGGAGGCCATCGCCAAGGCGATGGAGGTTCCGGTCGAGGAGATCGAGAAGGCGCTGGTGCAGATGCGCATGCCGCGCCCCGAAACTACGCGCGGCACGCTCAACGTCACGCTGGACGCGCACCGGCTGGTGATGACGGAGCGCAAGGGCGACGAGCCGATCTGGGTCACCATGGACCGGCTGCTGAACGAGCTTCTCCGCTTGCGCGCCGAGCGGGACCGCCCGCGCCGGCTGAAGGAAGACCAGGCGGCGCTTCCCCTGTTCGGGGGGGAGGCTTGAAACTACGGGATCGGCAGCGCGCGCAGGCACGGGCCTGCGGGGCGATGCAGAGGGTGAAGCAGGACGTGCGGACCATCGCGGTCTTCGGCCCTGGCGGGACCGGCCTGCGGGCCGCCGCGCGCGCGGTGTTGCCGGCGCTGCTCCTGCTGGCGCTGCCGGGCTTCGCCGTCGCCAAGGTGCCGGACGCGCTGCGGGCGCCCTTCGCGCCGCTGCCCAACATCTCGCACCCCGCCACGGCCTGTCCGACGGCGCCCGAGCCGCAGCGCTTCATCGAGGGCGTCAGCTTCTACGCCGACCCGAAGTTCTCGCGCCCCGACGCGAAGCGCCTCGAAGCCGACCGGGAAATCCAGAAGAAATTCGACCTCTGGCTCGACGCGATCCAGGCGGCGGTGGACCGCCGTCGCACCGGGGAGCGTGGCGCCGCCGCCTGCGCGCTGACGCTGCTGGACAGCTGGGCCAAGGCCGGGGCGCTGGCGGGGGCGGTGAACTGGCAGGGTTCCTACCACCGCATCTGGGCGCTGGCCGGTGCGGGCATCGCCTTCCTGCAGATCCGCGATGCCGAGGGGCTGGACCAAACGGCCGCCGGGCGCGTCGGGCGCTGGATGAAGGAGGTCGCGGCGCTGATCCGCCCCGACTACGACCGCGAAAGCCGGGCTGCGATCAGCGACGCGCGCAACAACCAGTCCGCCTGGGCCGGGCTGGCGGTGGCGGTGGCCGGCATCGCCGGCGGCGACCGGGAATTGCTGGACTGGGGCGTCGCGCGGCTGCGCGCGCAGCTGGCGCAGGTCACGCCGGAGGGCGCCCTGCCGCAGGAGCTCGCGCGCGGCCCGCTGGCGCTGCACTACCACCTGTTTGCCCTGCAGCCGATCGCGGCGCTGGAGCGGCTGGCGGCTGCCAACAACATCGCTCTCACCCCGGCCGAGACGGCGGCGCTGGAGCGGCTGACCCGCTTCACCCTGGCCGCGGCGCAGGACCCGAAGCGCATCAACGAGCTCGCGCATGCAACCCAGAAGGATTTCTGGCTGGACGGCAAGCCGCCGCTCACCGCCGGTGCCGGTCTCGACCTGAGGGCGCAGGCCGCGCCGCAGGCGGAGCTGGACGCGGCGCTGCAGCCCTTCCGGCCTTACCGGGAGCGCTGGCTGGGCGGGCTGGTCACGGGCCTCTGGTCGCCCCGGCGCGGGGGGGCTGCAACGGTGGCCGCGACGCCGCCCGGCACGCCGCAGGTTCCAGGCGGTGCCAAGGTGGCGCCCACCGCGCCGCAGGTTCCGGGCGGCGCAGTGGTGCCCGTGACTCCGCAGGTCCCGGACGGTGCCACGATGGCACCACCGGCAGGCATGCCGGCCGCCGTGCCGTCCCCCGCCGCACCGGTCGGACCGCCCAGCGAGGCGGGGCACGCATCGACGCCGGCCGCGCCGGTTCCCGCTGCGCCGTCAGCCGCCGCCTCGCCGCCGCCCGCCCCGGCCGCTGTTCCGGCTCCCGACGCGGCCCAGGCCTCTCCGGTCCCGGCTCCGTCGGCGCCGACGCCGTCCCTGGCACCCGCTGCTCCAGCCATGGCACCGGCGAACCCGACCCCGGCAGTGCCGTCGGCGGCCGCGACGGTGCCACCCGCTGCATCCCCCGCGATCCCGGCTGTTCCGACCGGCGGCGTTCGCGGGGAAGGTGCTGCCCAGCCGCCGACCACCGCGACCGACGCGGCCGGTGGGAGGTCCCCGTCGCCAACCGCCTCCGTGAGCCAGGCGGCCCCGGGAAGCGACGTTCCGCCCGTGGGCGCCGCGGTCGCGCCGGCCCCGGGCGCTACTCCTCCCGCCGCGGACGCTCCAGCAGCCGCGTCACCGCCGCCGGCACGCTGAGGGCGCCGGCCAGCACCGCCACCACCGCCTCGCAGACCGGCAGCTCGACGCCCGCCGCCCGGGCGCGCGCCACGAGGGCCGGGGCGGTGGCGGCGCCTTCGGCCACGCCGCTGCTGGCGGCGAGCGCCTCGGCGGGGGTCGAGCCCTGCCCCAGGGCGTGGCCGAGGCGGAAGTTACGACTGCTGGTGCCGGTGCAGGTCAGCAGCAGGTCGCCAAGGCCCGACAGGCCCGAGGCGGTTTCCACCCGGCCGCCCAGCGCCGCTACCAGCCGGGCGATCTCGGCCAGGGCGCGCGACACCAGCGCGGCGCGGGCATTCTCGCCCAGGCCCGCGCCCATGGCGGCGCCGGCGGCAATCGCCACCACGTTCTTGGCGGCGCCGCAAAGCTGCACGCCGGTCGGGTCGCTGCCCGGGTAGAGCCGGAAGGCCCCGGTGCCGAGGCGTTCGCAGGCCTCGGCCCGCAGGCCCGCGTCGTCGCTCGCCACCACCGCCGCGGCGGGCAGGCCGGCCGCGACCTCGTGCGCGAAGTTCGGCCCCGACAGCACCGCGGCGGGCAGGGTGGGCGCCCGTGCGCGCAGCACCTCGATCGGCAGGCACAACGTGCCGGTCTCGACACCCTTGCTGACCAGCACGGCGGGCGGCAGCGGCGGCAGCGCGCCCAGTGTCGCGCGCAGGTGCTGCAGCGGCACCGCCAGCACGGCGATCGTCGCGCCCGCCAGCGCGTCCTCCGCGGCGTGGGTGATCCGCAGGCCGGTCAGCGCCGCGCCGGGCAGGCGCGGGTTCCGGTTCTCGCCTTGCAGCCGCGCGGCCCCCTCGGCGGTGCGGACCCAGAGCGCGACGTCGTTGCCGGCACGCAGAGCCTGGAGGGCCAGGGCCGTGCCCCAGGCGCCGGCGCCGATCACGGCGAGGCGGCGCGGGGCCGGATCGGCAGCGGATTTCATGGGCCGCGCCTCCTTATTCGTCGGTCAGCCGGGTGACCGCGATGCCGGCACCGGGCTCGCCGGTGGCGAGATGCGACAGCAGCGCAGCCAGGATGGCGCCGGCGCAGTGCTCGAAGCCGCCTTCGGGCATCCAGGGACCGTTCACCACCACCAGGCCGCAGCCGTTCAGCCGCGTCGGGTCGGTGGGCTCGCGCAGCCAGAGCTCGCAGGCCACGGCGTCGCGCGGCCCATTCTCGCGCAGCCGGTCGTGGAAGGCGCGCACCGGGGCGCGGTGCTTCACCGGGTACCAGGCCGCCTGCACCACGCCGCGGAAGCGGGCGGACACGGCGGCGATGCTGTCGGCCAGGCGGTCGAACTCGCCCTCGCGCTCGAAAGGCGGGTCATAGAGGATGAGGCCGCGCTTCTCGGGAAAAGGCGTTAGCGCCCGGGCCGCTTCCCAGCCGTCGCGGGCATGGACGGCCACGCGCCGGTCGCGCCCCATGTTGGTGCGCAGCGTGGCCTGGTCCTCGGGATGCAGCTCGCAGAGGACGAGCGCGTCGTCCGGGCGCAGCAGGTGCTGCGCCAGCGCCGGGCTGCCGGGATAGGCGGGCGGCCAGCCCAGCGCGCGCACGGCGTCGAGCCAGGGGGCGAGGGCGCCGTCCCGGACTTCCGCCAGCCGGCCGATGCCGTTCTGCCATTCGCCGGTCCGCTCGGCTTCCGCGGCACGCAGGTCATAGCGGCCGATCCCGGCATGGGTGTCCAGCACGCGAAAGGGCGCCGGCTTGCGCGCCAGCGCCACGAGGATGTGGTGCAGCAGCGCGTGCTTCACGCAGTCGGCGAAGTTTCCGGCATGAAAGGCGTGGCGGTAGTTCATGCGGGGCGCCCTGCCACGCCCGCGGCCGCCGCGCCAGCCATCCCCGTCGCCACCGTGCCGGACGCGGCCGTGCTGCCGTCAGCCACCCCGATGCCGGCCACTTCGACGCCGGTCATCTCCGACAAGGGCCAGCGCGGGCGCGGCGCGTGTTCCACGCTGTCGGCGAGGCCCGCGCGCAGGCGCTCGATCCCGGCCCAGGCCACCATCACCGCGTTGTCGGTGCAAAGCCGGATCGGCGGCGCGATCAGCGGCAGGCCGTGCTGCGCGGCGACTGTGGCCAGGGCCTCGCGGATGGCGCTGTTGGCGGCGACGCCACCCGACACCACCAGCGCCGTGGCGCCGCGCGTCGCGCCCTTTGCGGCGGCAGCCTCCGCCGTGGCGCGGGCGCTCATCTTCCCACCCACGATCTCCGTACCCATCATGCGCAGCGCGTGGCGGGCGCGGTCGGCCATCACCGCGGCCACGCTGGCCTGGAAGGACGCGGCGATGTCGGCCTTGCCCGCCTCGTCGGTCAGGCGCCCCACCGCCTGCGACACCGCGGTCTTGAGGCCCGAGAAGGAAAAGTCGCAGCCCTCGCGCCCCAGCAGCGGGCGGGGCAGGGGGATGCGCTTCGGGTCGCCCTCGCGCGCCAGACGCTCGAGGTGCGGGCCGCCGGGCCAGGGCAGGCCCAGCAGCTTGGCGGATTTGTCAAAGGCCTCGCCCACCGCGTCGTCCAGCGTGGTGCCGAGACGGCGGTAGCGGCCCAGCCCTTCCACCGCGACGCACTGGCAGTGCCCGCCCGAGAGCAGCAGCAGCAGGTAGGGAAAAGCGGGTGCCTCGGGCAGCAGGCCCGGCAGGCGCGGCGTCAGCGCATGGGCTTCCAGGTGGTTCACCGCCACGAAAGGGAGATCGTTCGCCAGTGCCAGGCCCTTGCCGAAGCTGGCCCCCACGATCAGCCCGCCGATCAGCCCGGGGCCGGAGGTCGCGGCCACCGCGCCGAGGTCGTTCGCGCGCAGGCCCGCCTGCCGCAGCGCCTCGGCCGCCAGCGCCGGCATGTGGCGCAGGTGGGATCGCGCCGCGACCTCGGGCACCACGCCGCCGAAGCGCGCGTGCTCGGCGGTCTGGCTCAGGAGGGTTTCGCCCAGCACCCGCCCGTCGGGCGACAGCACCGCGGCGGCCGTTTCGTCGCAGCTGCTTTCCAGGCCCAGCACCGGACCAGCGAGGGGCGTGTTGAAGGCATGGCTGGTCACGACGGATGCCGCCCCAAGTGTGACATTCTGCATGACTGCACCTGCTTCCACGATCAGCGGGGGGGTTCTATGACGCGCCGATGCTTCCTGCCCACCCCGCGCGGCGCGCGCCGTTGCCAGACCTGCCCGCGACGTTCCGCGCCGACACCACGGAGGCCACGCCCAGCGTCCGGCCGCACGGGTCGCGCAACCTGCCGCTTCGGGTCGGCACGCGCGGCTCGCCGCTGGCGCTGTGGCAGACGCGGCACTTCTTGGAGCTGATCCTGCAGTTCTGCCCGGTGCTGCGCATGGCCGGCGCCTTCGAGGAGCACGTGATCAGCACCTCAGGCGACCAGATCCAGGACCGCCGGCTGGCGGATGTGGGCGGCAAGGGGCTGTTCGCCAAGGAGATCCACGAGGCGCTGCTCGATGGGCGCATCGACTTCGCCGTGCACAGCCTCAAGGACCTCGAAACCGAGATGCCGCCGGGCATTGTCCTGGCCTGTACGCTGCGGCGCGAGGACGTGCGCGACGTGCTGATCCCCGGGCCCGGCTGCGCCGCGCTCGATCCGTCCGACCCGCTGCGCTCGCTGCCGGCGGGCGCGGTGGTGGGCACCGCCAGCCTGCGGCGCCAGAGCCAGCTGCTGCATGCCCGCCCCGACCTGCGGGTCGAGGTGATCCGCGGCAACGTGCAGTCGCGGCTGAACAAGCTCAACAACGGCGAGGCCGACGCCACCATGCTGGCGCTGGCCGGGCTCAAGCGCCTCGGCATCTCGCCGCCGGGCATGGTGGTGCTCGACCCCGAGGCGATGGTGCCCGCCGCCGGCCAGGGCATCGTGGGCGTCACGGTGCGCGAAGGCGACACCGAGCTGCGCCAGCTGCTGCTGGCCATCGAGAACCCCGAGGCGCGTGCCGTGTCGCGGGCCGAGCGGGCGCTGCTGGCGGCGCTGGACGGGTCCTGCCGCACGCCGATCGGCGGCCACGCGCGGCTGCTGCCCAATGGCGAGCTGATGCTGACGGGGCTGGTCGCGCGGCCCGACGGCTCCTTCCTGCTCAAGCGCACGGTGCACGGCGCGGCGCGCGAGGCCGAGGCGCTGGGCCTGGCGCTGGGCGACGAGCTGCGCGCCGACAGCCCCGCCGACATCTTCGGCTGAACCCTGTGCCGGCGGCGTCGGCCGGACCTGCGGCGTCCCCCTTGCCGCCGGAGCGCGACCCGGCGGGCCTGCCGTGCTGCCTCCTGACGCGGCCGGAACCCGGCGCGGCGGAAACGGCGGAACGGCTCCGGCGGCTGGGCTGGGTGCCGGTGCTGGCGCCGGCGCTGGTGCTGCGGCCGCGCCCCATTTCGCCGCCACCCGCCCAGGCGATCCTGCTGACCAGCCGTGCCGCCGCCCGTGCCCTGCGCGCGCAGTTCGGCGCGACGCCGGTGCTGGCAGTGGGCGAGGCCACGGCCGCGGAAGCGCGGGCCGCCGGTGCCACCGCGGTGCTGGCGGCGGCGGGCGATGCGGAGGCGCTGCTGCGGCTGGCGGCGGAACGTCTCGACCCGGCCGGCGGGCCGCTGCTGCTGGCGGTGGGGCAGGGCTACGGCACCGCGCTGGAGCACGGGCTGCGCGCTGGGGGATTTCGCGTCCTGCGCCGGGTGGTTTATGCCGCATCTCCGGCCGTGCAGCTTCCCGCCCCGGCGCTCGAGGCGCTTCGGGCCGGGCAGGTTTCCGCGGCCCTGTTCTTCTCGCCGCGGTCGGCCGGGGTCATTCTCGGCCTGCTGCGAGGATCGGGCCTGGAAGCCGTGGCAACCGGCATCCGGGCCTTGGCGTTGAGCGCGCGCGTCGCGTCGGTACTGGGGACTCTCGCCTGGCGGGATCTCCAGGTCGCGCCGCGTCTGGACCAGACCGCCTTGCTGGACCTCCTGGGTCCGCCTGGCCAACAAGGAGGGCCGCCCGCCCGATGAGCGACACCCCCGAGAACCAGCCGGTTCAGACCCCCGCCGCGGCACCGGCCGCGCCCCACCCGGCCCCGAACCCGTCCGCGGCGAACCAGGGGAGCGGCACCCAGTCCGCCGGTACGCAGTCGGGCGGAGCCCAGGCCGCCGGAACTCAGTCCGCGCCCGGCACCGTCGGCGCCGCGCCGGGCGTCCGGCTGGGCAGCGGCCTGCCGCCCTCGCCCCCGGCGCGGCGCTTCGACCCGGCCGTGCTGGCGATCGTGGCCGGCGTGGTGGTGCTGGGCGGCGCGCTCGCCTTCCTGTTCCTGAACAACCCCAACGCGGCACCATCGGCCGAAAGCACGCGCTCGCTCGTGGTGGCGCTGCAGAAGCGGGTGGACCAGCTGGAGGCCGCCAATATCGGCGGGCTGCAGGCCAAGCTCGAGGCCGACGAGACGCGCATGGCGGCGCTGGAAAAGGCGGCGCAGGAACTCGCCTCCCGCCCGCCGGGCGACCCTACCAACAAGCCGGCGATCGAGGCGCTGGGCGCGCGGCTGGACGGCATCGACACGCGCGAGGCCACGGCCTCCAAGCGGGTGGATGACAGCCTCGCCGCGCTGGAAGCCGACCTGACGCAGCGCCGGCAGGCCCAGGAAGCCCGCCGCGTCGAAACCGAGAAGCAGGTGTCGGATCGCCTCAGCGCCATCGAGAACAATGCCGGGCAGGCCGCGCGCGAGAACACGCAGCGCATTGCCGCGGTGGAAGGCCGGGTGGGCGAGGTCGAGAATCGCGCCGCCGCCCGCGCCGCCGAGGCCGAGCGCAACCTGAGCCAGCGCATCGCCGACGCCGAGAAGCAGATCGCCCAGCGCGTCGCCGATGCCGAGGCCGCCATCGCGCCGCGCCTCGCGGCCCTCGACCAGACCATCGCGCAGCGGGTCGATGCCGCGACGCAGCAGATGGACAAGCGGGTGGCCGAGCAGAACGCCGCGCTGGACACGCGCCTGGCCACCTTCGACCAGCGCGTGCAGCAGGCCGAGAGCGCCGAACGGCGCGTGGGCTTCCTGGCGGCGCGCGGCGCGATCCAGTCGGCGCTGGAAGCCGGGCGGCCGCTGAAGACGGCGCTTGGCAACCTGCCCGGCACGGCACCCGCGGCGCTGACCCGCTACGCCGATGCCGCACCGCCGACCGAGGCCTCGCTGCGGCTGAGCTTCGAGGACGCCGCCCGCGCCGCGCGCGCCGCCGCCGAGCCGCAGGGCCAGGGCGCGATGGACTCCGCCCTGGCACGCATCCAGGGCCTCGTGACCGTGCGCCGCGGCGATCAGGTCGTGGTGGGCGACACCGTGTCCGGCACGCTGGAGCGGGCGCGCCGGGCACTGGATGCCGGCGACCTCGCCAAGGCGGTGGCCGAGCTCGACACCATGGGCCCGCAGCCCAAGGCCGCGATGCAGAACTGGCTGGACCAGGCGCAGGGCCTCCTTTCGGCACAGGTGGCGCTGCGTGACCTCAGCGCGCAGGACGGCGGCACGGCGCCCGCCACTGCAACGCCCTCCGGTGCGGCCCCCTCCGGCACGGCGCCAGCCGGCGCGACCCGTTCGGGGAGCGGCGGCTGATGCTTCGCGCCATCTGGCTGCTGATCGTCCTCGCGGTCAGCATCGCCTTTGCCTGGTACCTTCGCGCCATCGGCGGCGCGATCGAGATGCGGGTCGGCGACTGGTTCGTGTCGCTGCCGCTCTGGGTCATGCTGGTCTTCTTGGTGGTGGGCTTCGTGGTGCTCCATGGGCTGCTGCGCGGCTGGTCCGCCCTGCGGTCCTGGCCGTCTCGCATCCGCGCCCGCCGCGCCGCCCGCCACCGCGCGGAAGGCGACGCCGCGGTGACGCGGACGCTGCTGGCGCTGTCGGCCGGCGCCTCGGACCAGGCGCGCATCGAGGTGCGCCGGGCCCGCAAGCTGCTGGGCGACACGCCGCACACGCTGCTGCTGACCGCCGAGGCGGAGCGGCAGGCGGGGCGCGAGGAGGCCGCCAACGAGGCCTTCCGCGCCCTGGCGGAGCGCGACGACGCCCGCTTCCTGGGCCTGCGCGGCCTGCTGCGCTCGGCCATGCAGCGCGAGGACTGGCCGGAAGCGCAGCGCCTGGCACGCGAGGCCGAGGCCGCCCAGCCCGGCGCCGCCTGGCTGCGGGAAGAGCGCGCGCGCCTCGCCCTGCGCACGCATGACTGGAGCGAGGCCCTGGCCCTCAAGGCGCCGGGCCTGTCGGAAGCCGCGCTGGCGCTGGCCGCCTCGGAAACCGAGGGCGACGAGGACCGCCGCGCCGAGCTGGAGCGCCGCGCCTTCCAGGCCGACCCGGGCTTCACCCCGGCGGCGCTGGCCCATGCCCGCCAGCTTCGTGCCAGCGGCAACGAGCGGCGCGCGCGCACCGTCCTTCAGGAAGCCTGGAAGGCGGCGCCGCATCCCGAGATCGCGATGACCTACCTCGAGGGCGTGCGCGACGTGCTGGAGCGCGTGAAGGGGGCTGAAACCCTGGTGCAGTCGCAGCGCACCCATCCGGAAAGCCGGCTCCTGCTCGGGCGCGAGGCCACGGGGGCGCTGCTGGTCGGCCGCGCCCGGGCCGAGCTGGAGGAACTGGTGGCCAGCGGCGAGGCGGATCGCCGCGCCTTCCTGGCGCTGGTGGACCTAGAGCGGACCGAGCAGGGCGACACGCCCGCCGGTCGCGCCGCGGAGGCCAAGTGGCTCCGCGCCGCCACCGCCGCCCCGCCCGAGCCGCACTGGCAGTGCGGGCAGTGCGGCACGGTGCACCTGAACTGGGCGCCCGTTTGCGGCCACTGCGGCACCACCGGCCGCATCGCCTGGACCGGACGGCAGGGCGGGTCGCAGGCCGTGTTCGTGGCGGAAAAGGTCTGACACGGGAGTTGCCGGGGTGGCCAAGGGCGGCTAGATAGCGCCCGCGGCCACCCGCGGCGCGCCGACGTAGCTCAGCGGTAGAGCAACTGATTCGTAATCAGTAGGTCCCCGGTTCAATCCCGGGCGTCGGCACCATTTCCTTTCAATGACTTACGGGCTTTCGCTAGGCGCTTTCCACACCCCCGCAATGCTTCGGGGTTTCAGTGGGGTTTCAGCGTCGCTCCGTCACTCCCCCGCTTGCCTGCTGCCGCGTCTCTTCCATCTGGAGCGAATCGGGCCATGCCCCTCGTCGGCTGCTTGCCAGGGGTTTGAGGGCACGCCATGCCTCCGGCGACTGCAGAGCTTCGAGCCGGTCGTTTAGCTCAGAGTAGAGCCTGACTTCTGGTGAAGGCCGCCCGATAGCGTAAGGTCCGGTTCCATGCGGCCCGCGCGCCAGTATTCGCCTATGAGGTTAATCCCGCCGATGACCGGTAAGCTGCACACCATTGGTTACGAGGGTACTGAGCTAAGCGACTTCCTGAGCACCCTCAGAGGCGCTGGTGTGTCGTTGGTGATCGATGTGCGAGCCGTTTCCGTCTCGCGGCGCTCTGGCTTCTCCAAAACTGCGTTGAGCAACGCGCTTGCTGAAGCCGGAATCAATTATCGGCATCTCCGGGATCTAGGCGACCCAAAGCCAGGGCGAGAGGCGGCACGGGAGGGCCGACTGCGTGATTTCGAGCGCATCTACTCGACCCATCTCAAGACTCCCTCAGCACAGGGTGCTTTGAAGGAAGCCACGAAGCTCGCAGTGGAAGAGAAGGCTTGCCTGCTCTGTTACGAGGCTCAACCATTCGGCTGTCACCGCACGATCGTCGCGCAGGCAGTTAGGAAAGCATCCGGGCTTGGTATCGACCACCTCTTCCCAGCCACCAAGCAAAACAAGGCCGGCAAGCGGGCCGTTGTTGGGGGAGCGGGAAAACGTCCTCATGCTGGTGAAGGCGCTCCCACGGCCTAGCAGGAAGTATCAGGAAACAGTTTGCTGTGCCGGCGTGACAGAGGCAGGTGAGTGGCGGCGTCTATTCCCTGTTCGCTTCCGGCAACTCACCCAGACTCAGCAGTTCGACCGGTGGCAGTGGGTCAGCTACGGAGCGCGGCGCCCGAGTGACGATCGCCGTATGGAGAGTCGTCGTATTGAGGAGAACACTCTCCGCACCGGGACCAAGGAGCCAGCACGCAGCCGCCTGCAGCGGCTGCTGCCGCTCCTGAGAGCTTCAACAAATGAGGCAGCTGCTCGCAATGAGAGTCTTACCCTCCTTGAGCCCTCTGAACTGCAACTGCGGGCACGAAGAAAGCCGATTGCCGCAATCAACGCTGAGCTTGAGCGCTATCGAGAGGCCGCAAGGCAAGGATCACTCCTTGATCCTGGCTTAGCTGAGATGAAGCCATGCCCGTTTGCAGTGCAAATCACCTTTAAGGATGATGACGGCAACGGGCACTCGCCCCTATGCGGTGACTGGGAAACTAGCGCGGCCTTTTTTAACCTCGCTCGCGGTATGAGCGAGCACGGCGTCATCGAGCATCTTCGTAAGGCTTACACCGAGCGCTCATCGGAGAAGCGCATCTTCTTGGCGCTGGGTACGGTGAAGGCCCGCCCTAGTCAGTGGCTGTTACTCGGCGTACTGCGGGTCACTGAGCCGAAGATCGTCGTGCAGCGGCAATTCACGCTCGCATTCTAAAGGTGAAATCCATCTGGATGTTCCCATTCGAGATCCAGAGCATCAATCGTCGCCGAAGATCCGAATTGTACGTCTACCATTCGGCGATCCAGTCGTTCAGCATCTTAACGGCGACGGCGAAGTCTCTCCCTTCACTGGGGCCGCCTCTATGAACGATGCCAATGACCGTGTTGTCGCTGTTTAGGAGAGGGCCGCCAGACAAACCTTGAGTAAGTTTCTGTGACACCTCTATTAATTCGACTGCTCTTTTGGTGGGCAGTGAATTTACCTTCCCCTCTCGGATATTTAGTCGATCACCTGGGCCAAAGCCTGGGTAACCAATGGCAGTTGTTTCATCGCCAACCTTCGCGGGTTTGCTTGAGCGTTCGAGGGCGAAGTACTCAGTTTCTGGAATGGTATGGTGCAGGACTGCTAGGTCGCGGTGGTCGTCGATATTACCTATCGTAACTTCGAACTTATTGGCAGGCTTGCTCGGATGGTAGACAAGCACCTGTTCTTCCCCACTAACGCAGTGCGCTGCAGTAACTAGACCCACATCTTTGAGAAAGAACGCACTGCCCTGTGTCTCCGTCACCGTGCTTTCTACTACCCACACAGCACGGTCCCGAATCTCAGCAGCAGTTGGTGCTACCTCAATCTTGCGGTCAGGAAAGCTGGCGTTGAAGCGGACCGCAATTGATCGAAACACGGGATCAGTCTGCCCTCGGATGAATCTAAGCCAACTAATTTTTCCTTCAAGATGCGCGCGCAGGCTGGAGGTGCCACCGTGATCTTTCTCATATTTCTCCTGTGCGCCTCCCACTCCTAATTTCTCTACGGAGTAAAGCGTAGCACGAAGATTTCTAACGTAGCGTCGGTCGACGTTGAGTAGCTCGTTGATTTTGAGGCCGGTCACCATTCGCTGTGAATGTCGGTCAGCGTAGTGTGCTTTATTGGGGTTTATGGTGAAACCGTTATTGATGAAGATTTTTCCGAGCGCCGGGATGAGAAGGTCGGGCGAGAAATGTCCGGCTTGGGGAACCGGCCCTTCGAACAGCGTTGTGAGAGGTTGGTAACTTGAAAACGTAACGTCATCTGCGTACCGAGTGTAAATGCAACGAGTGCCCTTTGCGAAAGCAAGAAGCTCCTTGTCCATGCGGAAGCATATCATATTAGATAGTACAGGGCTGGTTGGAGCGCCTTGAGGTAGCTGCTTGTTGAAACAGCAGATGATGGCAATTACGCTTGCCACATCGTGACCTACGCCAAGAGATTGGAGAACGCCAATGACGCGGTTTTCGGTGATTGAAGGAAAGAAGTCTTTGAGGTCTACATTTAGTATAAAACGCTTGTTGAGATGTGCCGATGCATTACTTTTAACTGATTTGTCGGCCACAAAGCCATGTACCGGACGCCGTACTCTATAAAGCTGGTCGAGTAGACGAAGTATCCGGCGCTGCAGATGTTTGAGGCGTTCATCCGGAGCATGAATGACTCGGACTTTCCCCGGACCTTTCGCGAGATTGAATTCTTGATACATGCGATGGCGGAACCACCGAATTTTCTTCAACTCCTCAGCTGAGACGCCAAGGTAGGCGAGAAGTGCCATTGCACTGACCATCTCTGGTGGTAGTGAACTTCGCACAACGGGGATGCCGAAGAACCACCCTGGCACGAGGTCTCCCTTCCAATCACGCCAGGTGTCACGAATGACGTGGCGCGCACGTTTCTGCGCAGACATTAACTCTTACGCCGCAGTTACTACAGCGCGTATGCGAGGGGAGACCTCGTAAGAAGATGTTAGCAGCTTGTATGTGGGCGATCCAGCCCACTGCCTAACGTTCGAAGAAGGCTGCGCCATCGTGAATGAGAATTGCTCTATGATTTTCCACAGGCTGCTTGCTCAGGACGAGAGCTACCTCATCCCGACCGGGCCGGCCGGGCTGGTGGCGATCGAGGCGCTACAGGTCGCGGTGCCGCCCAGGGCGGTGCCAGACGGCGAGGAACAGCGCACGACATCGCACCGGGAACAGTGGGCTCTCGTGGCGCTGCTGAAGGCAGCGCACGCGGCTGAGCCAAGCATCTTCCCCATGAGCATCGCCCGCAGCGAGTCGCCGGACTTCCTAGCCGTGTCAGGCGCAGCCGGCCGCGCCTTGGCGGTCGAATGCACGGAGGCGACCAGCCGCGAGTTCCAGAAGGAGTTAAGCCGGCAGGCTGAGGAAGACTTGCTAGCGCCGGCTAGGGTTCGCTCTCACGATGACGGCTACGTTGGCAACGCGGCGGAACTCGAATGGGTGGGCGAGGTCCGAGCGGCGATTGAGCGGAAGCTGAAGCCCACAGTCTGGGCCAATGCGCCGGCGGGCTCTGCCCGCTGGATCTTGCTCTACGACGGCACCCGGGCCGCCATTCACGTCGAGGACAGCTTCAAGGCGGCTGTGCTCGCGGATGAGTTCCAAGCGGCTCACGAGCGGATGCCGGAATTGCGCCTCTTGGCGCTGGTATCCGGCCGTTCGTCCCTCCCCATCGGAGGAAGCCTGAGCGACTGAGAATTGTCGCAGCCGTCGGTACGGGATTGGCGGCGGTTCAGGTGCCTGCGAGGCTACTAGATCAATAGGAAGCGACTCGCCATGCGTCTCTTTGTTCCACCGATTGATGTTGGCCCTGAGGAAGGCTTCACGCCCCAGAAAGATTTGTTTGGTCGTGCAGCTGTCGGTGAGGGTCTCACTCACTTGGTCTCGACTGTCACCGATCCGCTTGTGATTGCCGTAGATGGCAAGTGGGGCAGTGGCAAGTCGACGTTCCTCCGCATGTGGATGGGCGAACTTCGTAAGGTAGGCTTTCCCGATATCCATTTCGACGCGTTCGAAAATGATTACTTCGATGACGCATTCACCGCTCTCGCAGGGGAGATCATAGGCCTCGCGGAAGAGAAACGAAAGGAGGCGTCAACGAAAGCCAAAAGGTTTAAAGACACGGCAGTTGAGGTTTCGAAAGTTCTTGCTCGAAGCGGCCTGCGTTTGGGTGTGAGGGTGCTGACGGCGGGAGCAGTTGATGGTTCTGTCATTGATGCCATGGAGAAAGATGTCGCCGCAGAAGCAAGTGGCGTGGTTGATAAATTGATTGGAGAGAAGCTGACACAGCAGAAAGATCAGAAGGCCACAATAGCCAGCTTCAAATCGGCCCTCAGTGACCTGCCTTCACT
Source organism: Roseomonas elaeocarpi (assembly GCF_042433915.1). Classification (NCBI taxonomy): domain Bacteria; kingdom Pseudomonadati; phylum Pseudomonadota; class Alphaproteobacteria; order Acetobacterales; family Roseomonadaceae; genus Roseomonas; species Roseomonas elaeocarpi. The sequence continues at coordinate 115,457 of NZ_JBHLUN010000008.1, read as the reverse complement.
ACTTACTAACGAAGTCGAAGTGGCATCGAGTGATGAGGGGTCGATCGGCAAGCGCAAGAAGGACAAACCACTTATCATCGTCATCGACGAACTCGACCGTTGTAAGCCCCTTTTTGCATTGCAGATCCTAGAGCGAGCTAAGCACCTTTTCTCCGTTCAGAACGTGCATTTTGTGCTGGGTACCCATCTGGGGCAGCTCAGTAATTCTGTGCAGATTGCTTACGGGCTACAAACCGATGCGAACATGTACCTGCAGAAGTTCATTCACTTCTCCATCACCCTTGAGCGCGCATATGCAGATGGAGGAGATGGTGAGAGGCGGAAGTTCATCGATTGGCTTATAAGGCAGCACCAATTCGAAAGCTCGGATCGCAATCTCGTTCATACCATAACGAACTACCTCATTGCTCTGGCTGACAAGTTGAATTTAGGTTTGCGTGACATCGAAAGAATTGTCAGTTCGATCGCACTTACGTTGGCTTGCTCCAGCGAGCCTGAATACCGACCAGCCTCTCTCATTTGCGCTCTTTGTGTCTTAAAGGTAAAGTTTCCGGAACTCTACGCCAAAGCAAAGGTCGGTGACCTAAGCTTTGGTGAAGTTCAGAGCGCGCTCCAATTGAAAAATAGCTGGGGGGAGGAGAGAAGGCGCGTGAGAGAGGTGCTGGTCGAGTACTTCGAAGCTATGTTACTTCCTGACAGTGAGGCGGCACGAAATGTTCGCTTCCCAGATAATTTAGCCTTTCATGGGATCACCCGGGCTTCTCTTTTGCCCTATCTAACGAACGGACTAATCGACCGTATGAGACCGGCGTGAGGAGGGTTGCCTAATTGCTGACGGCTATTTCCTAGCCCAGCTTGGAACTGGGATCGTACAACTTCCTCCATTCTTCCATGGTCGCGCAGGTCGCGCGGCTCTCAACCACCGCGACCGGACCTTGCCAGCCCGTCCGCTGCCGGTGGCGGCGGAGGGCGACGTGCAATTGTCGGGGCGTCAGCGGCCCGTCCAGCAGCAGGAACCGCGCACCGCCGCTCGCCTTGCCGGCGGCGGCTTCAAGGCGGGCTAGGCGGCCCTTCAGGATGTGCGTCACGACGTGGACTCCTTCAGCCGGACTTCGAGGGCTTCGAGGCGCGCCACTAGGTCGGGCATCTCCGCAACGCGCTGACGGGCCTCCACCAGCTTCACCAGGGCCTCAGCTTCCTCGGGGGTGATCGTGCCCGTGGTGGTGGCCTTCAGGATCGCGTCCACGGCCTTCGTCGCGCCGTTCTTCGCCCCCAGCGATGGCAAGGACAGCACCACCGGCCGGCCTCGGCGGGCCGGCCAGCACCGGGCGAGGATCAGCCCGGCGGCTTGAGCATCACCCTGTCGTGCCCGGGCGAGTAGGGCGCGCAGAACCTCTGCCGCCTCACCCTCCGCCACCGCGTCCAACATCACGGTGGCCTTGTTCCGCGATCCGGCAGGGCGGCCAGCCGGATTGCCCGACCGGCCGGGCGTGAACCGCCCGGCGCCCTCTTTTCCGCCTGAACTAGCAGGCTTGCGCGGGGTCGCCATTCGTCAGCCCGGCCCGATAATTTCGATGGCAGGAGGCGGTGGCGGCGGTGGCGCCTCGGGATGTGGCCGGCCTGCCCGCTGAGCCTCAATCACCGCCTTCACTCGCGCTGCCTCGGCTCGCTGGATCTCCGCATCCAGCAACTTTTCGGCACGGGCGATGGCGCCAGTGCTTTCAGTTAAAGCCGCGATCTGGGGCGAGGACATAGGCTTAAGCGTGTCCTCGCCCCAGATGCTCAGGCCAGGACCGCCGGGATTTGCCGCATCGCTCGGAAGCCGGAACTGCGCCCAGAACTCGACCGGCAGCGCTCCGCAATCGGTTGCAAGTTCCAGGGCCTTCAGAGAGGCCAACGCAGCAATTAAGGGCCGTGTCGCCTTTTCGTAGCCTGCCCGGAGCCGGCCCCACTCCGCACGCAATAGCGCCTGCTGCTCGGCGGCGGCGGCCGGAAGCGCAGCCTCGATCTGCGCCGCCGCTGCCGGAAATGCAGCCCTGAGCGATCGCGCCAGCCGGCCAGCCCGGGCGTGCGCCTCGCGCGCGGCCTGGAACGCCGCCTCGCCCCCCTCAGGATCAACTGCAATCGCGCCCTCAGCCGCTGCCATCGCCTTCGCTGCTGCCGCCTCGTCGGCTTCGGCCCGGGCGGTCCCGCGCAGCAGTTCGCTATGCCGATCAAGGGCGGCGCTCAGGGCCGCCAGCGCCCCGCCGGTGGCGGCGGGGCTCTCATACTTTGCGGAGATCATCTCAGGTTTCCTCAAATGGATGCCGCGACAGCGCGGCGGATCAGGTCGGCAGCAGCGGAGTTCAGCGCGGCGGCTCGGCCGGCTTCGCTCGCAACGTCGGCGGCCTCGCAGGCAGCACCGGGCAGCGCGCGCCGCACCGCCTCGCGGCGGGCGGCCTCATCCCTCAGCCGCATCGCGTCAGCCAACTGGTCCAGGGCGGGCCGCCGCTCGGCGTAGCGCGTGCGAAGGGCAACAGCCGGGGCGCTCACCGGCTGCCTTTCGCCGCAGCCGCGCGGCGCCGTGCATCGCGGATCAGCGGGTGCTCGGCAGCCTTTCGCACGGGTTCGGGCGCTGTTCCCGTAGCCGCCAGCGCCGCGCGCCGCAGCGGATGCAGCGCCGGCGTGCCGTTGGCTTTCTCGACCACCTGCGGCGAAGGGGTGGCGCCCCGCGCGGCTAACTGCCGGTCCACCCCAGCCGCCAAAGCCGCCAGTTCTGCGCGTTGGGCATCGCCAGAGGCAGAGGCGAGCAGCGCCCGGGCTTGGCGGCCCATCTCGCGCAACTGCGCAAGCTCTGCATCTGCGCTGGTGAGCGCCTTCGGTGCCGCTGCTGGCGGAATCGCTGGGCGTCGAGACTCGCCGGCTGCCTTGCGGATGGGCGCCGGCGGCACGGTGAAGCCTGCCTTGGCGATCCTGGCTTCGACGCGGGCGACGTGCAGGCCGGCCTCATGGTGCGCGTGCCTCGCCGCGACTAGCCGCGCACGAAGGGTCTCGGAGGTGGCCGGCGGCTTCGCTGTTTTTGCGACCGCCTGCCGCTGAGCCGGACTTTCGAGGCGAGAAAGGGCAGCGCTCAGAGCCGCTGGGGTGGGAAGGGCCATGGTAGGCTCCTGCGTGACGCCACCGGCAAAAGCGCCGGTAGCGGGATTGGTGGGTGGCGCGGCTAGGCGCCGCGCCGGTTGAGGGGCGCGCTTCAATGGAAAAGCACCCCTTGGTTTGGGTCGTCGCGGATCGTCAGCGCAGCGTCAGCAGTGCCTCGCTTCGCCCTGCTGCCACGGCCCCGAACCTGACCGGCAGCCGGCTCCGCGCCAGCGGTGGCCGGCGGCTGCGGCGGCGGCGGGGCCTCCGCCTCCATTTCGATCCGCCCGCCGGACGCTGGCGCGCCGGCAGGCTCTGCCTCCGGATGGGCGGTGGGGGGCGGGAACGCGGGAACATGGGAACCCGTCCTCAGGGACGGGGTTCCCAATGTTCCTTGTTCCCTGCCGCCTCCCGAAACTTGGTTTCCTCCATGTTCCCGAGTGTTCCCAACGGGTTCCTGCATGTTCCCGCATGTTCCCTGGGCCATGGTGATGACACCCTCCCGCAAGGTCAGGCGGCCAAGGTCGGCAAGCGTCGCGAGTGTCCTGCGCACGACCATGCGGGCGGTTTTCGTGCTTTCGCTGGTGGTCACCCCGCGAGCGACAGCCTCGGCAAGCACCGCCTCAACACCTACCGTCCCGCCGGCGGCGAGGTCGTGAACCACCGCCAGAACACGGCTTTGTTGTGCGGGCAGCGGCTTTTCACGGCGAGCCGGCGCGCCAGCGGCCGGCACGGCCACGGCGGCAGTGATCGCGCCTCCTACGGCGTCGTGGCCGACCGTCTCGACCTCGATGCGAAAGCCGGCGCACCAGGATGTGTCGTAGTCGCGGGCTTTCGAGATCCACAGTTTTCGGTGGCCGTCTTCGCCGGCGGTGATGTTCAGCACGATATCGGCGCCGGCTTGCTGGCTGATGCTCCCGATCGGCGAAGTCGAGCCTTCAGCTTTGGCGCTGTGATGCAGCACGAGAACAGCGGCGCCCTCAGAGGCAATGCCAGCGAGAATGCGCATGGCGCGGCCGGCATCCCGTAGATCCAGCAGGTCCAGCCCAGCGAGGGCGGCCAGAGCGGTGTCCACAACCAGCAACCCAGCGCCAAGCGCCCGAATTTTGGCACGCAACGCGGCGACCTCATCGGCGTCGGTGAGATTTCCGGGGCCGCCCCAGAGATACACAGGGGCGGCGCCGTCGCGCTGCCTTCGGGCCACGAGGCGTCGTTGCATCGATTTCCGCGCTTCGGCGGCAACAATCATCACCGGGGCCGCTGCGCAACGCTGGCCCAGGAAAGGCGAGCCCGACGCGACGCGATGGGCCAGGAGGACGGCCAGTGCGGACTTGCCAGCATTTGGTGCGCCGACAAGAAACCCAACCGCGCCCTGGTCCAGCAGTCCGGCAACGATGCCGTCGCCGTCGCAGTCCTCCAGGGCCAGATCGGCCAGCGGCGTGGCGGTGAAGGTCACGTGCGCGGCTCGGTTCCGGCAGGAGCGCGGAAGGTGGCGCTGGGCAAGCGATCGAGCCATGCCGCGAAGCTGGCACCGTCGATCAACGTCCGGCGGCCGCATTTTTGAGCGGAGAAATCGCCCCTCGCGAGAGCGCGATAAAGAGAAGCACGCGACAATCCAGACGTGCCGCAAGCAGCTGGCACGGTGAGTCTGAGCGGTAGCGCTGAAGCATTCAAAGGGCGCACGGCCGTTCCTCTTTCGTTCGGACGGCCGGGCATATGCTTTTGGCGCCGTCGCTTAGCAAGCGAAAGGCGCTCTGAGACGTCGGGAAACCACCGGATTTATTCGCAACCTATTGCGATTTACTGCGCAGGAAATCGCAATTACTTGCGTGTTGCTTGTGCCCTTTTTCGTATTGAAAAGGAAACGAACCGCCGCCTAAGCCTTGGCCGTCCTGTGGAAATCCACGGACTGCGACTCGGGCTTGGGCGGCCTTGGCGGCCGCCCTGCCTTTCATCGGATTCTCTCATCACAAGGTCGCGAGGTTGGGGGTTAGCTGGCGGCGGACCGCAACGGCACAACCTCGGCGCCACCGGCGCGGATGCCGTCGAGCAAGTCTGCGAGCTGCTGAAGTGCTGCCCGGACCTCGTCCCGATAGCGCGCGCGGTTATACGTCGCGGCTAAGTCGCTGTGGATTGCGCTGTGGTTCAGCGCGCTTTCGACCACGTGCGGAGGGTGCCCAAGCTCGCCCAGCAGCGTCGCGCCCGAACGGCGCAAATCATGTCGCGTCCATCCTGACGTGTTGCTGGCGGCCTGGATGCGCTTTGTGTGCCGATCGGTGTTGCCTAGTGGCGCGCCGGTGCGGGTGGCGAACACCAAGGCGCCGGCAGCCGCGCTGGCGGGCTTCCACGCGGCCAGCAGCGCCACCGCCTGCCGGGGCAGTGGCACCTTGTGATCCGTGCCATTCTTCGTGGCTCGGAAGGTTGCGGTGGCAGCTTCTAGGTCCACGTCGGCCCAGGTCAGGCTCAGAACTTCGGAGCGCCGGCCCAGCGTCAGCAGCATCATCGAATGCGCCCGGCTGTACGCATCCGTTCCTGCGTCCAGCACGGCCAGGATCGCCCGCAATTCCTCCCGCGTGAGAACCCGGTCACGGCGCTTCACGGCTGCCGGCGGTTCCAGCAAGGCGAGGTCACGGGCGCATAGCTTGCGCTTGCCCGCCCAGGACAAGATGGGCCTGACGTAGCGTACGGCAGCAGCGGCGCTCTGCTGCGCCGGGTGGGCATCGGCCGTGAACTGCAATTCCTCGGGCTTCAGCGTCAGCAGCGGCTTGTCGAGGAAGGCGGCAAAGACGTGCTCCACCCGGCGGCGGGCGTCGGGCCAGGACTTCAGGGCGCCACCGGGGCCGATGACACGGGGAGGGGGCGGCTCGCCTTCGGCAGCCGGCTTCAGGCGGCCGCCGTAAATGTCCAGCAGCCCGCGCAAGGTGCCGATGCCAGCCTTTGCATCCTGCCCGGCCTGACGCGCCCGGCGCTTCTCGGCTGAAGGATCAGCGCCCTGCTCGACAGCCGCGCGCATGGCGCGCGCGGCCTCCCTGGCAGCGGCAATGCCCATATCAGGGAAGGCGCCCAGCGAGTGCCGCTTCATGGTGCCGTGGCCATCTCTGAGGGCCAGCGACCATGTGGCGGTGGCGACGCTGCTGCGCTTCGACGGGGGCGAGATGCGGATGCGCAGACCGGGATGCCCGGCGTCCACAAGCTCAACCCGGCCGGTGTTGACGGCATCCTTGATCGCCCGGTTGAGGCTTGCCTCGGTCAACTTCAGCGCCACCGCCGCCATCCCTTCCGGCCCCCTCAGGGGCTCACTGGGGTTTCACTGGGGTTTCAGCAACGCTGCGTTCCCCAGGTGCGTCACGCGACGCTCTGAGACAGAGATAAGCGCGTCATTCCCCGAAAAAGCAAGATGAGACCGTAGGTTAGGGGTGCGTCTGGGAACGGTGTGAGACACTAGGCGACGGTGGCGAAACTGGCTGACGCAGGTATTCGTAATCAGTAGGTCCCCGGTTCAATCCCGGGCGTCGGCACCATTTCCCCCGAATGGGGGTGCAGGGCGGCTTCCCCACACCATTCTCACCCGGATTAATCCGTAGGCGCCGCGCGGCAACCGCCAGCGCGCACGCTCGACGCTTTGCCGCCGCGGTCGGGGTTGATAGCCTCGCGGCATGCCGCAGTTCCGAGGCCAGAACTACGCAGCCTTCCTGTTCGACATGGACGGGACGATGGTGGACTCCTCCGTCGTGGTGGAGCGTGTCTGGCGGGAATGGGCCGAGCGGCACGGGGTTGATCCGGCAACGGTGCTGGCGGCCTGTCACGGCGTGCGAAGCGAGGATCTGGTGAAACGCTTCGCTCCCACGGGCATCGAGGTGTCCGGGGAGGTGGCCGTCATCCTCGCCGCCGAGGTCGCAGACATCGAGGGCGTTGTCCCGGTCGAGGGCATTGGCGCGCTGATCGAAAGCCTCGATCCGGGCCGCTGGGCGGTTGTCACCTCCGCACCGCGGCAACTGGCCGAGGTCAGGCTCAGGGCCGCCGGGATCCCGCTTCCGAAGGTCCTGATCGCGGCCGAGGATGTCGAGCGCGGGAAGCCCGACCCGCAGGGCTTCCAGAAGGCTGCAGCGCTGCTCGGCGTGCCGGTGACCGCGTGCCTTGTCTTCGAGGACTCGCACGCGGGGATCGCCGCGGCGAAGGCGGCGGGCGCCCAGGTCGCGATCGTCGGAAAACTGGCAGCCGAGGTCGAGGGGCACCACGCTCTCGTCGATTATCGCTGAGGCGGATCGGGCGGGCGGAGTTCCGGCGCCGCGGCCAGGAGATCGCGGCGGCAGGGAGACCGAGAACCCGAAGGTGGAACCAAGAGGGCGTGCCATCGCCGGCGGACCGCGGGCCAGGCCCGACCATGCCCCGCCCGATCACCAGTACCGCGACCAGGCGGACTCCCTCGACACGCGAGTTCACGAGCGTGATCCCGAAGCACCAGACGGGCCCGCGTCACCGCATCGCCACGCCGCGGGATTCTTTCCGCAACACCCTGAAGCATCGAGCGTTCGAGGAACCATGCTCGCAGCGTCCTTTATCCAGCGCGGCCCCAAGAACCCGTCCGAGGAGGGCGGGGGAGGGAGCGTCAGCGGCGAGAATGCCCTGGTCCTGCGGAGGCTGCGCCCCGGCCTCGACCCGATCGCGCGGGGCCACGTGGCCACTGCCGGAATCCGTCCAGCCAAGTGTGGGCAGAGGCGGGTCCGGTGAACTTCCAGGGCCTCTTCGACGCCTCTCCTAACGCCTACCTCGTGCTGAACCGGCAGTTCCGCGTCGTAGGCGCGAACCGTGCCTGCCTCGCCAGCCTCGGGCGGGAACTGGCCGAGATCCTGGGCCATCCGGCCTGGGAGGCTATCGGGGCGGAGGCCGAGGCATCGCGGCAGCTGGCGGCCTCCTGCGAGCGCGTTATCCGCACGAGAGGCCCGGACACCACCGCCCCGCTGCGCCTCGACGGGCCTGGGTCGGGCGGGGGTGGCGCCGGTGAGCACCGATGGAGCATCACCAATGCGCCGGTGCTCGACCGGAACGGCGAGGTCGAGCTGATCCTCCTGCACCTGGCCGACACGGCCGGTTCGCAGCATCCGCAGGGCTCGGCGGAGCGAACCGGGACCGCGCCGGTGGCGGAGCCTGCCCCGGCCTCCGAATACATGTCCGGTCAGGCGCGGGACGACGGCGGGAACGACCCGGCACCGGTCTCCGGGAGCGACCGGCTGGATGAAATGTTCCGGCGGGCGCCGGGCTTCATGGCCCTGCTCAGCGGGCGCGACCACCGGTTCGAGCTGGCGAATCCGGGCTACGCGCGCCTCGTCGGGCATCGGACGGTGATCGGCAGGACAGTGGCCGAGGCGCTGCCCGACGCGGTGGAACAGGGCTACCTCGCACTGCTGGATCAGGTCTTCACCAGCGGCGAGGCCCATGGCGCGCGCGGCGCCCGCTACGTCGTCCGCACCTCTCCCGACGCGCCGGCCGACGAGCGCTACCTCGATTTCGTGTTCCAGCCCCTGCGGGACCGGCAGGGCCGCGTCACCGGCATCTTCGTCGAAGGCATGGATGTCACCGACCGCGTCGTGGGCGAGGCCGCGCTGCGCGACAGCGAGGCGCGCCTGGCCGCGCTGGTGCGTGCCTCGGCCGAGGTGCTTTATTCCATGAGCGCGGACTGGGGCGAGATGCGCCAGCTGCGCGGCGGGGGCTTCCTGGCCGATACCACCACCGCCAATCCCAGCTGGCTGGGTGACTACATCCCGGTCGAGGAGCAGCCGCGCGTCAGGGCAGCCATTCAGGAGGCCGTCCGAACCAAGACACTGTTCCACCTGGAGCACAGGGTCCGCCGCGGTGATGGCACGATAGGCTGGACGCTGAGCCGCGCCGTTCCGCTGCTCGACGCGGCGGGGGAGATCACGGAATGGTTCGGGGCGGCAAGCGACGTCACTGCCCGCCGCGAGGCCGAGGAAGCGCTGCGCCGCCTGAACGAAACGCTCGAGGAGCAGGTCGCCGCACGCTCGCGCCGGCTGATGGCGATCGAGGAGCGGCTGCGCCAAAGCCAGAAGATGGAGGCCATCGGCCAGCTCACCGGCGGCCTCGCCCACGACGTGAACAACATGCTCCAGGGGATCGGCGGCGCCATCGAGCTGATGCGCAAGCGCGTCGAGGCCGCCGCCTCATGGAGATGTCGCGCCTGTTCCGTGCGGCCCAGGACGGCGTGGACCGCGCTGCCGCCCTGACCCACGGATTGCTGGCCTTCGCCCGCCGCGGGCGGCTCGACCCCAGGCCGGTCGTCCTCGACGAAGTCGTGGCGGGCATGGCCGAACTCATGCGCCGCACCGTCGGCCCGGACATCGAGGTGCAGCTGCAGCTGGCCGACGGCATCTGGACCGCCCGGATTGATCCGGGCGCGCTGGAAAGTGCCCTGCTGAACCTCGCGATCAATGCCCGCGACGCGATGCCCGACGGCGGGCGCCTCACCTTCGCCACGCAGGAAATGGCGGTGCCGGCTAGTGATCTGGGCGAGGACGAAGGGGTCGAGCCGGGCGACTTCCTGCTGGTGTCGGTGACCGACACCGGTGAGGGCATGTCGCCCGAGCTGCTGGCCCGCGTCCTCGAGCCCTTCTTCACCACCAAGCCCATCGGCAAGGGCACGGGCCTCGGCCTGTCCCAGACTTACGGCTTCGTGCGGCAGTCCGGCGGCTTCCTGCGAATCGAGAGTGAGCCGGGCCGGGGCACGACGGTGCGGCTCTTTCTGCCAAGGGCCGACGTGGTTCCGGCGGGCCAGGACGTGCCAGCTGCGGCAGGCGATACCCCTGCGACGGCGCCCGGAGAATCGAGGCGGCACACGATCCTCCTGGTGGAAGACGAGCCCGCGGTGCGGGCGCTCGCTGCCGAAACCCTCCGGGAACGCGGCTACGTGGTGCTGGAAGCGGCGGACGGCCCGTCGGGCCTCGCGGCCCTCGCGCCGCCCGCGCGGGTGGACCTGCTCCTCACCGATGTGGGGCTGCCCGGCCTCAACGGCCGCCAACTGGCCGACGCGGCGCGGGAGATGCGGCCGATGCTGCCGGTCCTGTTCATCACCGGCTACGCGGGCATGGCGCTCAACAACGGCCTGCCGCCCGGCATGGCCGCGGTCGCCAAGCCTTTCTCGCTGGACGACCTCGCCGACAAGGTGGCGGCGATGCTCGTGCGGGAAAGCAGCCCGGCCGCCTCGTGACGTTTCCTGCCGGAACACGGGCGAACCGGGCGGGGGATCCGGCATCCATCCTCGCAGGGCGTTGATGACGTGCCGTGCCGCAGGATGGCGCGGCGGCGCACCGGAACCTCCATCTGCCGGACGGCCGCCGCGCGGCGACCCGGCCCTCGATCAGGAGCAAGCGAATGTCTGCCTCGGAAAGCCCCGTCTGGTTCATCACCGGCTGTTCCACCGGCTTCGGGCGCGAGCTCGCCCAGGCGGTGCTGGCGCGCGGCTGGCGCGCCGTGGTCACCGCGCGCGACGCCGCGCGGGTTGCGGACCTCGCGGCCGGGGCCGGCGACCACGCGCTGGCGCTCAGCCTCGACGTCACCGATGCCGAGCAGGTCGCCACGGCGGTGGAGGTCGCGGAGTCGCGCTTCGGCCGGATCGACGTGCTGGTGAACAATGCCGGCTACGGCTACCAGGCCTCGGTCGAGGAAGGCGAGGAGCGCGAGATCCGCGCGCAGTTCGACGCCAACGTCTTCGGCCTGTTCGCCATGACCCGCGCGGTGCTGCCGGGCATGCGGGCGCGGCGCCGGGGACATGTCGTCAACATCACCTCGGTCGCGGGCTTCATCGGCTTTCCGGGCTCGGGCTACTACGCCGCCACCAAGCACGCGGTGGAAGGCTTCTCCGACGCGCTGGCGGCGGAAGGCGCGCCGCTGAACATCCGCGTCACCTGCGTGGAGCCCGGCCCCTTCCGCACCGACTGGGCGGGACGTTCCCTGCGGCAAACGCCCAACCGCATCGCCGACTACGCCGACACCGCCGGCGCACGGCTGCGCGGCACCAGCGAAGTCAGCGGCAAGCAGCCCGGCGATCCGGCGCGCGCGGCCGAGGCGATGATCCGCATCACGGAAGAAGCCTCGCCGCCGCGCCACCTCGTGCTCGGCAATTTCGGCGTGGATCGGGTGACCGAGAAGCTGCGCGAGCGCCTGGCGGAGGTGGAGCGCTGGAGCGATCTCGGCCGTTCCACCGACTTCCCCGCGGGAGAGTGACGGTGGCCGGCGCGATCGGGCCGAGCCGCTTCCTGCGCGGCTTCACCCTGCACGACGTCGAAACGCCCGAGGTCCGCCTCCGCGCCGCGGTGGGCGGCAGCGGGCCGCCGCTGCTGCTGCTGCACGGGCATCCGCAAACGCATTCGACCTGGAACAAGGTCGCGCCGGCACTGGCGGAGCGCTTCACCGTGGTGGCGGCCGACCTGCGCGGCTACGGCGACAGCGGCCGGCCGGAGGGCGGCGAGGGGCACCGCAACTACAGCAAGCGCGCCATGGCGGCGGATCAGGTGGCGCTGATGCGGGCGCTCGGCTTCGAGCGCTTTCGGCTGGTGGGCCACGACCGCGGCGGCCGCGTGGCGCACCGGCTGGCGCTGGATCATCCGCAGGCGCTGGAGAAGCTGGCGGTGCTCGACATCGCGCCCACCGCCACGATGTACGCCCGCACCGACAAGGAATTCGCCACCCGCTACTTCTGGTGGTTCTTCCTGATCCAGCCGGCGCCCTTGCCCGAGCACATGATCGGCGCCGATCCGGAGTTCTTCCTGCGCAAGCATATCGACGGGCAGCTCAAGACACCCGGTGCCACCAGCGAGGAGCTCTTCGCGGAATACCTGCGCTGCTACCGCGACCCGGCGATGCGCCACGCCGCCTGCGAGGACTACCGCGCCGCCGCGACGATCGACCTGGAGCACGACGCCGCCGACGCGGAGCGGCGCATCGAGGCGCCGCTGCTGGCGCTGTGGGGTGCCAAGGGGACGGTGGGCGCGCTCTACGACGTGCTGGAAACCTGGCGCGAGAAGGCGCGCGACGTCCGCGGTCAGCCGCTGCCCTGCGGCCACAGCCCGCAGGAAGAGGTGCCGGAGGACACGCTGCGGGCGCTGCTCGACTTCCTGTGACGCCCGGGTCCGGCGGGGACCCGGCGCCTCACCACCAGCCGTGCTGTTCGGCGCTGCGCAGCGCGTCGTCGAGCGGCGGGAGCTCCCGGTGCCAGAGCCGTTCCCACTCCAGGCTCAGGAGGCCGGTGTAGCCGTCGCGGCGCAGCACGGCGTTCAGCGCCGCCATCGGGAACTCGCCCTCGCCGGGCAGCACGTAGCTGTAGGGCAGGCGGGGTCCCGGCTGGCTGACGCTGTCCTTGACGTGGATGTGCGACACGTGCGGGTGGAGGCACTGCCAAACGTCCAGCGGGTTGGCGCCGCCCTTGCGCCAGGTGTGGTGGCTGTCCCACAGCAGCGGGCAGTCCGCCACGAGGCGGCAGAAGCGCTCCAGCGCGGCCAAGGTGACGAGGCTGTCGTGCGTCTCGATGTTGATGTCCACGATCCAGCCGTTCTTGGCACGCAGCTCCCGCCACCAGTCCAGCGTCCGCAGCGCTTCCTCGAACTCCGCCGCGTCGGCCTCGCGGCCGCCATCGAAGAGACGCAGCGTGCGCACGCCGGCCGCTTCCGCCCAGGGCACGATGCGCAGGAAATCCTCGCGATCCTCCGGCGTGTTGCCGATCAGGCGCAGCGAGGTGCCGATCGCCACCATGCGCGACGGCTTGTCCCGCAGGGCCGCGGCCAAGCCGGCGGGCGTGCCGTAGCGCTCGGCGAAGATCTTCGGCAGGTCCGTGCTGCCCGAGAGCGCCCGCACCTCCACGGTCGGGATGCCGTGATTGGCGGCGAGCTGCAGGGTGCCGTCGAGGTCGAGCTCGGCGCAGCCCAGGGTAGAGAAGCAGCGGACCGGCCGCCGCATGCTCGTGCGGGACATGGTCATGACCCCTGCCAACCCGTGGCGCCGCGCCGTGCCGGAAGCGCATGAGAACCGGTCCTGCGGCACCAACAGCTCGCCCAGACCCGGAGATGGGGAAGGCTCGGCTGAAGGTTTAGCACCGTCTTCATATTCCTGTCCCGTGCGACTCGATGGTCTCCCGGAAGCCCGGCACCGGGCCAGATTCCCATTCCCGGCGCAGCTTATGAAATTGTCTGGCAATCAGGTCAAACAAGTCCGTTATGCAGAACGGACTGATTTTCAACGGATTAGCCCGATCCCACAATGTTCGATGACGTACGAAGGATCGGGGCCCGACCCATTGCCGCCCGCCGCTCCGCTCCCCACGCTTCCGTAGGAATGGCAGCGGGACGCCGCGCACCTTCGGCGACGGTCCCGTGCGGCATGCCGGCCATCGCCTGGGGCTCACGGATCGCCGCTGCCCGGATCTCAGCAGGAGCGACCAATCCCATGGCCCGTTCGCGGCAGCTTCGCCTCGGCGCCTTCATGCGCCCCACCACCATCCACACCGGCGCGTGGCGCTATCCCGGCGCCGCGCCCGACAGCAACTTCAACCTCGCGCTGCTCGCGCGCTTCGCCCAGACCCTGGAGCGCGGGCGTTTCGACGCCTTCTTCATGGCTGACCACTTGGCAGTGCTGAACATGCCGGTGGAGGCGCTGAAGCGGTCGCACACGGCCACTTCCTTCGACCCGCTGACGCTGCTGCCGGCGCTGGCCATGGTGACGGAGCGGCTGGGCCTCGTCGCCACCGCTTCCACCACCTTCGAGCCGCCCTACACCATCGCGCGCCGCCTCGCCTCGCTCGACCACCTCAGCGGAGGGCGCGCGGGTTGGAACCTGGTGACCACCGCCAATCCCGACGCCGCGCTGAACTTCGGCATGACGGAACAGCCCGCCCATGCCGACCGCTATCGCCGCGCGCGCGAGTTCTTTGACGTGGTGACGGGGCTCTGGGACAGCTGGGCCGACGACGCCTTCGTCCGCGACGTGGAAAGCGGCGTCTTCTTCGAGCCTGAGCGGATGCACGTGCTGAACCACGAAGGCCCGTCGCTGCGGGTGCGCGGGCCGCTCAACATCGCGCGGCCGGTGCAGGGCTGGCCGGTGGTGGTGCAGGCGGGTTCCTCGGAGGACGGGCGGCAGCTGGCTGCGGAAACCGCCGAGGTGGTCTTCGCGGCGCCCGGCAACCTCGTGGAAGGGCAGCGCTTCTACGCCGACGTGAAGGGGCGGATGCAGCAGCTGGGCCGCGATCCGGACCACATGAAGATCCTGCCGGCCGCCTTCGTGGTGGTGGGCGACACGGCGGAGGAAGCGCGGGCGATCCGCGCGAAGCTCGACAGCCTCGTGCACTACGACAGCGCGATCGCCTCGCTCTCGATCGCGTTGGGCACGGATGCGCGGGACTTCGACCCCGATGGGCCGCTGCCGGAGATCCCCGAAACCAATGCGAGCAAGAGCGGTCGCGAGCGCGCGATCCGCACCGCACGGGAAGAAGGGCTGACGGTGCGGCAGCTGGCGCAGCGCATGGGCGGCTATGCCGGGCTGGCCATGGTGGGCACCGCGGCCACGATCGCCGACACCATGGAGGAATGGCTGGAAACACGCGGCAGCGACGGCTTCAACATCATGTTCTCGCACGTGCCGGGCGGGTTGGACGACTTCGTGAACAAGGTTGTGCCGGAACTGCAGCGGCGCGGGCTGTTCCGCCGCGAATACGAGGGCCGCACCCTGCGCGAGAACCTGGGCCTGCCGCGCCCCGCGAACCGCTTCTTCCCGTAAGCTTCGCGCAACCGGGCCGCGACGCCCTTGTGCCGGGCAGGGCGGGCGCGCGACAGTCGCCGCCATGCCCGACCGCACCCCACCCGCCGACGCCGGAACCCTGCTGGAAGAGCTCCGGCGCATTCGCGCCGCGGTCGGGGAAGCCGGCTTCGGCAACCCGGTGCTGTCGCTGGCCGCGCGCGTCGAGCGGCGGCTGGCCGAGGGATCGCTGGACGAGGCGGCGGTCACCGCGCTGGTGCGAAGCCTGCGCGACGAGGCCTTTCGCGACCGCGCCGCCCGCACCGCGCGCTACGTCGGCGGCACCGATCCCGGGGCGAGCCTCGCGGCCATGGCGCAGCTCGCGCCGGCGGCGCTGGAGGGCGAGGCGCCGGAGGGCGGGTTCGACGCCGCCCGCGACCGGCTGGAGCGCACCCGCTTCTCGGCGGTGTTCACCGCGCACCCGACCTTCGCCCTGCCGCCCGAGGTTTATGCCGACCTCGCCGCGCTGGCCTCGGGGCGCGAGGCCGCGGCCGAACACGCGTCCCACCGCCCGAGCCGCCCGACGCTGGAGGACGAGTTCAGCCAGGCCGTCGCCGCGATCGCGCATGGCCGCGACGCCATCGATGCCCTGACCCGCACCCTGCTGAGCGCCGCGCGCGAGCGCTGGCCGGACCGGTGGAGCGCGCTGCGGCCGCGCCCGGTGACGCTGGCGAGCTGGGTCGGCTACGACACCGACGGGCGCGTCGATATCGGCTGGTGGGACACGCTGCGGCTGCGGCTGCGGATGAAGCGGCTGCAGCTGGAGCGGCTGCGTGACGCGCTGGCCCCGCTGCCGGCGCCCGCCGCCTCGGCCCGGCTGGCGGAAGCGCTCGCCGCGCTGGAGCAGCAGATCGAGGCCTGCCCCACCGACGGCACGCCGGAAGCCGTGGCGAGCTTCGGCCGCCTCGTCGCCGCGACGCGCGACGCCGCACTCACCACGCCGGAGCCGCTGCTGCGCGACCTCGACGCCGCGGTTGAGGCCGCGGAGGGCGAGGCGCAGCTGGATCTCGCGGTGGTGCGCGCCGGCCTCTTCGCGCACGGGCTGTCGCTGGCGCATACCCATGTCCGGCTGAACGCGTCGCAGCTGCACAACGCCCTGCGCCAGCGCACCGGCCTCGCCGATCCGCCGGCCGATCCGTCGCGCCGCCGCACGCTGTTGGCCGCCATGGATGAGGCGCTGGGCAAGCTCTCGCCCGTGCCGGTGGATTTCGGCGCGATCCTGGCGGAACAGGCTTCCGCCGCGCGGTTGATGATGACGGTGGCGCAGATCGCCAAGCACGTGGACGGCAGCGCCCCCGTGCGGTTCCTGATCGCCGAAACCGAGAGCGGCTACACTCTGCTCTCGGCCCTTTACCTCGCGACGCTGTTCGGCGTGGATCGTCAGGTCGAGATCTCGCCGCTATTCGAAACGCCGGAAGCGCTGGAGAACGGCGAGCGCGTGCTGGAGGAAGCTCTGCGCTCGCCGCACTGGCGCCGGTACCTGGCCGGGATCGGGCGGTTGTCCTTGCAGTTCGGCTATTCCGACAGCGGCCGCTACATGGGGCAGCTCCCCGCCACCTACCTGATCGAGCGGCTGCGGCTGCGCGTGGCGGAGCTGCTGTCGCGCCACGGGCTGAGTGGCGTCGAGGTCGTGTTCTTCGACACCCATGGCGAGAGCGTCGGGCGCGGCGCGCACCCGTTCTCGCTCACCGACCGGCTGCGCTACCTGTCGCCGACCCGCAGCCGCCGCGTGCTGGTGCGCGCCGGCATCCCGGTGCGGCTGGAAAGCGCCTTCCAGGGCGGCGACGGCTACCTGCTGTTCGGCACGCCGGAGCTGGCACTGGCCACGGTGGCGCGGGTCGCCGCGCACAGCTTCGCCGCCATCCCGCCGCAGGCGGACCCGACGGTGATCGGCCCGGACGGCACCGACCCGGTTTATGCCGAGGGCGATTTCGCCGCCGGCTTCTTCACCACCGCGGGTGCAGCGATGCGCGACCTCGTGGAGGATCCGGGCTACGCCGCGCTGCTCGGCGCCTTCGGCCCGGCGCTGCTGGACCCGACCGGTTCGCGCCCCTCGGCGCGGCAGACCGACGGCATGGGCGGCCCGGCGGTGATCCGCCACCCGCGCGAGCTGCGCGCCATCCCCAACAACGCGATCCTCCAGCAGGTGGGCTGGATGGCCAACTCGCTGCACGGCCTGGGCGGGGCGCTGAGCCGCTACGGCCACAATTTCGAGGAACTGCGCCGCAACAGCCCGCGCTTCCGCCGCGCCATGGACTTCGCCGCCCACGCGCTGGCGCATTCCGACCTCGACGTGCTGCGCGCCGTGGTGTCGCTGCTCGACCCCGGCGCCTGGCTGGACCGTGCCGCCACGGCGGAAGCGGAGGACCGTGAAGCCGCGCTGCGCCTCGCCACGATCCTGGAGGACATGGCGCTGGCCGCACCGCTGGGCGCGATGTTCCGCCGCGTCCAGGCCGACCACCTCCTGCTGCGCGGCACCTGGCCCGACGCCCCGCGCATGGAGGAGCGGGAGGTGCTGCTCCACGCGCTGCGGATCGCGGTGATCGGCCGCATCTGGCGGCTGGCGATGCGGGTGCCAGAATTCTCCGCCCGCCACGGCGTGACTCACGCGGCGCTGCTGACGCGGCTGGTGCGGCTCGACGTGCCGGCGGCGCTGGAACTGCTGCGGGACATCTTTCCCGCGTTGCCCGACCCGGCGGCGGGCCTCGACTACGGCGAACCGCCGGGGCCGCGCGGCGCGTCCTCCTACGAGCGCGAGCACCGCGAGGTCTTTGAGCCGATGGGGCGCTTGTTTGCCCTGGTGCGCGAGATCGGCACCGCCGTGTCGCACGACGTCGGCGCCTTCGGCTGAGGGCAGGGCGGATGAGCACCGACCGCGCGCCGCTGTCGCGCCGCATCCTTCAGGGGCAGGGAGCCGAGCCCGCCGACCTCGTGGTCCGCGACGTGCGCCTGCTGGACCTCGTAACCGGCGCGCTGGTGGAAACCGACATCGCCGTCTGCGGCGACACGGTGGTGGGCACCTACGGCCGCTACGAGGGCGCACGGGTGATCGAGGGGCGCGGGCGCATCGCCGTGCCAGGCTTCATCGACACGCACCTTCACGTCGAAAGCTCGATGGTCACGCCGCTGGAGTTCGACCGCTGCGTCCTGCCGCACGGCGTCACCACCGCGATCTGCGACCCGCACGAGATGGCCAACGTCGTCGGCGTCGAGGCCTTCCGCTAC
Source organism: Roseomonas elaeocarpi (assembly GCF_042433915.1). Lineage (NCBI taxonomy): Bacteria > Pseudomonadati > Pseudomonadota > Alphaproteobacteria > Acetobacterales > Roseomonadaceae > Roseomonas > Roseomonas elaeocarpi. Next base: position 97,322 of record NZ_JBHLUN010000008.1, on the reverse strand, counting down.
TTCCTCGCGGCGGCGGAACGCACCGTGATGGACCTGCGGGTGAACCTCAGCTCCTGTGTTCCGGCCACCGCGCTGGAAACCTCGGGCGCGGTGCTGGGGGCGGAGGACCTGCTTCCCTTTCGCGCGCATCCCAAGGTGATCGGGCTGGCGGAGTTCATGAACTTCCCCGGCGTGCTGGCGGGCGATCCCGACTGCCTGCAAAAGCTCGAAGCCTTTCGCGGCGGGCACGTCGACGGCCACGCGCCGCTGCTGCGCGGCCTGGCCCTCAACGGCTACGCCGCCGCCGGCATCCGCACCGAGCACGAGGCCACCACCGCCGAGGAAGCGCTGGAGAAAATCCGCAAGGGCCTGACGGTGCTGATCCGCGAGGGATCGGTCTGCAAGGACCTCGCCGCGCTGGCGCCGATCCTGGATGTGGCGACCTCACCCTTCCTGTGCTTCTGCACCGACGACCGCAACCCGCTGGAAATCGCGCATGAGGGCCATCTCGATTTCCTGATCCGCAAGGCCATCGCGCTTGGCGTGCCGCCGCTGGCCGCTTATCGCGCGGCCTCGCTGACGGCGGCGCGCGCCTTCGGCCTCGCGGACCGGGGCATGATCGCGCCGGGCTACCGGGCCGACCTGGTGCTGATCGACGCGCTGGAAAGCTGCAACGTGTCGGACGTCGTCTCCGCCGGCCGGCTGGTGGACGAGGCGCTGTTTGCCGCGCGACCGCCGATGGCGTCGGTGGCGACCGACAGCATGAAGGCGCGGCGGATCACCGCGGCGGATCTCGTGTTGCGCGGCGAGGCTTCGCAGCCGGTGATCGGGGTCATCCCCGGCAAGATCATCACCGAGCACCTTCGCCTCACCCTGCCGGTGCGGGACGGCGCGGTGCTGCCCGACCCGGCGCAGGACGTGGCCAAGGTCTGCGTCGTGCCGCGACACGGGCACAACGGCAACATCGGCCGTGGCTTCGTGCGCGGCTTCGGGATGCGGCGCGGCGCCATCGCCTCCTCGGTCGGGCACGACAGCCACAACATCTGCGTGGTCGGCACCGACGACGCGGCGATGGCCCTGGCGGTGAACCGGCTGGGCGAGATCGGTGGCGGCTTCGCCGTGGCGGAGGACGGCAAGGTCGTCGCGGAACTGCCGCTGCCCGTGGCCGGGCTGATGAGCGACCGGCCCTTCGAGGAGGTCGCCCGCGGGCTGGAGCGCATGGGCGAGGCGGGAAGGGCGCTGGGCATCACCCTGGCCGACCCTTTCCTGCAGATCGCCTTCCTGCCGCTGCCGGTGATCCCGCACCTGAAGATCACCGATCGCGGGATGCTCGACGTGGACCGGATGGCGCTGCTGCCGCCGTAGCGCGGCGGGCGTCCGGTTCCGCCGCCCCGCGACGAATCGGATCAGGCCCGGCGCGGGAGGTCCGCCGGGCCGGAGGCTGTCCGCCTCAGTTCAACGCGCTGCCCCGGCGCTCGGGGATCAGCAGCCACAGCGCGATCATGTCCAGCACGTAGAGCACGGCCAGCAGCGCGATCGCGGTTTCGAAGCCGAGGCTGCCGGCCACCGCGCCGATCGCCACCGGGCCGAAGCCGCCCACCGCGCGGCCGATGTTGAACAACACGTTCTGCGCCGTCGCGCGGGCAGCGGTGGGGTAGAGCTCGCTCATCAGCGCGCCGTAGCCGCCCAGCATCCCGTTCACGAAGAAGCCCATCACGGCGCCGCCGATCAGCAGCGCGGTGGGATCGGTGAGGCGGGAATACACCACCACCATCACCGCCGCGCCCAGCATGTAGCCGAGAAAGGACGGGCGACGGCCGATGCGGTCGGCAATGTGGCCGAAGGCGAAGATGCCCACCGCCATGCCCAGGATGGTCACCGCGGTCCAAATGGCGGACTGCGTCAGGCCGTAGCCGAAGCGGCTGCTCAGGTAGTTCGGCAGCCAGATCATCACGCCGTAGTAGCCGAAGTTCTGCACCGAGCAGAGGATCACCATGCCCAGGCTGATCCGCGCCGTCGCGGCATCCGCCACCAGCAGGCTCAGTGGCGAGGGGCCGGTGCGGTGCGCGGTGTCGCGCACGAAGACCTCGGGCTCATGCAGCGACCGGCGGATGAAGTAGGCGGCGACGGCCGGCAGCAGCCCCACCGCGAACATGCCGCGCCAGCCGATCACCGGCAGCAGCGCCGGCGTCACGATCGCCGCCAGCAGCACGCCCAGCTGCCAGCCCAAGCCCACGTAGGAGGAGGCGCGGGCGCGCTTCGAGGCCGGCCAGGCTTCCGCCACCAGCGCCATGCCGATGCCGAACTCGCCGCCCAGTCCGATGCCCGCGATGGTGCGGTAGATCAGCAGGTCCCAGTAGCCCTGCGCCAGCGCACAGAGTCCGGTGAACACCGCGAAGAGCACGATGGTCCAGGTCAGCACCCGCACGCGACCCAGCCGGTCCGACAGCATCCCGAACAACACGCCGCCGATCACCGCGCCCACCAGCGTGGCGGTGACCAGCGAGGTGCTCTCGGCCACGCTCAGGCCGAGCTCGCCCGCGATCAGGCGCAGCATGAAGCCCAGGATCAGCAGGTCGAAACCGTCCATGGCGTAGCCGAGGGCCGAGCCGATCAGCGCCTTTCGCGCCGCCGGCGTGACGGTGTCAGGTGATGGGGCCGATACGGCAGATGGGGAAAATGCGGACAAGCGAGGGCTCCACTGGATGGCACCGGAACCCGGGCCTGGATGTTACTTGTATCCTTCTGTCACGCTCTCGTCTTCGTGACATCCGTCTCCGTTGGCGGAGGCGGGTTGCGCCAACGGCGGCGTCGCGTTCCGGCGGCTCCTGGCTCCTGGCTCCTGGCTCCTGGCTCCTGGCTCCTGGCTCCTGGCTCCTGGCTCCTGGCTCCTGGCTCCTGGCTCGGCTTCCGCCTGTCCGGCCGCGCCGTCAGCTCCCCGCCGGGGCCCAGATCGCGGACAGCTCGGCTGCCGCCAGCACCGCAGCGCGCTGAGCCTCCTGCGCAAGGCGGAAAGCGTCGCCCCCGACCGTCTCGTCCGGGTACTCGGTGATCAGCGTGAAGGGCGGCGTGTGCCGCGTCGTCTCGCCCAGGACGTAGGGGATGTCGGCATGCACCGGCCCCGCCGCCCCGTCGCCCGCATGCAGGCGATGCAGCGCCAGGCAGCGCCGGTTGAACTCCAAGAGGCCCGGCACCGAGCCCAGCCGCTCCGCCACGCCCTGCACCAGCGCCAGCGCCGCGTCTTCCAGGCCTGGATGGTGGCGCAGGATCAGGAAGAAGCCGCGCGGCACGGTCCAGCTCGCGAAGCCGCGCGGAACGTAGCCGCTCAGCGGCCGCGTCCATTCATGCGCCGGGTAACCGTGGAGGTTGACGTGCAGCCGCGCGCCGGTGCGGCGGAAGGCCTCGATCCGCGCCGTCTTCTCGAACCAGGGCGCGGCCTCGCGCGCCTCGAGATCGTCGCCCAGCGCGGTGTAGCGGGCGGCGTGGTGCATGTGGTGCGCGTGCGTGGCGCGCAGGTGGCGGTGCAGCGCGTAGCCGTCCGGGTTCTCGAGCGGGATCAGGGCGAAGTGCCGCCCGGCGTCGCGCAGCACCGCCGCGGCGCGCAGGGCGCCCACCACGCCGGAGGCCTCGTTGGCGTGCTGCGCGGCCGAGATCACCAGCGCCGGGCCGTCGCCCGGGTGGTGGATCGCCGGCACCGCGCGCCCCTGCACCGAGGTGGCGTCGAAGCGCTCGCCGCCCAGCCGGGCGGTCTCGGCGGCGAGGCGGTCCGGCTCCAGCGGCGTGCCGATGGTGTCCAGCGGCTCGTCCTGCGGGGCGGAAGGGCGTTCGGGCAGCGGGCCGCGCAGGCTGACGCGCAGCCGCGTGTCGCCGTCGCCCGGCAGGACCTCGGGCAGGATCTGTCCCGGCTGCAGCCGGCGGTCGCCGAGCGGCAGGCCGGCGCGGCGCTGAAACAGTTCCAGCGCCGAGAAGTACAGGTCCTCGTGCAGCGCCTCGCGCGTGCTGAGCACTTCCGACCCCACGGGCAGGGGGCGCTCGATGCCGCCGGTCTCGACGCGGATCTCCAGCACCTCGAAGAGGCGCGGCCCCGGGCCCCAGTCCCGCGCCGCCAGCGCCCCCATCGCGGCGGCGAAGGCGGCTTCGAACTCGGTGTGCAGCGGGCCGTCCTCAGAAGGTGCCGCGCCGGTGCCGTCCCCGGCATCTGCCGGGGCGGGGTGTGTCGCCGTGCCGCCGGCGATGGGTGATGCTCCAAGGTCCGGCGTGGCGCCGGCCTCTGCCGGCCAGGCGCGCAGCCAGCCGCAGGGCGCCAGCACCTCCTCGCCCAGGTGGTCCGTCCGGGGATGGTTCGGCGCGAAGACCTCGTGCCGTGCCCGTGCCCCGTCCGGCCCTTCGAGGATCACCTCGTAGCGGTCCGGGGCCTCGCCCTCCTCGAAACGCAGCGTGCAGCCTTCTGGCAGCAGCGCAGCCAGGGGATAGGCCTCCAGCCGGAAGCGCGCCGGCACGAGGCTGGGCAGCCGCACCAGCACCGACTCGCCTGGCCGGGCCGCGATCTCGCCTTCCAGGAAGGCGTGCAGCAGCGGCTTGTAGGCACTCCGCAGGCGCGCGGTGATGCCGAGCTCCCCCAGGCGACGCTCCGCCTCCTGGCGTGCGGGCGCATCCTCGAACAGCCAGGCCTCGATCCGCGCGCCTCCGTGCGCGCCGTCGCCGAAGCGCTCCAGCACGGCGTCGAGCGTGCGGGGAAAGCGGCGCTCCAGCAGCACCGTCGGCGCATCCGGCAGCGGAAGGGCGGTCGGCGGCATCGAAGGGCTCCTTCAGCAGGGCACGGGCAACAGGGCGCAGGTGATCACCCCGGTGGACGGGCCGCTTCGACCCGCCGCGCCGGAGTCATGCGGGGCCGCATGTTGCGGCGACCACGCGCCGCTGTCCAAGCAGGGCCGATGCCGAGACGCCTGCGGTGGGGAGGGGCGGCCGGACCCGCCGGTTCGCGGCGCCGTAACGCCCGCAGTGGGAGGGGCGTTAAGCCCCGGCAGCAGGATGGAACCGCCGTGCTTCACCACGAACCGCCCCAGGCGCTCAGGCCGGAGCCTCCGACCGCGCGCCCTGAAACCTCGACCCGGCGCGACCCGGCGTGAGCCCGCCGCCGCCGGATCAGGGCTGCGCCGTGGTGGTCGGGGCCGCTGGCGGCCTGGGCGCGGCACTGGTGTCGGCCCTGCGGGCCGAGGGTGGCTTCCGCAGCGTCCAGGCGCTGTCACGCCGGGCGGCGGAAGGTCCCGAGAGCGGCCCCGTCGACGTAACCGACGAAGCATCCATCGCCGCGGCCGCCGCGCGCCTCGCGAGGTTGGCGCAGCCATTGCGGCTGGTGATCGTCGCAACGGGCACGCTGCAAACCGTGCCGGACGAGCAGCCGGAGCGGAGCTTCCGCGCCCTGGACGCGGAGGCGCTGCTGCGCGCCTACCGCATCAACGCGGTCGGCCCGGCGCTCGTGGCCAAGCACCTCCTGCCGCTGCTGCCGCGCGAAGGGCGCAGCGTCTTCGCCGCCCTGTCGGCGCGGGTGGGCAGCATCGGCGACAACCGCCTGGGCGGCTGGCACGGCTACCGCGCCTCCAAGGCCGCGCTGAACATGATCCTGCGCAACCTGGCGATCGAGCTCGCCCGCACCCGGCCGGAGGCGATCTGCGTCGGCCTGCATCCCGGCACGGTCGACACCGCGCTCAGCCGGCCGTTCCAGCGCGGCGTGCCGGAGGGCAAGCTCTTCACGCCGGATCACGCGGCGGCCTGCCTGCTGCGGGTGATCCGTGGCTTAGGCCCGGAGCAGAGCGGCTCGGTGCTGGCCTGGGACGGGCAGGTGATCCCGCCCTGAGGAAACCAGTCCCGGCGGATCACCCTCGCAGGGACGACCCGCTCCGGAACTTCCGCCTCAGATCAGGATCGAGCGGTGCGCCGCCGCCAGCGCGTCACGCGCCGCGATCAGCGCCGCCAGCGACTTGCGCCCCTGCGTCACGGCGGCCTTCTCGGCCTGGTCGAGCTCGTCCACCTGCTCCTGGGCGCTTTCGACGCCCTCGCTCAGCTGGTCGCGCATTTCTTCCAGGCGCTCGCGCAGCGCTAGGCGCTCGTCGTAGCCGATCAGGCCGGAGCGCCAGTCGGCGACGATGTTCTCGACCTCGCGGCGGACGCGGTCGGGGGCGACGCCCTTGCCGGCGAGGTCCGCCAGCTTGCTGAGCGCGGCCTTGTCGGGGGACGCGGGACGTTTGCCGGCCATGGAAGGTTTCCCCTCGATCGGGTGACTTGGAACAGGAGGTGAACGCCCCCTCTACATAATCCCTGTTCGCCACTTGTTCCAGTGCGGGGCTGCCGCGTTTCCACCGCACATCCCGGTTGCGTGCGGAAACTTGCGCCGGGCGCCCCGTGTTCCGATCTGGGTCTCCAGCAGGGTGCTGTCCGGAGACGGACCCTGACGGTGCCGCGCCGTAAGGGCGGCGAGCGGAGTTAGGAAGAATGGCCGAAGAGGCTCGAAGCACGCAGGTGCAGGTGGCCAATGCCCGGCCCGACGATGTCGGCAAGGGTGTGGCGCGCATCAGCCGCAAGGCGATGGGGGAGTTGGGCATCCAGCCCGGCGAGGTGCTGGAGGTCGTGGGGCAGCGGCACACGGCGGTGATCGCCGTCCCGCCCTCGCCCGAGGACGAGGACCTGGAAATCATCCGCCTGGACGGCCTCGGCCGCGCCAATGCCGGCGTCACCGCCGGCGAGCGCATCGAGGTCCGCAAGGCGCAGGTTCGCACCGCCACCCACGTCACGCTGGCGCCGGCGCAGAAGAACCTGCGCCTGAGCGGCTCGGCGGAGGGTTTGCGCCGGGTGTTCATGGGGCGGCCGCTGTCGTCGGGCGACGTGGTGTCCACCTCGGTCTACCAGCGCCCCGAGGGTGGCGGCGAGGAGGAGGCGTTCCGTCGCTTCTTCAACCAGCAGACCTACGCCCTGCAGGAAATCCGCCTCGTGGTGGTGAGCGTGGTGCCCAAGGGCATCGTGCGCGTGGACGGCAACACCGAGTTCGAGCTGCTGCCCCAGTACAGCGAGCCCAAGGAGGTCCGCCGCGCCGACGTCACCTATGACGACATCGGCGGGTTGGGCAACGCGGTGGAACAGGTGCGCGAGATGGTGGAACTGCCGCTGCGCCATCCTGAGCTGTTCCAGCGTCTGGGGATCGATCCGCCGAAGGGTGTGATCCTGCATGGCCCGCCGGGCACCGGTAAGACGCTGCTGGCCAAGGCCGTCGCCAACGAGTCGGAGGCGAACTTCTTCTCGATCGCCGGCCCCGAGATCATGGGCAGCCAGTACGGCGAGAGCGAGAAGCGCCTGCGCGAGATCTTCGAGGAAGCCGGCAAGAAGGCGCCCTCGATCATCTTCATCGACGAGATCGACAGCATCGCCCCCAAGCGCGACGAGACGCGCGGCGAGGTGGAGCGTCGCATCGTGGCGCAGCTGCTGACGCTGATGGACGGGCTGGAGCCGCGGCAGAACGTCGTGGTGATCGCCGCCACCAATCGCGTGGACGCGATCGACGAGGCGCTGCGTCGCCCCGGCCGCTTCGACCGCGAGATCGTGATCGGCGTTCCGGACGAGCCCGGCCGCCGCGCGCAGCTGGCGATCCACACCCGCGGCATGCCGCTGGCCGAGGATGTCGACCTCGACGCCCTGGCGAAGAGCACCTACGGCTACGTCGGCGCCGACATGTCGGCGCTGGCGCGCGAGGCTGCGATGGACGCGGTGCGCCGCGTGCTGCCGCAGATCAACCTGCGCGAGGGCATCCCGTCGGAGGTGCTGGCGGGCATGCGCGTGTGCCGGCAGGACTTCGACAACGCGCTCAAGCGGATCCAGCCTTCGGCGCTGCGCGAGATCATGATCCAGGTGCCCAACACCACCTGGGAGGATGTCGGCGGCCTGGAGGAAACCCGCACGCAGCTGCGCGACGGTATCGAGCTGCCGCTGCGCAACCCGGAGGCCTTCCGGCGGCTGGGTATCCGCCCGGCCAAGGGCTTCCTGCTGTTCGGCCCTCCCGGCACCGGCAAGACGCTGATGGCCAAGGCCGTGGCGCGCGAGGCCAACGCCAACTTCATCGCCACCAAGTCCTCGGACCTGTTGTCGAAGTGGTACGGCGAGTCCGAGCAGCAGGTCAGCCGCCTCTTCGCCCGCGCCCGGCAGGTCGCGCCGACGGTGATCTTCATCGACGAGATCGACAGTCTCGTTCCGGCGCGCGGCGGCTCGATGGGGGAACCGGCGGTCACCGAGCGCGTGGTGAACACCATCCTGGCCGAGATGGACGGGCTGGAGGAGCTGCAGAGCGTGGTCGTCATCGGCGCCACCAACCGGCCGAACCTGCTGGACCCGGCGCTGCTGCGCCCCGGCCGCTTCGACGAGCTGGTCTACGTCCCGGTGCCCGACGAGGCGGGACGGCGGCACATCCTGGGCATCCAGACCCGGGACATGCCGATCGCCGACGACGTCGACCTGGACGATCTGGCGCGCCGGACCCAGGGCTACACCGGTGCCGACCTCGGCGACGTGGTGCGGCGGGCGGGGCTGCTGGCCCTGCGCGGCGACATCAACAGCCCCGCGGTCGGACGCTCGCAGTTCGACCAGGCGCTGCGCGAGGCGCGGCCTTCGGTGACGCCGGAGATGGAGCAGGAATACGAGCAGCTCCGCCGCAGCCTGAAGCAGCAGGGGCCGCTGACGCAGCGGCCGCGCATCGGCTTCGACCTGGGCTGACGAAGCGCAGGGTGAATGCCTTTCGGGACGGCGGAACCACCGCCGTCCCGGTGCAAGTTGAGCCGCCAGGAACCCCCTGCTTTCCTGACGGCGCGACGGGACCCGCCGGCGGGTTGCTGGGCGCTTCCTCCGATCAGCGCCGTCGCGTCACAATCCTTGTTCCGCCCCACATCATTGCGCAGAGCTCGCACATCCTTCTCCAACGAGGCACTCTCGCGGGAATCGCGCGACCGAAGCAGCGAAGGGGAAACGATCATGCACAAAGCCTTGGCCATGGGGGCCGCCCTGTTCGGGCTGGTCCTGCTGCCGCCCATGGCGGCCATCGCGGCGGAACTTCCGCCCGTCAGCACCGCCTCCGGTCAGCTGCAGGGGGCGCTGTCCCAGGACGGCAGCACCGCGAGCTGGAAGGGCATCCCCTACGCCGCGCCGCCGGTCGGTGCCCTGCGCTGGCGGGAACCGCAGCCCGTCAGCGCCTGGCAGGGTGTGCGGCCCGCCACGCAGTTCGGCGCCGGCTGCATGCAGAAGGAGGTCACCGGGCCCCGCCTGCCCTGGACCCTGGAATACCTCCACACCGGGTCGATGTCGGAGGACTGCCTCACCCTGAACGCCTGGGCACCCGCGGGTGGCAGCAAGCTGCCGGTGATCGTGTTCTTTCACGGCGGCGGCTTCACGGAAGGCTCGGGCAGCATCCCGGTCTATGACGGCGAGAACATTTCCCACCAGGGCGTGGTCTTCGTGACCGTCAACTACCGGCTGGGCGTGTTCGGCCTGCTGGCGCATCCCGCGCTTTCCGCCGAGTCGGGCTCCTCCGGCAACTACGCCCTGTACGACCAGATCGCGGCGCTGCGCTGGATCAAGGAAAACGTCGCGGCGCTGGGCGGCGACCCCGGCAACGTCACGATCATGGGCCAGTCCGCCGGGGCGCAGGCGGTGATGGTGCTCAACGCCTCGCCGCTGGCCAAGGGCCTCTATCAGCGCGCCATCATGGACAGCGCGCCCGGCACCACCATCACCAACTATCCCGCCCGACCGACCGAGATGGTGGGCCTCCCGCGCGCCGAGGCCGAGAAGATCGGTGCCGACTGGGCGCACGATGCGGGCTTCAACGACCTCGCCGCGCTACGCTCCGCCAGCGCCGCCGACATCAACCGCCTGTCGGTGGACAAGCAGCCGATCCGCGGGCCGGTGATCGACGGCAGGCTGCTGCCCGATCGCGTGTCCGCCATCTACCTGAGGCATGCGCAGAACGACGTTCCCATCCTCGCCGGCACCAATCGTGACGAGCGCGGCAGCGAGAAGGATTACGGCAGCTGGGGCGTGGACCAGCTGCGCCAGTACGGCGCGCGCAGCTACCCGCTGCAGACCGACGTCTTCAACGCGCTCTACGGGGCCAGTTCGGATGATGAGGCGCACGAGGTGCAGCGCACGCTGATGCGCGACGAGCGGCGCTTCGGCCTCGCTTGGCTCGCCAACATGCGCGCGAGCACGGGGGACTCGCCGAACTACCTCTACTTCTTCAACCGCCCGACGCCCTGGCCGCAGTACCCGCAGTACGGCGCCTTCCATTCCAGCGAGCTGCCCTACGTCTTCGGCAACCAGGCCCGCCTCGACCGGCCCTGGACCTCGCTCGACACCGAGCTGTCCAAGGCGATGTCGGCCTATTGGGTGAACTTCGCCCGCACCGGCAACCCCAACGGCGACGGCCTGCCGGCCTGGGACGCCTTCAACGGCACCAACCAGCGACTTCTGGAGCTGGGACCGGAAACCCGGATGGTGGAGGTGATCGCCCCGAACAAGGCCGTGTTGCTGGCTGAAAAGCAGTTCTGAGGGCGCGCGGCGCCCCGGGTTCATCCCCGGGCGCCGCGCCGCCGTGACGGAGGCGGTTCAGGCCGCCTTGCGGCCGCCCAGGATACCCCAGCCGGCGAGCAGCTTTTCCAGCGTCGCCTGCGCCTCGGCCGTGAGCGGCCAGGCCGCCGGCGGACGGGCGGGGCCGACCTCCTGGCCCATCAGGTTCAGCGCGGCCTTGACCACCGACACGTTGGCGCCGCCGAGTTCCTGCGCGCGCAGCACCTCGAAGGGGTCGATCTCCTCGATCGCGGCGTTGGCGCTGCTGTAGTCGCCGGCTTCCAGCGCCTTGTGGATCGCCACCGAACGCTCCGGCAGAACGTTGATCAGGCCCGAGGTGAAGCCGCGCGCGCCCACGCCGTACATCGGGGGCGCCCAGGGCTCGGCCAGGCCGCAGACCCAGTTCACGCCGAGGTGGCGCGTGCGGCGGATCGCCTGCGCGAGCAGCAGCGGGTTCTGCGTCGCCCACTTCACGCCGACCACGCCGGGCAGGCTGGCCAGCTCGACGATGCGCTCGATGCCCATGCTATCGTTGCGCAGGTAGAGGATGATCGGCAGCTCGCCGGCCTCGGCCACGCCCTCGAGATAGGCCTTCACGCCGCGCGGGGCACAGAAGGGGTCGGGGGGCTGGTGCACCATCAGCACGTCGGCGCCGGCCTTCTTGGCACCGCGCGCCAGCTGCTTGGCTTCCACGAGCGAGCGGCCGATGCCCGCGATCACCGCGGCGCGGCCGTTCACCATCGCGGGAACCTCGGCCTGCATGCGCTCGGCCTCGGCCAGCGACAGGCTGTAGAACTCGCTGGTGTTGCCGTTCACCGTCAGGCCGTGTACGCCGGCCGCCGTGGCGCGATCGATGATCGGCCGGAGCGCCTGCGGGTTGATGTTGCCCTCACGGTCGTAGGGCGTCACCAGGATCCCCGAGATGCCGCGCAGTGCAGCGGCCAGCTTTTCCTTGTCCATCAGGCGAGTTTCCCTCCGTGTCCGGGCGCATCGAACGGCGCCCAGAATGCTTGTTGCAGTGATCGCAAGGCGTGCGCGCGCATCCGCGCCTCGGCCTCTTCCCCGTCGCGCTCCCGCAGCGCTTCCACCAGCGCCGCATGTTCCTGCAGCGCCAGCTTCAGCTCGCCCGGTGCCGCCAGGATGCGGCGGCGTCCCACCCGGTCGTAGCCGCGCAGCGAGCGCAGCATCTGCTCCAGGAAGGCGTTATCGGCGATCTCATGGATCATGTCGTGGAAGCGCTCGTTGGCCTGGGCCAGGGCTTCCGCGTCGCCGGCCTCGGTGGCCTCGCGCATCACGGCCAGCTGCGCGGTCAGCGCCTCGATATGTTCGGGCGTGGCCTGCCGCGCGGCGAAGGCGGCAGCGGTGCCTTCCAGCGCCACGCGGATGCGGCCCATCTTTTCCAGCTGCTCGGGCCCGAAATCCGCCACCAGCGTGCCGCGGCGGGGCAGGGTGATCACCAGCCCCTCGCTTTCCAGCCGCCGCAGCGCCTCGCGCACCGGGGCGGCAGACACGCCGAGAACGCCCGCCAGCATCCGCTCCGACACCCGCGCCCTGGGCACGAGCGAACCCGCGATGATCGCGTCGCGGAGCCGGCCATAGACACGGTCCGACAACGAGGCGGTTTCGGTGTCCGACAGGGGCAGGAGAGCGGAGGCAAGCACGAGCGCTGAAATATCAGGTTGCAGTGCTTCTCGCAACAACAGAGTGTCGCGTTGCTCGGGAGTGATTTCCCCACGTCCTGCCGCATCCCGCAAGCACCATGTGCCGCGACGAGGGGCGGGATTGGCGGGAACCCCCGTGTTGTGCGATGCGGGAGATGGCGAGACAGCTCGTGTCGCCCTTCTCACGGCGCCGGACGCCGGCACCGCGCGACAGCCACCTGGTAAGGACCCAAAGGGCCATGGCTTCCACCGTCCCTCCGCAGGCGAGTCCGCCGGACGACACCTCGCCGCTGCGCGGCGCCGTCGTGCCGGTCACGCCCTTCCGGCAGAACTGCCTGCTGCTGTGGGACGAGCGCACCATGCGCGGCACCGTGGTCGATCCGGGCGAGGCCAGCGCGGTGCTGCAGGCGCTCGAGGAGCTTGGCGTCACGGCGGAGAAAATCCTGCTGACCCACGGCCACCTGGACCACGCCGCCGGCGCGGCGGAGCTGAGCGAAACGCTGCGCATCCCCGTGGAAGGCCCGCACGAGGCCGACCGCTTCCTGCTCGACGGGCTGGCGAAGTCGACGGCGCAGTACGGCTTCGTCGGCCGCCCGGTCACGCCGGGCCGCTGGCTGAACGAGGGCGACACGGTGGAGATCGCCGGTCGCCGCTTCGGCGTGCTGCACTGCCCGGGCCACACGCCCGGCCACGTCGTGTTCCATGCCGAGGACGGCTCGCTCGCGATCGTGGGCGACGTGTTGTTCAAGGGCTCCGTGGGGCGCACCGATTTTCCTTACGGCGACGGGCCGGGGCTGATCCGCGTCATCCGCGAGAAGCTGTTTCCGCTGGGTGACGACATGCCCTTCCTGTGCGGCCACGGCGCCGGCGGCACGCTGGGCGAGGAGCGGCGCACCAACCCCTATGCCGGCGACGGCGCCGCCGGATGAGCAGCGGCTCCGGGCCATCGGAGCCTGGGCGGAACGGGTCAACGGCTCCTCCACGGGATGAGCCACGGGCCGACCAGACCGGACGCAGCGGCACCTCGCCGTCAGGCGGCGCGCCGTCCGGCGCCTCGGCCGCCGCGGCCCTGTCGGGTGCATCATCCGGTACCTCGTCCAGTACCTCGCTCCAGGGCGAGGGCGACCACGACATCACCACCACCGGCAGCCGTCTGATCTACGAGAATCGCTGGATGCGGCTGCGCGAGGACACGGTGCGCCGCCGCGACGGCTCGCCCGGCCTGTTCGGCGTGGTGGAGAAGACCGACTTCGCCACCGTGGCGGCGATCGAGGACGGGATGCTCCACATGATCGAGCAGTATCGCTACCCGGTCCGCCGCCGCGCATGGGAGTTCGTGCAGGGCATGTGGGAGACCCGGCCCGGCACCGACCCGCTGGTGCTGGCGCGCGCCGAGCTGCGCGAGGAAACCGGGCTCGAGGCGGCGGAGATGCACTATGCCGGGCGGCTCTTCCTCGCCTACGGCTTCTGCACCCAGGCGAACCACGTCTTCCTGGCGCGCGGCCTGCGCCCCGGTCAGGCCGCGCTGGAGCCGGAGGAGCAGGACCTGGTGACCCGCGCCATCCCGCTGGCGGAGGTGGAGCGGATGATCCGCGACGGCGTGATCGACGACCAGTCGACGATCTCGGCCTTTGCGCTGCTGCGGCTCAAGGGGATGCTCTGACCGGTCATCCTCGCGGCGGCGCTCGAACACGAAGGCTCCAGCCGGCATCCGCCGCCCGGCCATTGCCCAGCTGGCGACTCCACGGGCGGCTCGTTCGCGACCGGCGTGTCGGCGGCCCTGAGGGCGGCTCAGCGCGGGCAGGGGTCCTGGCGCAGGCCCTCGGGCGGCTGCGGCGAGAGCACCAGCGCCAGGAAGCAGCCGGTGTAGAGGCCTGTGAAGGCGAGGTTTCCGGCCCCGCCATGCCCTTCGATGCGCCCGCGCGACGGGCGCAGCGCCAGGGTCGGTGCCCCACGTTCCTGCCCGATCTCCGCCAGCCGCTCCGCCCGCCAGTCGGGGTCCGGGTCGAAGGGGTCGCGGTCGAACAGCCCCACCGCCACGCGGAGCCGCCCGCGCGGCAGCTCGGCCAGCAGCCGCTCCCAGTCTTCCCGCGCGCCGGCATGCGTGGCGTCGGTGGTGCCGTGCGCGGCCGGCGCGGTGGCGATCACCGCCGACACCGCCTCCGCCGGCAGCTCGGCCCCTGCGAGCAGCGACTGCCAGCCGCCGCGCGACTGGCCCGCCAGCACCACCTGTCGGTAGCCCATGGCATGCAGCTGCGGCACCGCCTCCTTCAGCGCGGCCACGGCGCGGAACAGGTCGTCGCCGCCAGGCGCGCGGTCGAAGCGGAACACGTCCCAGCCCAGGTCGTTGAAGGCCGACAGCCAGGCCGGCGTCGGGTTGCCGCGGTTGTCCGCCGCGGGGCCGCCGTAGCCGTGGCTGTAGACGATGACGCCTGCGGCGGCGTGCGGCCCGTGATACTCGTGAAGGGGGCTGGCACGCAGCGGCCCGACGCGCGCCTCCGCCGGTTGCAGCACGGGGTGGCCGTCCACGGCGCCGTTCAGCGCCAGGATGCGGCACTCGACCCCGGGCAAGGATCGGCCCTGCGCTTCGCGGCATCCCGCCAGCGCCGCGTCGCGCGCCGCCTCGGGCGTGGGCTGGCCGGACACGAAGCGCCAGATACTGCCGCCGTTCGGCGCCACGGCGATGGCGAAGGCGGCGTTGGGAACGGTGCCGCGATAGCCCTGCGTCCAGCCCAGCACCGCGCTCGGCCCCCGCGAGGCGGGTCCGAGCGTCGCGGCGGAGAACAGCGACTCGTAGGCCGCCTGCGCCGATGGCGTGGCACCGACATCCCGGTCCTGCGCTTGCGCCGGAAGCGCTGCCAGCACCGCCAGCAGCAGCGCGAGGAGACGGCGCCGCATCTCAGCCGTCATGCAGCGTGATCTGCAGGCTCAGCAGCACCCGCGCGTGGGTGGCGTCGTGCCCGAAGCCGCGGCCGCCGCCCAGCCCCACCACCACGTCGTCGTTGACGCGGTAGCGCAAGCCGGCCTCCAGGATGTTGCTGTCGTGCTCGTGCCGTTCCTCGCTCTGGTGCAGGGCGTCCAGCACGAGGGCCCAGTCCTGCGCCAGCAACTGGCTGTAGCCCACGACCGCGCGATACCGCTCCGCCCGTTCCGTCATGTCCGGGTCGAAGCGGTGCATCCAGGTGAGGTTCAGGTGAACCCGCTTGCGCCCCTGCGGATCGACCGTGCGCATGGCGATGCCGGTGAGCTGCACCTCGGTGGAACGGTCGCCGGGACCGATCGGGCTGGTGGCGTCCAGCTGCAGGCCAAAGGATGGCAGCAGCCGTGTTTCCTCGTTCAGCCGGTACAGGGCGCTGAGGTCGAGGTCGCCCTGGTTGGCATCCTGGCCCGAGCCCACCGTGTAGGGCACGCCCAGCGTCAGCTGCAGGTTGCGCGCCGCACCCACCTGGATCTGCGGCGTCAGCAGGAAGGTGTCGTGCCGGTGCCGCCGGTCGTACTGCGCGGCGGTCTGCAGCTCGACGCTGCCGGGCTCCTCCACCACCGGGTCGGTTAGGGTGGTGGGAAAGCCCATGTCGAGATCGTCGGGCTCGTCGGCCCAGGCCACGCTGGGGGCCACGCCTTGGCCCATCGCCAGCAGCAGGCCGACGAGGATGGGCAGCCGCCAAGCGGGAAACCGGGAACTCTGCACGCTGGGAGGATGTCCGGAACAACGGCCGGACGGGCCCGGCGCGAAGTGTCCGATTCTACGCCGCGCCGCCGGAAACCATCAAGGCGCCGGGCCCGTGTGCCGCCACCAGCCACCAGCCACCAGCCGCTGCCACCGGGCGCAACGTGGCTCTCGGCGGCGTGACGCAAAGGAGGCGCTGGGCGCCGGGCGGGGGGAGTTGTGGCGGGCGGGCCCGCGTGCCCACATGCGGGCCGCACGGTTCAACGGAACAGGGAACACCCGCGATGCTGCAACTGGGACAGGTGGCGCCCGATTTCGAGGCCGAAACCACCGAAGGCCGTATTCGCTTCCACGAATGGCTGGGCAACAGCTGGGGCGTGCTGTTCAGCCATCCGAAGGACTACACGCCGGTCTGCACCACCGAACTCGGCATGACGGCGCGCCTCAAGCCCGAGTTCGACCGCCGCAACGTTAAGGCCATTGGCCTGTCGGTCGATACCTTGGAGCACCATGCCGGCTGGGACGCCGACATTGCCGCGACGCAGGGCATGCCGGTGAACTTCCCGATGATCTCGGACCCGGACCGCACCGTCGCCAACCTGTACGGCATGATCCATCCCGAGGCCGATCCGTCGGTGACGGTGCGCACCGTCTTCGTGGTGGACCCCAACAAGAAGATCCGCCTGATGCTGGTCTACCCGCCCAGTGCGGGCCGCAACTTCGACGAGGTGTTGCGCGTGATCGACAGCCTGCAGACCACCGACAAGCACAAGGTCGCGACGCCGGTGAACTGGCGCCCGGGCGAGAAGGTGATCGTGGCCCCGTCGCTGAGCGACGAGCAGGCGAAGGAACTGTTCCCGCAAGGCTTCACCACCGAGCGGCCTTATCTCCGCTGGGTCGAACTCGCGAAGGACTGACGGCGTGACGCTTCATCCTGGTCCGGTGGACGGCTTCTGGGGTGCGGTCGGCCGCACCCCGCTGATCCGCCTCAAGCGCGCCTCCGAGATGACGGGCTGCGACATCTTCGGCAAGGCCGAGTTCATGAACCCCGGCGGCAGCGTGAAGGACCGTGCCGCGTTGGGCATCCTGGGCGACGCGGTGAACCGCGGGCAGCTCGTGCCCTTCCAGCCGGGCACGGTGGTGGAAGGCACGGCCGGCAACACCGGCATCGGCCTGACGCTGGCCGCCAACGCGCGCGGCTGGCGCAGCGTCGTGGTGATGCCGGAAACCCAGAGCCGCGAGAAGATCGACTTCCTGCGCATGATCGGCGCCGACCTGCGGCTGATCCCGGCCAAGCCCTACAGCGATCCCGGCAACTACGTGCACTATTCCCGTCGCGTGGCGGAGGAGTTGTCGAAGGAAGGTCCGACGGTCTGGGCCAACCAGTTCGACAACCTCGCCAACGGTGCCGAGCATGAGCGCACCACCGGTCCCGAGATCTGGGAAGAGCTGGACGGCCGCATCCACGCCTTCACCTGCTCGGCCGGAACGGGCGGCACCTTCGCGGGCATCGCGCGGGCGCTGAAGTCGCGCAACCCGGCGGTGCGGACCGTGCTGGCCGACCCGATGGGCTCGGCGCTGTATTCCTGGGTCAAGACCGGCACGCTCAAGGCCGAGGGCGGTTCCGTCACCGAGGGCATCGGGCAGGCCGCGCGCGTGCCCGGCAACCTTGAAGGCGCGCCGATCGACGACGCGGTGCAGATCCCCGATGACGAGGCGCTGCGTGAGGTGTTCGAGCTGCTGCGCGACGAGGGTCTGAGCATCGGCGGCAGCGCCGGCATCAACGTCGCCGCCGCGATCCGCGTGGCGCGCGAGATGGGGCCGGGCAACACCGTGGTGACGATCCTGTGCGACAGCGGCGCGCGGTATCAGAGCAAGCTGTTCAACCCGGAGTTCCTGCGCTCCAAGGGCCTGCCGGTGCCGAGCTGGCTCGACGGCTGAGCCGCGGTGGAGCTGTTCGAACTCGTCCGTTCGATCCGTGCGCGTGACCCGGCGCGGCCGGGCCAGCTGGAGGCGATCCTGTGCTACGCCGGGCTCCACGCGGTGCTGTGGCACCGCCTGGCGCACGGGCTGTGGCGGCGCGGCTTCCGCACCGCGGGGCGCTGCGTGTCGCACCTGTCGCGCTGGCTGACCGGCATCGAGATCCATCCCGGCGCGCGCATCGGCCGACGGCTCTTCATCGATCACGGGCTGGGCACCGTGATCGGGGAAACGGCCGAGATCGGCGACGACGTGCTGATCTACCACAACGTCACGCTGGGCGGCCTGACCATGCGGCCCGGCAAGCGGCATCCCACCATCCGCGATGGCGCGGTGATCGGCGCCGGCGCGCAGGTGCTGGGGCCGATCGTGGTGGGCCTGGGCGCGCGGGTCGGCGCCAATGCCGTGGTGGTGTCCGAGGTTCCGCCCGGGCTAACCGTGGTGGGCATCCCGGCGCGGCCGCCCGAACATCCCGAGGCGGTTGGCCCCTCGCTGGGCTACGGCATCGCGCGCGGGGCGCCCGATCCGGTAGCCGACGAGATCGCCGCGCTGCGCGAGGACCTCGACCTCCTCCGCGCCCAGCTCAGCCGCCGCGCCTGAGGCGCCCGCCTCACCACAGCACGTCGTGCTCGGGCCTGGCCGGGGGCGGCGTGTTCATGTCGCCGATGGACTGCAGCAGGTCGATCTCGATGGTGCGGCAGATCGCCGTCAGCGGCACGTCGTTCACCGTGTTCTCGAACGGGTCCTGGATGTCGTCGCCGATCTGCTCGATCGCCAGCAGCATGAAGCCCACCACGAAGGAGGCGAGCGGGGTGTAGAAGCCCAGGCTTTCCACCAGCCCGACCGGCAGCAGCACGCAGAAGACGTGCACGAAGAAGCGCGGAAAGAAGGTGTACTGGCGCGGCAGCGGCGTGTTCTTGATGCGCTCCATCCCGCCCTGCGCGTTGCTCAGGTCGACCATGGTGGCTTCCAGCCGTGTCTGCTGGATGCTGTCGATCCAGCCCTGCGCCCGCGCATGGGCCAGGCGCGAGGCCGCGATCGCCAGGATCGCGTTGGGCAGGTTGTTCATGCCCTTCAATCGCGTCAGCTCGTCGCCGGGGACGTGCCGGCCGATCTCGTCCCAGCAATCCTGCCGGCGCAGCGCGCAGCGCAGCGCGTGGACATAGGCGATCTGCCGCTGCACGACCTCACGCTTGAAGGGCACCGTCGCGGGCGTGTCGGGGATGAAGCTCAGCACCTGGCGCCCGAAGGAGCGCGACGCATTCACCGTCGCACCCCAGAGCGTGCGCGCTTCCCACCAGCGGGCATAGGCGCTGTTGTTGCGGAAACCCAGGAACAGCACCAGCGCCGAGCCCAGCAGGCTCAGCGGCAGCACCGGCAGGTAAAGGCGCAGGTCGTGGTGCAGCGTGACGTAGGACACCACCACCGCGAAATCCCACACGAGGAACAGCGCCAGCGGCCATCCCAGCGACCGCACCATGCGGCCCAGCTGGGCATTCCTTGGAACGATCATGCGCCACCGCCCGGGAGACTGCGGGCGGATTGTTCGTTGGTTCGGATCGGCTGAATGGGCGTGGTTCCGGTCTGTGCAGAAAAGGAAGCCCGCCACCCACGCCGCGCGGCGCATGGACAGGGAATTACCGCAACGCAACATAGGCGGGCAGGTTGGATCAGCCAGCCGGCTGTTACCGGCGGAAACCCGGCGAAACCGGAGGCGTCTTAACGCCAGACGTGAGGACACCACCCATGCTCGCCCGGAGAAGCACGCTCATGGCCCTCGGCACTCTTCTGCTTCCAACTCTGTCCCTGGCCGCCGAGGGCGTTTCGCGCGGCGCCGCGGCACAGACCACCGTGGCGAGCGGTGGCGACACGCTGCTGCTGGTGGAGAAGGTGGCCAGCAAGCTGGTCTTCCTCGATCCCGACACGGGCGACCGCCGCGCCGAGGTGGCGCTGCCGCAGTTCCCGCACGAATTCGTGGTGGACCGGGCGAACCGCCACGCCTTCGTGGCGCATTACGGCCTCGAATCCTCCGACAAGGTGGGCGAGGGCGGCACCGACGTGGTGGTGGTGGACCTCCTGGAACGCCGGGTGGTGCATTCCCTTGAATGCGCGCCCTTCAACCGCCTCCACGGCATCGGCCTGGACGAGAAAGGCCGCCTGACGGTGCTGAGCGAGGAAAAGGGCGTCCTCGTCTCCTTCGACGATCCGGTCGGCGCGAAACAGCCCTCGGCCGCGGCAAACACCGGCGGTATCAAGACGCACCTCTTCTCGCTCAGCCGCGACGGCGAGCGCGCCTGGGTGACCGGGCTGCTGAGCAACACCGTGAGCCTGATCCGCCCGCGCGACGCCTCGGTGGCGCCGGTGGTCACGCGCGTCGGCACCTTTCCGGAAGGCAACTGCCTGAGCCCGGACGAGAAGACCCTCTACGTCGGCAATCGTCGCAGCGGTTCCGTCACCATGCTCGACGCCGACACGCTGAAGGTCCGCGCCACGCGCGAGGTCGGCGGCGACCCGGTGCGGCTTTACGCCATGGCGGACGGGCGGCTGCTGTTGCTGAACCTGGCGGGGGAGAGCGCCTCGCTGCTCAAGCCCGACATGAGCAACATCTGGACGATGAAGCTCGGCGCCAAGCCGGCCGGCGCCTCGCTGCACCCGACGGCAGCGCGCGCCTTCATCTCGCTCGCCTCGGACGAGGTCCTGACCGTGGACCTGGAGACGCAGCGCGTCGAGCGGCGGTTCAAGACCGGTGCCGGCGCCGACGTGACGCGCTGGCTGCCCGCCGCCGGCTGAACGCCGCGCCGCGGGCAGGGGGCGGGCGGCTCAGGCCGCCTTGGCCTCGCGGCGATGGGCGTGGAGGATGAACTCGGTATAGCCGTTGGGCTGCGTCGTGCCCTCCAGCACCAGCGCCCGCGCCGCGCGGAACGCCGGCCCGTCGAAGCCCGGCGCCATGGCGCGATAGAGCGGGTCACCCGCGTTCTGCCGGTCCACCACGCCCGCCATCCGGCGCAGCGTTTCCTCCACCTGCGCTTCCGTCACCACGCCGTGGCGCAGCCAGTTGGCGATGTGCTGCGCCGAGATGCGCAGCGTCGCGCGGTCCTCCATCAGCCCGACATCGTGGATGTCGGGCACCTTGGAGCAGCCGACCCCCTGGTCCACCCAGCGCACCACGTAGCCCAGGATGCCCTGCGCGTTGTTGTCGAGCTCCGCCTGTACGGCCTCGGGCGGCCAGTTGGTGTCGGCGGCCAGCGGCACCGTCAGGATCGCCGCCAGGTCACCCTTCGCCGCGCCACCCGCGATCTCGCGCTGCCGCTCCGCCACGTCGACCTGATGGTAATGCAGCGCGTGCAGCGTGGCCGCGGTGGGCGAGGGGACCCAGGCGGTGCTGGCGCCGGCGCGCGGATGGCCGATCTTCTGCACGAGCATGTCGGCCATCGCGTCGGGCGCCGCCCACATGCCCTTGCCGATCTGCGCCCGCCCGGCGAGGCCGCATTCCAGCCCGGCCTCGACGTTTTGCGCCTCGTAGGCCGCAATCCAGGGCTGCGCCTTCATGTCGTTCTTGCGCACCATGGCGCCGGCTTCCATGGAGGTGTGGATCTCGTCGCCGGTGCGGTCGAGGAAGCCGGTGTTGATGAACACCACCCGCTCGCGTGCCGCCGCGATGCAGCGGCGCAGGTTCACGGTGGTGCGCCGCTCCTCGTCCATGATGCCCATCTTGAGCGTATTGCGCGCGAGGCCGAGCACGTCTTCCACGCGCCCGAACAGCTCCACCGCCCAGGCCACTTCCTCGGGCCCGTGCATCTTGGGCTTGACGATGTAGACCGACCCGGCGCGCGAGTTCATGCGCGCTCCCTTGAGGTCGTGGATCGCGATCGCCGCGGTCACCATCGCGTCGAGGACCGTTTCGGGCACGACCTCGCCATCGAGGGTCACCGCGTCGGTCATCATGTGGTGGCCGACATTGCGCACCAGCATCAGCGAGCGGCCCGGCAGCGTCACGGTGCCGCCGCCCGGCGCCGTCCAGGTGCGGTCCCCGTTCAGCCGGCGCGTCACCGTGCGGCCGTTCTTCTCGAAGCTCGCCTGGAGGTCGCCGCGCATCAGGCCGAGCCAGTTGCGGTACACGCCGACCTTGTCCTCGGCATCCACCGCCGCCACGGAGTCCTCGGCATCCATGATGGTGCTCACCGCGCTCTCGAGGATCAGGTCGCTGATCCCCGCCGCGTCGTTCCGGCCGATCTCGCTGGCACGGTCGAAGCGGATGTCGAGATGCAGCCCGTTGCGGCGCAGCAGCACCGAACGCGGTGACGCGGCCTCGCCCTCGTAGCCCACGAACTGCGCCGGGTCGCGCAGCGCCGTGGTGCCGCCACCCGGCAGCCGCACCGCCAGCGCCCCGGCCTCCACCGCGTAGCCCTGCGCCTCCGCGTGGCTCCCCTGCGCGAGCGGCGCCGCCTCGTCCAGCGCCTCCCGCGCACGCGCGATCACCTTCGCGCCGCGCGCCGGGTCGTAGCCCCTGGCCGGGGCACCCTCCTGCGGAATGGCGTCGGTGCCGTAGAGCGCGTCGTAAAGGCTGCCCCAGCGCGCGTTGGCGGCGTTGAGGGCGTAGCGGGCGTTGTTCACCGGCACCACGAGCTGCGGCCCGGCCATGGTCGCGATTTCCGGATCCACGCCGTCCGTGGCGAGCGTGACCTCGCCCGGCGGGTCGAGCAGGTAGCCGATCTCCCGCAGGAAACCGGTATAGGCGGCGAGGTCGATCGGCCGGGCAGGGTTCTCCCGGTGCCAGGCGTCGATCCGCGCCTGCAGCGCGTCACGATGGCGCAGCAGCAGGGCGTTGCGCGGCGCGAGGTCGCGCAGGATCGCCTCCATCCCCGCCCAGAAGGCGTCGGGCGTGACACCGGTGCCGGGCAGGGCTTCCTCGGCCACGAAGCGAACGAGAGCCGGATCGACCTGAAGGGCGGGGGAGGGAGCCATGGGCGGATATCCTTGTCGCGCGTCCGGCGAGAGATAGTCCTGCCATACCCTCGCGGCAAAGGGCGGGCCGGGCGCGAAGGCCCGGCCCGGTGAAGCTTACTTCGCCTGTTCGAGGCAGTAACGCGCCACCTGCTCGTGCGTCATGAAGCAGACGCCCTCGTGGCCGCGCATGTACTCGATCAGCCGCTCCAGCAGGGCGATGCGCGAGCGATGGCCGGTGATGTGCGGGTGCATCGTCAGCAGGAACAGCCCGTTCTCGCGGTATGCGCCGTCGAACTCGGCCCGGAAGATCTCCTCCACGCCCGAAGGGGGGGTGTAGGGCCGCAGGCCGGAGAAGCGCTGGAAGTTGAAGTAGGGCGCGTCGTCCTTGATCCACTCCACCGGCAGCTCGACGATGCCGGTCGCCTCGCCATCGGCCACGATCTCGTAGGGGTCGTCATCGGCCATCAGGGAGCTGTCGTAGAGCAGCTTCATTTCCCGGATGATGTTCATGGTGTCGACCGAGAAGTCCCACGACGCCGTGCGCATCCCCACCGGCCGCTTGCCGCTGACCTGTTCCAGCGTGTCGGCGGCGCGCATCGTCAGCTCGCGCTCCACGCCCGGGGGAAGCTGCGTGTTGGCCTCGTGGATCCAGGAGTGGATGCCGATCTCGTGCCCCTCGGCCACCACGGCGCGCACCTCGTCCGGGTAGAGCAGCGCGGACACGGCCGGGTAGAAGAAGGAGGCCTGGATGCCGTGCCGCTCCAGCAGCCGGCGGATGCGCGGCACGCCCTGGCGGTTGCCGTACTGGCCCTGGCTGATGCGCATCGGGCTCTGGTCGCCGTCGCGCAGCGGAATGGTGTCGTGGTCCGCGTCGAAGCTGAGCGCCACGCAGCAGCGGGCGCCGTGTGGCCAGGACTTGGGCGCGAGCGAGCGGCCGGCGCGGGCGCGGCCGGTGATCTCACGCCAAGTGGGCTCGGGCCATTCCCAGGGTTTCTGGTTGGTCTCCATGCTAGCGTACTCCTTCTGCGTCCAACTGCTGGTTGATCATTCCGGTGTAGCGCCGGAGGTCGTCCTGGCACACCGCTTCCCGCTTCGCCTGGAGACTTGAAGCGTAGAATTGGAGCCCTTGTAAGATGCTTGTCCTGTTTGGGCCTGCGGTCCTGGCATCATCGAGCGCGGCATCCATGAAATCCTGCCACTCGAGCTGCCTCTGGCACAGCTTCCAGGAGAAGCCCGCGGACGAATGCAGCGACAGTCCGTAGGCCATCAGGTGATTGCGTATGAGGCTTTCGCTGGCGGCACCGCGGAACCAGGGAAGATACTCGTTGGTGCCGCTGCTCTCGATGTGGGGCCAGACCTGGGCGTAGATGTGCATCGCGTCCCAGCTGCCGACGGCCATCTGATCGTCCAGGCCTGACGCCTTGGCGGGCCGCGTCGCGATCGTCCTGTTGTCAAGCAGGCAGGCATCCACGACGCCGAGGTCGAAGTTGAAGAGCTGCATGTCCGGGCGCAGCCTGATGACGATGTCGTACTCGAAGCCCTGCGCTTCGGCGTAATGCCGCATCAACGCGTCGGCCCGCCAGATCTTGTACACCATACGGCAGGCATTCCAGCCCCCTCTGGGTACCGCGAGGCGCGGCAGAACCTCGTTGAAGCCCGCCGGATCTTCCGTTTCGCAGACTGCCAGACCCAGGCTGCTGCTCAGTTCTTCGGACGTCACCGCTTTGTCCGTGGTCAGCAGACGGAACAGGGACGGGAAGACATCCGGGAAGACCTCACCCCGCCGCAGCATCGGCGGGAGCGCCGCCTGGAATTCCACTGGAAGAAAGCGGTCGACGAGGCCCGGCGCGCCCAGGCTCGTTCCAAGAGTATCCCAGGTGCTGACGAACACGTCGGCACCCAACGGCTCCACGATCATGCGCTTGATGCTCGGCCAGGCTGAACGGTACCCGCGCAGCTGCCCGGACAGGCACAAGGCGACCCGCGGGACCGAGCGGCCGGAGGTGAAGTTCCGCCGTTTCCCCAGAGTGACCAGTTTGTCCGTCATGAGGGCGACGGAAGGGAACGTCTCGATCAAGCCCTCCGGCAACGCCAGCTTGTCGGCTTCCGCACCCGCCAGGAGAGCCTGGCTTCTTTGCCGCAGCTGGCAGAACTGAATGAAATCCGCCGGGTACGAGGAGGGATCGCCGCCGACAACCCGCTGGAGCAGTTCGCGGGCTTCCGAAGCTCGTCCCGTGCTTTCCAGCAGGCAAAGCAGGATTGCCACCGCGCCCGCAGCCGAGGCGTTCGGCGTTCTCCCGACCACCCAGTGGAGCAGGGTTTCCGCCCTGCGCGTCTTCACCGGGTGGATCAGCATGCAGGCCAGCTTGAAGTGGCTGTCGACGTCGTCGGGGAACAGCCGCGTGGCCGTGAGGCAGAAGTAGCCGGAAAGTGCGGCATAGTGTCCGCCCGCCCGTCGGAATGTGTCGAAGCAGACCTGCCAGGCCATCGGGTTGCCGCGATGTTCCCGGATCAGCCTGAGAGCAGCCTCGGTTGCCGTGAGATGATCGTTGGAGCGGGTGAGGCCGCGCACCTGATCAACCGTCACGTTGAACTCAGCACTGCGGCCGGCGCTTTCCTCCCACCGGCTCGAGGCGGCCTGCCATGCTGTTCTGCTGGCTTCGAAGCGTGACCGGAGCGCCTGGGCGTCCGGATGATTCTGGAAGGCTTTGCTGCCGAACAGATCGGAAACCCCGTCGTAACGGTGGAGAGTCAGAAGCAGGTTCAGGGTTGCCGGCAGGGTGCGGGGAAGATGCTCAGCCTCCCCCATCGCCCTCCTAGTGAGCTCGATGGCTTCATCAAGCTCGTACTCATCCATGAGGAACTTCAGGTAGGAAGAGTAGGTGAGATCGCTCCCGGGAAAACGCCGCAGGGCTTCCTCGAATGTCGCGCGGGCGTCATCGACCCGTTCGAAGTCGATCTGAGCAGCGCTTCTCCCCAGCACTGCGGCCTCGAATCCACCGGGTATCTCGGCAGCATAGGTCCAGGCCTCTAAACGGCGCACTTCGTCCCGGCGGGCCACGGCATCAACCGACTGCGCGAGCCGCAGGGCGGCATGCGGGCTGCCGGGGAACTTCGCCAGGGCCGCTTCCGCGAGCTCATGACATTCGGACCACCGGCCGCAACGCGACAGTACATCGAGGGCGAGTACCCAGCCGCGTTGATCATGTGGATACAGCTCACGCATCTTTGATGCAGCTTCGAGTGCCTCTGTTTCCCGACCTTGCTGTCGCGCGAGCAGCGCCGCGCGGCGATCAAGAATGCCAAACTCCTCCGGAAAGCGAGCGAGTGCGTCCTGCACCACTAGCTCCGCCCTGGCCCAATCTTGCGACGATGCGGATCGGTCGATCTCTTTGAGCAAGGCCTGAAGAGCGGACGGAGATGCGAGTTCAGTCACCAAATCCCTCCATCAGGCAGAACATGGCCAAGGATTGCACCACAAGTGCTCCCGCCCTCAAGGCTCCCTGCCGTCTTTCGCTGGCCCGGTTGCGCCGCAAGACGTCCATGCCTTGCCATGGCGAAGCGCCGGCGGCTGCCCGTCGGGCCTCGGGCCTCGGGCCTCGGGCCTCGGGCCTCGTGACGCGGCACGGCGGCGGGCACCCTGTGGTCAGGATGATGGTACAGGCGAGAAGGCAGCGCGGGTTCGGCCGATGATTTCACCCCAGGGATGCCTGCTCCATTCGCTGGGATACTTGCTTCCCGGTCACTCGGTGCCTTGTCACGGACTGTCCAACAGCCGAACAACCCTCCCGCGCCGATCGTCGATCATCGGCTTTTCCGCCGCGGCAGACGCTGCGGCGCGCGCATCTAGGTCGGCCTGCAGCGCGCGCAGCGTGTCGGCGAAGGTGGCCGGTGCTGGGGAGATGTCTTCCAGCAGAGCGTCGGTGAAGTCACTCCAGTGCGGCAGGCGCTGGCACAGCTCCTTCTGCAACGACCGCGTTTCGCTGATCGAGACGCCAAAGGTGAGAAGGTGCTGCCGCAGCAGCCGCTCGCTCCAGACATCGCCCATATTGGGCATGTACCAAGTGCCACGGTTGCGCTCCACCAGCGGCCAGATACCGGCATAGATCTGCATGGCCGAGTCGTGCCCCACGGCGAACTGGTCATCCAGCACCACAGAGCGGAAACGCGGCGCCAGCACCCGATCCGGTTGCGCGGCGGTGGCCCGCACGGCGTCGAGGTCGATGTGGTTCAGCAACAGGTCCGGCCGCGTGCGGACCACGATGTCGTAGGGCTTGCCGGTGTGGGCGACGTGCTCGCGCATCAGCGCGTCGCAGCGCCAGTTACGGTACACCATACGACAGGGATTACGCCCGCGATCGTCGATCCCGAGCTCCTCCAGGCGCGCGGTGAAACTGTCGCCGTCCTCGACCTCGACGCCGGTGAGGCCGAGCTGCTCGCGCAGCGCCTCGGCCGAAACGGTCTCGTCGCGTGAGAACAGTGCCGCGGTGTTGCGGAAGGTCGCGAGGAACTCGCTCGCCCGCCGCTGCACCGGCGGCAAGGCTTCGAAGAAGGCCGGGGATACCAGCCGCGCGATGGAGTTGATGGCACCGTGGCTGGTGCCGACCTTGTCCCAGGTGCTGAGGAACAGGTCGGCCTCCAGCGGACCCGCCAGCTTCTCGATCAGGGCGGGCCAGGCGGTCTCGTAGCCGCGCAGCTGCCCCGCGGCGCAGATCGCCACCCGCGGCTTCTCGCGTCGCACGGCTGGCGCGGCCGGTATGGCGGCCGCGATCAGCTCCATGGCCAGAGGTGCCGCCGGGAAGCGCCGCTCGATCGCCGGCCAGGACGGGATCGCGCGCTCCGGCGCGAGCACCGGCCCGCCGCGAAGCACGGAGCGGGCGTAAACGCGTACCTCGCACTGCGTCACGAAATCCCGCGGGAAGGCGCCACGCTCCGCCACCGTGATCCGCTGCAGGAGCGCGTCGTATTCCCCGGTGCGGGGCGAGTTCTCTACCAGGCCCAGCAGCAGCAGCGCCGCTTCTGCCTGCCCGGGGAATCGGTCCAGGATGTCGCGCAGCACGGCCTCGCTGCTGCGGATCGTGGCCGGGGTCATCAGCGAGAAGGCGAGGTCGATATGTGAGCGCAGGTCGCCGGGAAAGAGCTCGGTGATGCGGCGTGCGAAATAGCCGGCCGCCTCGCCGTACTCGGCGCCCGAGGTCGAGAAGCAGATCTGGCAGAGTCGCAGCCGCTCCAGCTCCCCGGGCGCTTCCTCCAGCGCGAGCAGCGAGCCGTATTGTGACGCGCCATGATCCCGCGCGTCGGCAAAGCGGAAGGCGATGGCCTGGACGGTTTGCTCCGGCGCCTGGGCCCGTGCCCGGTTCCACCGCGCGCGGCTTGCATCGAACTGCGCGCGCAGCCTTGCCACCCTCTGCTCCAGAACCGCCGCGTTGGGCAGGTTGCGGGCAGCCGGCCGCTCCAGCAGCCGCTCCAGCGCGTCGATGCGCTGCAGCCGGCTCAGGACGTGCGTCATGTGCCAGACGGTGCTGTCCGCCCGCTCCGCCCGGTCAAGGAAGCCCTCGCAAAGCGCCAGGGCCTCATCGAGGCGAAACAGTCGCGTCAGCAGCTGTGCGTGGCCGAGCGGCAGGCGCTCGTTCTGCGGAAACGCCGCGGCGGCCACGCCATACGCGGCCTCGGCCTCGGGGATCCGCTCAAAATCCGCGAGCGCGGTGCAGAAGCCGATCTGCGCCGCCACCTCCTCTGGCAGTGCGGCCACGACCGCCGTCCAGGCGTCGATCCGCTCCTCGCTGGCGGGCTCCAGCACATCCAGCAGTTGCGCCCGCAGCAACGCCAGCCGGGGATCGCCGGAACAGTGCCGCAGCCCTTCCTCGACTACGTCGCGCGCTGACTTTGGCCGCTTCAGGGCGCGCAGCGTCAGGCCAAGGCCCTGATAACCCCGGACCGCGTCGGGGAAGCGGGCCACCACCGCTTCCCAGGCATTTCGCGCCTCCTCCAGCCGCTCGGGCTGACGCTGGATCGTGCCCGCGCGCCATTCCGCCCAGCGCAGGTTCCCAGGCTCCAGCGCCTCGGCTTCGGCCAACAGTGCTTCCACCTCCCGCAGCCGCCCGAAACGGGTCAGCAGGTGCGCGGCCTCCACCCGGGCGCGGGTCGCGCCGGGCTCCGCGGCCAATCGGCCTTGCCAGAGCTCCAGTGCCTCGGCCTGCGTGTCCGGCCGCCCCTGCAGCATCTGCGCCAGCAATTCAACCAGGGCCGGCTGTCCGGGCTGCAGAGCCAGACCTTCCCGTGCAGCCTGCACGGCGCCATCCACGTCGTTCGCGCTACGGCGGGCGCGGGCGGTGTTGAGGGCGCTTTGCCAGTCGGGCGAGGTCGTCGATGTTTGCACGTGCTTCCTTCGTCGTCGGGACGGGCGGGGGCGGCCCGGACTGTGTGGCACGCGCCCACAGGGGCCGTCGAGACGCCCCGCTGACGAGGCGGACCGCCAGTCAAACCGCTGGTCGGAGCGGTGCGCGCAGAGGTGGCACACCACCCGCCTTTCCCCCCGCGTGCAACCGGCGCAGGATGCCGCCCCGCATGACACAGACCGATCCAGCTCTCCTCAGCGCCGAGGAGCTCCTCGCGCTCTACGCCCGGCGCGCCCTCAGCCCCGTGGAAACCCTCAAGGCCGTTACCGAACGGGTGGCGCGCTACAACCCTTGGGTCAACGCTTTCGCGGCACTGAACCCCCGCGCCCTGGCCCAGGCCGGTGAGAGCGAGGCGCGCTGGGCCGCCGGCCGGCCGATCGGCCCGCTGGACGGCGTGCCGGTGACGGTGAAGGACCTGCTCAACCTCGCGGGCTTCCCGACGCGGCGCGGCAGCAAGATCACCGACGCGACGCCCGCCGCCGAGGACGCGCCCTCGGTGATGGGGCTGAAGGCCGCGGGCGCGGTGATCCTGGGCAAGACCACCACCACCGAGTTCGGCTGGAAAACGCCCGGCGACTGCCCGCTGCACGGCATCACCCGCAACCCCTGGGACCCGCAGCGCACCACCGGCGGCTCCTCCTCCGGCGCCGGCGCGGCCGGGGCGGCCTGCTTCGGGCCGCTGCACATCGGCACCGATGCCGGTGGCTCCATCCGCATCCCGGCGGCTTATTGCGGCCTGGTCGGCGTGAAGCCCACCTACGGCCGCGTGCCGCAATGGCCGCACAGCGCCTTCGGCTCGGTGTCCTGCGCCGGGCCGATGACGCGTTCGGTGCGCGACGCGGCGCTGATGCTGGGCGCCATGGCGCGGGCCGACGTGCGCGATCCCTTCTGCCTGCCCGACGACCCGCGCGACTGGCGCTCGGGCATCGAGAACGGCGTGGCCGGGATGCGCGTCGCCCTGGTCCGCCGCTTAGGGTTCGAGGCGCCGCTGGACGCCGAGGGCGAGGCCGCGATGGAGCAGGCCGCCGCCTGGCTGCGCGAGGCCGGCGCCACGGTGGAGGAAGCCGATCCCGAACTGCCCGACACGCGCCACGTCTTCGGCCGCGTCTGGGGCGTGGCGCTGGCCCGCATGGTGGGCCTGACCCCCGACAACCGGAAGCCCTTCCTCGATGCCGGGCTGGAAGAGGTCGCCCGCCGCGAGGGCGGCATGAGCGCCATCGACTTCCTGGGCGCCGAGGCCATGCGCACCCAGGCGGCGCACGCCATGGGGCAGTTCCACCTCCGCTACGACCTGATCCTGACCGCCTCGACGCCCACCGCCGCCTTTGCCGCCGACCAGCCGACGCTGCACCCGACGGAAGCGCTGTGGCGCGACTGGGCGCCCTGGACCTTCGCCTTCAACCTGACCCGCCAGCCGGCGATCAGCGTACCCACCGGCCTCGACGCACACGGCATGCCGCGCGCGGTGCAGGTCGCGGCGGCGCAGGGTCGCGACGACCTGTGCTTCCGCGCCGCGCGCGTGATCGAGCAGGCCGCGGCCTTCCCGATGGCCAACCTCGCCGCCCACCGGGTGGCATCCACCAAGAACTCCGGAGAGCACACGGCATGAGCGAGCGCGAGATCACCGACTGGCTGGCCACCCAGCACGACGCCATGGTGGCCGCCCTGCGTGAGATGGTGGACACCGACGGCGGCTCCTACGACAAGGCAGGCGTCGATGCGGTGGGCGAGCAGGTCCGCCGCTTCCTCGGCCAGCACGACATCGCCGTCGAGACCATCCCCGGCGAGCGCTTCGGCGACTGTTTGCGCGCCACGGTGGAGGGCGGCGAACTCGCCAGCGGCAACCGGCGGGAGAACATCCTGCTGATGGGCCACCGCGACACGGTGTTCCCCAAGGGCGAGCCGCAGCGCCGCCCCTTCCGCATCGAGAACGGCATCGCCACCGGCCCCGGCGTCTGCGACATGAAGGCCGGGCTGGTGATGAACATGTTCGTGCTGGCCGCCTTCCGGAAGTTCGGCGGCGCACCCGGCCCGCTGGTCGGCCTCTTCACCGGCGACGAGGAGATCGGCTCCCCCGAAGGCCGCCCGGTGATCGAGCGCGAGGCGAAGTCCGCCCGCGCCGTGTTCAACAGCGAGCCCGGCCGCCCCAACGGCGGCGTCGTCACCGGCCGCAAGGGCGGCGTCTTCATGGTGATGGACATCGAGGGCCGCGCCGCCCACTCGGGCGGCAACTTCGAGGCCGGGGTGAGCGCGATCGGCGAGCTCGCGCACAAGATCATCGCGATCCACGCCCTGACCGACCTTGCGCGCGGCATCACGCTGAACGTCGGGCTGGTGAACGGCGGGCAGAGCGTGAACACCGTGGCGCCTTCCGCCCAAGGCCAGATCGACCTGCGCTACGTCGAGCCCCGCGACCGCGAGGAGATCATGGAGCGCATCCACGCCATCGTCGCGCGCTCCACCGTGCCGGGCACCCGCGCCACGCTGACAATCAAGGGCGAGTTCGTGCCGCTGACCCAGACGCCCGACGCCGCCCGCCTGTTCGAGGGCTACGTCGCCGCGGCGGCCGAGAGCGGCCTCGCCATCACCGGCGAGTTCGCCGGCGGCTGCGCCGACAGCGGCTTCACCGCGGCCATGGGGGCGCCGACGCTCTGCGCCGTGGGCCCCGTGGGTGGCAAGGCGCACAGCCCGGAGGAATACCTGGAGATCGCGACCATGGTGCCGCGTGCCCAGGCCCTGGCCCGCGCCATCCTGCGTCTCGGCGCTACCGGCCTCTGAGCCGGCGTCGCTGAGCGGGCGTCCCTGAACGGGAGGCCGTCGAAGCGGCCGCCGGACCGGCAACCGGCCCGCTCCGCGCGGGAGGGCCGGTTCCCCCCATCCGGGGGAGGGCCGCAGCGCCGGGCTCAGCCGGTCGGCGGCGGCTGCAGCTCCGACGGGATGGGCAGGCCCAGGTGCCGCTTCTCGGCCTGCCAGAGCTCCTGGCGGATCGTGCGGCTGT
Source organism: Roseomonas elaeocarpi (assembly GCF_042433915.1). NCBI lineage: Bacteria > Pseudomonadati > Pseudomonadota > Alphaproteobacteria > Acetobacterales > Roseomonadaceae > Roseomonas > Roseomonas elaeocarpi. The sequence continues at coordinate 65,090 of NZ_JBHLUN010000008.1, read as the reverse complement.
CATCCTCGCGCACCTGCCGGGCGGAGGGCAGGGCCGGGTCACGCTGCTCGGCCGGGCCGCCGCGGAACAACCGCTCGAAAGAAGTGTCGAACATCCCGTCCAGCGGGGCCGCCCGGGACGATGCCGGCGCGGCGAGAAGCGCGACCAGGACGGGCAGGATCAGGCGGACCATGGCGGTGCCTCATGGAGGAGCGGGCAGGGACGTCGCGACCGACGTCGCATCGTGCCGCGCCATCGGATGCCGGGACACCACGACTCGGGCAGCACGGCACGACTCCGTGGCTAGAACGCTTCCGACCCGCCGGGAACCACCTCAGCGACGCTGTTCGGCCAAGCGCCTCTGCTGCTCGTCCAACTGGCGCTGCTGCTCGTTCAGCTGACGCTGCCGGTCCGCCAGCTGCCGCCGCTGGTCGTCGCGCTGCCGCTGCATGTCGGCGTCACGGCGGCGACGGTCCTCCCAGCCGCGACGGTCGCTTTCGCGCCGCGCCCGGTCCTCGTCGCGCCAGGCGCGCTCACGGTCGGCGTTCTCGCGCTGGCGCTCGGCCTCCAGGCGACGGGCATCGCCGTTCTGTCGCTGCTGCATGTTCTGAAGGACCTGCCCCAGCGGCCCGTCGATCTGCTGCGCCTGGGCCGCGACGCTTCCCAGGCCGACCAGACCGGCAACGGCAACGACCTTCAACGGCGCGACAAAACGGAACACCCTGGCTTCCTCCTGCTTCGGACCTCTCCAACGCCGCAGGGCAGGAGGCGTTGCAGGCGTAACGTTCCGCCGAGGGTGCGGCAGCCTCCCCGAAGCGCTGCACCACACGCCAGTACCCGTGCCAAGCCACGCCGGACCATTCGGCGAGGCAGCCCGGCGACCCGGTTCAGAGCCGCCGCTCAGCAACCGGCGAAGCAGGCAGCGGCTTGGTTCAGCGACCCGATCAGCGGCTGAGACCAGCGTCCCCGGCACGACCCAGCCGGGGCGCGTTGGTCACGTCCGGCTTGCTCAGGAACTCGCCGCCCTTGAGGTTGTCGATCGGTGCGCCCTGCTGCGTCAGGAAGTTCGGCCGCTGCGCTTCCATCCCTTCCACGCGGGCGGCCGAGCCGGCGCTACCGGTGGGCGCGCGGCGCGACGGCGGGGCGTCGCTGCGATTGTTCAGCGCGTCGTTGCGCTGGATCTCGGTGTTGAGCTGCTGCTGCGCCCGTTGCGCGGCGTCCTGCGCATGGGCAGGCCGGCCGCCCGGCAGCAGCGCGCCGGCGGCCAGGGTGAGGGCGAGGAGGGCGTTGGAAGCGACGCGACGCATGAGCGGTGTTCCGTTCGGTTCGTGACCACAACGCCCGACCTGCCCGCCCGTTCCCGCCGCCTCCCCGCTAATCGGCGGCCGCTTACTCCGCCGCGTTCACCGGCGGCTGCCAGCGCGGCGGCTCCACCGAGCCCACCTGGCCGGTGATGCGGCCGTAATGCTCCGGCCGGCGATGCGCCGCAAAGTTGAAGATGGTGGAACGCCCCAGCGCGCATTGGTCGAGGTTGCAATCCGCCACGATCAGCTCGTCGTCCCAGGTGGTGGCCTGGGCGATCATCTCGCCCTGCGGGTTGGCGATGATGGAATGGCCGAACAGCTCGTGGTCGTCCTCCACGCCCGCCTTGGCCACGCCCACGCCGAAGCAGGCGTTCTGGTAGCAGCCGGCCTGGATCGACAGGTGGGAATGCAGCACCCGCAGGTGATGCGCCTCGAAGCCCTTCCGGTCCTGGTTGATGGAGGGCGTGTTGTAGCCGAGCATCACCAGCTCGACCTGCTGCAGGCCGAGCTCGCGCCAGGCCTCGGGCCAGCGGCGGTCGTTGCAGATCAGCATGCCGACATTGACGTCCACGCCCGCGACCGGCGCGCGCACCACCGGGAAGCCCAGGTCGCCCACCTCGAAGTAGCGCTTCTCCAGGTGCTGCACCTGGCGGCGCGGCTCGTATTCCTTGTGCCCGGGCAGGTGGATCTTGCGGTACTTCAGGACGATCTCGCCCGACGGGTCCACGAAGGCCGCGGTGTTGAAGCGGCGCCCGTCCGGCGTCTTCTCGGCGTAGCCCAGGTGGAAGGCGATGTTGTACTTCCGCGCGGCCTCGAACAGCGGCGCCGTCTCGTTCGAGGGCAGGGCCGTCTCGTACCAGTTGTCGGCGTTGCTGATGTCTTCCTCGTACCAGCGCGGGAAGAAGGTCGTCAGCGCCAGCTCCGGGTACACCACGACCTGGGCGCCGCGCTGGTGCGCGCGCTCCATCAGGCGGACCATACGCCCGACGGCGACGTCGCGCCCTTCGGACTTCTGGATGGGGCCGAGCTGCGCCCCGGCGACGGTGAGGATGCGTGTCATGGCGCGGTGGAGTCGCACATCAGCACCCCCCGCGCCAAGACGTGGCCGTCAGGTCCACCCCGATTTTTCCCGATGCCCCGGCGGAAGGCTGCCCGCCGCGTGATCACCCGGCGCGGGAAGGCGGCACCGTGCCAGGCGACGGCGGATGCGATGGTTCCGCGCACACCCCTTTCCGGCCGCACCACCGCCCCCCGCGTGGCAGCGATGCCGGCAAGCGCCGCAGCTCCGCGGGCCGGTCGGGTCAGCCCGTGCCGCCGAGGTTCAGCTTGAACCCCGTGTGCGAAACCGCGAAGCCCAGCCGTTCGTAGAAGCGGCGCGCGTCCACGCGGCTGGCATGGCTGGTGAGCTGCATCGTGCCGCACCCCGCGTCGCGGGCCCGCGCGATGGCCGCGCGCATCAGCGCCGACCCGATCCCGGCGCCGCGGTGCGAGGCCGCGACGCGAACGCCCTCGACCTGCGCGCTCGCGGTGCCGGTGTGGGAGAGCTGCGGCAGCACCATGAATTGCAGGCAGCCGACCACCGCCCCGTCCTCCTCCGCCAGCATCACCGCCCAGCCCGGGATAGCGACGATGGCGGCGAAGGCATCGGCGTAGCGGCGGTCGAGAACCGGCCCCGGAGCCTCGCGCGCCGCGCCGAAGTGATCGTCCGCCAGCAGGCGCACCACCGCCGGAAGATCGGCGACCCCGGCGTCGTGGATGCGCGGCGTCGTCACGCCGCGGCGCCCGTCGCGTCCTCTCCTATATAGGTGTCGCGGTGCTGGCGCGCGACGAAGCGGCCGGTGCCGGGCTTCGCCAGCACCTCGGCGCCGTTCCAGATGCAGTGGCCGCGCAGGTAGGTTGCCGCCACCCGGCCCTTCACCGCACGGCCGTCATAAGGCGACCAGCGCGCATCCTCGCGATCGCGGATCTCGGCTGCGTCGAAGCGGAAGTCGCCCTGCTCGATCACGCAAAGGTCGGCATCGGCGCCGATGCGGATCGCGCCCTTGCGCGGGAACAGCCCGTGGAAGCGCGCCGGACGCTCGGCGCAGTAGAGCGCCAGCAGCGAGGGCGAGAGCCCGCGCTCCAGCAGCAGCGTGAACATCACCGGCGCGAAGGACTGCATGCCGGTGAGGCCCGCGCCCACGGTGAAGATGTCGCCGCGATACACCTTCCGCTCGCGCGGCCAGGGCGCGTGGTCGGTGCTGACGTAGCCGATCTTGCCCGCCGCCAGCGCCGCCCACATCCGCTCCACCTCGGCCGCGGTGCGGAAGGGCGGGTTGCACTTGCCGAAGCCTTCGAGGCGGATGATGTCCTCCTCGGTCATGCACAGGTACTGCAGGCAGGCCTCGCCCGAGGCCTTGCCGCCCGCGCGGCGGAAGTCGGCCGCGATGTCGAAGCCGCGCGCCAGCGAGGAATGCGCCATGTGGACATGCGCGCCGGTCTCCAGGCCGAGCTCGAAGATTTCCAGGTCCGCCATACTCTCGGTGATCGGCGGCCGGGTGCGGCAGTGCATGATCGGGTCAGTCCGCCCGGCTGCCTTGGCCTCGGCGGTCAGGTGCTCCACCAGCTCCTGATCCTCGTTGTGCACCGACACCATCAGCCCGGTCTTCGCGATCTCGGCGAAGGCCGCGAGCATTGTGTTGTGGTCGATGCGCGGGAAACGCCGCTCGTCATATTCATAGGTCGAAAGCTTGAAGGAACAGGCACCCGCCTCGGCCAGGCCCGCGATGGCATCCACGCCGCCGTGCTTGCGGATGGTGCCGTAGAGCGCGACGTCGACGTGCGACAGCTGCTCCACCGCCTCCACCTTGCGCCGGAACACGGTGGCATCGGTCACCGCCTCGGGCACGTCGTAGGGCATGTCGACGCAGGTGGTGACGCCGCCGGCGGCCGCGGAACAGGTCGCGCCCTCGATGCCCGGCCAGCCGGTGGAGCTGCTGGTGTGCATGTGCCCGTCCACCAGCCCTGGAAACACCAGGTGGCCGCGATGGTCGGCAACGCTCTTCGCCGGCGGCGGCTCGCCGGTGCCGATCGCGGCGATCGTGCCGCCCGCGGCAGCAACCCAGCCATCCCGCAGGATACGGTCCGGCAACACGAGGTCGCCCCGCACCAGGCTGTCGTAGATCCCGCCGGCCGGCGGCTGCGCGTCGTTCATGCTGTCCTCGGATGCTCTGGCCCGCGCGGCGGGCGTTCAGGGGTTCCGCGAACAGGCTAGACCTCATGCCCTGCGACGTCACGTCGCGGCGTCGATGCCGCCTGCGCCGCGCCGCATCGGCGGCGACGCGCGAGTGTACCCGCGACGCGCCCGCGTGGTCGGGGCGCGGTTGCGGTACGCGCGGCCCGCACCGGCGCATGCACCGGCGCGTAAACAATTCAAAATGCGCGTGTGCAGCTTGCGTTTTCGTTGACAAGCCCTGGGCGCGTCCCGATAGCGTGCACAACGCATCGTCTTCCCCACGATTCGCGGCGATCGCAGCATCCCGCGAGGCACAAGGTACGACGCGTTGCAATGCGGAGGATGGCTTGTTCACGAGGTGCGGGCGCGATCGCCTCGCGAAGATCGGCGGAAGCATAACGTGGGTTGCTTCCTTCCGGTGTTCGCAGCGTCCTCACCCCTGACGTCATCCGGAAGTTCCGTCGTGCAGTGCCGAACACCACTCGACTACAGCGTCAGGGTTCAGCGCCGGCCGTACCGCTTTTACCCGGCCCCGGTGGCGACGGACCCGCAGAAACAACGAAACACGCAGGAGATCGCAGACATGACCGATGAGACCAACCCCGGCACACCGCGTGCGCAGGCCATGGCCGTGAGCACCACGCGCCGCAGCAGCACCACGCGCAAGGCCAGCACCGCCGGCCGCAAGACCGCCGCTGCCGCCGACAAGAAGCCGGCCGCCCGCAGCACCGCCGCGAAGAAGCCCGCCGCCCGTACCGCCGCCGCGAAGAAGCCGGCCGCCACGCGCAGCGCCACGGCCTCGCGCGCCAAGCCGGCGGCCGCGAAGAAGCCCGCCACGCGCGCCACCGCGTCGCGTTCCACCGCCGCCGCGAAGAAGCCCACGACCCGCGCCGCGGCCTCGCGCAGCAGCACGGCCACCAAGAAGCCCGCCGCGACCCGCAGCAGCGCGGCCTCGCGCGCCAAGCCCGCGACCGCCGCGAAGAAGCCCGCCGCCCGCACCGCCGCGTCGCGCTCGACCGCCGCGTCGCGTTCCACCGCCGCCGCTCGCAAGCCCGCCGCCAGCCGCAGCACGGCCAAGGCCGCGCCCGCGCGCCGCACGACCCGCACCGCCGCCGCTGCCGCGAAGCCCGCGTCGCGCCGCCCGGCCGCGGCGAAGACCGCGACGCGCGCCACCGCCGCCAAGAAGGCCGCGCCGACCCGTGCCACCGCCGCGCGCTCGGCCACCTCGGCCAAGCGCCCCGCCGCCGCCAAGCGCACGACGGCCGCGGCGACGACGCGCAAGCCCGCAGCCCGCAGCACCGCCGCGACGCCGCGCAGCACCACCGCGCGCAGCGCGGCGCCGAAGCGTGCGGCCGCCACCAGCCGCGCCGCGGCCGGTGACAGCGCGCGTTCCGCCGCTGCCAAGAAGGGCGCCGAGACCCGCGCCCGTCGCAAGGCCGAGGCGGCCGCCGCCGCCAATGCCGACACGATGACGTCGGAGCCCACGGAGACGACCGAGGTCGTCGTGCCGGAAACGGCGGGCGAGGAGAACGGCTGATCCCACACCGGATCGCAGTTGCTGGAGAGGGCGCCGCCGCAACGCGGCGCCCTTTTCCGTTGCGGCCGTGATCGGCTTCCGCTTCCTCCCGCCGGCGGAGCGCGTGGTGATCGCGCCGCTGCTGCAATCCTATGCCGGCGAGATGCGGCCGCTGCTGCGCGGCAGCGAGCCGGCGGACGGGCACGCGGCCGCCGCGATGCTGTGCGCCGACCCGCGCACCGAGGTTCTGCTGTGCGAGCGCGACGGTGCGCCGGCCGGCTTCGCCATCCTGTTCGATCTGCCCGAGGTCGTGTTTGCCCGCCGCTGCGGCATGCTGGACGACCTTTACGTGCACCCCGAGCACCGTCGCCGCGGCATCGCCCGCGCCATGCTTGACCACCTGGCGGGGGAAGGACGCCGTCGCCGCTGGAGCCACCTGCGCTGGATCGTACCCGCGGGCGATCAGGACGCCATCCGCCTTTACGAGCAGGTGGCGGAGCGCGCGGGATGGCTGTCCTTCGTGATCCGACTCGACGCCGAGGCCTCGCTCTAGACGTTGCGTTCGGCAGCAACGTCGGGTGTGGCGGTTTCGCCAGCGATGACACCAACCGCGCGGGCGTAGCCGGCTCCGCTTGTGCGAGGCGGCGGTTCTACTCCTCGAAGGCTTCCGTCAGCAGCATGCGGCCGCCCGCCTCGCCATCGCTGAGGCAGAGCCAAACATCCCCATCGCCGCGTAGCCAGCTCAACCCCTCGGCCAGTTCCGCGCCGACGGTGAAGCGTTGCGACCCCACGGCACCCACCAGCGCCGAGGCCGCGGTCGCGCCGCTCGCCAGGAATTTGCGCACCCCGCGCGCGCGCAGCCGCACCGCCAGCGCCCGCAGCACCGCGCCGAGCCGAGCGTCCAACTCCGCCGCACCGAAGCGGCGCTGCGCCAGTGCCAGCCGATCCGGCGGAAGGGCTGTCGAGACCACCACCACACGCTCCGCCGCGACGCCGTCCAGCCAGGCTTCCGCAGCCGCGAGCATCGCCTCCGCGTCCGGCATGGCGAGGGGATCGAGTTCCAGCAGCGGTGTCCGCGCGCGCGCCGCGCCCAGCTGCGCCAGGCTCGTGCGGCTCGTGGCGGAGACCAGGATTGCGGCGGCACCCTCCGCCGGCGGCCAGGCCTCCGCTTCCGTCATCGTCGCGGCCGGGAAGCGCGCCGCCAGCCGCGCGGCGAGTTCCGTGCTGCCCAGGATCAGCGGGTAGGCGGCCACGGCCTCCGCGATGGCGTCGAGATGCGCGGCGGTCAGCGCGTCGAGCACCGCGTGCTGACGCCCGCCCTCGGCCAGGCGCGCGAGGTCGCGGCGGATCGCGGCGGCGCCGGCCTCGACGGTGGTGAAGGGAACCAGCCCCACCGCGCCGCCCGCGTCATGCGACCAAACGCGCACGAGGCTTTCGCTGTCGGGCAGGTTCGCGTCCTGGAACAGGTGACCCTGGTACACGGTGCGTCGCGCACCGGGCGAGGCCGGCGCGATCACGGCGAGGCCGGTGCCGAGTCGACGGGCGAGCGCTTCCGTCAGCGCGGCCAGTCCGTGCCGCGGCGTGCCGTCCGCCACGATGATCTGCGCCGCGCCGGCCGCCACCATGGCCTCCGCCTCGCGCAGCACCGCCGCAGCCGCGTCCGCGCGTGGCGCATCCACGGCGCCCGGCGGCAGCGACACCGCCGCGTCGACCTCCGCCGCGACGTTCTCCGGCACGTCGAGGCACAGCACCGTGCGTCGCCCGCCGCGCGCGAAGCCGCCGGCCAGCGCCACGGCACTCAGCAGGTCCGGCGCGAGGCCACCCAGGTGCAGGCTCATGCCGCGTGCTCCGGCGGCAGCGCCAGCAGGTCGCCATGTGGCACGCGCGCGCGCAGGCGGCCGCGCCGCAGCGACTCCAACCGCGACGCTCGCCACGCCTGCACGGCCGCCGCCGTGCGCGGCAGGTGCGGCGCGGCGGCGGTGGCATGACCCTCCACCAGTTCCGCCAGCAACGAGGCCTCGCCCCGGCCGAGCTGCCAAGGGGAGGGCGCGCGCCGCACCGCGAAGCCGCGTGCCCGGAAGATCGTGGCCGCGACGCGCGTGGCCTCGGGGCCGAGTGCCGCGCCCTCGAAGCCCTTGTCGCGCCGCTGGTCGCGCCGGAAGCCGCGCGCCACCGCGGCGTCGCCCGCGATCGGCGGCAGGAAGCGCGCCGCGCCGGACACGTCCAGCGTGCTGTAGAAGGGCACCTGCAACACGTCCGCCAGATCCTCCACCCAGATGTCGGATACGAGGTCCAGCAGCGCCGACGCCGTCACCGCGTCGGCCTCGCGCCGCGCGAGCCATTCCGGCGCGTCGGCGAGGTCGGCGATCAGCCCTTCCACGCGCCAGGCGCCGGCCGGCGTATGCACCAGCAGCACGCGCTTGTTGGGGGCACTCACCCGCAGGCCATGCCATTCCGCCCAGCCCGCGATCACGTCGAAGCTGCGCTCCACCAGCGCGGCGTCGTTGTCCACCAGCGTCCAGGCCTGCGGCCGCGCGATCTGCGGCGCCAGCCAGCGGAACAGCGATCCCGTTCCGGCGCCGAGGTCCACAATGCGCGGCCGTGCCGGCAGGAGCTCGATCAGTTGCGCCGCCAGCGCCGCGTCGCGCGCCCGGGCATCGGCTGGTTCCCGCAAGGCGAGCCAGCGTTCCGCGAATTGGTCAGCCACGCGCCTGTTCCAGCTCCCGCACGAAGGCCGCGGCACGATCGTCCCAGCGCGGCAGCCGCTGCCCCGCCTGCCAGGAGGCTTCCGCCATCGACTGTCGCAGCGGCAGGTCGAAGATCATCCGACGCAGCGCGCGCGAGAAGCTGTCGCTGTCGCCGGGCGCGGCACTGATGCCGCCGCCTTTGGGCATGAGGTCCTCCAGCGCACCGCCCTTGCTCAGCGCCAGCGGCAAGCCGCGCGCCATCGCTTCCGCCGCGGCCATGCCGTAGCCTTCCCACCAGGAAAACAGCGCGAAGATGTCGGCCCCGGCGTAGAGCCGCTCCAGCGCGGCGCTGTCGACGTCGCCGGCGAAGCGCACCCGCTCCGCGATCGCCAGCTCCTCCGTCAGCGCGCGCAGGGTGGCCGCGTGATCGGGATTGCGCTCCGGCCCCACGACAGTCAGACGCCAGTCGAGGTCGCGCAGCCGGCCCAGCGCGTGGATCAGCCCGTCATGTCCCTTGCGCGGCACCAGCACGCCGACCGACAGGATCTCGCAACCACCGCCCGAACCCGTGGCGCGCGGCGCTGGATCGGTGCCGGGCTCCACCACCGCCACGCGCGCCGGCTCCACCGCGAATTCTTCCGGCAGGCGCGAGGCGGTGAGGCGCGAGGTCGTCACCAGCCGCGCCAGGCGCGGGAAGATCGCGCGCTCACGCTCGCGCAGCCGGTCGCGCACGTCCTCGGGCACGCCGGTCTCGACGGCGGTGGGGTGATGGATCAGCCCCACGGCGCGGCGTTCCTCCAGCACGTCCAGCACCGGCAGGAAGCCCGGCAGCGCCAGCCCGTCGATCACCACCGCCTCGTCCGCCTCGCAGCCTTCGATCGCGGCGCACGCCGCTGCCTCGGCCGCCGCGTCGGGTTGCGGATGCCGGCCGGCGAGCTCCACCACGCGCACCGCGTGGCCGCCGGCGCGCAGGCCCTCGACCAGCCGCCGGTCATAGGCGTAGCCGCCGCTCACCGCGTCGAAGGGGGCGGGCACCAGCAGAGCGATCTTCACGACAGCATCTCCGTCGCCGCCGGCACCGCCGCCGCGTCGTCCGGTGCCCCAAGGTTGACCGGCGCCTCGTAGCCCGCCCAGGCCAACGGGCTTTCGCGCAGCACCACCTTCAGCCACTGCACCACCTTGCCGCCCGCGCCGAGGCGCCCGTCGCGCAGCGCGTCCGACAGCCGCGCGTGGATGAAGCCGCACAGGTATTCCGTGGTGGTGTTCTGCCCGCGCATCTCCGGCACCTCGTCGAGGTTGCGGTAGTCGATGCCGTCCAGGATGCGCCGCAGCTCGACCCGCGCGGCGGCGATGTCCACCAGCAGGTTGTCGCTGTCGAGCCGGGGCGCGCGGAACTCGGCCTCCACCACGAAGGTGGCGCCATGGACGCGCTGCGCCGGGCCGAAGCCTTCGCCGCGAAAGGAATGGGCGACCATGATGTGATCGGCGACGGTGAGGCTGAACACGGCGCGCACGCCCTCCTACAAGGCCCTGATGGCCCGCGGCCACCGACGCTTCCGTATAGCCTTCGCGCGCCGAACTGGCGACGCATCCCCGGCGTCAGCGCTGCGCGGCGTCAAGACGAAGGCGTCAGAGGCGTCGCGTCACGGGGCGTCGCGTCAGGCGCGGCGAAGCTCCCTGCGCCGCTCAGTCCGCGCCGTAATCCACCACGGGGCAGAGCACGGCATCCCCGCCATGGAGCAGCGCCGGCAGGCGTCGCGGCAGTTTCGCGAAGGGGACGCGCACCGTGCAGAGCACGTCCAGCGCCGGATCCTCCAGCAGTTGCAGCGCCAGGGCGAGTCGCTCCCCGTAGGTGCGGCGGCCGCGCATCGCGGGCGAGACCTGTCCCACCTGCGTCGAGATCAGCCGAAGCCGCCGCGCGTGAAACGCCTCGCCCAGCGGCAGCGACACGGCGCGGTCACCGAACCAGGAGGCTTCCAGGATGCGCGCTTCGGTCGCGGCGCAGCGCAACGCCAGCTGCAGCCCCGCCTCGCTGGCGCTGGCATGGATGATCAGCTCGCGCTCCGCCGGCGCATCGTCGGGCAGGCGGAAGCGCAGTCCCAGCGCTTCCGCAATCGCCTGCTTGCCGCCGTCGCTGTCCACCACGACCAAGTCGATCCCCGGCATCCGCGCGAGCAGCCGCGCCACCAGCAGCCCCACCACGCCGGCGCCGATCACGGTGGCCCGCTCGCCGGGCAGGGGCGCCGCGTCCCAGAGGATGTTGAGCGCCGTTTCCATGTTGGCGGCCAGCACGGCGCGCGCGTCGGGCACGGCACCGGGCACCGGCACGCACATCGCGGCGGGTGCCAGGAAGCGGTCCTGATGCGGGTGCAGCACGAAGACGCGCTGGCCGATCCGCTCGGCGGGCCCGCGCTCCACCACGCCCACCGCGGCGTAGCCGTACTTCACCGGATGGGGGAACTCGCCCGCCATCAGCGGGGCGCGCATCGCGGCGTACTGGCTTTCCGGCACCCGCCCGCCGAGCACGAGCCGCTCCGTCCCGCGCGAGATCCCGCTGTGGAGCGCGCGGATCAGCAGCTCCTCCGCGTCAGGCTGGCGCAGCACCTCGCGCCGCAGCTCCGCCCGTCCTGGCGCCACGATCCAGAGGGCCCGCGCCTCACCCGCCGCGTTCACGCCGGCACGCCGTCCCGCCGGCCCGGTCGCGCCCCGTCGAGGGGAATATCCAGCAGAACATCCTCGCCCAGCGGATAAACGCTCCAGCGCACGCGCAACCCATCGTCGATGCAGAGCGCCTCGGGCAACACGAAGGAGGGGCGGCCCGAACCCAGGATCACCGGCGCCACCGTCAGGTGCAGCCGGTCCAGCAGCCCCGCGGCCAGGAAGCGCGACACCGTGACGCCGCCGCCTTCCACGAACACCCGGCCGAGCCCGCGCGCGCGCAGCGCCCGCAGCACCGATGGCAGGAAATCCTCGCGCGGCAGGGGCAGCAGCTCCGCCGATCCGTGCCGGTCCGCGGTGCCGCAGCGGTCGGTGGCGCGCGCCAGGATCGTGGGCGGCCCTTCGCGGAACAAGCGGTGGTCGGGTCCGAGGCGCCCGTCAGGGTCCAGCACCACGCGCACGGGATGGGAACCCTCGCAGTGGCGCGTGGTCAGCTGCGGGTCATCCGCCGCCACGGTTCCGGCGCCCACGATCACGGCGTCGAACAGGGCGCGCAGGCGGTGGGTGTGCAGGATGTCGCCCGCGCCGCCGATCCACTGGCTGGCCCCGCAGGCCGTGGCGATCCGCCCGTCCAGCGTCTGTGCCAGCCGCCCGAGCACGATCTCGGGCCGGTCCAGCAGCGGCGCGAAGAGTCGCGCCACGGGGTGGTCCGGCACCGGACCCTCGCCCCGTCGTGCCCGCAGCAGCATGGACCAGGCGTCGTCGTCTCCCATGCCGGGAGCTTGCCGCAGTCACGGGCGGGTGACCATCCCGATGCGTGATCGGGGTCGGCGATGCAGCGGACCGTGCCGCGCCCGCCAGCCCTGGCCCGTTCGCGCTGTTTCAGGCCCGCGTCGCGAGCGCCAGCGACGGCGCCAGCCGCGAGGCGGCGTTGTAGCCACCGCGCCCGTAGGTGGCCGGGCGCGCGTGCGGGATGGCGGCGGTGGCGATGGTCTCGATCACCCGCGCCTGCAGGGCGATGGCGCGCTCCAGCAGCCGCCGGTTCTCGTCGGACAGGGTCTTGAGACGGGTCGACAGCGCTTCCGCCGCCACGCGCTCCGTCGTGTCGGGGCGCGAGGCGGTGCGATGGACCGCGCCGTGCGCCGCCGCGAAGGCTTCCGAGGCGCGGATCTTGGCTTCCGCCAGCTTCGCCGCGCTCACCATGTCGAAGCGCGACAGCGCCTCGTTCTCGGCATCCAGCGCGTCGGCCAGGCGAAGGCCGGCGTTGATCAGCGACTGCATCATCATGGGACGGATTCTCCGTTGTGGGGTGTTGAGGAAGTGTTGCCGGCCCCATGACCGGTGCTGGCGCTGTCAGGGGCAGGGGAAGGATGGCCGCCGGAGGCCGACTGCATCCGCAGCATCTCCCCCATCACCGACTGCGACAGGCCGATGCCGCCGCGGCGGACCCAGGCCTCGGCATAGGCATCCACCAGCATCGGCCGCCACTGCGCCTCGGCCTCGCCGCCGCCGAAGGCGCTTTTGTCATTGGCGGCGGCGTTGAAGGCGGGCTGCAGCAGGGCGCTCAGCGTCTGCGACTCGAACTTCGCGGCGGCCTTGCGCATGGCGGCCGGGTCCTGCGCCATGCCGAGCTGGGGCGTGGCGGGCGCGACCGGCGCGGCGGTGGGGGAAGCGGGGAGGCTGCCCATCTCAGCGGACCTCCAGCTCGGCCTGCAGGGCGCCGGCCGCCTTGATGGATTGCAGGATGGTGATCATGTCGCGCGGCCCGACGCCCAGCGAGTTCAGTCCGTTCACCAGTTCCTGCAGGGTGACGGAGCGCGGCAGGATGCCCAGGCGACGGCCGTTCTGGTCGTCCACCTGGATGCCGGTGCGCGGCACCACAGCCGTTTGCCCGTTGCTCAGCGGCGCCGGCTGGCTCACCTGCGGGGTTTCGGTGATGCGGATGGTCAGGTTGCCCTGCGCGATCGCGACGGTGGAAATCCGCACGTCGGCGCCCATCACGATGGTGCCCGAGGCTTCCTCGATGATCACCCGCGCCGACTGGTCCGGCGTGATGCGCAGCTGTTCGATCTCGCCCAGCAGGCCCGGGATGTCGCGGCCATGCGTCAGCAGCACCACGGTGCGCGGGTCGGTGGCGGTGGCGACACCGCCCAGCCTGCCGTTGATGGCGGCGGCGATCCGCTGCGCCGTGGTGAGGTCGGGGTTGCGCAGGCTCAGCCGCAGCCGGTCCTGGCCCGCCAGCTCGAAGGGGATCTCGCGCTCCACGATGGCGCCGTTGGCGATGCGCCCGGCTGTCGGCACGCCTCGCTGGACGGAGGCAGCCGCCCCCTTGGCGCCGATCGCGCCGGTGGCCAGCGCCCCCTGCGACACGGCGTAGACCTCGCCATCCGCGCCCAGCAGCGGCGTCACCAGCAGCGTGCCGCCGGTCAGGTTGGTGCTGTCGCCCAACGCCGACACCGCCACGTCGATGCGCGACCCGCTGCGCGCGAAGGAGGGCAGGTTGGCCGTCACCATCACCGCCGCGACGTTGCGGGTGTCGAGCTGCTTCTCGTTGTCGCGGGTGTTGACGCCCAGCCGTTCCAGCATGCCCACCAGCGACTGGCGGGTGAACACCGCGGTGCGCAGCTTGTCGCCGGTGCCGGGCAGCCCGACCACGAGGCCGTAGCCCACCAGCTGGTTGTCGCGCACCCCCTCGACATCCGCCACGTCCTTGATCCGCACCTGTGCCGCCGCCGGCCCCGCCGCGAGAAGCAGCGCCGGCAGCGCCAGCAGCAGCGCGAGCACCGGCAGCATCCGGCGGCCCGTCCGCGATGCCCACGCGAAGCGCACCGGGTTTTCGGTTCGGAAAGAGGTTCTGTGCAGGATGTCGCTCATCTCGGAGCGGGGAGGGGCAAGCGACGTGCCGCCCCGCAGGCAGGGATAAGCGGCAGAAACTGCCGGGCGGGCGGCCAAACCCGCCGGGCTGCGGCACAGGAGGCGGCAGGATGCACCGCATCGGCGACATCAGGGGGGCCGGGCCCGTGGCCGGGGGCAACCGCGCGCGCCGCGCCGCCGCCGGCGGCTTCACGCTGCCGGAGGAGACCACCGAGGCGGGCACGGCCACCGCCGCGGCGCCGCTGGCGGCCGTGGGGCTGCTGGCGATCCAGGAAGAACCGGACGACCCGGCGGAACGCGACCGCCAGGGCCGGCAACGCGCCGCGGCGATGCTGGAAGAACTCCAGGCCCTGCAGCGTGAGCTCCTGAGTGGCCGCGCCGACCCGGCCCGGCTGGAGCGGCTGGCCAGTCTGGCGGAAGGCCGCGCCGCCTCGGACCCGGTGCTGGCCGATGCGCTGAGTGCCATCGCGCTGCGCGCCAGGGTTGAAATCGCCCGTTACGAGGGCAGAAACAACCGACGGTGAGAGATTCGTCTCGGAATCGTCGCAACGGAGCACTTGGCGGGGCAGCCATGCGCCTTGTATGAACCTCGCGGTTTCGTGGGCCGGGAATGCCGCCGGCTCGCACGACGCTCATAGGGATTGCGCGCGATGCTGATGACGCTTCCGCCGGACTACCGCCCGTCCGATGTCGAGTCCTTCATGAATACCCAGCAGCTGCAATACTTCCGGCAGAAGCTGCTGCGCTGGCGCCTCGACCTGCTGCGGGAGGCCGGCGAAACGCTGACCTCCATGGGGCAGGGGGGGATCATCGAGGCCGACCTCACCGACCGTGCCAGCGTGGAAACCGACCGTGCCCTCGAACTCCGCACCCGCGACCGTGCCCGCAAGCTGATCTCCAAGATCGACCAGGCGCTGGAGCGGATCGAGAACGGCACCTACGGCTACTGCGAGGAGACCGGCGAGCCGATCGGCCTCAAGCGCCTGGAAGCCCGCCCCATCGCCACGCTGTCGATCGAGGCGCAGGAGCGGCACGAGCGGATGGAGCGTGTCCACCGCGACGACTGATCCCACAGGACCCGCGGTTCGGGCCCGAAACCCGGCTCCGCGATCCGGGTTCCCGGGGTCAATGGCCCGATCCGGGTTCCTAGAGGCCGAGCCCCCAAAGGGCCGAGCCCCCGGCTTACCTGCCTGGAGTCGAGTCGCCCCGGCACAGGACGCCCCAGCACGGGACCCTTGGCCTTGGGCGAGCGACCCGGTCGCCGGCGCCGTCGTGAGGCCCGTGCCGCTGCAGCCGACCGGACCCTGGCGCCCTCAGGAGGCCAGCAGCCGCGACGTTGCTTCCACCCCTTCGCTGTCCGGGAAGGCGGCGGCGATGGCGCGGGGCGGCAGCTTGAGGTGGTCGGCCAGCAACCCCTTGGCCAGCGCCCGCAGGTCGGTCGTGGGCTGCAGGTCGCGGTTCTCGAACAGGTTGTTGGGGCTCAAGCCCGGCCAGTCGCCGCCGATCCGTCCGCCGGCGATCGCGCCGCCGGCCAGGAAGGCCACGCCCGCCGTGCCGTGGTCCGTGCCGGCCGAGCCGTTGGCCCGCACCGTGCGGCCGAACTCCGTCATCACCAGCACCGCCGTGTGCTTCCAGGCCGGACCCAGCGTCGCCTGCAGCGCCGCGATCCCGCTGTCGAGCTGCATCAGCGGCGCGTTCAGCCGCCCCATCTGGGCGTCGTGGGTGTCCCAGCCGCCGATCTCCAGCGCCGCCACGCGCGGCCCGTTGGGTGCCGCCAGCAGCCGCCCCGCCGCTTCCGCCAGGTCGGTGAAGCCGGACCGCTGCTGCTTCGGGTTGCCCAGCAGCTCCGTGCTCATGCCGCGCGCCCGCATCCCCTCGGTCATGGCCGGGCCGATCACCGGGTCCTCGTGGTTCAGCTCCATCAGCCGGGCGTAAAGGTCCGGGTCCGGCCGGGCGGAGCGCGCCGCGGCGTACATCGCCACCGGAACATTGCCGCGCATCAGCAGCGGCAGGTCCAGCCCCACCACCAGCCCAGTGCGCGCGTGGGCCGCGGTTTCCGGCATCGCCGCCAGCGCCCGGTTCAGCCAGCCGGAGCTCAGCCGCTGCTCGGCGCCGCTTTCCAGCATGTCCTGCGCGTCGAAGTGCGAGCGCGAGCGGTAGGGCCCGGCGGCGGCATGGACGATCAGCAAACCGTTCTCGCGATAGATCCGGTGCATGCTGGCGAGCCTCGGGTGCAGCCCGAACTTGCCGCCAAGGTCGAGCAGCCCGTTCTCCCCCCCAGGCTCGGGCAGCGCCAGCGGCCCGCGCAGGTCGCGCCAGCCCGGCTCGCCATAGGCCTGCACCACGGCCAGCCCGTCCATCGCGCCCCGCAGCAGGATCACCACCAGCCGCGCATCGCCCTCGGGGCCTGCGCCGAAGGCCAGCCGCGCGTTGCCCGCCACCGCCAGCGAGGTGAGGCCCAGCAGCAACCCGCGCCGGCCGATTTTTGGAAGATGTGGCATGCTCATCGCCGCTGGAACTCCGGGCTGCCGAGAATAAGGGTGAGGGCGTCGCGGTTGGAGCCGGCCCGCATCACCGCCTGCTGGGTTTCCGGCCGCGCCAGGGGCCCCAGCACCGTGTCGAGCACCGCCTTGCTGTCGAGGCGCGAGAAGCGCCCCGTCATGCCGTGCGCCTGGTCGATGCGCTGGAGCATCCCTTCCGGCGTCACCCAGTCGGCGGCGGTGTCGCCCCAGCCATTGGGCTGCGGCGCGATCCAGGGCGGCTGGTTCAGCACGGTGCAGATATTGGCCGCGAACTCCCCGTACCCCGCATCGGCGCCCAGCGCGCGCAGGCAGCTCACCACGTAGTCCTGGGGCGCGCGCAGCTTGTTCAGCGGCGTGGTCCAGCTTTCCTCCATGGTCACCAGCATCCGCGACGTGGCGCCGAGATCGCCGCCGGTGTCGCGCAGCACGCCCTCCAGCTTGGCCACGGCAGCCGGCGGCGGGTCGTCCGCCACGAAGTGCCGGGCGAGCTTGATCGCCAGGTGCTTGTGCGTCGCCGGGTGGTCGGCCAGCCAGCGCAGGGCCTCCTCGATCGAGGCTTCTCCGGGCGCGAAGGTGCGGCCCATGATGGTCTTGGTGCCGGGCTCGTGCAGCTCGGGGCGGAACACCACGCCCATCGGGTCCTTGGTGGCCTCGATGTTCAGCCCCGTCAGCAGCCGCGCGAAGCTGGTCACGTCCTCCTGGGAATAACCGGCGGCGGGCGAGAGCGTGTGCAGCTCCATCACCTCGCGCGCCAGGTTCTCGTTCAGGCCCAGGTGCCTTTGCAGCCCCCGCTGGCTGTTCGGCCCCACCGAGGTGTTCTGGTTGAGGTACAGGATCATCGCCGGGTGCCGCGTCACCGCCACCACCATGTCGGCGAAGCGGCCCGTCAGGTGCGGCCGGATCGCCTCGCGCATCATCGGCCCCGCGAAAACCCCGGTCAGGGATTCCCGCCGGCTGACCGTGAAGTGGTTGAGCCAGAAGCTCACCAGCCGTTCCCGGAAGGGCTGGTCGGTGGTGATCAGCTGCCCCATCCAGGCCTTCCGCTCGGCACCAAAGAGCTGGAGGCTGCCCGTGCTCGACACCTGGATGCGTTGCCCGCGCGGCGTGACGCGGTAGGCCTGCACGACGGGGGGTGCCGCGCCGGGCGACCCGCCCCCGGCGGCCATGCCGTTCCCGCCGGCCATGCCGCCCGTGGTACCGCCGCCGGCCATGCCGCCTGGGGCCATCCCGCCAGCATCCGCCATGCCCCCGCCGGACGCCCCGGCACTGCCCGGCATCGCGGCACCTCCGGACATGGTCCCGGCCGCCGCGTTCCCCGGTCCTGCTGTCCCGGGGCTCATGCTTCCGCCGCCGGCCTGCATGGCGGCGGTCCGCTCCCGCTGGGCGCGGTTGTAGTCCCGGTCGTCGCGCCAGACCTCGAAGGCGTCGAGCGTGGTAGGCAGGTGGTCCCAGCCCTCAGGCAGGGCCCGCGGCGCATCGGGCGCGGCCAGCTGGTCGAGCAGCCAGGCTCGCGGGTCGTCCACGGCGCCATCCCCCATGCGGGGACCCAGGCCAAAGCGGATCGGGGCGATGGCGCTGCGTGCGTCCATGGAGCGTTGCGGCCTCACGAAGTCTCGGGCACCTGCCTAACACGGGGCCGCCCGGGGCGTTGCAACGAAGAGTGACCCGTCCGCGTTGCCCAAGCTTGATTTTCGCGCCCGGACAGCGCACATGTCCGCCCGCGAAACCGGGGCCCGAGGGGTCCCCAGCACCCCTGGCAGAAACCGGATGGGCGGGCGAGGCGGCGAAGGCCGACCCCGAACCCGCCCCGACGCATTCCCCGCGCGGCTCGCGCGGCGACCTATTGGAGGCCCACCGTGGCGCGCATCCCGCTCGAGCGAATTCGCAACATCGGCATCACGGCGCATATTGACGCCGGCAAGACCACCACCACCGAGCGTATCCTCTACTACACCGGCAAGTCCCATAAGATCGGTGAGGTGCACGACGGCAACACCACCACCGACTACATGGACCAGGAGCGTGAGCGGGGGATCACCATCACCTCCGCCGCCGTGACGGCCGTGTGGAACGACTACCGCATCAACGTCATCGACACGCCCGGCCACATCGACTTCAACATCGAGGTGAACCGTTCGCTGCGCGTGCTCGACGGCGCGGTGTTCATCATCGAGGGCGTGGCCGGCGTGCAGCCGCAGTCCGAGACGAACTGGCGCCTAGCCGACCGCTACAACGTGCCGCGCATCATCTTCATCAACAAGCTCGACCGCACCGGCGCCGACTTCTACCGCGCCGCCGCCACGCTGACCGAGAAGCTGGGCATCAACTGGGTCGCCCTGCAGCTGCCGATCGGCATCGAGGACAGCCTGAAGGGCGTCGTCGACCTGGTCGAGATGAAGGCGCTGATCTGGGAAGGCGACGAGCTGGGCGCCAAGTACCACGAGGCCCCGATCCCCGCCGACCTCGCCGACAAGGCCGCCGAGTACCGCCAGACGCTGCTCGACACCGTGCTGTCGGTCGATGACGCCGCCATGGAGGAGTACTTCGACAAGGGCGACGTGAGCGTCGAGACCCTGAAGAAGTGCATCAAGAAGGGCACGATCTCCGGCGAGTTCCGCCCCGTCTTCTGCGGCTCGGCCTTCAAGAACAAGGGCGTGCAGCCGCTGCTCGACGGCGTGGTGGACTACCTGCCGAGCCCGGTCGACATCGAGGGCATCAAGGTCGCCCCGGAAGAGGGTGAGGACGAGGAAGCCGAGCGCCGCGTGATCCCCGCGCGTGAGGACGCGCCCTTCGCCGGCCTGGCGTTCAAGATCATCAACGACAAGTACGGCAACCTCACCTTCGTGCGCGTCTACCGCGGCGTGCTGCGTTCCGGCGACCAAGTCCTGAACACGACCAAGGGCCACAAGGAGCGCGTCGGCCGCATGTTCCAGATGCACGCCGACAAGCGCGAGGAGATCAAGGAGGTGTTCGCGGGCGACATCGCCGCCTTCGTGGGCCTGAAGGACACCGGCACCGGTGACACCCTGGCCGACGCCTCCGACGCCGTGGTGCTCGAGCGCATGGCCTTCCCGGTCCCCGTGATCGACATCTCCGTCGAGCCGAAGACCAAGGAAGGCATCGAGAAGATGACGCTCGGCCTTCAGAAGCTGGCGGGTGAGGACCCGTCGCTGCGCCTGAAGACCGACCAGGAGACCGGCCAGACCATCCTGTCGGGCATGGGCGAGCTGCACCTGGAGATCATCATCGACCGCCTGCGCCGCGAGTACGGCGTGGACGCCAACATCGGCGCCCCGCAGGTCGCGTACCGTGAGACGATCTCGAAGTCCCACACCGAGACCTACACCCACAAGAAGCAGTCGGGTGGTTCGGGCCAGTTCGCCGAGGTGAAGATCACCTTCGAGCCGCTGGAGCGGAACACGGGCATCGAGTTCGTGAACGCGGTGGTCGGCGGCACGGTGCCGAAGGAGTACATCCCGGCGGTCGACAAGGGCATCAAGGTCCAGGCCGACACCGGCGTGCTCGCCGGCTTCCCGACGGTGGACTTCAAGTTCACCCTGGTGGACGGCAAGTACCACGACGTCGACTCGTCCGCCCTGGCGTTCGAGATCGCCGGCAAGGCCTGCTTCCGCGAAGGCATGAAGAAGGCCGGCCCGGTGATCCTGGAGCCGATCATGGACGTGGAAGTGACCACCCCGCAGGACCACGTCGGTGACGTGGTGGGCGACCTGAACCGTCGTCGCGGCGTGATCCAGTCGCAGGACATGGCCGGCACCTCGGTCATTGTGCGCGCCCACGTGCCGCTGAAGGAGATGTTCGGCTACATCTCCAACCTCCGCGGCATGACCAAGGGCCGTGCGTCGTTCTCGATGCAGTTCCACCACTACGATCCGGTGCCGCGCAACGTCGCGGACGAGATCATGAAGGCCAGCGCCTGATCTTCAGGCGCGACCCGGCCACGGCAACCCCCAAGGGTGCCGCGGTCGGCGGCTTCCGCTGAGAACCCCGCGCGAGCGGGGTCCCGGCGGGCCAGGGTTGAATACGGAAACGGCGCAGCTGGATCATCCAGCCGCGCCGTTCTTCGTTTCAAAAGGGCGACTCTTCGTTTCAGGGAGGCGACCTGCACGCCGTGCGGTTCCGGCGGGGCGCCCGCCGTGGCCGGGGCTGTCCCACGGAACTCCGCGGCGGCTCGGACCCGCGGCAGGCTGGGCGGAATGTGGGGGCAGGCAAGCAGTGATCGGCTGGCCGTCTTCCAGCGCCTGATGGCGGTGCGGGCCTTCCTCTGAAAACGGTCTTCCCGCGTGGCCACGGCCGGCGTCCCTCACGCTGCCCGGCAGGCAGCTGGACGCTGTTGGGGCCGAGACCGGGCGTGATCAGCCCGGCAAGGCTGCCCGGCGCCGCGATACGGCACCGGGCAGCGCGGGCTCAGCGCCCGCTGATGTTGAAGTTGATCGGCACGGTGGCGGAGAAGACGTCGTCCGAGAACTCTTCCGGGATGGGCGGCAGCGAAGCCCGCTGCACCGCTTCCAGCCCGGCCTCGTCCAGCATCTCGTTGCCGCTGCTGCGCCCAACGCTGGCGGAGATCAGCGACCCGTCGCGCCGCATCCGGAAGGTCACGTAGACCACGCCTTCCTGGCTTCGCTGCAGGGCGAAGGGCGGGTAGCGCTTGGCACGGTTCACCGCCGCCGACAGGCGCTGCGCCCAGTTCGCCGGCGGACCGGCCGAGGCCATGCGCGGCCGCGACGGCGCGGCGGGCGCTGCCGGGGCGGCCGGTGCCACGGGCGCGGGCGGCGCGGCATAAGCCTGCAGGTTCGGATCCGCACGCTCCACCGGGCGCGCCACCTGTGGGCGGGGCGGCGTCGGGCGCGGCGGCGTGGGCCGGGGCTGCGGCGGGCGTGGCACGGGCGGCGGGGGCGGTGCGGGCGGCGGCGGTTCCGGCAGCGCCTCGGCCAGCTCGGGCGGCGGTTCCGGCGCGGGCTCAGGTGGCGGCGGCTCGGTGGCGGCCACGGGCGGCGGCTCGGCCGCGGCCATGACCGGCGGCGGCTCCGTCGGCTGCACCGGGGGCGGTTCGGCGGCCTGCACGGGCGGCGGTGGCTGACTGGCCTGCACCGGCTGCGGCGGGGTGGGCGTGACCGCCTCGGCCACCGGCTGCGCGGGCGCGTCCTCCTGGCTCTCGCTCGGCGGTGCCGGGTCCTCGGCGGCCACAGTGACCTCCAGCGGTACCTCGGCCGGCGGCGGCGGGGGCTCGCTGTGCGCCATGAACAGCGGCACGGCGACGGCGGCGTGCAGCACCACCGAGCCCCCCCAGCCGAGGAGCCTCCAACGGGCGTTCATCGGCTCAGCGTGCCTG
The DNA here is from genome assembly GCF_042433915.1 of Roseomonas elaeocarpi. Taxonomy (NCBI): domain Bacteria; kingdom Pseudomonadati; phylum Pseudomonadota; class Alphaproteobacteria; order Acetobacterales; family Roseomonadaceae; genus Roseomonas; species Roseomonas elaeocarpi. Next base: position 42,986 of record NZ_JBHLUN010000008.1, on the reverse strand, counting down.
AACGGGCGCGGCCGTGGCCTCCGCCTCGGCGATCAGCGAAACCTTGTTGATGCCGGCGCTGTTCAGACGCCCCATCACCCGCAGCACCACGCCGTAGGGCGCTTCCCGGTCGCCGCGCACGTAGACCGGCGTCTCGTCGTTGCCGCCCTGCGCCGCCTTGATCTTCGCGGCCAGCTCAGCCTCCGGCACCGCGTCCTGCTTGATAAAGGTCGAGCCGTCGCGCCGCACCGTCAGCACCACCGGCGGGATGGGCGAGGCCGCGCGCGCGGCCGAGGTCTTGGGCAGGTTCACCGGCACGCCCACCACCATCATCGGCGCCGCCACCATGAACACGATCAGCAGCACCAGCATGACGTCCACCAGCGGCGTGACGTTCATGTCCGACATCGGGCGACCGCTGTCCTCGTCCTCGCCGCCCAGGTCCATCGAGCCGAAGGCCATCGCGGCTTACTCCGCCGCGGCGTGGCGGCGGCGGGCACCCTGCCGGCGCGACAGCGCCGCCGCGAAGTCGTGCGACGCGGCATTGCCCTCGGTACGCAGCCGGCCGATGCGGATCGCGAAGCGGTTATAGGCCATCACCGCCGGGATCGCGGCCACCAGGCCGATCGCGGTGGCGAACAGCGCCTCGGCGATGCCCGGCGCCACCACGGCGAGGCTGGTGTCGTTGCTGGCGGCGATGCCCTGGAAGCTGTTCATGATGCCCCAGACCGTGCCGAACAGGCCCACGAAGGGCGCGACCGAGCCGGTGGTGGCCAGGATCGGCAGGCCGGGCTCGGCGCGGCGGATCAGCCGGCCCAGCACGGCGCGCATCGCGTGCTCGATGCGCTGGCGGAACTCGGCGCGGCTCTCGTCCTCGTCGCGGCCTTCCTGCCATTCCGCCATACCGGCGCGCAGCACCTGCGCCGACAGGCCCTCGCCCTGCGACGCGTCCTCGCCCTTGAGGTCGCCGCGCACGAACTTGGTCAGGCGCCGCACCTCGCGGTGCAGCTTGCCCAGGGTCACCGCCTTCTCGATCATGATGGCCCAGCAGGCGACCGAGGCCAGCACCAGCAGCACCATCACCAGTTTCACCACGATGTCGGCCTGCAGAAACAACCCGAGCATGCTCAGGTCGTGCGCGACGGGCACCGGGATGGTGGGGAGCGTGGCGGCCGGGGCGGCGGCGTCGGGGTTCATGATCGGGCCTCGCTTACTTCTCGAAGTTCACGCCGGTGACGCGCGACGCGGTGGTGATGCGGGCGGCGCAGGCGGCGCGTGCGTCATCGCCCTTGTTGCAGGCGAGAACGTCGTTCAGCAGCACGCTGCCGATGTTCTCGCAGGGCAGGGCGGACAGGTCGAAGACCCGCGCCATGGTTTTGGCCCCGGGCAGGGGGCCGACATCCAGCGCCAGGCGGCGCGCGATCACGCCGTCCTTGCCGAACAGCAGCAGGTCGAGGCGCAGCGGATCGAGCGCCTCCGCGCCCGGGTTGCGCATCAGCAGCCAGGCGCGGCAGCCGGCGGCGGGCTTGAGGTCGGGCTGCGGCTCCAGCCGGTTCAGCTCGATCGTGATCGGCGCCGGGTCTTCCGCCCGCGCGGCGGCGGGCGCCAGCGTGAACAGCGCCGCGGCCAGCCCCGCGAAGGCGAGGCCGCCACGGCGCGGCGAGAACGGGGAAGGGGCGCCGGCGGCGCGGGCACTGGGGATCATGGTGGCCGACATCCGATGTTGCGGCCGTCATGCGGCAGCGCGTCTCGCTTAGCAAGTAAGAATTGTTTGCATTATCACGGAGGCAGCGCCGCGCCGCACACAGCCCGGGCAGGCCGCGGCCGTCGGCCTCCGCCCGCCCGTCGCCACGAGCGAGCCACGTCCCGCTGAAGTTTCGATCGGCTCACGCTTCGGCGCCGTGCGACCGGGGGCGGTCGGGCTCGGACCGGGGCGCGCGTCATCCGCCGGCACACCCGGCCGGATCGCAGGTCATCGCGCCCGCCAGCCCCCCCGCAGCCCCGGCCAGACGGTACGCCTCGCGCCGCGCCGTCCCGCCGGGTCTCAGACCGCTTCGGCCCGGTACTGCTCCCAGCCGCGCGCGCGCAGCTCGCAGGCCGGGCAGGTGCCGCAGCCGTAGCCCCAGGGGTGCCGGTGCGTGCGGTCGCCCAGGTAGCAGGTGTGCGTATCCTCCACGACGCGCTCGACCAGCGCCTCGCCGCCGAGTTGCTCCGCCAGCACCCAGGTCGCGCGCTTGTCGCGCCACATTAGTGGCGTGTGCAGCACGAAGCGCCGGTCCATGCCGAGGTTGATCGCCACCTGCAGCGCCTTGAGCGTGTCGTCGCGGCAGTCCGGGTAGCCGCTGTAGTCCGTCTCGCACATGCCGCCGACCAGGTGCCGCAGCCCCCTCCGATACGCGAGCGCCGCGGCAAAGGTCACGAAGAGCAGGTTGCGCCCTGGCACGAAGGTGTTGGGCAGCCCGTCCTCGCGGAAGCGGATCTCGGCCTCGCGCGTCATCGCCGTGTCCGAGATCTCGCCCAGCACGCCGAGCGGCAGCGTGTGGTCCGCGCCCAGGCGCCCGGCCCAGCGCGGGAACTCCGCCGCGATGCGTTCCCGGAAGGTGGCGCGGCACTCGAGCTCGACCCGGTGGCGCTGCCCGTAGTCGAAGCCCAGGGTTTCCACCCGCTCCCACCGCTCCAGCGCCCAGGCGAGGCAGGTGGCGCTGTCCTGACCGCCGCTGAACAGCACCAGCGCGCCTTCCGGCGCCGGTGCGGCCGGCCCAGGCGCGGCCGCCTCCGAACTGGCCACCCCTGGCCCAGCCGTCTCCCGACTGGCCACGTTTGAGCCAGCACCCGGAGCGGACGTCCCCGCCGCTTCAGTCATTCCTGATCCTGTTTCTCATCCCGCCGCGCCGCAACCTTCCAGCCGTTCTACCGCCCAGGCCGCCGCTTCCGCCACCACCGGGTCCGCGTCACCCAGCAGCGCGCGAGCGGTCGGCAGCAACGACGGATCGGCGGAATTGCCGATGGCGTTCAGCACGTTGCGCACGAAGCGGTCGCGCCCGACGCGCTTGACCGGCGAGCCCGAGAAATGCGCCCGGAACCCCGCATCGTCCAGCGCCGCGAGCGCCCGCAGCTCCGGCGCCACCAGGTCGTCCCGCGCGCGCAGCAGCGGCTCGCGCGCCGCCTGCGCCCACTTGTTCCAGGGGCACACCGCCAGGCAGTCGTCGCAGCCGTAGATGCGGTTGCCCATCAGCGGGCGAAGCTCGTGCGGGATCGGCCCGTGATGCTCGATCGTCAGGTAGGAGATGCAGCGTCGGGCATCGAGCCGGTAGGGCGCTGGAAAGGCCGCGGTGGGGCAGGCCGCGAGGCAGCGCTGGCAGCGCCCGCAATGATCGCCCTCCGGCGCATCCGGGGCGAGCGACAGCGTGGTGTAGACCTCGCCCAGGAAGAGCCACGAGCCGTGGGTGCGCGACACGAGGTTGGTGTGCTTGCCCTGCCAGCCGAGCCCGGCCTCGCGCGCCAGGGGCTTTTCCGCCACCGGCGCGGTGTCCACGAAGACCTTCAGCTCCGACCCGGCCCACTCGGCCACCATCCAGCGCGCCAGTGCCTTGAGCCGCTTCTTCACCACGTCGTGGTAGTCGCGGTGGCGGGCATACACGCTGATGTTGCCCACATCGGGCCGCGCGAGGTTGGCCAGCGCATCGCCCTCGGGCCCGTAGTTCATCCCTAAGGACACTATCGACACCGCCTCGGGCCACAGCGCGCGCGGATGGGCGCGCTGCGCGGCACGGTCCTCCATCCAGCCCATGCTGCCGTGCATGCCGTCATCAAGGAAACGTCCCAGCCGCTCGCGCACCTCCGGCCCGAGTTCCGCCCGCGCGAAGCCCACGGCGTCGAAGCCCAGCCGCAGCGCCTCGGCACGGATCGCGTCGCGCGCCGCGGCGGGATCGAATTGACGCGGCGACGCGCCGGCGTCGCGTCGGGCGACGGCATCGCGCGGGGCCGCAGGGTCGGGCTGGGTCGGAACCGCGTTGGCATCGCCGGGCGCGACGAGATCGGGCGCGGCTGAAGCGGGCGTCGCGGAACCGGTCGCGCCGGCCGTGATGGCGCGGGCCCCGCACGGCACCACCACCGGTGCGCACGCCCGGCTGGCAGGGGGCGCCTGCGTGCCGGCGCCGTCACCGGCAGGCTCCGCCGGCAGGATGAGCAGGCTTTCGGGCATCTTCGCCGCTATCTGCGGTTCCGCCGATCCCGGTGCAAGCGCGGAACACGCGGTGCTCCTTCCGTGCCAGGCCGGCCGCGCGACGCCGAAAGGCCGGCTGCCCGGTTGTCCGCCATGCCCGGCGGAGGGAGGATGCACCCGGCATCGCAGGGGAAGCAAACGCATGGAACAACACGGATCGGCAGGGGTCGCTGGTCAGGTCACGGCGGGACGCGGCGAGTTCGCCGGGCGGCGCGTGGCGGTGATGGGCGGCAGCCGCGGCATCGGCCGGGCCATCGCGCTTTGCTTCGCGCGCGAGGGCGCCTCGGTGTCGATCTGCGCCCGCGGCGCCGGGCCGTTGGAGGAAGCGCGCCAGGCCATCGCGGCCATCAACGGCCTGCTCGGCGCCACCGCCCATGCCGGGGTCTGCGACCTGGGCGACGCGGCCGCCATCGCCCGCTTCGTGCCGGAAGCGGCGGCGGCGCTGGGCGGCCTCGACGTGCTGGTGAACAACGCTTCGGCCTTCGGCTACACGGATGACGAGGAAGGCTGGGCCGCCTCGCTGAGCGTCGATGTCATGGCGGTGGTGCGCGCCACCCAGGCGGCGCTGCCCTTCCTACGCGCCGGAACCGGTGCCTCGGTGGTCAACATCGCCTCGATCTCGGCCTACCGCGCCTCGTCGCGCGCGGCGCCCTACGGCGCGGCCAAGGCGGCGGTGTCGCACTACACCGCCAGTCAGGCTAAGATCCTGGCGCCCGAGCGCATCCGCGCCAACTGCGTCGCCCCGGGCTCGATCGAATTCCCCGGCGGCTTGTGGGAGGAACGGCGCCTGAAGGGCGAGGCCCTTTACGACCGCACCTTGGCGTCGATCCCCTTCGGCCGCATGGGACAGCCGGAAGAGGTGGCGGAGGTGGTGTGCTTCCTGGCTTCCGACCGGGCCCGCTGGGTCACCGGGCAAACGCTGGCGGTGGATGGCGGGCAGCTGGTCGGGCCCTAGGCGGGGCGCAACGCCTCCCGCGGCGGGGGAGGGGCATCGTCCTCCCGACCCCCGGTGGGGCGGGGCTTCCGCGACCCATGCACGACCGTGGCGCCCAGGATCATGATGCCTGCAGCCCTGCGCCGGGCAGACACCGCCAGCGCAGCGGCCCGTCCACGCGGCTCACGGCGGAGCAGGCCGGGGTCTCGCCAGCCGCCAGAAATGCGGGAGCGTGGCAGGAGCTTCGTTCCGCGGCTCCCGGCGCCCGCTGCGGGACGTTCTCGCTGCGCCCCCTCTGTTTAAAGCTTTGCAAAGGACCGGGGCCGTAGGCTGCATCCCTCGATCTGCGGGGCCCCTGCATGTTGAACGTCCTGAGCTGCATCACGCATGAGCATGATCTGCGGCTCGTCGCCCTGTCGGCCTTCATCTGCGCCCTGGGATGCATCACCACCGTCGTCCTGCTGTCGCGTGCCCGCGTCAGCAGCCGGGCGCGCCAGCATCGCTGGACCGGCTTCGCGGCCGTGGTGTTCGGCTGCAGCGTCTGGTCGCTGCATTTCGTGGCCATGCTGGCCTTCATGCCGGGGCAGCAGATCGCCTACGGCCTGAACCTGACGGTGCTGTCGGTCGTGATCGCCTCGGGCGGTGCCTTGGCCGCCTTCCTTGTCTGGCAGGGCCGTTTCCCGCAGCCCGTCCGCGTGGCGCTCGGCGGCACCCTGCTGGGCCTCGCCATCACCGGGATGCACTATGCCGGCGTGGCCGCCATGACCTTTACCGGCTTCCTGATCTTCAACTGGGACTACGTGGCGGCTTCGGTGGTCATCAGCATCGGCTTCGCGACGCTGGCCCTGATCAGGGCGAACCTGCTGGAGCGGGTGAGCCGGCGCTTCGAGGTGGCCTTCTGGCTGGCGCTGGGGATCTGCGGCCTGCACTTCACCGGCATGACGGCGATCACCGTGGCACCCGGCATGGCCGAGCTGAACGCCGGAACGGTGCTGGGCACCACGACCCTCGCCGTGGTGGTCGGCAGCGTCAGCGTGGCCATCCTGATCGCCAGCCTCGCGGCCACCTTCGTCGAGCATTACATGTCGCAGCGCGCCCTGCAGGACCTCAAGCGCATGCGGCTGCTGGGCAACCTGGCGCAGGAAGTGCTGCTCATCCACAGCAACGGCGTGGTGTTCGAGGTCAACAGCGCCGGCGAACGCCTGTTCAAGGCCCCGGCCAGCGAGATCATCGGCCGGCCCCTGCTGAGCCTCTTCGCGCAGGACAGCGCGCCGCTGCTGGTACGGCGCGAGCGTTTCTCATCGCAGGAGCAGCCGCCGGAGGAGGTGATCTTCCAGGCCGCCGACGGGACCCAGGTTCCGGTGGAGCTGTCCAGCCAGTCGATCGACTATCTCGGCAGGCCCGCGACGGCCGTGGCGCTGCGGGACCTGACGGCCCGGCGGCAGGACGAGGCACGCATCCTTCACCTGGCCCGTCACGACGCCCTGACCAACCTGCCCAACCGCCATGCCTTCCTGGAGCGGTTGGACATCGCGCTCGACAACGCGGCGCAGCACCGGGAGCGGATCGCGATCGCCTATATCGACCTCGACCGCTTCAAGCCGATCAACGACCTCCACGGCCACGCCGCGGGGGACGCGCTGCTGGTCCAGGTTTCCAAGCGCATCCTGGCCGAGCTCCAGTCCTCGGACACGCTGGCGCGCATCGGCGGCGACGAATTCACCATGATCCTGACGAGCGAGCCGCAGCCCGAGAAAGCCTCGAACGTCGTGGCGCGCATCGTCGATGCGCTGCGCCGGCCTTTCCACATCGAAGGGCACCGGCTCGAGATCGGTGCCTCGGTGGGGATCGCCATCTATCCCGACGACGGGGCTGCCCCCGACACCCTGCTGCGCGCCGCCGACGTCGCCATGTACCGCGTCAAGCAGGAAGGGCGCGGGGGGCTGCGCTTCTTCGAAAGCTCGATGAACACGCAGCTCCATGCGCGGCTGCAGCTGGAACAGGAGCTGATCGGCGCCATCGAGCGGGATGAGCTGCTGCTCCATTACCAACCCCTGGTGAACGGCATCACCGGCGAGGTCGAAACCTTCGAGGCACTGATCCGCTGGCAGCATCCCCAGCGCGGCCTGGTGCCGCCGGCCGAGTTCATCCCACTGGCGGAGGAAACCGGCCTCATCGACGCGATCGGGCGCTGGGTCATCGAGACGGCCTGCCGGGACGCCGCCGGCTGGGAGCAGCCGTGGCGCGTGTCGGTCAACGTGTCGCCCTCGCAGTTCCACCATTCCGACATCTGCGGCATCGTGGCGACGGCGCTGCGGGTCAACCAACTCGACCCCGCCCGCGTCGTCGTGGAGGTGACCGAGGGCGTTCTGATCGACGACGCCACGAAGGCCGTGGCGACGCTGAACCGGCTGCGCGACCTGGGCATCCGCATCGCCCTGGACGATTTCGGAACCGGCTATTCCAGCCTGAGCTACCTGCAGCTCTTCAGGTTCGACAAGTTCAAGATCGACAAGTCCTTCGTCCGGCGGCTCGGCCAGAGCGAGGATGCGCTGACGCTGACCCGCACGATCGTCAATCTCGGCCACAACCTCGGCCTGCACGTCACGGCGGAAGGGGTCGAAACGCAGGCACAGCTCGAGATCCTGCAGGCGCTCGGCTGCGACCAGATCCAGGGCTACCTCGTGGCCCGGCCGGCCCCTATGGGAAGCTTCATGGAGCTGGATCGCGCCAGGACGGTCGCCCAGTTCAGCAAGCTTCCGCCGCGCCTTTCGGCCTGAGGCGTGGCGGCAGGGTCGGGCCTGGCCCCGCCCGGCCAGAACATCCCCGCTGCGGAACCGCGCCGGACGGATCGTCCGCGACGGCCTCAGGTGCCGCAGAAGGTGCGATAGGCCACGCCACTCGGCGCCGGCGGCTGGGTGAAGCGCTCCAGGCCGGGGCGTTCCTCGAAGGGATGCGACAGCACGCCGAGCAGTTCCTCGAAGGGCGCGTAATCGCCGCCCTGCACGGCGGCCGTGAGCGCCGCCTCCACCAAGTGGTTGCGCGGGATATAGGCCGGGTTCACCTGCCGCATCCGGTCGGCCGCGCCGGCCGCGCCACCGGGCTCGTCCTCCAGCCGCTGCCGCCAGCGCACCGCCCACGCATCGAAGCCGGGGAGGCCGCTGAACAACGCCCGCGCGCCCTGGCCGACCTGCTGCGCCCCCCTGGCCTGGGCATCGCAGGCCACCGCCCCGGACGCCTCCATCCCGGAGTCCGTCGCGTCAGGCGCCGCCATCCCGGCGAGGTGCCGGAAGCTCAGCGTGAAATCCGCGCCAGCCTCCGCCAGCAGTCCCAGGAAATCCTGCGCCAGTGCCAAGTCGCCCTCGCGCTCCATCGCAAGGCCGATCTTGCGGCACAGCCCGCCGTGATAGGCCGCCTCGAAGCGCGGCCCGAACCCGTCCAGCGCCGCGCGGCCCGAGGCCTGCGCCGCCTCGTCATCCTCGCCCAGCAGCGGCAGCAGCGCGCCGGCCAGCATCGCCAGGTTCCACAGCGCGATCTGCGGCTGGTTGCCGTAGGCGTAGCGCCCGCCGCGGTCGATCGAGCTGAACACCGTGTCCGGGTCGTAGGCGTCCAGGAAGGCGCAGGGACCGTAGTCGATGGTTTCGCCCGAGATCGAGCTGTTGTCGGTGTTCATCACCCCGTGCACGAAACCCACCAGCAGCCAGCGTGCCACCAGCTCCGCCTGACGTGCCGCCACGCCGTCGAGCAGCGCGCGGTAGGGGTTCGGCGCCCCGGCCGCGGCCGGGTCGTGCCGGGCGATGGCGTGGTCCGCCAGGGCGCGCAGCCCTTCCACGTCGCGCCGCGCGGCAAAGAACTGGAAGGTCCCGACGCGGATGTGGCTCGCCGCCACACGCGCCAGCACGGCGCCGGGCAGGGGGGTCTCGCGGAACACCGGCTCGCCCGTGGTGACCGCCGCCAGGGCGCGCGTGGTGGGGATGCCCAGCGCCGCCATGGCCTCGCTCACGAGGTATTCGCGCAGCACTGGCCCCAGCGCGGCACGCCCGTCGCCGCCGCGCGAATAGGGCGTCGGGCCGGAACCCTTGAGCTGGATGTCCCGCCGCTGGCCGTCGCGCCCCACGACCTCGCCCAACAACAGGGCGCGCCCGTCGCCCAACTGCGGCACGAAGTGGCCGAATTGGTGCCCGGCATAGGCGAGCGCGATCGAGGCCGCGCCTTCGGGAACGCGGTTGCCAGCCAGGACCTCGACGCCCTCGGGGCTGCGCAGCGCCGCCGGGTCGAGGCCGAGCTCCACCGCCAGCGCCTCGTTCAGCTGCACCAGCCGCGGCGCCTCCACCGGCGTCGGCCGCACCCGCGCGAAGAAGCGGTCGGGCAATTCGGCGTAGCTGTTGCGGAACGGAAGGGTGAGGGACATGAACAGCAGCTTCCTTGTGCGCCCGGCCGGGGCACGCGACCGGCCGCCCGGCTCGGCCGGAACAGCGGCGAGTGGGCACGGGGCGTCCGGGACAGCGCCGGGTGATGGCGCAGCGGCGGCGGGATTTCGGCGTCGTGCCAGGGATGTGGGTCGTGGACGCGGCCGGGGCAACCGGCCCGCTACCCGCTCCGGCGCAGGCGAGGATGCTGCCGGCCCGGCCGCCGCGTGAAGGCGCGATGGCGGGAAGGCTCGCACCGCAACCGGAGCCCTCGTGGAACTCCTGGGCTCAGGAGTGGCGAGTGCTGGCCAGCCGGACCTCGCGCGCGCGAGCCACGAACCTGGCGGCATCGCGCCGCCCGCCGGGTCGGGCGCTCAGTACGGCACCCCGTCCTTGTGCGTGAAGCACCACCGGCCATCCTCGCCCATCACCGCCTGGATGTCGTCGCTCGGATAGTGGACCTCATCGTCCTGCGCCCGGTCGCCCACCTCCAAGATGACGCAGTCGCGCCCGGTCCGGTTTTCCAGGTGATGCGCCACGCCCGCGGCCGGGAAGCCTGCGACCATGCCGGGCCGGAGCTGCGTCACCTCGTCGCCGGTGAACAGCGTCGGCTCGCCCTCGAGCACGTAGATGAACTCGTCCTGGCGCGAATGGCGGTGATGGAGCGCCGACACCGAGCCCGGGTGCAGCCGCGTCAGGTTCACGCCGAAGCTGCGCAGGCCGAACAGGTCCCCCAGGGGGTGCTTGACCCGGCCCGACATCCGCGTCGCGAAGGGTTCCGGGTAGTTGCTCGGCTTGACGCGGGGCGGGGCCTCGCTCGCCACCAAGGCGGGTTTCTCTGCCATGGACCTTCCTCCAGCGCGGGAGCCTGCGCCGCGACACAAGGCGCCGCAACTCCGCTGCATCGCTGAAGCATGGGCTCCCGCCCGGGGAAGGCGGGCTCCGACCGGCAGGAACCGGCCGGAGCGGCGGGGTGACCGGAAGCGGTCAGACCTGCGACAGCCCGCCATCGACGATGAGCTCCATGCCGGTGACGAAGGCGCTGTCGTCGCTGGCCAGGAACAGCGCGGCCCGCGCGACCTCCACGGCCTCGCCGAAGCGCCCGAGCGGCACCTGGGCTTCCACGCCCTCCGCCATGGCCCGCAACTCCTGCTCGCCCAGCCCCATCTTCGCGGCGAAGGGCGTGCTGATCGGGCCGGGGCTGACGGCGTTGACCCGGATGCCACGCGGCGCCAGCTCGGCGCCCAGCGTGCGGGCCAGCGACCGCACGGCGGCCTTGGTGGCGGACAGCACCGACAGACCCGGCGTGCCGACGGCGTTCAGGAAGGAGGTGGTCAGCACGATGCTGCCCCCACGATCCAGGAGCGGCACGGATTTCTGCACCGTGAAGAACAGCCCCCGGAAGTTGATCCCCACCTGCTCGTCGAACTGCGCCTCCGTCACGGCCTCCAGCGGCGCCGCCCGGCCGAGCCCGGCATTGGCGAACAGGATGTTGAGCCGCCCGTGCCGCTCGCGAACGGCCTCGGCGACGCGGTCGGCCGCGCCCGGCGCCCGCAGGTCGGCCTGCACCGCGAACCCGTGGTCGCCGAGCCGCGCCGCCGCGGCGTCGAGGCGCGCGCGGTCCGTCCCGACCACGACCACCTGCGCACCTTCGCGGACGAAGAGTTCCGCCGTCGCGAGGCCGATCCCCGAGGTGCCACCCGTGACCAGCGCAATCTTGCCTTCGAGCTTCATCACCAATCCTCCTGACTTTCCTGAGCGTCGTGAAAGTCGGAGCGCGCGTTCCGTGCGCCGGATATGGCGCGGGTCAGGCGGGGCCGGCAAACGGGATGATCTCGGCCGCCGCCATAGTTTATGTTTACCGCATGCGAGCCCCCGACCACCTCAATGCCCTGCGCGCCGTGGAAGCCGCCGCGCGGCACGGCAGCTTCGTGCTCGCCGCGCAGGAGCTGAACGTCACGCCCGCGGCGATCGGGCAGCTCGTGCGGCGGCTGGAAGAAAGCTTAGGGATCGAGCTGTTCCACCGGGCCCAGGCGGGGCCGGCGCGGATCGTCCTCACCGCGGCGGCGGGCGCGGCGCTGCCCGAGCTCCAGGCGGGCTTCCGGCACCTGGCCGCCGCAATGGAGCGCCTCCGCCGTGCGCGGACGCGGCAGGCGCTCGCCGTCACGGTGTCCACGGCCTTCGCGGACAAGTGGCTGCTGCACCGGCTGGGCGGCTTCCGGGCGAGGCATCCCGACTGCGAACTGCGGATCGACACCAACACGGCGCTGGTGGACTTCGCGAGGGAAGCGGTCGATGTCGGGATCCGCTACGGCGCCGGTCGCTGGCCGGGCCTCGTGGCCGTGCCCTTCGCCACCGACGCCTTCTTCCCGGTCTGCTCCCCCTCGCTCCTCCGGGGACAGCACCCGCTCCGCGGCCCGGGCGATCTCCGCCACCACCAGCTCATCCACGACACGTCGATGGCCGCGACGCCCGAGTTCCGCACCTGGCGCGACTGGCACGCCGCCGCCGGCCTCGACCCCAAGGGGAGCGAGCGCGGCATCCAGGTCAACGACTCCGCGGCGGCCTACCGAATGGTGATGACGGGCGGCGGCGTCGCGCTCGGCCGCACCACCCTGGTGGAGCAGGACTTGGCGGAAGGACGCCTGATCCGGCCCTTCGGACCGGAGCTCGAGTGCCCGCTCGCCTACCACGTGGTCTGCCGGCCGCAGGACGCGGAGGACCCGGTCATCGTCGCCTTCTGGGATTGGCTGATGATCGAGGCGGGAAGTGCTGCCAGCCGCTGAGGATGCTCCGCTCCCCGGTCCAGCACGACCATCAGCCTCGCTTCGCTGCCCCTGGCCAACCCAGGGGGAGGGGGCGCGCCATGTATCGCCCGCCCTCTCAGGCGCGGCAGAAGGCGCCAGCCGTTCGGGTAGGGCACCCGCTCCCCGGCCCCTGCGCGCGGAGCGGCCGGACCCTGCCGCTCCACCCCGGCCGCGACCCGGGCTGCCGCCTTCAGCCCGGCGGCGCCACGCCCACCGAGGCGGCCGCCGCCACGATCCCCGCCCAGGTGCCGTCATCCACCGGGATGCCCCCGGCCAGGCGCTGCTGCATGGTCCGGCGCTCCGGCTCGCCGGCCACCAGCACCTCGCCGCCCGGCAGGGTGGGGGAGGCCTTCACGTGCTCGATCACGGCCGCGACCTCCTCCTGGATCGTGGCGACGTCGCCCAGGCGCGCCGGGTCGATCACGAAGCCCAGGAGGTTGTTGCGGATGCCCTGCGCCGCGCATTCGGCGGAGGTATTGGCCCCGCCGCCGCCGAGCGCCCCGGCCAGCACCTCGCACATCAGCGACAGGCCGAAGCCCTTGTGCCCGCCGAACGGCAGCAGCGCCCCGTGCGGCCCGCCGGTGCCAACGCCCGGCCCGAACAGCACCGCCGGGTCGGTGGTCGGCTCGCCCTCGGCGTCGATCAGCACCGGCCCCGGCACGGGCTTCTTGGCGTTGTAGGCCACGCGCACCTTGCCCATGGCGATCGCGCTGGTGGCGAAGTCCAGCACCAGCGGCGGCTTGTCCGCACCCGTCGGCACGGTGATGCAGACGGGGTTGGTCTGCAGCCGCCCGTCGCGCCCGCCATGCGGCGCCACGTAGAAGGTCATGCCGATCCGCACGTTGACGAAGAACAGCGACACCATGCCCGCCGCCGCCGCGCGTTCCCCGAAGGCGCCGATGCGGCCGAGGTGGTGGCAGTTGCGGATCGCCACCACGGCGATGCCGGTCTCCTTCGCGCGCCGCACGGCCCAGTCCGTGACTTCGCGCCCGATCACCTGGCCGAAGCCGCCGCCGCCGTCGGCCACGCCGAAGGGGCCGTCGTCGCGCAGGAAGCTGGCATGGGCCCCGGCCGCGAGGTGCCCGCCTTCGCGGGCCTTCAGGTAGCCCGGGATCAGCCCGACGCCGTGGCTGTCATGGCCCTTGAGGTTGGCCTCCACCAGGTCGGCCGCGACGGTGGCGGCCTCATCCTCGCCGCTGCCGGCGGCGGCGAAGATCCGGCGGGCGAAATCCTCGAGGGCGTTTCGGGTGATCAGCATGGCGCATCCTCCGGCTTTGTTGGCGCCGAGGCTCCACCAGCCGCCGTCGCGCGGCAAGCCGGCGGCCGCGACACAGCGGGCGGAGATTCTGGGCGCCCTTGAGAAAACCCATTCCAACCGGCCGCCGGAGCGCCTATCTGCCGCGCTTCTTCACATGATGGTGTTTACTTGATGACCCCTGCCGAGATCGCTCAAGTCCAGGCCCACCTCCGCAAGCAGTTCAACAACCAGCGCATCGTGGTGGCCGCGCCGAAGCAGCGGGGCGGCAGCGTCGAGCTGCGGATCGGCGACGAGTTCATCGGCACGATCCACCGCGACGCGGAAGATGGCGATGTTTCCTATGCCATCCAGATGGTTGTTCTGGCCGAAGATCTGAATCAGATTAACTGAGTGCCATCGCCCGAACCGCGCCCCGGACGCGCGGTTCGGCGGAAAGTAAGATGGTAAGATGGTAAGGAAGTAAGGCGAAGCGCCGCGCCCCGCGCGCTGGGGCGGGCGCTTCCCGCGGGGCGCCGTCCCGTGCGCCACCCGCCCGCTCAGCATCCTTCCATGCCGGGGCCCCCGCCGTGCGACGACGCAGCGGACCGGGGGCATCCTGTTCCGATGCCCCGTCTGGCGCCCCATCTGGCACCCCGTCTCGCGGGTTCAGCCGCGGCCGCGGTAGCCGGGAACCTCCTGCGCCGGGATCCAGACATCCGTCGGCGCCGCGCCGCTCTGCCAGAACACGTCGATCGGGATGCCGCCGCGCGGATACCAGTAGCCGCCGATGCGGATCCAGACCGGCTCCAGCTCCCGCTGGAGGCGGGCCGCGATCTCCACCGTGCAGCTCTCGTGAAAGGCGCCGTGGTTGCGGAACGAGGTGAGGTAGAGCTTCAGCGACTTGCTTTCCACCAGCCAGTCGCGCGGCACGTAGTCGATCACCAGGTGCGCGAAGTCCGGCTGCCCCGTCATCGGGCAGAGCGAGGTGAACTCCGGCGCGGTGAAGCGCACGCAGTAGAGCTTGCCCGGATGCGGGTTCGCCACGCGCTCGAGCACGGCGGTGTCGGGGCTCTCGGGCTGCGCGGTGGGCCGCCCGAGCATGGTCAGGTGCGAGGTATCGTTCTGGGTCATGCGTTGCTTTCCGGCGCTTCGTTGCCGGCTGGAACAGGAAAGGGAACCGTGTCGGCCGCGACGACGCCGGAGGTGGGGTCGGCGTCCCCCGCCGCCAATGGCGCAGCAGCGTTCCCGGGAAGGGGCGTGGCGCCACCGGCCAGCGCCGCGGCGGCGCCGGGCACGACGGTCTTCAGGGCGGCCGCCTCGGCCGCGCCCGCTTCCCAGCCCGCCTCGATCCGCGCCGCCTCGTCCTCGAAGCGACCGGCGAGGATCGCCGCGCGCAGCCGCTCCATCAGCCGCTGGTAGTAGCGGATGTTGTGCCAGGTCAGCAGCATCGGCCCGAGCATCTCTTCTGCGCGGAACAGGTGATGCAGGTAGGCGCGGGTGTGGCGCGTGCAGGCCGGGCAGTTGCACTCCGGGTCGAGCGTGGTGGCGTCGTCGGCGAAGCGGGCGTTGCGCATGTTCATCACGCCGCGCGAGGTATAGGCGCGCGCCGTGCGGCCCGAGCGCGTCGGCATCACGCAGTCGAACATGTCGATGCCGCGCCGCACGCCGCCGATCAGGTCAGACGGCGTACCGACGCCCATCAGGTAGTGTGCCTTGTCGGCGGGCAGCAGCGGCGTCGTGATGTCGAGCGTCTGGAACATGATCTCCTGGCCCTCACCGACCGCGAGGCCGCCCACCGCGTAGCCCTCGAAGCCGATCTCGGTGAGTGCCCGCACGCTCTCGGCGCGAAGCTCCGGAAACACGCCGCCCTGCACGATGCCGAACAACCCGTAGCCCTCGCGCGGCACGAAGGCCTCGCGGCAGCGCGCGGCCCAGAGCATCGACATCCGCATCGCCCGTGCCGCCTCCTCCTCGGTGGCGGGAAAGGGGATGCATTCGTCGAGGCACATGGTCACGTCGGCGTCCAGCAGGTGCTGGATCTCGATCGACCGTTCCGGCGTGAGGCGGTGCTTCGAGCCGTCGACGTGCGAGCGGAAGGTCACGCCGTCCCGGTCCATCTTCCGCAGCTTGGCCAGCGACATGACCTGGAAGCCGCCGGAATCCGTCAGGATCGGCCCGTCCCAGTCCACCATCCGATGCAGCCCGCCGAGCCGCCCGACGCGCTCCGCGCCTGGGCGCAGCATCAGGTGATAGGTGTTGCCGAGGATCATCCTGGCACCCGTCGCGCGCACCGCGTCGGCCGTCATCGCCTTCACCGTGCCGGCGGTGCCGACCGGCATGAACACCGGCGTCGGAACCTCGCCATGCGCGGTGTGCAGCGTGCCGGCGCGGGCGCGGCCGTCGGTCGCCTGAAGCGTGTGGTGCAGCGTCACGAGGGATCCTCCCGACGCAGCAGCGTGGCGTCACCGTAGGAGTAGAAGCGGTAGCCTTGCTGGATCGCGTGCTCGTAGGCCGCCCGCACGCGCTCCGTGCCGGCATAGGCGCAGACCAGCATGAACAGCGTCGAGCGCGGCAGGTGGAAGTTGGTGAGCAGCAGCGAGGCCGTGCGGAAGCGATGGCCGGGCAGGAGGAACAGGTCGGTCAGCCCGCGGAAGGGCGCCACCGTGCCGTCTTCCCGCGCGGCACTTTCCAGCAGCCGCAGCGCGGTGGTGCCGACCGACACCACCCGCCGCGCGGCGTTGATGCGGGCTGCCGCCTCCGGCGTGATCTCGCCCCATTCGGAATGGAGGCGGTGCTCGCGCGGGTTCTCGCCGCGCACCGGAAGAAAGGTGCCGGCGCCGACGTGCAGCGTCACCGTCACCCGCTCGATCCCGCGCGCGTCGAGGGCCGCCAGCAATGCTGGCGTGAAATGCAGGCTGGCGGTGGGCGCGGCCACGGCGCCGGGACGGTCGGCGAAGACGGTCTGGTAGTCCTCGCGGTCCGCAGCACCGGGGCCGCCGGGCCGGGCGATATAGGGCGGCAACGGGACCTCGCCCGCGCGCTCGAGCGCGGAAAGCAGCGCCGCCTCGTCGGGCCCGAAATCCACGATCACCGCGCCGCCGTCCTGCCGCTCCACCACGCGGGCCGGCAGTTCCGGGGCGCCGAGGATTTCCAGGGCGTCGCCGGGGTGCAGCTTCTTGGCGTTACGTGCCAGCGCGTGCCAGCGGCCGCCGCCCTCGGAGCGGTTGAGCAGCAGCTCGATCCCGGCCTCGCCGCGCCGGGCACGCAGGCGTGCGGGGATGACGCGGGTGTCGTTGACCACCAGCAGGTCGCCGGGTTCCAGCAGCTCGGGCAGCGCGCTGACGATCCGGTCCGCGAGACCGTCGGTCCGCACGTCGAGCAGCCGGGCGCTGTCGCGCGGGCGGGCAGGGGACTGGGCGATCAGCGCGTCGGGCAGGGCGAAGTCGAAATCGCCCGTCCGCAGCGGGGGAGGGGTCTGGGGCACGGTCTCGTATCGCGGGATGGGCGGCGGCCCTAGCCCGCGCGCGTCACGCTGTCCAGCGGCAGCGCGAAGCCGGGCTCCGCGCCGGGTCGGCCGGACCCTCCGTCATGGTCCGGCGGGCAGGGTCCGGGCAGCGGGGACTCAGCTTTCCTTGGCGATGATGCCGGTCAGCGTGCGGCAGGCGGCCACCACGGCCACCGCCAGCACGCCGTTGGTGATCAGGCTGCTCGGCGACAGGTTGTAGCCGCCGACCCAGTAGCGCGTGGGAACCTGCTCCAGGATGCCCTGCACCATCGGGTCGACGTGCAGCCCCGCCGTCACGTGCACCACGAGCCACCAGGCGATCCCCGCCACCAGCAGCAGCGGCGCCAGGATCTCGGCGATCTGTTCCAGGAAGGTCAGCGCGAAGGTGACGAGGCCCCACAGCGTGATGCGCGCCGTGCGCCCGAGGATGCCGAGCAGGCCGTGGCCGTCCTCCGCCTCGGCATCGCCCCCCTCGGGCCGGCGGCGGAAGCGGATGTCCTCACCGGTGGAAATTCCTGACATCGCGCGATCCCCTCTGGCCAGTGTCGCGACCATATCGCCGCCCGAGAGCGACGCCGGTCAGCCACAACCTACAGCGGAGGGCCCTGCGTATGCCACCGGACCGCGGCGCGCGATCCCGTGAGCGGCCGGGGCGGGGGCGCCGTCGTGGGGCGCCGGCGGCCGGCTCAGCGGCGGCGGGGATTGCTGCGGACGCGCACGGGAACCGGGGCAGGGGCGCTGGCACCGGAAGTCGCCAGCGCGGCGGCGATGGCAGCGGCTGCGGCGGCCAGCACAACGGATATGGCGATCATCAGGACAGTCCTTTCGTTCGGCGGCCGCGTAACGGAACACAGGTCTTGCAAGGGTGGGAAAGCGTTTCAGCCATCGCAACCCTCTAGGTTTTGCCGGGGTGTGCCAACAACAAGGGGCAATCTGCCGTGCCCGTCGCCGTTCCCACCTCGCCGCATGCCTGTTCCGCGCGCAACGACCTCACGACGTGTGCAACGCCCCGGCGGCGCGGTGGTTGAAGCGGCCCGGCGGATCGTCCGGGCGCCTTGCCCTGCGGCCCGGCGCCCGCCACCCTGCCGTGCCATGACGATCCCCAACCACATCACGCCCGACACCGACCGCTTCCTGGCGGACCTCGACGCGCTGCATCAGATCGGTCCCTTCGAGACCGGCAACCACCGCCCGACCTTCTCGCCCGAGGACATGGAATCCCGACACTGGCTGGTCCGCCAGATGGAGGAGGTCGGCCTCGTCGCCGAGATCGACGGCATCGGCAACGTGTTCGGCCGCCATCCCGGCCCCGGGCCGAAGCTGCTGGCGGGTTCGCACATCGAGACGCAGAACGAGGCCGGCTGGCTCGACGGCGCGCTGGGCGTGGTGGCGGCGCTGAACCTCGCGCGCGCCGGGCTGCCGGTGGACGTGGTCGCCTTCGCCGACGAGGAAGGCCACTACGGCTCGTTCATCGGCTCACGCTCCTTCACCGGGCTGCTGGAGGAGGAGGAGATCGACCGCCTGAGCAACCGCTACCACGGCAAGCCGCTGCGGGACGCGCTGGCGGAGGCCGGCCTTGCCGGGAAGCCGCGCCTGCGGCTGGAGGAAGGTCGCTACAAGGGCTTCCTCGAGATGCATATCGAGCAGGGCACCACGCTGGAGAATGCCGGGCAGGGCATCGGCGTGGTTACCGGCATCGTGGCGATCTGGCAGTACCGCATCATCTTCGAGGGCATGCAGGACCATGCCGGCGGCACCACCATGGCCGAGCGCCGCGACGCCGGCCTGGCCGCGGTGCGCTTCCTGAGCTGGATCGACGCGGAGTTCCCCAAGCACTGCGACGCCCGCACCGTCTGGACCTGCGGCCGCATCGCGCTCAGCCCCGGTGCGCCCTCGATCATCCCCGGCCGCGCCGAGGTGCTGTTCCAGTTCCGCGACATCTCCGTTCCCACGCTGGAGCGGTTGGACGAGGTGCTCCGCCGCGGCGTGGTGGAAAGCAACCGGCGTGAGCGCTGCACCGCCACGCTGGAGGTCATGAGCCAGTCCCGCCCGGCCCCCTGCGACGCGACGCTGCAGGACTGCCTCGCCGGGGCGGCGGAGGCGCTGCTGCCCGGCGGCTGGCAGCGCATGCCCTCGGGCGCCGGCCACGACGCGCAGTACCTGGCGCGGGTGATCCCCTCCGCCATGCTGTTCGTCCCCTCGATCGGCGGCATCAGCCACCACTGGCGCGAGGATACCAAGCGCGAGGACCTGGCCATGGGCCTGCGCGTGCTGGCCGAGGGCGCCCGGCGCTTCCTGGCCGGCTGAGGCGCCAGGAGGCAATCGAGGCTGCAGTCGGGAGGCCACAGCCGGGGTTGCGGCCATCGCGCCATCCCGTCCACCGCGACAGGCGGTCGGACGGTCGGGCGGTCGGGCGGTCGCGGCCCGTTCCGGCCGCAGCTCACCTGATTGCGGCCTGCTCCGTCGCGGCCTGCTCCGTCGCGACCTGCTCAGGGCAGCTCCACTCAGCCGTGCCCCGATCCGCCGCGCCCCGGTCAACCGTCCTCGGGCGGGTGCGTCCCGAAACGGTCCGATGCCGGACCCGCGCCCCCGTGCCCCGCGGCTTTCCTGCACCATACGGCAGCCCGGCGTAGCGGCGGGGGCAGGCTTCGTGCTCCCGGATGCGAGAGCAGGCTTACCTTCCACCCCCCGGAGCGTGTAGTCTGCCCGTTCTTCTGCCCGGGGGTTCAGCGTCGGCATGTCCGCACAGGTTGCCAATCTCCGGCCCGGAGGCGCCGAGCTGTTTCGCCTCCGTGCCGCCAATTTCAGCCTGCTGGTCCTGCGGCTGCTCGACCCGCGCATCGAAGCGATCGTTCCGGCCATCGCCGACCAGTTCCGTCGCGCGCCGGGTTTCCTGCGCAACGCGCCGATCGCCATCGGCCTCGACGACCTCGATCCCGATGCCAGCGTGGACTTCCCGGTGCTGATCCAGGAACTGCGCGCCGCCGCGATCCAGCCGATCGGCACCACCGGCGGCTCGCCGGGTCTGCGCTCGGCGGCGCTCAGCGCCGGCCTGCCGCCGCTGCGCTCGGTGGGGGAGGCGCAGGAAGCGCCGGTCTTCACCGCGGCCCCCGCCGCTCCCGCGCCCGAGCCGGAGCCGCCGGCACCGGCGCGCCGGACCATGGTGGTGGACGGCTCGGTCCGCGCGGGGCAGCGGATCTGGGCGCAGGGCGCCGACCTCGTGATCAACGGCACGGTGAACCACGGGGCCGAGGTGATCGCCGACGGCAACGTCCATGTCTGGGGCACGCTCAAGGGCCGCGCGGTCGCCGGTGGGGCCGAGGACACCGAGGCGCGGGTCTTCGCGTTGAACTTCGACCCCGAGCTGGTGTCGATCGCCGGCTACTACGCCGTGCGCGACGGGCTGGGGGCGGCGCCGATCGGCAAGCCGGTGCAGGCGCGCCTGGTCGGCGAATCCATGCGCTTCGACAAGCTGGGCTGACGGGCGGGGCCGTCAAACCCCCGCGGCGACGATGTGGGCGCCGTTGCGGGGGATCGAGAGACTGACACTACAGGGGGATAGGGCGCGATGGCGCAGGTGATCGTTGTGACTTCCGGAAAGGGAGGCGTCGGCAAGACGACCTCTTCCGCCGCCATCGCCACGGGTCTGGCGCAGACCGGCAAGAAGGTGGCGGTGATCGACTTCGACGTCGGCCTTCGCAACCTCGACCTGATCATGGGTGTCGAGCGGCGGGTGGTGTTCGACATCGTCAACGTGATCTCGGGCGAGGCGCGGCTGAACCAGGCGCTGATCCGCGACAAGCGGGTCGACACGCTGAGCATCCTCCCGGCCTCGCAGACCCGCGACAAGGACGCGCTGACCAAGGAAGGCGTGGGCAAGGTCATCGAGGAACTGGGCGGCGAGTTCGACTACATCCTGTGCGACAGCCCGGCCGGCATCGAGAAGGGCGCGCTGCTGGCGCTCTACTTCGCCGACCAGGCGATCGTGGTGACCAACCCGGAAGTCTCCTCGGTGCGCGACAGCGACCGCATCCTGGGCGTGCTGCAGTCGAAGTCGCGCCGCGCCGAAGAAGGCAAGGACGCGGTGAAGGAGCACCTGCTCGTCACCCGCTACGACCCGGCGCGCGTGGAGCGGGGCGAGATGCTCAAGCTCGAAGACATCCAGGACATCCTGCGCATCCCCCTGCTGGGCGTGATCCCCGAGAGCGAGAGCGTGCTCAAGGCCTCCAACACCGGCAACCCGGTGATCCTGGACACCGAGAGCAATGCGGGCCAGGCCTACAAGGACGCGGTGAGCCGCTTCTTGGGCGAGGACAAGCCGATGCGCTTCCTGGGCCTGGAGAAGAAGGGCATCCTGTCACGCCTGTTCGGGGGGAGGGCTGCATGAGCTGGCTCGCTCTTTTTCGCAACAACCGGCAGCAGCAGCCGACGGCGACGGCCTCGGCCGCCAAGGAGCGGCTGCAGATCGTGCTGGCGCATGAGCGTATCAGCCGCAAGGGCGAGGACTTCCTCCCCAAGCTCCAGCGCGAGATCGTGGAGCTCGTGGCCAAGCACGTCGCGATCAACCCGGAAAAGGTGAACGTGGCGCTGGAGCGCGGCGGCGACCTGTCCGCCTTGGCGATCACGGTGGAACTGCCCGGTCCCGCCCAGGCGCCCTACGGGGTGGATCGCCGCGCCTCCTGAGGCCCTCCCGCGCAACCCCTGCCGCGCGGCGGGGTTTGCGCCGGACCGGCCCGGCGGCCGCGACAGCCGCATCGCCCGCGTGAAGAACGGGCGATGCGGTGTCTCACGGCACGCGTCGTTTCCCGCCTGCAAGGTTGACCCCCCGGCGCCCAGCCCTTATAGGCGCCCGAAATCCGAAAGCGTTGGTTATGAAGATCCGCAACAGCCTGAAGACTGCCAAGCTCCGTGACAAGAACTGCTACGTGGTGCGCCGCCGTGGCCGCCTGTACGTTCTGAACAAGAAGAACCCCCGCATGAAGGCGCGCCAGGGCTAAGAACCCGGCGCCTTCCGGCCTTCGCGGCCGGGGGACGATTCGGCAAACAGGCCGCCCGGGGCAACCTGGGCGGCTTGTTTGTTTCCGACGCGGGCGAACGGATCCGGGGCGGCCGTTGAGCGGCCCCGGCCCGTCGCGCTGCTACTTGCCCAGCACGCGGTCCACCGTCCGGTCGGTGGAGCGGCCGATCGCCTCGGCCGTGCCGCTCGGCGGGTCCAGGGTGTCGCGCACCTTCTGCCCGGTGGTGCGCTCGGCACAGGCGGCGAGTCCGCCGAGCACCAGCAGCACGGCGAGGGTGGGCTTCACGATCTGCATCAAAGGGTCCTTCCTGTTCGATCCTGTTTCGGTAAGGACCCCGGGCAAAGCGAAGTTTCCGGCAGGATCGTGGCACGTGCCTCCGGGCGCGGGGGACTTCGCGGGAACTCCGTGCTTGCCACCGCCGCCGGCTGCGCCACATTCGCTGCTGATGCGCCAGCACGTCGCCGCCGCCCTCCTTGCCGCCATGCTCGCACCGGCGTCCCTGCCGGCGCTGGCGCAGGCGCCGCGTGCCAACCCGCCGGCCGAGGCCGCGCGGCAGGCCGAGGCGAAGCGGCTGCTCGACGCCCTGGCACGCGCGCCGGACGAGGAAAGCGCCGCCCCGGTCGAGGCACGGCTGCGGGCGCTCTGGGCGCAGCGGAGCACGCCGGCGGCGCGGCTGCTGCTGAACAGCGCGGCGCGCAACATCCGCTCCGGCGCGGTGGATGCGGCGCTGGAGGATCTCGACGCCGCCCTCACGCTGCAGCCCGACGACCCGCAGGGCTGGATCCTGCGGGCCGAGGCGCAGTCGGCGGCCGGTGCCGCGAACGACGCGGCGCGCGACCTGCAGCAGGCCCTGCGCCTCGATCCCACGCGATTCGACGCGCTGGTGGCGCTGGCGGAGGTGCAGGAAGGGGCCGGTGACCTCCCGGGCTCGCTGCGCTCCTTCGAGGCGGCGATGAAGCTGAACCCGCATCTGGCGGGCGGCACGGCGAGGCTGCGCGAGCTGCGACGCCGGGCGCTGGGCGACAACACCTGACAACCGAGGAAGATCGGCCAGTGCAAGACCGTATCCGCGTGCTGGGCAGCGAACTGCTGTCCGACGACCGCTACATCCTGCGCAAGACGCGCTTCGAGTACCGACGCCGCGACGGGCGCTGGCAGACGCTCACGCGCGAAACCTATGACCGCGGCAACGGCGCGGCGATCCTGCTGATCGAGCCGCGCCAGCGCACGGTGGTGCTGGTGCGCCAGTTCCGCTTTCCCGCCTATGCCAATGGCCATTCCGGGGAGCTGGTGGAGGTTCCGGCCGGCATGATCGACGAGGGCAGCCCGGAGGAAACCATCCGTCGCGAGGCGGAAGAGGAGGTCGGGCTGCGCGTCGGCACCCCGCGCAAGGTCTTCGAGGCCTTCATGAGCCCCGGCGCGGTGACCGAGAAGCTGTTCTTCTTCACCGCGGAATACGACGCCTCCGATCGCATCGCCGAGGGCGGCGGGCTGGAAGCGGAGGGCGAGGATATCGAGGTGCTGGAGGTCCCGCTGGACGAGGCCATGGCCATGATCACCCGCGGCGAGATCGTCGACGCCAAGACGATCATGCTGCTGCAGTACGCGCGGCTCCGGGAACTCGGCGCGGCGGAATAACCCCGCCGCGCCGGCGGGCGTCAGCGACGCTGCTGGGCCGGGGCGGGGGTGCTGCCTGACGTGCTCCCCTGGCGCTGCGCCGGGGCAGCGGCGGCCGGGGCACCAGGGGCGGCGGCACCGGGGGCGGTGGCGTCGCCACCGGCCGGGGGCGGGCCGCCGTAGCTCAGGGTTTCGGTGCCGATCTGCGCCGTGCCGATCAGCGTCCACTGGCCAGTCAGCGTGCCGTTGGGCAGGATCTTGTAGACCGCGAGGCCCGGCTGGTTGCCGGCGGTGAAGCCGATCGCGAAGGTATCCTTCGACGCCATGGCGTAGCCGTCATAGCGGCCGACGCTGGTTTCCCAGAGCACCTGCCACGACGCGAGTCCCACCTGATGCATCGCCAGCGTGCCGGTATAGGGCGAGCCATCGGGTCCGTTGCCGACCACGTTGTAGAAGCCTTCCTTCTGCGCGTGCGCCGGCGTGGCGAAACCCAGGGCCAGCGGCGCTGCGAGCGGCAGCGCCAGCAGGCCGGCGCGAAACAGTCGTGGTGCAAACATCGGCATGGACCTTTCCGGTCGCCCAGGGTGGCGACGCGCGGGCAGTGTTGGTTCCGGGCAGGCCGAAGGGTGCGCCGGCCGCGGCGCGACTCCCGCCGCCCCGGTTGGCGAGGCCTTCGGTGCTGCGCACCCGCGTAGCACGACCGCCCCCGCCGGTCATCGCGTGCGACGCGACGGCGGGCGGGGAATACGTCCCGGCGACCGCGGTGGCACCGTGCCCCGGCCACCCGCCGCGCGGCGCCGGCCCCTGGCAAGGCGGCACCGGATGGGCCATCTGCCGCACGACGCGAAACCGCACCGGCGCCCCGTACCGGCGCCCCAGACATGCGCGAGGAGTTCCCATGCCCGCACCCCAGCCCGAAGCCGCGCTCGACACCGGCGCCGCCGCGGCGCTCAGCCCCGAGCAGCGCCAGGCGATCGAGGCCGCCGCCTTCCGCAAGCTGGTGGCGCACCTGCGGACCCGGACCGACGTGCAGAACATCGACCTGATGAACCTCGCGGGCTTCTGCCGGAACTGCATGTCCCGCTGGTACCGCGAGGCCGCGGCGGATGCGGGCGTCACCATCGCCGACCCTGATGCGCGCGAGGTCGTTTACGGCATGCCCTATCGCGACTGGCAGGCGCAGCACCAGCGCGAGGCGACGGCGGAACAGAAGGCCGCCTTCGCCGCCACCAACCCAGGCCACTGAGCGACGGAACGCAGCACGGTGCCGCCCCTTCTCCGAAGCCTGATCCTGCCGCTGCGGCAGCTCGACGACCGGTCCTTCCGCAACACCCTGCTCAAGGGGCTGTTCGGCGCGCTGTTCAGCTTCGTGGCCGTGGTGTTCCTGGCGGACTGGGGCGTTTCGGCCCTGGTCGGGGGCAGCGGCTGGATCGCCACGGTCGCCGGCTGGCTCGGCGGGCTGCTGGTGTTGGCCTCGGCCGTGTGGCTCTTCGTGCCGGTGGCGCTGGCGATCTCGGGCCTGTGCTCCGACGCCGTGGCCGAGGCGGTGGAGCGGCGCTTCTATCCCGGGCTGCCGCCGGCGCGCGGCGCCTCGCTGGCGGCGCAGGCGCGCTTCAACATCGTGCTGTCGCTGCAGGTGCTGGTGATCAACCTCGTGCTGCTGCCGCTGGGACTGTTCCTGCCGCTTATCGGCGCCGTGCTGTTCTGGGTGGTGGCCGCGGTGTCGCTGGGCAACGGCATGTTCGAGGGCGTCGCGCAGCGCCGCATGACGGTGGCCGAAGCGCGGGCGCTGCGGCGGCAGCGGCGCTTCGAGGTTCTGGCGCTGGGCGGCGCGCTGGCGGCGCTGGCGCTGGTGCCCGTGGCGAACCTCCTGGTGCCGATCCTGGGCACGGCGGCCATGACGCACCTGCTGCACCGCAACGAGGTTCCAGTGCCGTCGCTGCGGGCCGTGCCGGACGCGGGGCTCTGACGGCGCCCGACCCATACGTGGTCCCGGGCCGCCGCTGATCTCCGGAAAGCACGGGAAAGCTCCGGCGGCCCGCGCCTTTCCGAACGCCGGACCGGGCGCGCCTCAGGCCGGGCGCACGTTCCAGAAGGTCGCGAAGCCGTCCAGCACGCCCGACACGTTGCTGCGATAGGCGGTGGGCTGGAGGTACTGGCCCAGCGGGTAGAAGGGCGTGTGGTCCATCGCCTCGAGCTGGATGTCGCGGCAGATGCTCTGCTGCGCGGCAAGGTCGGGGGCGCTGAACCAGCTGTCGCGCAGCTCCTCGATGCGCGGGCTGCGCGACCAGCCCGGATAGCTGCCGTCGCCGCGCAGCGCCGCGTGGCCCGCGGGGTTCAGCCAGTCGGTACCCGACCAGTTGGTGACGTAGGCGCTCCAGCCGCCGTCCGAAACGGGGCCCTGCCGGTTGCGGCGCTGGAGCATGGCGTTGAACTCGACCGCGTAGACTTCGACGTTCATGCCCGCCTGCTTCATCATGTCCGCCGCGACCTGTCCTTCCGCCAGCAGCGAGGGCGTGTTGGACGGGATCATCAGCAGCACGGTTTCGCCGTTGTAGCCGGCAGCCTTCAGCGCCGCGCGCACCTTGTCCATGTCGCGCGCACCGCTCAGCGGCGCCAGGCCCGCCTCGGAGGCCATGGGCGTGCCCGGGCAGAAGAAGCCCAGCGGCACATGGAACATCGACGGATCGTCGGTGCCCACCACCGCCTGCATGTAGGAGGTCTGGTCCAGCGCGCCCCAGAGCGCCTTGCGGATCGCGGGGTTGTTGAAGGGCGGCTGCAGGTGGTTGACCCGCATCATGTTCACGAAGCCCGTCGGGTCCAGCGTGCGCACGGTCACGCCGGCCGCGCCGCGCAGCAGCGACATCTGGTCGTGAAAGGCGTATTCCTGCCAGTCCTGCTCGCCGGCCAGCAGCGCGGCCGTGGCGGTGCCGCTGTCGGGGATCGTTTTCCACTCGACGCGGTCGTAGTGGACGATCTTGGGGCCCGAGGTCCAGGTCGGCGTCCCGTCCCCGCGCGGCACGTAGCGCTCGAACTTCGTGTACACGTTGCGCTCGCCCGGGATGCGCTCATCCGCCTTGAAGCGGAAGGGGCCGGAGCCGATGATCTCGGGCACCGGCTGGAACGGGTCGGTGTTGGCCAGGCGCTCGGGCATCATGGCGCAGACCGGCACCGAAGCCTTTCCCAGCGCGATCGGCAGCAGCGGGAAGGGCCGCTTCAGCCGGAAGCGGATCGTGCGGTCGTCGGGGGCGGAAAGCTCCTCCGTCGCGGCCATCAGCGTGGCGCCGAAGGGGTCGCGCTTCGCCCAGCGGCGGATGCTGGCCACGCAGTCGCGCGCCAGAACCTTCTCGCCGTCGTGCCACAGCAGGCCTTCGCGCAGGCGCAGGTCCCAGCGCTTGCCGTCGTCCTCGACCCGGTGGCCTTCCACCATCTGCGGCGTGGCCCCGAAGCTGTTGTCCATGCCGTAGGGCGTGTCGAACACCGCGTAAGCGTGGTTGCGGGTGATGTAGCCGGTGCTCAGCACCGGATCGAGCGTCACGAGATCCTGCTGTGGCGTGAAGCGCAGCGTGGTGGCGGTGGCCGCGCGCACGAGGCTCGGGCGGGCCACCGTTCCGGCCAGGGCGGTGCCGGCGGCCTGCAGCAGGGTTCGACGCTTCAAGGGTTTTGCTCCGGAGGGATACGCCGGAGTGTGCAAGGATCGTGCCCAGCGGCGCGGCAGGGTGCCGGTGCGCGCGCCCCTCTGTTAACGGTGGCCAAGCGGTTGCACAGTGGGGCGGCAAAGATGCCGCAAGGAGCCTGCATGGTCCGCACCCTGATCCGCGCCTCGCACGTGATCGCCTACCAGGATGGCGGCCATCGCCACCTGCGCGACGGCGTGGTGGTGGTGGAGGACGACACGATCCTCCATGTCGGGCACCGCTACGACGGCGCGGTGGACCGGGTGATCGAGGCCAAGGACCGGGTGGTGACGCCGGGCTTCATCAACACCCATGCGCACCTGTCGGAGTCGCCCCTCGACAAGAGCTTCGTCGAGGACCGGGGGCCGCGGCAGTTCTACCTGAGCGGGCTGTTCGAGTTCCTGTCCGCGCGTGACGGCGCCATCACCGAGGCCGCGCGGCGCGCCAGCATCGCTTATTCCATGCCCGAGCTGCTGCGCACCGGCACCACCACGATCATGGAGATCGGCCGCTGGGGCGACGTGGTGGCGGAGCACGCGGCGCGCTGCGGCATCCGCGCCTATATCGGCCAGGGCTACCGCTCCGGCCGCTGGTTCACGCCCGACGGGCGCACCGTCAGGTACGAGTGGAGCGAGGATGACGGGTTCGGCGCCATGGACGCGGCGGTGGAGTTCATCACCCGCGTGGACGGGCGCGAGAACGGGCGCCTCAAGGGTTTCCTAACGCCGATGCAGGTGGACACCTGTTCCGAGGCGCTGCTGCGACGCTCGGCGGATGCGGCGCGCGAGATGCGGGTGCCGCTGGCGCTGCACGTGTCGCAGTCGGTGCCCGAATTCCACGAGATGACGCACCGCCACGGCTGCACCCCAATCGAGTGGCTCCGCAGCATCGGCTTCCTGTCGGAACGCTGCATCCTGGGCCACTGCATCATCCCGGGCGAAAGCTCCTGGGCGAACTACGCCGCCGACGACGTGGGCATCCTGGCCGATACCGGCGCCAACGTGGCGCACGCGGTCTGGGTCTTTGCGCGGCGCGGCATCGCGATGGAAAGCTTCAGCCGCTACCTCAGGCGCGGCGTGAACATGACGATCGCCACCGACACCTGCCCGCAAAGCATGATCGAGGCGATGCGCTGGACCTCGGTGGTGTCGAAGATCCAGGACCGGCAAACGCAGGTCGCCACCGCCGCCGACGTGTTCAACGCCGCCACGCTGAACGGCGCCAAGGCGCTGGGGCGCGACGACCTCGGCCGCATCGCACCGGGCGCCAAGGCGGACCTGCTGATCTGGCGCGGCGACAGCCTGTTCATGACGCCGCTGCGCGACCCCATCCGCAACCTGGTGTTCTCGGCAACGGCCGAGGACCTACAATGCTCGATGGTGGACGGGCGCGTGGTGATGGAGGACGGGGTGGTGCCGGGCTACGATCCGGTGGAACTCGGCCGGGCGGTGCAGGAAGGGGCGCAGGCGATGTGGGACGGCATGAAGATCCACGACTGGAAGAAGCGCGACATCGAGGAACTGTCCCCTTCCAGCTTCCCGGCCTTCCGGGAGGTCGCGCCGGTCGCCTGAGCGGGAACGGCCAGCAGCCGGCGGCTTGGGACGGGGCGACCCGCCCAAGCCGCGGTTGCCCTTACCGCATCAATCGGTGGCCGTGCCTCGGCCATCGTGACGCCCCTCATCCGCGCGGCGACGGAGCGGATAACGGCGGCCAGGGCGCGGCGGCTTCCCGAAGCACCGCGTTGGCAGTACCGGGCCGTGCCGCTATACCCGCCCCCTTTCCGGGGGCTAGGGGGAACATATGTCGGACGTTACCGAGCAGGATCAGGAGCAGGACGCCGATGTCGGCGGCATCGCGGCCGACCGCCTGCGCTCCATCATCGAGCGGGTGGAGCGGCTGGAGGAAGAGCGCAAGGCTCTGGCCGACGACATCAAGGACATCTTCGGGGAGGCCAAGTCGGCCGGCTTCGAGGTCAAGGTGATCCGCCAGATCATCCGCATCCGCAAGCAGGAGCCCGCCGAGGTGGAGGAGCAGGAAACCCTGCTCGACCTCTACCGCCGCGCGCTCGGCATGTAAGGGACGCCTCCGATGCCGGAACGCGGGGAGGGCGGGTGGATCCCGATCAACGCCCGCCTCGCGTTGCGGGAAGAGGAGCTGAGCGAAAGCTTCGTCCGCGCCTCGGGCCCGGGCGGGCAGAACGTCAACAAGGTGTCCAGCGCGGTGCGGCTCAGCTTCGACCTGGCGGCCTCGCCCTCGCTGCCGCCGGCGGTGAAGGAGCGCGCGGCGCGCCTGGCCGGGCGGCGCCTGACCAACGAGGGCGTGATCGTGATCGCGGCGCAGCAGTTCCGCTCGCTGGAGCAGAACCGCCAGGACGCGCGCGAGCGGCTGCTGGCGCTGCTGCGCGAGGCCGCGGTGGCGCCGGTCTATCGCGTCGCGACGCGGGTGCCACGTTCGCAGAAACGACAGCGGCTGGAAGTGAAGCAGCGCCGGGGCGACATCAAGCGCCTGCGGGGCACGCCGGCCGCGGACTGAGGCGCCGCGGCCCGGGGGTTCTCAGTCCTGCCGTGGCGGCCGCCGGAGGGCGCGGCGCAGGTCGTCGCGGGCCATCTTCGCCACGGACTTGCCGGCCAGCACCGACAGCACGCCGAGGGTGAAGCCGGCCGAGCTGTGGATCACGGCCAGCAAAGGAAGAAACAGCATCCTCAGGCCATCCGGTCGTGGCGCATGTGCGACACCCGCCGGGCGGCTAGGCCGAGCAGCGCCGTGGAAATGCCCAGCACGCCGCCGCACAGCAGCGACAGGGCGACGGTGAGGCCGGACAGCAGGTGCAGCCGAGGCATGGGGACGGGAACGGGCAGGATCATCGGGCGGAACTCCCGGCTCGGGGTCTGAAGCGGCGCGGGTCACGCAGCTGGGGCGGCGCGCCGGAAGCACAACGGCGCCGGGTGCCGCGGGTTCAGTATCCGCGTCGGCCGTCACGCGCCGCATGGACGGCGGGGCTGACCGCCCGGCCGCCCGACGCCGCGCGGCAACCCTTCAGTACATCGCCGCCACGGTCTCGGCATGGTGCTGGAGAACCAGCTTGCGCCGCGCCTTCATGGTGTGGGTCAGCAGCCCGTTCTCCACGGTGAAGGGCTCCACCGCGCGCCAGCGGCGAATGCGCTCGATGCCCGACAGGCGCCCGTTCACGCGCTCCACCGCTTTGCCGGCATCCGCGCCCTCGGCCGGCACCAGCAGCGCCACGATGCCCGGCCGCCCTTCGCCGGCCACCACGGCCTGGGCGATCTCGGGCTCGGCCATCAGCAGGCCTTCGATGCGCGCGGGGGAGACCATGTCGCCGCCCAGCGTCTTGATGAAGTCCTTCTTGCGGTCGAGGATCGCGAGGTGGTTGGCGCCGTCGAGGCGGCCCACGTCGCCGGTGTGCAGCCAGTCCTCCACGATCGCGGCGGCGGTCGCCTCGGGCGCGTTCCAGTAGCCGTCCATCACCAGCTCGCCCCGGATCACCAGCTCGCCATCCTCGGCGACGCGCGCTTCCACGCCGGGCAGGGGCTGTCCCACGGTGCGGCGGTCGTTGTCCCAGGGCATGTTGACGCTGACCACAGGCCCGGCCTCGGTCTGGCCGTAGCCCTGCAGCACCGGCACGCCCAGCGCCAGGAAGAAGCCCGACAGGTCGGGGTCCAGCCGCGCGCCGCCCGACACCAGCGCCACCAGCCGGGTGCCGAAGCGCGCCTGCACCTTGCGGCGGACCAGGCGCTCCAGCACCGCGTCCTCCACCCATTCCCAGGGCAGGAGGCGCGGCCCGTCGAGGCGGCGCAGCCCCAGCGCCACGGCGCGGTCGAAAAGGCGGCGCTTCCAGGGCTTCTCCTTCTCGAGCCCGGCCAGGATGCGGGCGCGCAGCACCTCGAACAGGCGCGGCACGGCGGTGACCAGGGCGGGCTCGACCTCGGGCAGTTCCGCCGCCAGCTTCTCGGCGCCGCGGCTGTAGACGACCTCCATGCCCAGCGAGGGGAGGAGGAAATTGCCCACCGTGTGCTCGTAGGCGTGGCTCAGCGGCAGGAAGGACAGGTAACGCTCGCCGTCGAGCTTGAGCGGCTTGGTCACCACCGCCAGCCCGCGCTGATTCGCCAGCATGGCGCGGTGCGGCAGCATCACCCCGCGCGGCGCGCCGCCGGTGCCGGAGGTATAGATCAGGCAGGCCAGTCGCCCGGCCGGGATCTGCGCCACCTCGGCCATCAGCATCGGCAGGTCGGCCGGGGTGGCGAGCAGCTCCGCCCAGGGGACCGCCCCCTCGGTGGCGTCCATCGTGACCAGCAGGTCGAGCCCACCCAGTTCCGCGGCCGCCTCGCGCACCTTGGCGGCGAGGCGAGTCGTGGACACCACCGCCGCGCGGGCGCCGCTGTCGCGCAGGATGTGAACGTGATCGGCCACCGTGTTGGTGGTGTAGGTCGGCACCGTCACCGCGCCGATCGCCATCAGCGCCGTATCGGCGATGGGGAACTCGGGCCGGCTCTCGCTCACCAGCAGGAC
This sequence comes from Roseomonas elaeocarpi, assembly GCF_042433915.1. NCBI lineage: Bacteria > Pseudomonadati > Pseudomonadota > Alphaproteobacteria > Acetobacterales > Roseomonadaceae > Roseomonas > Roseomonas elaeocarpi. The sequence goes on along the minus strand of NZ_JBHLUN010000008.1, from coordinate 11,051 downwards.
GCGGTCGCCGAACCCCACCCCGCGCGCCCGCAAGCCTGCGGCCACGGCAGCCACGGCGGCGGCGAACTGCCCCCAGCTCATCCGCTGCCAGCCGCCGTCGCGCCACGCAGTCAGCATCGGCCGGTCGCCCCGTTCCGCCGCCAGCTGCAACAGCATTCCGGGCAGGCTCGTCCAGCGTGCCGCCCCTTCGGTGCCGTCCCTCATCGCGTCGTGTCTCCCCCCGGCCTTGGTGCGACGCGGCGCGGCCATATATCCAGGCACGAGTATTCGCGACGCACGAGGCACACGCATTTCCATGTTTCACCCGACCTGCCTAGGCGATCCCCGCAACCACGACATTTCCAAGGGCAGCGGGGGGAGCACAGGGGAGGCCCTGCCGCAGTGGGACCTGAGCGACCTTTACGCCGCGACCGACGACCCGAAGCTTGCGGCCGACCTCGACCGGGCCGAGGCCGAGGCCCAGGCGCTGGAGGCCGAGGCCGCCGGCAAGCTGGAGGGGATGAGCGGCGACGCGCTGGCCGCGGTGATCGAGCGATTCGAGCGGGTCGAGGAGATCCTGGGCCGGGCAGTCAGCTACGCCCAGCTTCGCTTCTCGGGCGATGCCACCGATAGCGAGAACGGCCGCTTCTACCAGACCATGCAGGAGCGGGCGACGGCGATCGGCAGCCATCTGCTGTTCCTGACGCTGGAGCTGAACCGCCTCGACGACGCGGTGCTGGAGCGCAAGCTGCGGGAGTCGAGCGCGCTGGCGGCCTGGGAAAGCTGGCTGCGCGACCTGCGCGTGTTCCGCCCGCACCAGCTCTCGGACGAGGTCGAGAAGCTGCTGCACGAGAAGGAGGTTACGGGCCGCTCCGCCTGGAACCGCCTGTTCGACGAAACCGTGGCCGCCATGAAGGTCCGCGTGGGCGAGGAGGAGCTGACGGTTTCCGCCGCGCTCAACAAGCTGTCGGACCGGGATCGTTCCGTGCGCGAGGCCGCGGCCAAGGGCGTTTCGGCGGCTTTCGGCGGGCAGGTGAAGCTGTTCTCGCTGATCACCAACACGCTCGCCAAGGACAAGGAGATCCTGGACAACTGGCGCCGCTACCCGCGCCCGGGCTCCTCGCGCAACCGCGCCAACATGGTCGAGGACGAGGTGGTGGACGCGCTGGTGAGCGCCGTCCGCGAAGCCTATCCGCGCCTGAGCCACCGCTACTACTCGATGAAGGCGAAGTGGCTCGGCATGGAGCGGATGCAGCACTGGGACCGCAACGCCCCGCTGCCCGACGAGGATGACCGCACCATCCCTTGGCTCGAGGCCAAGGAGCGCGTGTTCAAGGCATACAACGCCTTCTCGCCCGAGCTCGCCTCGGTGGGGCAGCGTTTCTTCGATAATCCCTGGATCGACGTGCCGCCGCGCCCCGGCAAGGCTTCGGGCGCCTTCGCGCACCCGACGGTGCCCTCCGTCCACCCGTACCTGCTGCTGAACTACCACGGAAAGTCGCGCGACGTGATGACGCTGGCGCACGAGCTCGGCCACGGGGTGCATCAGGTGCTGGCGGCGGATCAGGGCTACCTGCGCTCCGGCACGCCGCTGACCCTGGCCGAGACAGCGAGCGTGTTCGGCGAGATGCTGACCTTCCGCGCCGTGCTCGATGCCGAGACCGACCCGGTGCGCCGCCGCGCGCTGCTGGCCGGCAAGGTCGAGGACATGCTCAACACCGTGGTGCGGCAGATCGCCTTCTACACCTTCGAGACGCGCCTCCATGACGCGCGCCGCAAGGGAGAGCTCTCGGCCGAGCAGATCGGCGAGATCTGGATGGGGGTGCAGACCGAGAGCCTCGGGCCGGCCTTCGAGTTCACGCCGGACTACAGCGTGTACTGGGCCTATATCCCGCACTTCGTGCACTCGCCCTTCTACGTCTACGCCTACGCCTTCGGGGACTGCCTGGTGAACGCGCTCTACGGCGTCTACCAGAGCGGCGCGGTGCCGGACTTCCAGGCGAAGTACCTCGACCTGCTGCGCGCCGGCGGCACGCTGCGGCACCGGGAGCTGCTGGCGCCCTTCGGCCTCGATGCCTCCGATCCCGGCTTCTGGCGCAAGGGCCTCGACGTGATCGCGGGCTTCATCGACGAACTTGAGCAACCCGTTGCTGGAGCCGCCGCATGAGCGAGGGTGACCGCCGCGGCGGCAATATCTTCGGCGAGATCCGCCGCATGGCGCGTACCTCCGGCGCCGTGGGCGGCATCGCCGCCCGCGTGGCGGGGGAGCGCTACCTCGGCATCAAGACCGACAAGCACGCCCATGCCGAGGACCTGAAGGCGGTTCTCGGCGGCCTCAAGGGGCCGATGATGAAGGTGGCGCAGCTGCTTTCCACCATTCCCGACGCTCTGCCGGAGGAATACGCGCGGGAACTGTCGCAGCTGCAAAGCAACGCGCCGGCGATGGGCTGGCCCTTCGTGCGCCGTCGCATGAGCACCGAGCTCGGCCCCGACTGGCAGACACGGTTCCGGCGCTTCGGCCAGGAAGCGGCGGCCGCGGCCTCGCTGGGGCAGGTGCACCGCGCCACCACCCAGGCCGGGCAGGACGTCGCCTGCAAGCTGCAGTACCCCGACATGCCGACCGTGGTGGAGGCGGACCTGCGGCAGCTGCGCCTCGCCATGGGCATCTACGCGCGCATGGACAGCTCGATCCAGACCGGCGACGTCTATGACGAGCTAGCGGAGCGGCTGCGCGAGGAGCTCGACTACGAGCGCGAGGCCGCGCAGATGCGCCTTTACGGCATCATGCTGGAAAACGAGCCCGGCATTCAGGTGCCCACCGCCGTGCCGGAGCTGACCACCAAGCGCCTGCTGACCATGAGCTGGCTCAACGGCCGCTCCATCCAGAGCCGCATCGAGGAAGACCCGACCCAGGAGGAGCGCGACGCCTATGCCCGCGTGCTGTTCCGCGCCTGGTACGTGCCCTTCTACCGCTACGGCGTGATCCACGGCGACCCGCACCTGGGCAACTACCAGGTGCGGCCGGAGGATCGGGGGCTGAACCTGCTCGACTTCGGCACCATCCGCGTCTTCAAGCCGAGCTTCGTGTCGGCGGTGGTGCGCCTGTACCGCGCCGTGCGTGACGGCGACGACGACGCGGCGGCGCATGCCTTCGAGGCCTGGGGTTTCCGCAACCTCAGCCGCGAAACCATGGACGTGCTGATGAAGTGGGCGCGCTTCCTGCACGAGCCGGTGCTGGACGACCGGGTGCGGCCGATCTCGGAGTCGAACGACCCGATGTTCGGACGCAAGGTGGCCGAGGAGGTTCATGCGGGCCTGAAGAAGACCGGGGGCGTGAAGCCGCCGCGCGAGTTCGTGCTGATGGACCGCGCCACGGTGGGGCTGGGCAGCGTCTTCCTGCGGCTCAAGGCGCGGCAGAACTGGCACCGCCTCTTCGAGGAACTGATCGACGGCTACGACGAGGACGCCCTGGCCGCGCGGCAGGACAAAGCGATCCGGCGTGCGGGTGTTCCTCAAGATAGCGTGTGATCCAACGCATCTAGGTTAAGGGAACGCCACGTTCCGGCTGATCGATGCGGGTGGACCCCGGAGTGGTACGGCCACGCCAGCAGGCTTTCTGCTGGCGTGGCGTGATCATGCCGGTGCCAGGGCGGTGGTGATTTCTGCAGTTTGAAACTGGAACAACTGCGTCGTCGCACCCGGGATGTTGCTCCCAGTGGGTGCTTCTTTGCCTGACATGAAGACGAGTGGAAGGACCAGCAAGCGGCTTTGGATCGGCGAATCTCGGCGCTTTTGCTGTTTCATTCGTTACATTTCGCCTTCATGCCCAGGTTAACCGTCGCCTCGTAGTGCAGTTCGTGCCCGAGTTTCCCGGCTCCACGGTGTTCGGGCACGGAGAAGAGCGAGACATGAGTTCCAACCGACGCAACTTCCTCGGTACCGCCGTTCTGGGCGCAGGAAGTCTCACCGCGCTCGCCGCCACCGGAGCAGAAAAGGCCAGCGCGAATCCCGGTGATGGCGGCTTCGGCCGTCAGGTCGTACAGCTCCCGCCCGGCGAAAAGGTCGCCTATCACGATCCGGCCGATGTCGGCGCGATGCCCGACTTTAAATTCTCGCTCGACGGTAACCGGCCCAAGGTCACGACGGGTGGTTGGGCGAAAGAAGCAACCGTGCACCAGTTCCCGATCAGCACGGGGATCGCGGGCGTGCACATGTTTCTCGATGCGGGCGCATCGCGGGAACTGCACTGGCACGCCATTGCCGCCGAATGGGCTTACGTGATCGACGGCCGTTGCCAGACGGTGGTGTTGGACCCTTCGGGCGCCAGCGAGATCAACAACTACGAGCCGGGTGACCTCTGGTTCTTTCCGAAGGGCCATGGCCACTCGATCCAGACCATCGGCGACAAGCCCTGCCACTTCATCCTGAGCTTCGACAACGGTGCTTTCTCCGAGCACGGCACCTTCTCGATCACGGACTGGATCGACGTGACGCCGAAGGAGATGCTGGCTGCCAACTTCCGGCTGCCGAAGGACCTGTTCGACGCTTTCCCGAAGGGCGAGACCTACATCCAGGCCGGGCCGGTGATTCCCCTTTCCGACGCGCTCGACGCGCCCTGGCCGCGTGAGTCGACGCATAAGTTCCGGCTGCTCCGCGACAGCAGGGCAGCGCGCGACTTCGATGGCGGCACCTTCCGCCTCGCCACCGTGGACGAGTGGCCGGTCTCGAAGAGCATGTCGGGCGGTGTGATGACCATCAAGCCGGGCGAGCAGCGGAACCTGCACTGGAACGTAAACGCCAACGAATGGCACTACTACCTGCGTGGCAAGGGGCAGGTGGCGCTGTTCGGATCGGGTGGCCGTGGCAAGGTGGCAGAGTTCGGGCCGGGTGACGTCGCCTACATCCCGCAAGGCTTCGGGCACTGCATCCGCAACAGCGGCAGCGAGGACCTGGAGATTGTGCAGACCTGGGACAACGGCAAGTTCGAGGAGATTGACCTCGACAAGTGGGTGCAGTCGAGCCCGCGTTACCTGCTGTCCAACAACTTCGCCGGCGTTCCGAACGACACCATCGGCAAGATGAAGCAGAGCTGAGCAGGTTTCCCGACCGGTGCTGCTGCAGGCGCCGGTGAAAGGTGGCGGGGCGGCCTCGTGGCCCCGCTGCCGCATTGCCGCGCGATGCTTAGCTGCGCGGTGGCGTTGGCCGGTGGCAGACCGCCACGTCTTCCGCCCCGGCTGACGCACTTCGCCCCCACTCGGCTTCGGGCGAGACCTTTCTTCCCCGCCGGGACATCTTCATGCCTTGCGGCCCTCCGCGCGCCCGGTGATCGTGCGCAGAAGGGAACGAAGCGTGGGAGGCGGCATGAAACTGGCCGTACCGAAGGAAAGACGGGCCACCGAGGCCCGCGTGGCGGCGACACCCGAGACCGTGCGGCAGCTGATCGGCCTCGGCCTCACGGTGGCGGTGGAAAGCGGCGCAGGCGTTGCGAGCGGCTTCCCGGACGCCGCCTATCGCGAGGCGGGGGCCGAGATCGCGCCCGACACGGCTGCGGTGCTGGCGGGGGCCGGGATCGTGTTCAAGGTCCGCGCGCCCCTGACGGCCGGCGAGGGCGAGGTCGACGAGCTCGCCCTGATCCCCGACGGCGCCATGCTGGTCGGCATGCTGGAAGCCTTCGCGGTGACGGAGCGTGCGGCCGCCTACGCGCTCAAGCGGCTGACCGCCTGCTCGATGGAGCTGCTGCCGCGCATCACCCGGGCGCAGAGCATGGACGTCCTGTCCTCGCAGGCGAACCTCGCCGGCTACCGCGCGGTGATCGAGGGCGCGGCCGCCTTCGACCGCGGCTTCCCCATGCTGATGACGGCCGCCGGCACCATCGCGCCCGCCAACGTCCTGGTGCTGGGCGCCGGCGTCGCCGGCCTGCAGGCCATCGCCACGGCCCGGCGGCTGGGCGGGCGCGTCTCTGCCTCCGACGTGCGGCCCGCCGCGAAGGAGGAGATCAGGTCCCTCGGCGCCAGCTTCGTGGGCGTGGAGGATGAGGAAAGCGCCGCGGCACAGACCACCGGCGGCTACGCCAAGGCGCTGAGCGAGACCTACCTGCGCAAGCAGGCCGAGGTGGTCGCCGTCGCCGCGGCCAAGGCCGACATCGTGGTCTGCACCGCACTGGTGCAGGGCAGGCGGGCGCCGGTGCTGCTGAGCGAGGCCATGGTGGCCTCCATGAAGCCGGGCTCGGTGGTGGTGGACATCGCCTCCGACGCCGGCGGCAACTGCGCCGCCACGGTGCCGGGCGAGATGATCACCACCGCGAACGGGGTGAAGGTGCTGGGCTGGCGCAACTGGGCCGCCCGCATCCCATCCTCCGCCAGCAGCCTTTACGCGCGCAACCTGCTGACCTTCCTTTCCACCTTCTGGGACTGGGACGCCGGGGCGCCGAAGCTGCCCGAAGGGGACGAGATCGTGCACGGCGTGCTGCTGACGCAGGGCGGCGCCGTGGTCCACCCGCAACTCCGTTCCGCCTGAGGAGCGCCCGACAGATGAACCCAACGGAACTCGCCAACCGGGCGGAGGCGACCGCGAACCAGGCCATCGCCCTGGCGCGGGAAGCGCGGAGCCTGGCGGAACAGCACGGGCCGGCGGCGATGGACGCGGTGGCGCAGGGCGCGGCCACGGCGGAGCCTTTCCTGCTGCTGCTGACGATCTTTCTGCTGGCCTGCTTCGTCGGCTACCACGTCGTGTGGAACGTCACCCCGGCGCTGCACTCGCCGCTGATGGGCGTGACCAACGCCATCTCCTCGGTGATCGTGGTGGGCGCGATCATGGCGACGGGGCTGGGCGACTCGGTCGCGGCCAAGGTCTTCGGCTTCCTGGCCGTGACGCTGGCGTCGGTGAACATCGTCGGCGGCTTCCTGGTGACGCGGCGAATGCTCGCGATGTTCCGGCGCAAGGGCTGAGCGGTCCCATGGCGCACACGCTCTCGACCCTGGCCTACCTCGTCGCCTCGGTCCTGTTCATCCTGGCGCTGCGCGGCTTGAGCAGCCCCGTCACCAGCCGGCGCGGCAACCTGTTTGGCATGATCGGCATGGCCATCGCCGTGCTGGCGACCCTGGCGCAGCCCGGCATGTCGGGCGGCGGCGTCGCCATCGTGATCGCCGGGCTGGTGATCGGCGGTGCGGTTGGAACGGTCCTGGCCAACCGGATCGAGATGACGGCGCTGCCGCAGCTCGTGGCCGCCTTCCACTCGCTGGTGGGCCTGGCCGCCGTCTGCGTCGCGGCGGCCGCCTTCTACGCCCCACAGAGCTTTGGCATCGGCGTTCCGGGCGACATCCACGGGCAGTCGCTGGTGGAGATGTCGCTGGGCCTGGCGATCGGCGCGGTTACCTTCTCGGGCTCGGTGATCGCTTTCAGCAAGCTCCAGGGCACCATGTCGGGCGCGCCGATCACCTTCGGCGGGCAGCACTGGATCAATGCCGGGCTGGGCCTGCTGCTGCTGGTGCTGGTGATCAGCTTCGTGGCCACCGGCAGCGGGCTGCTGTTCTGGTTGATCGCGATCCTCAGCTTCGCGCTGGGCTTCCTGCTGATCATCCCCATCGGCGGCGCGGACATGCCGGTGGTGGTGTCGATGCTCAACAGCTATTCCGGCTGGGCGGCGGCGGGCATCGGCTTCACGGTGGGCAACCTCCTGCTGATCGTGACCGGCGCGCTGGTCGGCGCCTCGGGCGCGATCCTGAGCTACATCATGTGCAAGGGCATGAACCGCTCCATCATCAACGTGTTGCTGGGCGGTTTCGGCGGCGAGGCCGCGGCAGCTACGGCGGGACCGGCCGCGGCGCAGCAGCCGGCGCGGCCGGTGAAGTCCGGCTCGCCGGAGGACGCGGCCTTCATCATGCGCAACGCCGGCCGGATCATCATCGTGCCGGGCTACGGCATGGCGGTGGCGCAGGCGCAGCAGGTGCTGCGCGAGATGGCGGACCTGCTGAAGAAGGAAGGTGCTTCGGTGGAATACGCCATCCACCCGGTGGCCGGCCGCATGCCCGGGCACATGAACGTGCTGCTGGCCGAGGCCAACGTGCCCTACGACGACGTGAAGGAGTTGGAGGAGATCAACCCGGAATTCGCCGAGGCGGACGTGGCCTACGTGATCGGGGCCAACGACGTGACCAACCCGGCGGCCAAGACCGACAAGTCCTCGGCCATCTACGGCATGCCGATCCTAGACGTGGAGCGCGCCAGGACGGTGTTCTTCGTCAAGCGCGGCATGTCCAGCGGCTACGCCGGCGTGGAGAACGAGCTGTTCTTTCGCGACAACACGATGATGCTCTTCGGTGACGCCAAGAAGGTGACGCAGCAGATCGTGCAGGCCCTGCAGCACTGAGGGCACACGGCCCCATCATCCCGGCAACGGGGCGGTGGGGTTGTTCATCCGCCTCGCGGGCGGGACACCGACACGACAAATCGCGGCCCATGGGTCACCCCATGCCGCGATCTGTATGTCTCGGCGGTCACCCGTCCCGGAGGACGGGGGAGGGCTTCAGAAGCCCTCGCGCTCCAGGCGCTTGCGCTCGACCTTGCGGGCGCGGCGGACGGCCTCGGCGGCCTCGCGGGCGCGGCGCTCGGACGGCTTCTCGTAGTGGCGGCGAAGCTTCATCTCGCGGAAGACGCCTTCGCGCTGGAGCTTCTTCTTCAGCGCCTTCAGCGCCTGATCGACATTGTTGTCGCGGACGACGACCTGCACTCGGCTCGGTCCTCCTGCTAGGGGTGACGTTGGTTGAAGACGTGCCGAATCACGGACGCGACGGTCCGCTCTCGGGAGCGCGGCCGATAACACGTCACGATCGCGGTTGGAAGGCCTTCCCAGCCGGTGGCACCGGGCCAATCTGGCATTCCTGCTCAAGATTTCCACGGGAACACGCCATGGCCATCCTCAAGATCGCGCGAATGGGCCATCCGGTCCTCCTGCAGCGCGCCGAACCCGTCGAGGATCCGACCGACCCCGAGATCGGGCGGCTGATCGAGGACATGATCGAGACCATGATCGACGCCAACGGCCTGGGCCTCGCGGCGCCGCAGGTCCATGTGCCGCTGCGCCTCTTCGTGGTGCGGGAGTTCGAGGGCGGGCGCGGGCTGATCAACCCCACGCTCGAGCTGCTGGACGAGCCGACCGAGCCGGGATGGGAGGGCTGCCTGTCGATCCCCGGCCTGCGCGGCTGCGTGCCCCGCGCCCGGCGGGTGCGCTGGAGCGCCACGGACTTCAACGGCAACACCATCTCGGGCGAGGCCGAGGGGATGGCCGCGCGGGTGCTGCAGCACGAGTACGACCACCTCGAGGGCACCATGTACCCGATGCGGATGACGGACCTATCGCTGCTGGGCTTCAACGAGGAGCTCACGCGCGCCGCCGCGGCCCATCGGCGGACCGAGGACGCCGCGGCCAAGGGCACCCAGGCCTCCGCCGGAACGGCCCAGGGGGCACCCCAGGGGGCACCCCAAGGCAATCTGTCGTGATCCTGGCCCTGCCGCCGGTGGAGCGGAGTGCGGAGCGCGACGCGCTGCTCCAGGCCAGCCTGCCGCACGTCGCCCGCCTCGGCTGGACCACGCAGGCGCTGCGTGAAGGGGCGGCGTCGCTCGGGCTAGCGCCGGAAACGCCCGACTGGCTCTTTCCCCGGGGCGGTCTGGGCGCGCTGGAAGCCTGGTGCGACCTGGCGGACCGCCGCATGGCCGAGGGGGCGCAGCTGGAAGGTCTGCGCACGCCTGGCCGCATCCGGGCGCTGATTGCCCGCCGCATCGGGCAGGCGGCCCCCCACAAGGAGGCCGTCCGGCAGGGGCTGGCGACGCTATCGCTACCCTGGAACGCCAGGGTGATGCTCAGGACGACGCTGCGGACCGCCGACGCGACCTGGGTGGCCGCCGGCGACGTGTCCACTGACCTGTCCCGCTACACCCGCCGGGCGACGCTGGCAGCGCTGTACGGCAGCGTGCTGGCTTACTGGATGGCGGACGGCAGCGAGGACTCGGCGGCGACGCTGGGCTTCCTGGACCGCCAACTGTCGCGGCTAGGTCGGCTGCAGCAGCGGAAGCCCCGCTGAGGCCGGCTGCCATGGCATTTCGGCAACGGGCGCCAAGCCGTTGCTTCCCATGGGGATGCGTGCGCCACAATCTTTCCTGTGCAGCCCCGCTGCCAGGAGCTATAGCAGCGGCGGGGGCAGGGGGTGCCCTCGATGCTTTTGATCGGAGACACCGGCTGCGATGATGCCGTCCCGCTTCCTGCTCGCCGGCCTGGTTTCGGCCTTCGTCGGCGCTGCCTCGCCCGTATTCGCACAGGGCGCCTGCCTGCAACCGGCCGAAAAGACGGCCTTCGACGTCCGCGCGCTGCAGAGCCAGATGATGGTCGTGGCGCTCAGCTGCAAGCATGAGGACGTCTACAACGCCTTCGTGACGCGCTACAGCTCGCAGCTGAGCAGCGCCATCAAGGTGATCGACGCCAGCTATCGCCGGGCCGGGGGGCAGAAGGCGATGGACGGCTACATCACCAACATGGCGAACCAGCAGTCCCAGGAAGGGATCCGCATGGGCTCCCGCTTCTGCGGCAACAGCGCCGAGCTGATGCAGTCCGCCATGGCCGCGCCGGTCGAGCCCGCGGCGCTGGCCAAGGTGACCGAGGACAACAACCTGTCCAACCCGCACGGCCGCAGCGAGTGCACGGGTTCCGCCGTGACCGCCGCCAAGCCCGAGCGCCCCGCGGCGCGTCCGGCCCGCGTGCGCTCGGTGTCCACCCACCGCTGACCCTGCGCCCGCCGCCTGCCGGCGGCACGGCGTGCTGAGAAGGCGTCCCTCCGGGGGCGCCTTTTTTGTTTTGGGCGGCGGGACGGCTTCGGCGCGGGACCCGCAAAAGGAAAGGGCCGGTCCCTGCGGACCGGCCCTCCTGGTCAAGCGACGGTTGAGGTCGCCCGCGTGATCAGCGCAGGACGATCTCGACGCGGCGGTTCTGCGGCTCGCGCACGCCGTCGGCGGTGGCGACCAGCGGACGGCTCTCGCCGAAGGCCTGCACCGTCATCTGCGAGCGAGCCACGCCGTTGCGG